>JANNFK010000060.1:0-172131 GCA_031379735.1 Caulobacteraceae bacterium | reverse complement strand
GACTTTCTCCTCGCGGACATCGGCTCCCCTCGCTTTCAGGGGACGACGTCTCGCACGCGCTGGGCCTTTGGGGCCTGTTCAGCTTCGTCGGATTGGCCGTTCAGCTTCCCTCGGAACCGGTGTTCAGCTTCCGTCGGACTGAGTGTTCAGCTTGGCTCGGAATCGATGTTCAGAATGCGTCGGTGCACGCACCCATTTCTCTATAAAGACGTTGCACCCGCTTGGCGTTGACGATCCAGCCATCACGGCGAAGCAGCACCGCGATGCGCCGATAGCCGTAGCGAACGCGGGTTTGCGCGATCTCTTTGATCCGTTGCTTCAGTCCGGCCTGATCGCTGCGGCGCGCCGTATAGTGATAGCTCGATCGCTCCGCCCTCAACACGGCGCAGGCGCGGCGAATGCTGACCTGCCATGTGTGGCACATCTGATCGACAATCTGACGGCGGCGACCAGGCCTTAGAGCTTTCGCCGGATCACGTCCTGCAGCATCTCCTTGTCGAGACTCAAATCGGCGACGATCTTCTTCAGCTTGCCGTTTTCTTCCTCGAGCTGGCGAATCTGTGAAGCGCAAAACGGTGCTGCGACGTGTCGAACGGAGCGCCAGCAAAGACGTGCATTCGCGCACTCCCACATGCGTAACGCATTTTACATTCTCATGAAGTCCGCCATTGACCTGTCTCAGAGCCAAATATTGGTGGATTTTGCCGCGTTTTGCGCCGCTCCAAGGGTTGCGAACTCCGCAATGCATCGAACGGCCCTGGCCGTCACGAGACGAAGTTCTCTACCCCAAATGAGAGTTGGGCGTAAGTTGTACAGATCGTACGCCAGTCCGTGTGTCGATGGATTTTCGGGGGCGTTCAGGATGTCGGGCGCGCTGCTGACAGTGGTTGCCAATGTTGACGTCGCTCTCGAGCGCGTCATTGCGAGCGTGATTACGGGTAATGATCTTCGAATCAACGGCGGTGCGGTCCCGAACTGGCTGCTTCCTGTGGTCGATGTAAGCGGCGGCGTGTTGTTTGCGCCCAAACCCGATAACGCCGCCCGGCTCGATTGCGCCATAAAAGCCGTCCTCTCCCAGCCTTCAAGCGCTGCGCCGTTCAAACTGCGTGCACGAGATGACGATTGGATTTTGGGTCTGGTGGTCGCCGCTACGCCGGAAAGTGGCGGTGTTTTGCAGTTTCGCTTCATGCATCCGAGTGAACGCAAGTTGCCGGACGTCAGCTGTTTGCATGCGTGGTTCGGTCTATCGAAGACTGAAGCTGCTATCGCGTTGGCGCTGGCGTCTGACGCTGACGTGGCGCAGATCGCACGAGATCGTTCGTTGTCGGAACTGACTGTGCGCACGCACCTGCGCACTATCTTTGAGAAAACCAACGCGCATTCGCAGCGCGACCTCGTTTCACTTATCCTGCGGGTGGCGTCGCTTTAGCTCGACGTTTTCTATGCACCAGTGACGACGGGCGTGTCTCCGTGTCCGCCCCATTCTGTCCAAGAGCCGTCATAGACAGCAGCATCCCAACGCCCGGTGCGCGCCAGGGCAAGCGCGATCACTGCAGCAGTGATGCCTGAGCCGCAGCTACAGATTGGCGCAGCGTTGAACGTGAGCCCGGCGTCATCGAAGATTTGCTTGAGTTCGTCGGCGTCTTTCATCGTCCCATTGTCGCAGAGGAGCGATTGGAATGGCACATTGAGTGCGCCCGGCATGTGGCCGCTGCGCAAACCGGCGCGGGGCTCGGCGGCTTCGCCGCGAAAACGTGGAGCCGCTCGTGCATCGAGAATAGGCGTTCGGTTGCCGCCACTGATCGCACGTTGCATGTCAGCGAGATTTCGTACGAGGTCGTGACGCACGCGGGCCGTAAAATGGCGTTCCATGCGCGAACGTGGAGGGCCGTCTTCAATTTCGTAGCCGGCGCGTTCCCAAGCAGGGAAGCCGCCATCGAGCACCGAGACGTCTTCGTGTCCAAACACCCGGAACGTCCACCACACCCGCGCGGCGCTCATCAATCCGTGATTGTCGTACACGACGATTCGCGCGCCATCGCCGACACCTGCCTTGCGCATCCGCGAAGCGAATTTCTCTGGGGAGGGCAGCATGTGCGGCAGGTCGCTGTCGGTGTCGGCGACCTCGTCGATATCAAAAAAGATCGCGCCAGGAATGCGCCGTTCGGCGTAGAGCGCCTTCGCATCGCGCGGATCAGTGGGGATAAACCAAGTCGCGTCGATGACGCGAATGTCTGGAGAATCCAGGTGCTGGCTGAGCCAGGCGGGCGTGACAAGCGGATCGTTCATGCCGCCAACGCTAATCCGCCGCGCCGCCCGGTTCAACCGCGGGCGGAGAGGGTTTAGGCCGGTTTCGCGAGTTCCAACTGGACGACATTGGTGCGTCCGCTTCGGAAGCCAGCTTCACAATAGCTGAGGTAGAAAAGCCAAAGCTGCTTGAATCGTTCGTCGAAGCCCAAGGCTCTGATATCCGTCCATTTGGCTCTAAAGCGCCGCGCCCATTCGGCCAGCGTGTCGGCGTAGGATTGGCCGAACGCGTCCGCCCGGCTCCAAACCAATCCGACCTTGGCCGTCTCTTCCTTCAAGCGCTCCACGCTTGCGAGCATGCCGCCGGGAAAAACGTATCGCTGAATGAAGTCGGCGCGCTGGCGGTATCTGGCAAACAATTCTTCCTTGATCGTGATGATCTGCAGGCCTGCGCGGCCACCCGGCTTCAACACCTCGGCGATTTTGCTGAAATAGGCTGGCCAGTATTCCTCGCCAACCGCCTCGAACATTTCGATGGAAGCGACCTTGTCGAATTGCCCTTTAACGTCGCGATAATCTTGCCGGCGGATTTCCACCAGATCGACCAGGCCCGCTCTTTCCATACGCGCCTTTGCGTACGCTAGTTGTTCGTCGCTAATTGTGATGCCGGTTACGCGTGCGCCGTAGTCGCGCGCGGCAAATTCCGCAAAACCGCCCCAGCCGCAGCCGATTTCAAGAACGTGGTCGCCACGCTTGAGATCGAGATGCTCTGCCAACGCTTCGTATTTCGCATGTTGGCCAGCTTCGAGGTCGCGTACCTGCGCATCGAAGCGAGCGGAGGAGTAGGTCATTGAGGCGTCCAGCCAGGAGCCATAAAATTCATTGCCGAGGTCGTAGTGGGCAAGAATGTTGCGCCGCGAACCCGATCTCGTATTGGCGTTTGAGACATGGCGAAGCCAGTGCAGCGCCTTGCCAATCGGGCCACCCTCCATCAGCCGGGTGAAGCGCTCGATGTTCGAAGCGAGCAAGGTCAATAGCGCGGCCAGATCATTGCTTTCCCATTCACCCGCCATCAAGCCCTCGGCAAAGCCAATGTCGCCGGTGGCGAGAACCCGCTTCGCAAAATTGTAGGAGTGAATGCGGAAATCCACTGCCGGTCCCGCGCCATCGCCAAATTCCAAGACGCGTCCATCAGGCAGTGTAATGACCGCCGTGCCACCCTTAACCTGCAGCAAGCCTAGCAGCGCCGCTTTCGCACTCGTCGGCGCTTTCAGGCTGGCGATGATCCCCGAAGTTGCCCGGAGCGGCGATTGCGCCTCGCCGGACGGCGCGATCTGATCAGGCATGGACTTCATGTAAGAAGGGACCTCTGAGATAAAAGCGCCTGTGCCTGCGCCTGTTCCCTCTACGGCTCCCTCCATGCGGTGGATCAGCTTTGCCGCTTTTTCGCCTCATCGCGGCGGCGGAGATAGATCTCCAGCATCTTGGCGTCTTTAAGCCAGCGACCATGCGCGGCGATGTTGGCGACGGCGAAGCCGTACCATCCTTCGCGCCACAAGCCGCGCCGGATGTAGTGGTTCAGAAAATAAAACGGACGCGCAAACAGCAGGCGCAGCGCCACGTACCAGAAGGATTTGAGCGTCGCGTTTTTCGCGCGCGAGGATGAGGTCTTGTTGAACTTGTCCTGCAGTTGCTCAAGGCCGGTGAACGAGACGTGCAGGATCTTGTGCCTGAACTTGCCGACCTTCATGCCCGGTGGAATTTCGAGCTGATCCCAACCGGCGTGATCGCGGGCGCGGATGACGCGGCGATCATAGAAGCGATTGCGCTTCACCACGCTGGCATTCCACCACGGCTCGCCCACAGGCGGCTTGGTGACCAGTTCGAATGTGTAGACGGGGCAGGGCGGCTCCTTACCGTCAGCGAACAGCGCGCGGATTTCGTCAGCGAGTTTCGGCGTGATGAGTTCGTCGGCGTCGAGATCGAGCAGCCAATTGTGCTTGGTCGCGTCTTCGCCGAGCCGCTTCTGTTTGCCGCCGCCGAGCCAGGGTGAGGGGACCACGCGGGCGCCTGCGGCTTCGCTGAGCGTGACGGTTTTATCGGTCGAGCCGCTATCGATGACGACGACCTCGTCCGCCACTTGAAGCGCAGCTCTGATGACCTCGGCGATCAGCCGCTCTTCGTTCTTGGCGCGGATGTAGCAGGAGATGGGCAGGGGTGTGGGCATCGGTTGGCGGGACAAAGCGGACGTGCGGCGAAATTGCAAGCTCTCTAGCCAGAGCGCGCCAGTTCGGCGGCGTCGGCGTAGCCAAAGAGGGAAAGCACCAGCCGGATTGCCTCGCCGCGAGGACTGCGAAGGTCCGGATCGCGCTCGATCGCCAGCCGCGCCTCTTTGTCTGCGGCGCCCAGCATATCTGCGTGCGCCTCCGGCGAGACCAGCCGAAAGGGCGGCAGGCCGGACTGTTGGGTGCCGAGCACGTCGCCCGCGCCACGCAGCTTGAAATCGATCTCAGCGATGGCGAAGCCGTCGTCGTTGCGGCGGACGGCGTCGAGGCGCGTTTTGGCGCTTTCGCCGAGCGGCGCCTTCCAGAGCAACACACACGAGCCTTGCTTTTCGCCACGGCCGACGCGCCCGCGCAGCTGGTGCAATTGGGCAAGGCCAAAGCGCTCGGCTTGCTCGATCACCATGATCGTCGCTTCCGGCACGTTCACGCCGACTTCGATCACGGTTGTCGCCACCATCAAGAACGACTCGCCAGATCGGAAACGGTCCATCGCCGCCTCGCGCGCTGTGACGCTCATCTTGCCGTGGACGATCTCGACACCTTTGCAGAAGTAAGTTTCTAGCGCCTGATGGCGATCGAGCACGGCGGGCAGATCGACCGCTTCGCTCTCCTCAATCAGCGGGCAAACCCAATATGCGCGTTCGCCGCGTTTGGCTGCGTCGCCAATGGCTTGAATGACTTCGTCGACACGTGACGTTGGCATTGTTGCAGTCTTGATTGGCTGCCGGCCAGGCGGTTTTTCATCAAGCACGGAAAGATCCATGTCGCCATGGATCGAGAGCGCCAGCGTGCGCGGGATCGGCGTCGCACTCATCACAAGCACGTGCGGTGCGAAGCCTTTGGCGACCATGCGCATGCGATCAGAGACTCCGAAGCGATGCTGCTCGTCGATCACGATGAGCCCAAGATCGTTGAACGTGACTTCTTCTTGAAAGAGGGCGTGCGTGCCGACGACGACGTGGACGTCGCCATTTGCCAGGCGCTCGAGAATGGCTTTGCGTTCCCTCGCCTTATCGCGGCCGGTGAGTATCGCCATTTTGATACCCGCCGCTTCGAGCAGCGGGGCCAAAGTCGCGCCGTGTTGGCGCGCAAGCAGATCTGTTGGCGCCATCATCGCGCTCTGCAATCCCGCTTCGGCAGCGCGCGCCATCGCGAGCGCCGCGACCAGGGTTTTCCCGGACCCCACGTCGCCTTGCAGCAACCGTAACATTGGGGCGGGCTCGCCCATATCTGCATAGATTTCGCTCACCGAGCGTCGCTGCGCGCCCGTCGGCGCAAACGGCAAGCTTTCGAGCATCATGTTGGAGAGACGCTCATCGCCCACCACAGCGCGGCCAGGCTCCTTGCGGCGATGCTGACGGCGTAAGCGCAATGCACACTGGCGCGCGAACAGTTCGTCGTAAGCAAGCCGAGTCCGAAATGCGCTCTCGGCAGCCACGTCTTCCGGCGAGGCTGGCCGGTGGATATGTTCAAGTGCGGTCCGGAAATCCGGCCAGTCGTGCGCACGCACGGTCGTGGCCTCGAGCCATTCCGGCGCCTCAGGCACCGTATCGAGCGCGGCGAGCAATGTCCGCGCTAGCGTGCGGCCGGCCAGTCCCTGAGTAAGCGGATAGATGGGCTCCACCGCCGGGGGCGCCTCACCCTTTGTAGGATCAACAACGTGATCGGGGTGCAGCATTTGCCGCACGCCGTCATAGATGCCGATAGTGCCGCTGATGAGACGCGTTTGACCCACAGGCCACATACGCTTCAACATCTCCTCGTTAGCGCGGAAGTACGCCACAGTGAGAAAGCCGCTTTCGTCGCGCAACCGGATGCGGTAGGGCAGGTTTTTGTATCCTGGCATGTGGGCGTCGACTTCTGCCTCGATGGTTGCGATGTCGCCTTCCTCAGTCTCGGCGATTGGGACACGCAAACGTCGGTCGATCGCGCTGTTCGGCGGCAAGAACACAAGATCGCGCACCAGCCGCCCGCCAGCCACCTTGGCAATCAGGTCCATCGTCTCCTTTCGCGCACCCTTGGGCGCAAAGGCGGGCGCCAGGAGCGCGTCCTGGACTGCTTTCGCTGGGGAAGGAGCGATGTCACTCATACTTGCTCTGACGGCGCTGACAGCTGCGCCCATATGGGTTATAGCGCGGCCCCCTGGCGTTTTGCCTATCCCTCGGGGCCCATGGACGACCGCCGCAAGAAGCTGAAATTCCGCGCATGGCGTCGTGGATTCCGGGAGTTAGACTTGATTCTAGGCGGTTTCGCGGACTGGCACCTTGCCGATCTCAACGAAACCAACTTGGACGCATTTGAACGCCTGCTCGATGCGCCCGATCAAGAGGTCTATGAGTGGGTAACACAACAGGAGCCCGCGCCGCGTGACCATGACACGCCGGTGTTGGAGATGATTCGCGCGTTTCGTTTCGAACTGAGCACCAAACCGGACTGATGAAAGACCCAGCCCTCTCACAAAAGCTGATCGAAACGCTGGCGAAGTCGAAAGACGCGCTGGTGGTTTCTGGTGCACCCGAGGGTGTCGATGCGGCGGGGTTAGCGGAAGCGGCGCGGTTGCGCGGCGGTGTTACACTGTTTGTCGCGCGCGATGAAACGCGCGCATCGCAGTTTGAAGCGGCGGCGAAATTCTTCGTGCCAGAGCTTGAGACGTTGCGGCTGCCCGCGTGGGACACGCTGCCGTACGACCGCATCTCGCCAGCGGCCGCCGTCGCTGCGCAACGGTGTGCGGCGCTGACGCAACTCGCGCGGCGCAGCGAAGGCGATCTAGCGCTGCTGGTTGTCGCGACGGCCTCGGCGGTCGCGCAGCGTGTGCCACCGCGCCAGCGTCTGGCCCAGGGCTCGTTTGCCGCCGAAGCCGGCGCCGAGACGTCAATGGAGCAGCTCGAGAACTATCTCGTGGTCAACGGATATTCGCGCGCCTCCACCGTCCGTGCGCCCGGTGAATTCGCGGTGCGTGGTGGCCTGATCGATGTATTCCCACCGGGCGCCCCAGAACCGTACCGGTTCGACTTTTTCGGCGACACCCTTGAAACGGTTCGCAGCTTCGATCCCGAGACGCAAATCTCGAAGGCCAAGTTCAAAAAAGCGTTGCTAACTCCCGTCAGCGAAGTGTTGCTGGACGAAATGACAGTGCTGCAGTTTCGCCGCCGGTTCACGCAGGCTTTCGGCGCGGTGAGTGATCCTCTGTACGACAGCGTCAGTGCTCGTATCCGCCGACAAGGCGTCGAGCAGTTTCTGCCGTTCTTCTACGAGCGCCTTGAAACCGTATTTGACTATGCGGGTGAGACCGCTCTCGTCGCCTTTGATGCTCTGGCGGGCGAAGCCGTCAAAGAGCGCGTCGAAACCGCCCGCGATCACTACGAATCCCGCAAGTCTGCGCCAATTCCGCGTGGTGGTGCCCAGTTCCGCGCGCCGGAGCCGGATCTGCTCTACCTCGGCGAAGAAGCGAGCGCCGCCGCCCTTGCGGGAAGGACGGTGCGCCGATTTACGCATTTCGACACGGACGCGAAAAAACAGTTGGATCTTGGTGGACGAACAGGCCGGGACTTCGCGGCCGAGCGTCAGACTGCGGACGTCAATGTCTTCGAGGCGGCAGCCAAGCACATCGAAACGCTGACCAAGTCAAAGAAGCGTGTTGTCATTGCTGCTTGGTCTGAAGGATCGGCGGAGCGTCTCGCGGGCGTCCTAAGCGATCACGGTGTCGAAGCAGTCGTGCGTTCGGACTCCTGGCGCCACGCAGCTGCGTTGCCGAAGGGCGCCCACGCGCTCGTCGTGCTGCCGATCGAACATGGGTTCGAAACCGAACAACTCGCATTTCTCGCCGAGCAAGACATCCTCGGTGATCGCCTCGCGCGCCCACGTAAGCGCCGGAAAGCCTCGAGCGTGATCGCTGAAGCAGCGGCGATGAATCAAGGTGATCTGATTGTCCACCAGGATCACGGCGTCGGCCGGTACGAGGGTCTGAAAACCCTCGATGTCGCCGGCGCGCCGCATGATTGCTTGGACCTGACCTATCATGGTGGTGATAAGCTCTATCTGCCTGTTGAAAACATCGAACTCGTTAGCCGCTACGGCAACGAAGATGCAGACGCACAGCTGGACAAGCTAGGCGGCGTCGCATGGCAAGGCCGCAAAGCGCGCGCGAAACAGCGGCTGCGGGATATGGCCGAAGAATTGCTGCGCATTGCTGCGCTGCGTGCCACGCGCACCGCCGAGCCTGTTGCGCCGCCGGAGGGCCTCTGGGACGAGTTCTGCGCGCGGTTTCCGTATGAGGAGACTGAAGATCAGCTCTCCGCGATCGACGACGTCGTTGGCGATTTGGCGGCTGGCCGCCCGATGGATCGCCTTATCTGCGGCGATGTGGGTTTCGGGAAAACCGAGGTTGCGCTACGCGCTGCGTTCTTGGTCGCGATGACCGGAAAGCAGGTCGCGGTCGTGGCGCCGACGACGCTTCTCTGCCGCCAGCACTATCGTACGTTTTCCGAACGCTTCCGCGGTTTGCCGGTGCGCGTGCGCCAGCTCTCGCGCCTGGTGACGACGAAAGAGACGAACGAAACCAAGTCCGGGCTTGCTGATGGCACAATCGAGATTGTCGTTGGCACGCATGCGCTTCTATCGAAAACGATGAAATTCTCTGACCTTGGCCTGATGATCATCGATGAGGAGCAGCACTTTGGCGTGAAGCACAAGGAGCGCCTGAAAGATCTTCGTGCTGAAGTGCACGCCTTGACGCTCTCTGCGACGCCGATCCCTCGCACATTGCAATTGGCGCTCGCTGGCGTGCGCGAGATGAGCATCATCGCAACACCGCCGATCGATCGGATGGCGGTGCGCACCTACGTGACGGCTTTCGACGCCGTGACGGTGCGCGAAGCGCTGTTGCGCGAGAAGTATCGCGGCGGTCAGAGCTTCTTCGTTTCGCCCCGTATTGCTGACCTGGATGAAGTGGCGAATTTCTTGCGCCGCAACGTGCCGGAAGTGACTTTCGCTGTAGCGCATGGCCAGATGGCCGCCGGCTCGCTCGATGAGATCATGACGAACTTCTACGATGGCGGGTTCGACGTGCTGTTGTCGACGTCAATCGTCGAATCGGGCCTAGACATTCCACGCGCCAATACTCTGATCGTTTTCCGCGCCGATATGTTCGGCCTGGCGCAGCTCTATCAACTTCGCGGCCGTGTCGGCCGCTCGAAGCTGCGTGCGTATGCCTATCTCACCACGGCTGCGGAGCAGTCGCTTACCGTGAGTGCGGAGAAGCGGCTGAAGATATTGTCGTCACTCGACAATCTCGGCGCCGGGTTTACACTCGCGAGCTACGATCTCGACATGCGCGGCGGCGGCAATCTGCTCGGTGAAGAACAGTCGGGTCACATTCGCGAAGTCGGCGTTGAACTCTATCAGTCGATGCTTGAGGAGGCGGTCGCCTCACTGCGTGACGGCACTGATGAGACCCTGAGCGAAAAGTCGTGGTCGCCGCAGATCAATGTCGGCGCTTCGGTGTTGATTCCCGAACACTATGTTGCCGACCTTACCGTGCGTCTTGCGCTCTACCGGCGCTTAGCAGATTTGGATTCCGATCAAGAGCGCGAAGCATTTGCGGCCGAATTGATTGATCGCTTCGGACCCTTGCCTGCGGAGGCCGATCAATTGATCGCTGTAGCGGCGCTCAAGGCCCTGTGCCGGCGGTGCCAAATCTCGAAGCTTGACGCCGGCCCGAAGGGCGCCGTGCTGACATTCCGCGAGACCGGTTTCCCGGATCCATTGTCACTCGTGCGCTTCATCACCGAGCGTCCAGACGATTACAAAATGCGCCCGGACGGCAAGCTTGTGGTTCAGGGCGGCTGGCCCGAAGCAACGCAGCGCCTGAAAGCGTTGCGCGCTGTGCTCGAATTTATGTCGCGGATCGCCACGCGCAAAGCCGCGTAGAAACCAAGAATGTTGCCTACCGCGAGTGTCGCGACATTCCTGGACAAAGCGGGAAACGCGATAGCGATTTGATCTTGGAGATGCGAGACTTCGACCGCTAAACCAATTAGGCGGGGATACTCTCGACTTCGATGGCGCGCAGCGCGCGCGCAAGCATGGCTGAGCCGCTTTCGCCTGGTTGCAGTTCGACCGCGCTCTGTTCGAACACGAGCGGACCAGCGCCGCCTTCACCCGAGGCGAACGCGGTGCACTCCGCGACCGAAGCGATGCGTTCCGCCGTGCGCTTGGCGCTGCGGAGATCGGATGCGGGCATGGCGAGAGCAATGAGGTCGCTGCCCATGGTCACGCCGCTATCGGCATCGCGCATAAGCCGGGCGGCGAGCGATGCAATCTCGGTAAAGCCTTTGCGCCAGACTGCTTCTGTAGGCTCGCGAGCGCCGATCGCCGGCATCACACGCAGCACGACCATGCCCATTGGGCGGCCGCTCGCGTGATGGTCGGCGGCAAGGCGCGCAAGGTGTGCGTCAAATGGGGTGCGCTGCCAGAGACCCGTGCGCGCGTCGCCCATCACGTCTCGGAGCGCGCGCATCTGATGCTCGGCGCCGTTGCGCCGCCGTTCGCGGCGAACCGCTTCAAAGAGCCAGCCGAGGCTGGCCGAACAAGGCATTTTCTCTGCGCATATTGCTGAGGCGCCGCGATCGATAGCGGCCGCTGCTGTCGCCGTATCGCCAGGCTTGGTGAGCATCAAGGTCGGCATATGATAAAGCGAAGCATTGCGGCGGAGCGCGGCGCACAGCGCGATAGCAGTATGCGATTCCTGCGCGCCATTCAGGACCACCGCATCGAACGGTTCGTCGTGCAGGTGATCGAAGCCTGCGTACGAGGTGAACGCGGCGGCGACCAAACCACCCTGCTCGGCGAGCACGCGCTCAAGCGCGAGGAACATTGAACTTGGCGCGCCGATATAAAGCGCCTTGAGCTTGCGCGGTTCAGGCTGTTGTGGCGGCGTTACGCCGATCGCCTCCGCCGTGTTGTTGCGCCGTGCGCGTTCCTCATCCGCGATCGCGACACGCGTCCATGCATCGACCTGCGCGCGCAGCAACTTGGGCGGCGCATCCAACGTGATCGCGCCCGAGAAGGGCGCTGCGTCGAAGAGGCCGAGCGGCGGCGGTGACACGTAGCGGTAGCCGGCAAGCGTCGCGATCGGCGGAGAGTCTGACGCGGCGGCGGATTTCGCGGCTTTAGCCGCGTCCGCCTCGTCAGCGACGATGATGCAGATGTCTTCGCCATCGGGTGCGCTGCGGTAGGCGCCTGGGAGGGCGACAGCCTGCACGCCCGCGGCGGAGAGCAACACCTGGGCGTCGCGCGCGACACGGGCGTCGGCGGCTCTAACCACAATCCGCAAAGTTAACGCTCCGGCGCCCCGCGACGGCGCGGTTTGAACGACTATAAGTAACGCTGCTTAGCACAGCGCGAAACCGGCAGGGTAAACGGAGCTAACGATGGGGCAGGGACCGCTTTCGGGCGTTAAGGTCATTGAGTTCGCGGGCATAGGTCCTGGGCCGTTCTGCTGCATGTTGCTCTCCGACATGGGCGCCGACGTCGTGCGCATCGACCGCAAGGGCGGCCGGATGGGTTTCAAGAACGACATCCCGGCTCGCGGTCGACGCCACGTCACGCTCGATCTTAAGGAGTCGAGCGACGTTGCTGTCGCGCTTGAGATGATCGGCAAGGCGGATGTTTTGATCGAGGGCTTCCGGCCAGGCGTGATGGAGCGGCTGGGTCTTGGGCCGGATGAAGCGCTGAAGCGCAATCCGCGCCTCGTCTACGGCCGCATGACGGGCTGGGGTCAGTCGGGTCCGCTGGCGGAAACCGCCGGTCACGACCTCAACTACATCGCGCTCACCGGCGCGCTGCACGCGATGGGACGCAAGGATGATGCGCCCGCGCCGCCGCTTAACCTTGTCGGCGATTACGGGGGCGGCTCCCTCTACTTGGCGATGGGCGTTTGCGCGGCTCTCTATGAGGCGCAGCGTTCAGGCGAAGGCCAAGTCATCGATGCGGCGATCACCGACGGCGCGGCTTCACTAATGAGTGTCATCTATGGCTTGCGCGCCTCAGGCATTTGGACCGACGACCGTGACAATAATCTGCTCGATGGCGGCGCGCACTTTTACGACGTCTATAAAACCAAGGACGGGAAATTCGTCTCGATCGGGTCGATCGAGCCTCAATTCTACAAGCTGCTGCTGGAGAAGACCGGGCTGCAGGACGATCCTGCCTGCGCGATGCAGATGAACAAACCGGAATGGCCAGCGATGTCTGAAAAGCTTGCGGCCGTCATCGCCACCAAGACTCGGGATGAGTGGACGACGCTCATGGAGGGCACAGACGTCTGCTTTGCCCCGGTGCTCACCATGGCGGAGGCGCCTAACCACCCCCACAACGTCGCCCGCGGGACGTTCGTGGAGATCGATGGGCTCACTCAGCCTGCGCCGGCCCCAAGATTTTCGCGGACGCCATCGGCCGTTCAGGGACCACCTGGCGGAATGGGCGCAAAAACCGAGGAAATTCTGGCCGACTGGGGAATTTCGGCCCGTCCAGTATGATTACCGGCTTCAGACCCGGTTCAGCGCAAATATCGTTTTATCATCCCCGGTTCCGGACGATTTTCGTCCCTCGCTCGTACCGGGATCAGGTTCTCATCCCACCTTAGGGGTGAAACGAAAGCGCCGGCGGCCGGCTCAGCCGCCGGCGCACTCGTATCCAGCCAAACTGAAACCTGCATATCCGCCACGGCATGTTGCCTGCGAGCGCGCCGCTACGTAAACGAGCGGCCATGGCGAACAAAGTTTATCCGGACGCGAAGTCCGCGCTCGAAGGTTTCACCTTTGAAGGTATGTCGGTAATGAGCGGCGGCTTCGGCCTCTGCGGCATCCCCGAGAACCTCATCATCGCGCTGCGCGATTCCGGCGTTCAGGGCGTCACCGTCATCTCGAACAATGCTGGCGTCGACGGTTGGGGCCTCGGGCTCCTGCTCGAGACGAAGCAGATCAAGAAAATGGTTTCCAGCTACGTCGGCGAGAACAAAGAGTTCGCGCGCCAGTATCTAAGTGGCGAGCTGGAGCTTGAGTTCAATCCGCAGGGCACGCTGGCTGAGCGCTGCCGGGCAGGAGGCGCGGGCATCGCCGGCTTCTATACAAAAACAGGTGTCGGCACGTTGGTCGCCGAAGGCAAAGAGACAAAAGTGTTTAACGGCGAGACGTTTGTTCTTGAGACTGGCCTCGTCGCCGACCTCTCCATCGTCAAAGCCTGGAAGGGCGATAAGGAGGGCAACCTGATCTATCGCAAAACCGCGCGTAACTTTAACCCGATGATGGCGACGGCCGGTAAGAAATGCGTCGCAGAGGTCGAGATACTGGTCGAGACCGGCGAACTCGATCCTGACGCCATCCACACGCCTGGCATTTATGTTGACCGGATTGTTAAGGGTGATTTCGAGAAGCGCATCGAGCAGCGCACGATCACCAAGCGGGAGAATGCATAATGGCCTGGTCCCGCGATCAGCTTGCACAGCGCGCCGCCAAGGAATTGCGCGACGGCTTTTACGTCAATCTCGGCATCGGCATCCCGACTTTGGTGGCGAACTACATTCCCGACGGGATGGAAGTCACGCTGCAATCCGAAAACGGCATGCTGGGCATGGGTCCCTTCCCGTATGACGAGCACGTCGACGCTGATCTGATTAACGCCGGTAAACAAACGATCACGGCGCTGAAGAAGACGTCTTACTTTTCCTCATCCGACTCGTTCGCCATGATCCGCGGCGGCCACATCGATCTTTCCATCCTCGGCGCGATGGAAGTGAATGATCGCGGCGATCTCGCCAACTGGATGGTTCCCGGCAAGATGGTGAAGGGGATGGGCGGCGCCATGGATCTCGTCGCCGGTGTGAAGCGCGTGGTGGTCGTGATGGAGCACACGTCGAAGGACGGCGCCTCGAAGCTCTTGAAGGCGTGTACCTTGCCCGTCACAGGCATCAACGTGGTTGATCTCGTGATAACCGATCTCGGCGTGTTCGAGATCGACAAGCATGGTTCACAACCGATGAAGTTGCTGCAGCTCGCCGACAATGTGACGCTCGAAGAAATCACTGCGAAGACCGAAGCAACGTTTGTCAACGCTTTGCGCTGACCGAACCCCTTCCCCGCGCGCGCACACAGTAAGATGTACGTGAGGGGAGTGGTGCGCTGCTCCGAAGTATTCATACGTGTGAACTGAAGACTAAATCGCGCGCCGCGCAGATTTTCGCGCGCGTTCACGGTTTCTAATCGCCTCTCACGTAAGCTCTCCGGAATAATTCGTGCAGAGAGGGCGCCATGCAGTGCTCTCCCACAAGGGTCTGGTGATGCTTCGTACCGGAATGAAGCGGACGGTTCGCCGTCGCGCGGCTGCATTGGCCGCGTGTGCGATGGCCGCCTGCGCATTTTTTTGGAGTGGGGAGGCGCACGCACAAGCGTCGTCCTCCCCAGAATTGTCGCGTGTGCTTGAACTGATCCAACAGCAAGAGCAGCGTCTCAATGACCAAGAGCGTCAATTGTCCGAACAACAGAGGCAGCTGTCGGAGCAGCGGTCACTGATTGAGCGGCAGCGACAAGAAATCTATTCGATGGCAGGCATGAGCGAGACGGATCTTGGCGAGATCCGTGGCGCCGGCGTGCCGCATTCGAGCTTGGCGTACGCAGATTTGGGTCCCGATGAGCCGATCCGGCTCAACCGGCGTTCAGTCCGCACCGTCGCGCAATCAACAGGTGGCGGTTCTGCGCCTCCTGAAGCGACGCCAGCCGCCGCGCCGCGAGGCCCGGTCGGTGAAGCCCCACCCGAGAGCACGCAAACCTCGACGGTGGATGCGCTTCCAGAGGGGCAGAACGCCCTTCTGGGCCGCGGGCGTCTTGTAATTGAGCCGTCTTTCGAGTTTTCCCGCAGCTCAGGCAACCGCTTGGTCTTCCGCGGCGTCGAAATCGTTACCGGTATCCAAATCGGTCTGATCGAAGCCAACGACACGGCGCGCAACACGGTCTCTTCCTCGCTCGCGGTGCGCTATGCGCTGACCGATCGCCTCGAAGTTGAAGCGCGCGTGCCTTATGTATATCGCGATGATCGCGTGACGACGCTGTCGCAGAACAGCACAACGACCACCCAAACTTTCAATCTGAATGGTTCCGACATCGGCGATGTTGAACTTTCGGCGCGTTACCAGCTAACTCGGGGCCGTAACGGCGCGCCGATCTTCGTCGCGGGCGCCCGCGTGAAGTCGACCACGGGCGTTGGTCCCTTCGATGTTGAGCGTGATGCGCAGGGCATCGCGGCCGAATTGGCCACGGGGTCGGGCTTCTGGGCGCTGCAAGGCAGCCTCTCGATGCTCTACCCGACTGATCCGGCCGTGATCTTCGCGAACCTCAGCTACATGTACAACATGCCGGACTCGATCGATCAAACTTACGGCGCGGTCACAGTTGGTGAAGTTGACCCAGGCGACTCGATCGGTTTCGGCTTCGGCTTTGGCTTCGCAATGAATCCGCGCTTCTCGACCTCGCTCGGCTACTCACACTCGTACGTGATGCCGACCGAGACGGAACTTAACGGCGCCGTCCAAGAGTCGACTGAGCTGCAAGTCGGCACCATGCAGCTGGGCCTCTCATTCCGGGCGACAGAGCGTTTGACGCTCTCGGCTGGCGTCGATTTTGGCGTCACTGACGACGCCCCCGACGTTCGGGTATCGTTCAGAGCGCCATTCCGCTGGTAATCGGGACCAGGGCGAAGAACAAGAAACCGGCGGCGCCCCTGGCCCGCCGGTTTTTCTTTGTGTGGCTTGCAGCGGGGCGGGGACGCTGATACCCGCCACCGCTCTGGAGGGATGGCCGAGTGGTTTAAGGCACTGGTCTTGAAAACCAGCGTGGGTGCAAGCCCACCGTGGGTTCGAATCCCACTCCCTCCGCCATGCTAGCTCCGGATGAGCACCAATTCTTGGTGAACCTGAAATAAGGATAAATCCTTACGCGGCCTAAAGTCCGGCGCGCGTATAAGGGCGCTTCGCAGAATTGCGTTGGGGTCTTTGATGCATCGCCGTACTTCGCGCGCGCTCATGGTTTCTTGCATTGGACTGATGGCGCTTGCGTCGAATGCTTCGGCTGAACGCGCCCCGATCACGTATTCGGGGCAGGGCGGCGGCGGGACTTCCGCAGTCGCCACCGAAGCGGCATCGCTCGGCGCGGCCAACCTCGCCGGCGGCGCTGAGAATTCATACGGCTACGGAAGCGAGCGCCGCGGCAACGACGTCGTGATTGATCTTCGCCGCTCCGAAGCGCGACGCTCGGCGCCAGTCGTGTTCGAGCAGGCCGCGGTCGAAGCAGAAGATGAAGGCGAAGCGGACGGCCCGCTAAGTCTGACGCCTGCGCCGCAGCAACAAATGGCGCAAGCCGAAGCCGCCTCACAACCCGAAGCCGCACCGCAGGCCGAGCAGGGGGCTCAGCCTTGGCTGGAACGCGAACGTGTTGGTCCGCCCTACGAGTCCAACGGCCAGTGGTATGTGCCGACTCCAGAGCCGGGCTATCAACAGACTGGCGCTGCCTCGTGGTATGGCGCGCAGTTTCACGGCCAACGCACCGCAAGCGGCGAGACGTTCGATCAAGCCGCGCTGACCGCCGCGCACCCGACGCTGCCAATTCCGAGCTTGGTGCAAGTTACCAATCTGGAGAATGGCCGCGAAGTTATCGTGCGCGTGAATGATCGCGGCCCGTTCAGCGGCGATCGCCTGATCGATCTGTCGCGCGGCGCGGCGCAGGTGCTTGGCTTCGAGGAAGCCGGCCACGCGCGCGTTCATGTTCGTTACTTAGGCCCTGCTCCGCGCCGCGTTAACAGTGATGGCACGCCAGCTCCAGAATCCGTGCACGCCCCCGCCTCGATGGCCCAACAGCCGGAAGAGGGGCCGCGCGCCCTGCTCCCGCAACAACCTGTGCGGACCGCCGATCTCGACGGCGCGCCGGTAGCCGAGCGTCCGGTTTATGCACCGGCGCCCACATTTTCGGGCGGCGTATTCTTCGTGCAAGTTGGCGCGTTCTCGGATCCCGTAAACGCCCAGCGTGTCCGTGATGCGGTGGCTTCGGCTGGTCCCGTGGTTGTGGATACTCGCACCACCGCCTCTGGCGCGGAATTGTTCCGGGTGCGAGTTGGTCCGTTCGCGAACCGGGAAGAGGCGGACGGCGCACGCCGCATGCTGAGCACGCTAGGGTACGCCGAAAGCGTTGTCGCAGCGCGCTGAGCGTCAGTTTGTTGACGTGAAAGCGCCGCGCCGGTCTGCTCCTGTCGATCCAGGTAAACGGCGCTAACGATTCGGCGGACTGAATGAACTTGCAGCGGAAATTCGGCGCGTTCGCCCTGGTGGCGCTTTTGGTGATGGCGCTTGCGCCAGATGCCGACGCGCAACGCCGCCGCGCCCGTCGCACGCCTGGGCCGCCGCCACCGCCGGCGATCGCCCAACACGTCACCATCATGGATGGCGCATCCGGGGCGCTGCTCTTCTGTGACGATTGCGAAACAGCGATCCCGCCAGCCTCGATGGCCAAACTGATGACGGTGCTGATCGTCCTTGAGCAGCTCCGCGCCCGCCGCATCACGTACGACACCACATTCCCGGTTAGCGAATACGCGTGGCGAGAGCACGGCGCCATGTCGAACGGCTCGCACATGTTCTTGCCGATCAATGCGCAAGTGAGCGTCCGCGATCTTATCCAAGGCGCCGTGATCGTCTCCGCTAACGATGCCTGCGTCGTGCTCGCGGAAGGCATCGCCGGAACGGAAGCGGCGTTCGTCGCCATGATGAACCGCCGCGCTGGCGAGCTAGGCTTACGTTCGGCTCACTTCAGCAATGCCACCGGCTTGGACGATCCTGCGCAACGTATCAGCTCGGCCGACCTGGCCCGGCTGGCGCGCTACATCATGGTGACCTTCCCGGAATTCTATCCGGTCTATTCACGCCGTCAGTTCACCTACAACAATCACACCCAAGCCAATCGCAACCCGCTGCTCGGCGCCTTCGATGGCGCTGATGGTGTAAAGACCGGACATACAGATGAATCCGGGTATGGCCTTATTGGCTCGGCTCTGATGAACGGCGAGCGCCGCATCATCGTGTTCAATGGTCTGCCGACGATGGCGGCGCGCAACTCAGAGGCCCAGCGCCTCATGCGCGCGGCCTTCGACGCTTACGCCGTCTCGCAAATCGTCGCCGCTGGTGACGAAGTTGGCGAAGCGCAGGTGCGCTTGGGCTCGCGCGGAACAGTGCCGCTGGTTGCGCAGCAAAACGTCATAATCGGCGGCCCTCGCGGGGTGCAGCAGGGCCTCACCGCGCGTGTCGTCTATGACGGCCCGTTGCGCGCTCCGGTCGCCGAGGGGGACGTTGTCGCGCGCCTCGTGATTGAGGGGCCGAACTTTCAGACACAGGAATTCCCGCTTGCGGCAGGCCGCCACGTTGGCCGCGCCAATTGGTTCGCGCGCGCTTTTGAAGGCTTGCGCTTGACCTTCTTCGGCCCTTGATAGGTCCATGAAGGCCGAGAAGCCTGCCCCCGAACTCGACAAGGAACCGAACGCCCCGCATCCGCGCGAGACGTTTTCGTTCGTCGGCCATGAAGTCGAGGAAGCGGCGTTTGCCGATGGCATGCGCGGCGGGCGGATGCATCATGCATGGCTGCTGGCTGGTCCGAAGGGTCTGGGCAAAGCCACGCTCGCATATCGCGTGGCGCGCGCAGCGCTTGGCGCCAAACGCATCGGGCCGCGCGCGCTTGATGTCGATCCCGGCGATCCCGTCGCACGCCGTGTGATGGCTCTTTCACATCCAGATCTCTTCGTCCTGCGCCGCGGCCTGAACGAACGCGGCAAACCTCGCCGCGAGATCGCCGTCGACGACGCGCGCGACCTTGGCCACTTCTTTTCGCTCGCGCCATCCGAAGGCGGTATGCGTGTCGCCATCGTTGACGCCGTCGACGATCTCAATCGCAACGCCGCCAACGCCATTCTGAAGACTCTGGAAGAACCGCCAGCGCGCTCGATCTTGCTGTTGGTGTGTCATGCGCCAGGCGCGATCCTGCCGACCATTCGCTCGCGCTGCCGCCGCTTGGCGCTGCGCACGTTAAGCGACGATCAAGTTCGCCAAGCCAGCGGCGCCGACGCCGCAATCGTGGCGATTGCGAAAGGCCGCCCAGGCCGCGCCATCGCGTTGAAAGCGCAAGGCGTGGACACCGCAATCGCGGACCCGAAACGCGCTCAAGCAGAAATTGCCCGCGGCGCGTCAGCTGCGTTGCTCGGCGGGCTCTATGACAAAATGAGCGGCGAGCCGTTTGAAAAGCTGGCTGGCGTGCTTGAACTGGCTGGCGAGTGGACGCGCGCCTCGGGCCTTGAGCAGGGCGGTGAGCCATGGGCTGAGGCATGGTCCGCGCTTGAGACATTGCGCGGCGAAGCTGAGGGCTTGGACATGGACCCACGCCATGCGCTTGCACGCGCCGCCGGCATCCTCGATCGCGCGGGAGCCGCGCGACGATGACACTCCTGATCGACAGCCACGTGAACTTGCACCACCACGGCTTTGCCGAAGACCGCGAAGCGGTGATCAAACGCGCGCGCGCCGCTGGCGTCGTCCGCATGATCACGATCTGCGACAAGATCGAGAACTTCGGCGAGGTCATCGCCATCGCCGAACAACACGGCGACATTTACGCTAGCATCGGTGCGCATCCGCACTACGCCAAGGATCACCTCGGCCTCACGGCCGAGCGCCTGATTGAGTTGGGTCAGCACGATAGGGTGGTCGGAGTAGGGGAAACCGGCCTCGATCAGCACTACAAGCACAGCCCGTTCGAGGATCAGGTCCAAGTCTTCCGGGCGCACGCAAAGGCGGCGCACGTGCTCGGCAAAACGCTGATCATTCACACGCGCGAAGCCGACGAGGCGATGGCGGAGCTGTTGGAAGAAGAGGCGGGGAAGGGCCCTCTTCGCATCCTCATGCACTGCTACACGAGCGGCCCTGAACTCGCGCGTCGAGCGCTTGCGATCGGCGCCTACTTTTCGTTCTCCGGCATCATGACGTTCAAGAACGCGACTGACGTTCGCGCCATCGCCAACGAAGTGCCGCTGGATCGCGTCATCGTTGAAACCGATTGCCCATATCTCGCCCCTGTCCCGCATCGCGGCCAACGCTGCGAGCCAATGCACGTGGCGGACGTCCAAAGCGCGTTCGCGACATTGAGGGGGCTTGAGGAGGAGGAGGCAAGCGCCCTGCTCGCCGACAACTTCCACCGCCTCTTCCCAACCATACCCAGAGTCGTTTTGGGCGTGACGCAATGAGCGGCACGCTGCGCGTCACCATCCTTGGTTGCGGCTCCTCCGGCGGCGTGCCGCGCGCCACCGGCGATTGGGGCGCCTGCGATCCGAACGAGGCGAAGAACCGCCGCACGCGCTGCGGGATCATGCTGCAGAAGTGGAAGGGGCAGGCGACAACGCCGTCCGAAGCCACGACGGTGCTGATCGACACGCCGCCGGAGCTACGCCAGCAGTTGGCGGAGGCGGGGCCGTCGCATCTCGACGCGGTGCTCATCAGCCACGATCACGCCGACCAAATCCACGGCTTCGACGATATCCGGGCCTTCTTCATCAAGCAGCGCAAGCAGATCCCAACCTGGATCGACGCGGCGACGCGCAAGAGCTTCATGCAGCGCTTCGGCTATTGCTTCGTCACCGAAGGCGGCTACCCGGCGATTGCCACCGACGCGGGCCACATGATTCCGCTCACGCCCGTCACGACCAGCGGCCCAGGCGGCGCGCTTGAAATCCTGCCGCTCGAACAGGACCACGGCTTCTCCAAGTCGCTCGGCTTCCGGGTTGGGCCAATCGCGTACTCGAATGACGTCGTTGCGCTGCCGGAGACGACGTTCGCCGCGCTCGGCAACCTCACGCTCTGGATCGTCGATGCGCTGCGCGACACGCCGCATCCCACGCACGCGCACGTCGGCCGCGCGCTGGAGTGGATCGAGCGTCTGAAGCCGCAGCGCAGCGTGCTCACCAACATGCATATTGACCTCGACTACCAGGCGCTGAAGGCGAGGCTGCCCACAGGCGTCGAACCCGCATACGATGGTTGGGCTGGCGATTATCCGATCTGAGTCGCGATATCGCTTCCCATAATCTATCTTATGCGAGATATGTATGTCGGGACAACTAGCTGAAAAATCGAGCAAAAATAGAGATGAAGCCCTCGCCCGTAACGCCGCCGCGACACAGGCTGTCCTCGACGTGATGGCCCAACTACGCGATCCGCAGCGCGGCTGTCCGTGGGATATCGAGCAGAATTTCGCGACCATCGCGCCTTACACGATCGAAGAGGCCTACGAAGTCGCCGACGCGATCGAGCGCGAGGATATGCCTGCGCTCAAGGAAGAGCTCGGCGACCTTCTCTTCCAAGTCGCCTTCCACGCCCGCATGGCCGAAGAGGTTGGCGCGTTCGATTTCGCCGACGTCGCCCAAGCGCTCGCCGACAAGATGATCGAGCGCCATCCGCACGTGTTCAGCGAAGCCGGTGACGGGCGCACGGCGGAGCAGCAGACGGTCGCGTGGGAAACGCTCAAAGCCGAGAAGCGCGCAGCCTCGGGCGCGCCGTCGTTGCTGGATGACGTAGCGATGGCTCTCCCTGCTCTGATGCGCGCCGAGAAGCTCACCAAGCGCGCGGCGCTCATCAACTTCGATTGGCCCACGCCTGAGCCTGTCCTGGAGAAGCTCGAAGAGGAATTGGCCGAGCTGAAGGAGGCCCGCGCCAGCGGCGACCAGGAGCACATCGCCGAAGAGATGGGCGACATCCTCTTCGTCATGGCCAACCTCGCCCGCAAGCTCAACGTCGACCCCGAAGAAGCCCTCCGCCGCGCCAACGCCAAGTTCACGCGCAGATTTCAGTACATCGAGACAAAGCTAGCCGAGCAAGGGCGCACTGGCCCGCAGCCGCTGGACGATATGGAAAAGCTGTGGCTTGAGGCTAAGCGAAAGGAGTAACCCGTGGCGATGGAGTCGTCTGCGCCAATTTGGCCTGCGATCTTGACCGCCGGGGCGACTTTGGTCGCATCGCTCGTTGCCCTCTTCGGTGATCGGGTGAGGTCTTTGTTGTTTAAGCCAAAACTCGGGTCTCGCTGTTGGACGAGGCCGGCGAGTTAGTTCCGCAGGATGTTATTCTCGATGACACTCCTCGGCCGCGGCAGGTCCGACACAATGTGCGCCGGGCCACAAGCGACGGATGTTCGAGTCTACCTTACAAAGCTCGAGATTTCCGACAGGGCCTTTACGTGACTCTATGGATCGTGACGTTCCACTAAATCTACGCCACGAGAGTTGGTTCAACCCTCGTCGCGTTCTTGGCCCAGATATGATTTCGGATTTTCTGGCGGTGACCAAGGGCGGCCAGCTGGTGTTTCAAGCGAGGGCCGCCCCCAACAATTCGCAGCTCATATTCGACGAAGCTGTGCAATTGCGAGCGACAGTAAAAGCTGACTCAGTCGCAACGACGTCGTCGCTTGCACAGTATGACCGTTCACTGGGACGGAAAATGGAACATCGGCACTTCCGAGATGAAGTCGCATCTCCAGATCAGAGATGCTGAGGCTTAGCTCTCACAGCGCGCTTAACGCGGCACTCGTCGCGCCCTATCCCACACCTCCACCCCAAAATTCCGCGCGCAATCAACTCCGCGCACAAAATCTATCCCACACCCCCAAACCCGCGCGATACTGCGTTGTCCCTCGCACGGGAGGTTCATGGGCTAGCCGAGCCACACGAGCGCGAGAGACGGGATCGAGCGTGAAAAAGCCGGCGCGAGTGCGTTTGTAGGTAGTTCCGCACACGAGAAGCGTCGGAGTCCGGGACCGTGGCAGGCCCGCACGCCGCCAAGGACTTGGGGTTCACCTGCGTGAAGAGCGCAAACCCAAGACCAGGCGAGCACAGATCTCAACGGGGCGCGCGAAGCGCGCGGCGACGTTCAGAGATGAACCTTGCAACCCACAGACTAAACTCAGCGCGGATCGCGCGCCCCGTTCTCCCACCTGGAGGCACACGAAAGAGCCAGCGCTTCAACACCGGAAGCGCACAGCGATGATGCGCGCCTTGTCCCCAAACTCCGTCATTCCGGTCGCGCGAAGCGCGGGCCGGAACCCAGGGGCCACAAGCGCGTCGTTTGCCCCTAGGTTCCGGGCTCAATGCTGCGCATTGCCCCGGAATGACGGATTGAGCTCAAGTTGCTACGGTGACGCTTGGGCTCCGGGGAAACATCAATGCTGATGCGCCGTATCCGCGAACACGTCGGCTCGCACAATTGGTTCGCCGTTGGCATCGATCTCATCATCGTCGTGCTGGGCGTCTTCTTGGGCACGCAGGTCAGCAATTGGAACGCCGAGCGCCTCGCTCTTCAAGCCGGCGACACCTATCGCGCACGCATCGTCCAGGACATCGAGACCAATCGCGACGACATGCAGTTGCGCAGCGCCTATTACGAGCAAGTCCGCGGCTTCGGCCTGCAAGTGCTTGCCGATCTCGAAGGCACGCAGCGCCTCCCGGACGAAACATTTCTCATTGCCGCCTATCAGGCGACGCAAATCTATCCCCGGCCCATGAACCGCGCGACCTACGACGAAGTGCTCGCGGTCGGCGCGCTAAACACGCTGGGCGACGCCGAGACGCGCTACCGCATCTCCAACCACTACGTCCACGTCGAGACGAGCGAACTCACGTTCCGCAACGTTCCTGCCTATCGGGATATCGTCCGCCGCGCGATCCCGTACCGCGTGCAAGCCAGCATCAGAACGAACTGCGCCGAAACGCTCGATTTCCTTAGCTCCGGCCTCGGCCGTATGACGCTCCCAAGCGCCTGCGAACTCGGCTTGAGCCAAAGCGAACTATCCCGAGCCGCGACCCGCGTGCGCACGACGCCTGGCCTTGAGCTAGAGGTCACGCGGCTTCTGGCCGATCTCGATCAGAAACTCATCCAGGCCGGCCGCGCCGAAGAGCGCGCCATCGAACTCGCCGCAGAACTTGGAGGCCGCTAACGATTCAACACGCCAAACGGCACGACCTTGTTCTCAATATCGTGGCCGATGTCGGCGCGACCGAGATACGCAATGCCTGCCTTGGCACACCAATAGCGCGCGATCTCTTCTTCGGTCGCGCCGAAGGGCTTGTCATTCTCTGGCACGTCGCTGATGCGCCCCAACTTGATCCCCTTCACGCTCCGCACATTGGCGGAGGAGGTGATGGAGAAGAGGGCGCGGTCTAGCCGGTAGAGATACTCCCCCACGTCCTCCAGCATCAGCACGTGGCCGCTCAAATCAGGCTCAAGCGACGTGCCGAGCATCGACTGAAACACTGTGATGTTGAACGCAGCGCATTTGGCGTCGAACATCACACCAAGTTCGAGGCTCTCAGAGGAGCGGTCGATGAGCCAGTTGAGCGCCCTCTTCACTGCCCCCTCTCCGCCATCGCGCGTCATGTCGACGGGAATAGGGCCATGCGCGACGTTCGCGTAACCACGCGCATAAAGCCCGCCGAGAATGGCGCCGTTGTCGCTGTAGCCAAGATAGGTCTTCGTGCGCGAGGCGCCATTGAGCTGCGCCAGCGCCGCCTCTGCGATCCTGCACGCGCCATAGCCGCCCCGCGCGAACCAGATCGCGTCCAAAGTGGGATCGTTGGCGTATTCCACGAATGCTTTCAGCCGCGCGTCGTCGTCGCCGGCGAAATGTCCGGCGCTCAGGAAACATTGCCGATGAAAAACGATCTCCGGCGCGCGATCGAGAAAACTGTCTGTCGCGAATGCCTTAAGCCGCGCCGCCAGCTCCGGCTCGATGCGTGTGCCGGGCGCGACAACGCCGATGCGGAGCGATGGGGCCATTCTGCGTTCGCGTCCTTGCCGATGAGCGGCGTTTCTCGTCATAACCGGCGCTGATGAGTCAGGCAAAATCCTATTTCTTCAGCGGCGTCGGCGGCTCGGGAATGCTGCCGCTGGCGCTGATCCTGCGCGGCAAAGGGGTGACGGTCGCGGGCTCCGACCGCTCGCTCGACCAGGGCCGCTTAGGTGCGAAATTCGAGTACCTCAAGGCTCAAGGCATTGCCCTCTTCCCGCAAGACGGCTCCGGCATCACCAGCGCGGATCAGATCCTGGTGCGCTCAGCCGCTGTTGAGGACACCGTGGGCGACGTCGTCGCCGCCAAACGCGTCGGTGCGCAGGATTTGAAGCGCGCGCAATTGCTGGCGGAATTGTTCAATGCAGCGCCCGTCCGCATCGGCGTCGCCGGCACGAGCGGCAAAAGCACCACCACCGGCATGATAGCTTGGTTGCTCCACCGCGCCGGGCGCGATCCCACGGTGATGAACGGCGCCGTGATGAAAAACTTCGTCACGCCGGACTCGCTCTTCGCCAGCGCGCTTGTCGGCAAAGGCGATACGTTTGTCTCTGAGGTCGATGAGAGCGACGGCTCCATCGCCCGCTATGAGCCCACGATCGCCGTCGTCAACAACATCGCCCTCGATCACAAGAGCATGGACGAGCTGCGTGCGCTCTTCACTGGCTTCGTCAACAAAGCCGAGATCGCAGTACTGAACCTCGACAACGAGGAAACCGCGGCGTTGGTGATGGCGACGAAGGTCCGCACGCGGACCTACGCGCTGCGCTCCGGCCTCGCCGATCTCCACTGCAGCGCCATTCGCTTGGCCCCGGATGGCGTTTCGTTTGACGTATTGGAGAAGGACACACGCGAAAGCGCCACCGTCGATCTCGCCGTGCCTGGCGAGCACAATGTCTCCAATGCGCTTGCAGCTCTTTCCGCGGCGCGTGTGTGTGGACTGTCGCTGATCGTTGCTGCCGCCGCGCTTAAGGGATTTTCCGGCACAAAGCGGCGGCTCGAAGTCGTCGGCAAAGCCAACAACATCACGGTCATCGACGATTTCGGCCACAACCCGGATAAGATCACAGCCACGCTCAATACGCTGCACGCCTTCTCCGGCCGCCTGCTCATCATGTTTCAGCCGCACGGCTTCGGCCCGCTCAGGCTGATGCGCGATGAGTTCATCGATTGCTTTGCCCGCAACATGAGCGACGAAGACGTGCTCATCATGCCGGACCCCGTCTATTTCGGCGGCACCGTCGATCGCAGCGTCACCAGCGAACACATCGTCGCCGGCGTCCGCGCGCGCGGATTGCAAGCGATGGCCTTCGCCGAGCGCGGCGCCTGTGGCGACAAGTTGATTGAACTGGCCGAACCCGGCGATCGTATCGTCGTGATGGGCGCGCGCGACGATACGCTGAGCGTGTTTGCGGCTGAGCTGGTTCAGCGTCTCGCCGCAAAGTAGGGCGCTCCCCTACTCCGCCGCCGGGCGCAGATTTTCGGGTAGGGGCTCTATCGGCGCAAAGCGCGCCGCGTCCGCGACCAGTAGTTCGGCGCGCAAGGTGATGGCGCCGTCGTCGTCGCTACTTTCTTCCAGGATGCGGCCAGCGGCGGCGATCTGCGCGCGAACGCGTCCGGCATCGTCCGGCGGCAAGGTGAGGGTGATGACGCGCGTCGCGGAAAACGCCACGCGATCGATGGCTGCGAGCAGGGCCTCTACGCCCTCCCCCGTCTCGGCCGAAATCGCAACTGGGGGTAGGGCGCCGCCCTGCCCCTGCTCGGCTGCCGTTTCGGCGCGGCGCAAACGCCCAACGCGCGTCGCGTCGTCAAGTAGATCAATCTTGTTCCAAGCCTCAAGCACCGGTGGTGATTTGCCGCCGGCGTCCTTGGCGAGTTGCGCCAGAACGCCGAGCACGTCGGCCTTTTGATCTTCGCTTTGCGGATGCGCGATGTCCCGCACATGTACGAGCAAGTCAGCCTCGGTGACCGCTTCCAGGGTCGCGCGGAACGACTCCACCAACTCGTGCGGCAAATCGGAAATGAAGCCCACGGTATCGCTCATGATCACGGCGCGCCCACTCGCCAGCTTTACTTGCCGCGCTGTGGGATCGAGTGTCGCGAACAGCATGTCCTTCGCCAGCACGCCGGCGTGCGTCAGCCGGTTGAACAGCGTGGACTTGCCGGCGTTTGTGTAACCGACCAGCACGATGGCCGGCAGTCCGGCGCGTGAGCGTGCACGACGCTGCAGACCGCGTGTGCGACGCACGTCCTCAAGCTCGCGCTTCAGCTTGATGATGCGGTCCGCGATGATGCGGCGATCCAGTTCGATCTGAGTTTCGCCGGGACCGCCGGTTTTTCCTAAACCGCCGCGTTGGCGTTCCAGGTGCGTCCATGTCCGCACTAGGCGCGAGCGTTCATAGCCTTGGCGCGCGAGTTCGACCTGAAGTTTGCCTTCTTTGGTGCGTGCACGCAGGCCGAATATTTCGAGGATGAGGCCGGTGCGGTCGACAACTTTAGCGCCGGTGTCGGTCTCCAAATTGCGCTGCTGAACCGGTGACAACGGCGCGTCGATGACGATCACGCCCGCTCCCAGCTCGTCAGACTGGTCTTTCAGCCGCTCGACCCGGCCGGAGCCAAAATAGGTTCGCGGACTGATCTGACGCAGCGGCGCCGCGTCAGCTGCAGCGACCTCAAGCCCCAGCGCCTGTGCGAGGCCGACAGCCTCCAGCAAGCGCGCTTCGCCATCGCGTACGCTTTCAACCGCGCTCGCGAGCGGGCGCAGAACGATGGCCTTGTTCAAATCTTTGATCGGCGTATCAGCCGTCGGCTTCATCTACAGCCTTGTCGATTTCGAAGAGCTGGACGGGTGCGCCCGGCATGATGGTCGAGATCGCGTGTTTGTAGACCAGCTGAACTTGGCCGTCCCTGCGCAACAGCACACAGAAATTGTCGAACCAGGTGACGACGCCTTGAAGCTTCACGCCATTGACCAGAAAGATGGTGAGCGGCGTCTTGGCTTTACGGACCGCGTTGAGAAACGTGTCCTGGAGGTTTTGTTTCTTATCCATGGTGTGACCCCATGCTTGAGTTTTATGGCGCCCCATCGAACGCGAGGCTGCGCACTAAGGTATAGGGTGCGTTGCACCATTCGCCAACCGCAACGGACCCTTTAGAGGGTCAGGCGCCCAAATAAGCGGCGCGCAAAGCTTGTGTGACAGAACCTGGGCGGCCATCTCCGATGCGGACGCCGTCGATTTCAGTGACGGCGGTAGCGGCGTTGCTGGCAGCGGTGATGAACGCCTCGCGGGCCAACTTCGCCTCTTCGATCGTGAACGGCCGTTCTTCGACTTGCATCTGACGCTCTTGTGCGATCCGCAGAATCGCTGCGCGCGTCACGCCGTGGAGAATGTCGTGCGTAAGTTGGCGCGTACGGATTACGCCGTCAGCATCGACGATCCAGGCGTTGGACGACGTCCCTTCAGTGACAAAACCATCGGCGCCAACGAACCACGCCTCGAACGCGCCCTTCTCTTTGGCGCCCTGTCGGGCGAGCACATTTGGGAGGAGGTTGACCGATTTGATGTCGCGGCGCGCCCAGCGCGTTTCTGGCGCGCTCGTGATTTTGATTCCAGTCTCGGCGCGTTTGGCAATCGCGTGACGGTCTAGGTTCTTCGCCGTTATCACGATTGTTGGCGGCGTAACCCGGTCCGGAAAAACGTGATCGCGGTTTGCCGCGCCACGGCTTACTTGCACATAGACAATTCCGTCATGCACGCGGTTGCGGCGCATGGTCTCCCGAATGACCGCCATCAACGATGCCCCTGACATCGGTGTTGTGATGCCAAGCTCGGTGAGCGAACGCTGCAGGCGCGCCATGTGCTCGTCGACATCGAACAAGCGCCCACCGCGGACGGCCCAAACTTCATAGATCGAGTCCGCAAACTGGAAGCCCCGGTCCATGATCGAGACGCCTGCGGCGCGCAAAGGCACGTAGGCGCCGTTCACATAGGCGACGCGGCTCATTCAGGCTCTATGCCGTTGCGGCCCGGCGGATCGACGCCAAGTGACTTCAGTTTCCGGTGCAGCGCCGAACGCTCCATGCCGATGAAGGCGGCGGTGCGTGAAATGTTGCCACCGAAGCGCGTGATCTGGACGTTCAAATACTCGCGCTCGAAGCGTTCACGTGCGTCGCGGAGCGGCAAGCCGATCACCTGCTGGAGGCCATCACGCTTCGACGCGCCGGCTTGCGGCCAAGCATCCTCAGGCAAATTGTCGACCGTGACAGGCGTTGAGAGGTCGCCGGTCGCGAGGATTAAAATGCGCTCGATCACGTTGCGAAGCTGACGAACGTTGCCGGGCCATTCCGCGGCTTGCAGCGCCGCGAGCGCGTCTTCGCCGATTTGACGCGCCGGAACGCCGGACATGCCGGCCAGACGGCCGACGAAATATCCAGCGAGTTCCGGTATGTCCTCACGCCGCTCACCCAGGCTCGGTGACCGGAGCGGCACGACGTTGAGGCGGTGATAGAGATCCTCACGGAAGCGGCCTCCGGCGATGTCGTCGGTAAGTTCACGCGACGTGGACGAGACCACGCGCACGTTCACCTGCACATCGTTGCTGCCGTGAAGGCGCTTGAAGCGCTGATCGACAAGCACGCGCAGTATCTTTGACTGCGTTTCCACAGGCATGTCGCCGACTTCGTCGAGAAAGAGCGTGCCCATGTGCGCTTGCTCGAAGACGCCAATCTTCTTCGGTCGTCCATCAGCGCCTTCTTCCCCGAAAATTTCGCTCTCCATGCGCTCGGGCGCGATCGAGGCCGCGTTGATCGCTACAAATGGACCCGCCGCCCGCGGGCTACGCTCGTGCAACAAGCGCGCGACCAATTCCTTGCCTGCGCCTGCTGGGCCGGTGATGAGCACGCGCGAATTCGTTTGCGCCACGCGCTCGATAGAGGCGCGCAACGCAGCCATGACGGGCGACGACCCAATCAAATTATCGCTTGAGGCGGAGCGGACTTTGAGTTCCACGTTCTCACGCTTGAGACGCGTGGTCTCGAGCGCACGGGAAACCACGTGGAGCAGCCGGTCCGCGGTGAACGGTTTCTCGACAAAATCGTACGCACCCTTGCGGATGGCGGCGACGGCGGTCTCGATTGTGCCGTGTCCAGAGATGACAACGACCGGAAGGTCGGAATCGATCTCCTTGAAATTCGCCAAGAGATCGAGGCCGTCCATGCGGCTGCCTTGCAGCCAGATGTCCAGCACGATCAGCGACGGCCTGCGCTTGCCAAACGCGTTCAGCGCCTCGTCGCTGTCGCGTGCAGTGCGGACTTGGTGGCCGTCGTCTTCGAGAATGCCGGAGACGAGGTCTCGAATGTCGGCTTCGTCGTCTACGACGAGAATATCTTGGGTCATCGTGTGGCTCCTGCGCCGTGTTCTGCAGCGGGTTCGATCGCGTCTTCGCCGCGTTTGGGGAGAACAAAACGAACAACTGCCCCAGGCCCTCCGCCCGGCGCGTCATCCAACTCGATAAGCCCCCCGTGATCTTCAATGACGCGCGCGACGATAGCGAGGCCGAGGCCGGCGCCCTTGGTGCGCGTCGTGACGTATGGTTCGATCAGACGGTGACGATCCTTCTCAGGGAAGCCCAACCCGTTGTCGATCACCTCGAATTGTACGCCGAAGTCTAAGTCGCGCAGCCGCAGCGTGACGAAGCCATCCTTTGGTTCGCCATCGCGCTCACGCCGCGCTTGAACGCTCTCGCTTGCATTCTTGATGAGATTAAGCAGCGACTGCCCGATCAACCGCTCGTCGCTGACGAGGCCGATCGGCTTCTCCGCGCCTTCAACCTCGATGCGAATGTCCGGAAAAACGAGGCGCTGCGCAAACACTGTGTCGCGCGCCACTTCACTGATATCCGCAAACGCCATGCGCGGTGTTGGCATGCGCGCGAACGACGAGAACTCGTCCACCATGCGTCCGATGTCCGCGACCTGGCGCAGAATGGTATCGGTGCACTTCGCAAACGTATCCGGGTCAGACTTTATCTCCGCGTAGTATTTCTTACGCAGACGCTCGGCTGAAAGCTGAATCGGCGTCAGTGGATTCTTGATCTCATGCGCGATCCGGCGCGCGACGTCCTTCCACGCCTCCTGTCGCTGCGCTGAAATGAGCTTGGTCATGTCATCGAAGGTGAGCACAAGACCGCCGTCAGCTTCGGGGCTCATGCGGACGCTCAAGTTCACCGAACCGCCCTCACGCATGAGGTCAACGCGCTGCGCCGGCGCTTCACCCGCACGCGGCGGCTGGTTTAAGAGCTCGGTGAATTCAGGCGCGATGTCGATCAGCCGGCGGCCAATGATCTCGGAGTTTTCGAGCCCAAGCAATTGAACCGCGGAGCGGTTGGCCGCGCTCACGCGGCCGTTGTTGTCGAGACCCATCACACCAGCGCTGACGCCGCCGAGCACGGCCTCGATGAACGAGCGGCGGTTTTCCGAGTCCTCTTGCGCGGTCACCAGATCGCGCCGCTGCGTTTCCAACTGGGCGGTCATCCGGTTGAAGGCCGTGGCGAGCGCGTCGACTTCGTCGCGCTCCTCGCCAACCGCGACCCGTGCTTTGAGATCGCCGGAGGCTACACGGCGCGCGGCGCCCACCAGACGTCCAATCGGTTCGGCCACCCGCGATGCGCTGGTGAGGCCAACCCACCCGGCGCTGAGCAGCAACAGCACCGCTGTCGAGAGATACGCCATGCCGAGCAAGCCACGCATCGAGTTCTGCTGATCGCGCGCGGCGCGATACTCGATCACTGACTCCTCGAACTGCCGGAGCTGCGCCACCAAACCCGGTTCGATGCGCTTGGATACATAGACGAAGGCGTTGTTGTAGTCGGACAATCGATAGAGCGCGAGAAGCCGGTCATTGTCTTGATCGAAGCGCACCGACATTTCGCCGGCATTGGCTGCGGCGAACGCCTCTGTGGATGGCCGTGCGTACGGCACCGCGTTGTCCACAAGAGCGCCACCGGCGAGCACGCCACCCGAGCCGTCGATCACATAGACCGACGAAAGTTCGCGGCGTTCGCCTTGCAGCTGAAGGAAGTTGGCGTAGCGGGCCGGATCAGAGGTCAGGCCGCCGCGCGCATTGTTCAAATCCTCGGCCATTGCTTGGACTTCGCCACCGAGCCCGCCGGAAGCGAGGTTGACGTAAGCGCGGCCAACGTCGGCAGCATTTTCTATGGTGGTCGCAACGCGCAAACTGAACCACCGCTCCATGCCTTGCGTGAACGTGACACCCAGGAACGCCGCAACGATGACGGCCGGTGCGAGCGCCGCGAGGCTGAACAGCGTCACAAAGCGCAGATGTAGACGCGCCCCGGTGGCGGCTGCCCGCCAAGCGCGCGCCACACGGAGGATGCGATGTACGAGAATGCCGGCGAGCCCCGCCGACAGAACAAGGCTCGCGATCAGCAGAGCTCGGATGAGGTCGTTATTCTCCCCCGCAAGGCCATCCCCCATCAACAGCGTGATCGTCGCGACAGCCGTCAATGCACCGGCAACCGCCAGACCAACCATGAAGGTCAGGGCGCTGCGGCTCTGCGGTTGGTCAGAGAGGACGGCGGCGTCCGCCGGCTCATTTGCCGTGATTTCTGCCATGGCCGGGGGTCACCATGTTGCGGATAAGTCACATGGTGTTGAACCAATATCACGCTGAGGTCAATCGCCTCGCCCAGTAGCGAGACCCAGGGCCTGAATTTTCTTCCTCAGGGTATTCCGATTGATCCCGAGGACAGCGGCAGCCTTGATCTGGTTTCCGCGCGTGGCCTGTAGGGCCTGGGTGATGAGCGGACGCTCCACCTCGGCCAGGAGGCGATCATAAAGCCCCGCCGTCGGGAAGCCAGGGCTTGCAGCAGCGAACTCCCCTTCCACCCGGCGCGCCACTGCCGTCTCGAAGCCATCCGTGGCTTCTTCCGGAACGACGTTGTTGTCGGCATGGCCGAGTTCGCGGCTGATCTCGCGCGCTGTGATGACGCTCGCAGGACTCAACGCAGTTGCGCGGCGCAACAGATTTTCAAGCTCGCGCAAATTGCCCGGGAAGCTGTGCGCCTTCAGCCGCTCAATCGCAGCGTTGTCGATGGACTTTTCCGGCAGTCCTTCGCGCTTCGCACGCACGAGGAAGGCGCGCGCGAGGTCGCCGATGTCTTCAAGCCGCTCCCGCAGCGGAGGCATACGGATGACGACCACGTTCAAGCGATAGAACAAATCCTGACGGAAGCCACCCTGGCGCGTCAGCGTCGCAAGGCTGCGCTGTGATGACACGATGAGCCGAGCATCCGGGCGATCGCCGGGTTCTTCTGCGTGCAGAAGGCCAGCGAGCCGCGTCTGCGAGTCGGCTGGCAGTTCATCAATGTCTTCAAGGAAAAGTGTGCCGCCTTGAGCGTGCGAAAACTTTCCTTGCGGTCCGAAGAGATCGCGTTCGAGCTGCATCGACTGCGCGCCGGCTAAACTCATAGCGATGAACGGTCCGCTGGCGCGGCGGCCGTGATCGTGGATCGCGCGCGCCACGCGCTCCTTGCCCGTCCCGCTTTCGCCTTCGATCAGCACTGTGAGATCGGTGCCGGCGACACGCGCCATGACGCGATAAACGTCCTGCATCGGCGCCGAGCGGCCTATCAGCGGCAAGCGCTCTTCTTTCTCTGCCTTTGAGGCCTGGGCGCGCGTCTTCGCGTCCGGGCCACCTGTCAGTGCACGACGAACGGCCGCCATCAGATCATCAAGATCGAACGGCTTCGGCATATAGTCGAACGCGCCAGCCCCAGCGGCGCTCAGCGCGGTGCTCACAGTGCTTTGCGCGCTCATGACGATCACAGGCAGGTTCGGCCGCACCATGCGCATGCCGGGCAACGCGTCGAACACGCAATCGTCACCCATATAGACGTCGCTAAGCACCAGATCGCCTTCGCCATCGCGCACCCATTTTGTCAGCGTGGCGACGTTGCCGGTGGCGCGGACATCATACCCTTCCTTGCCGAGCGCCTGCGAGAGCACGAGACGCAGCGAGTTGTCGTCTTCAGCCAGGAGAATGCGTGCGCTCATGTTGGTTCGTCCGGATCAATGGGGAGGAGAATTCTAAAAGCAGTACGGCCAGGTTCGCTTTCGACTTCGATGCGCCCGTCGTGGCGCGCGATGATGTCGGCAGCGACGGTGAGGCCAAGGCCCATGCCGCCGCTCTTTGTCGTGGCGAACGCTTCGAACAAACGATCTGCCACATCGGGATGGAGCCCGGGTCCGTTGTCGATAATCTGGACTTCAAGCTGCGCGCGCGCTGCGCCACTAGCGGCAGAGCGGAACTTCACGCCTGAGCGATACGACGTTGATATGGCGATCTCGCCATCGTTCTGAGCCGCCACCGCTTCAGCCGCGTTCTTCGCGATGTTCAGTAGAGCCTGGATGAGCTGATCGAGATCGCCGCGCACCTGCGGCAAGCTCGGGTCGTAGCGCTCGCGGATCATCACGTCCGGTGCGCTGGAACCCACGAGTTTCCGCACGCGATCCAAGGCCTCGTGAATGTTGAAGCGCTCAAATCGCGGCGCTTCCACCGCGCCCAGTGGATCGATGCGATCGGTCAAACGCCGCATGCGATCGACTTCATCGACAATGAGTTGCGCGAGTGCCGCAGAGTTCTCATCGTCGGCGCGTGAGATAAGTTGAGCAGCGGCACGAATTCCAGCGAGCGGATTACGCACTTCATGCGCCAACGTGCGCGCTGCTGAACTTGCCGCGGCTGGCGGCGCTGAGCGCGCCCTGGGCGGACGCGTTAGCACGAGTGCGATGTAGCCATTCTCCCCCACCGGGGCCGCGGTCACTGTCGCGCGGCCCAGCGCGAAGCCGGGACCTACGAGCGCTAGATCGGCTTCCGCGACTTCGCTTGCGCCCGAAAGCGTGCGGCGCGCCAACGTTATGATCGGCGCGTCGTTACCAAAGATTTCGCCGAGGCGGCGTCCAAGCAATCCGCGGCCAACACCCGCCAGCAACTCGGCTGCCGCTGCATTCACAAAGCGAATGCGTTCTCCAGCGTCGATCCCCAGCACCGGCGCCGGCAACGCCTCTAGCCACCGTTCTGCATCAGGCGCCAAGGAGCGCGGTGGCAGCGGGCGCACGATTGGATCGCTCATGCGGCTGCCCGCTCCAATCCGTCATCGAAGAGCTGGACCAGTGCGGCGCGCACCCGGCGCGGATCCTCCAACACGCAGATCTGCTTGCGGATGTCGCGCGCGTCAGGCCCGAACTCGGCGTCAATCATCCAGGCGATATGCTTTCGTGCGACGCGAACGCCGTGCGCGCCATCGTAGAATGCAAGAGTATCATCGTAGAGGGCGAGCAAGCTCTGTAGCAGGCGGGCGCGCGGTGGCGGAGAAATCTCGCCGCCATACTTTAACGCGCGCTCGATCGCGGCTGGCAACCAGGGCTTACCCTGCGCTGCGCGGCCGATCATCACCCCGGCTGCGCCGGACAATTCGAGCGCGCGCCGGGCGTCCTCGGCTGTGCCGATATCGCCATTGGCGATGACTGGAATGCGCACTGCTTCCACTACCGGCGCAACCGCCGCCCAATCCGCGACGCCGCGGAAAAACTGTCTGCGCGTGCGTGCGTGAATTGTCAGCATGCGGACGCCAGCGTCTTCGGCGCGCTTTGCAATCTCTACGGCGTTCAGCGATGCCTCGTCCCAGCCCAGCCGCGTCTTCAGGGTTACCGGGACGTTGGTTGCTTTGACGGTGGCTTCGACTAAGCGGAGCGCGTGATCTGGATCGCGCATCAGTGCAGAACCACATAGTCCGCTCGTGACGCTCTTTGCCGGGCAACCCATATTAATGTCGATGACATCTGCGCCAGCCGCTTCGGCAAGCCGCGCGCCCTCAGCCATCCATTCCGGATCGCGACCGGCAAGTTGGATCACCAAGGGCGAAATCACGCCGGCCCCAGCGGCGCGGCGGACCATGTCGATACGCGCCCGCGCCAGTTGATCCGACGCCACCATTTCCGAGACGCAGTAACGGCCGCCGAACGCCTTCACCTGACGGCGAAACGGAATGTCCGTCACACCAGCCATTGGTGCGAGCGAGACAAGAGGCGGTTTTTCGTTCAAATCGAACACTCAGCACCCCGAACTTGAGGGAGCTTAGGGCGCCTAAAAAGCGGGCGCCAAGGGTTTAATGCTGCGATGCAACATCCTGAGGCCAGATTTCTCCAGTCATGAGGATAGCGGCAATCATCGTAGCGGGCGGCAGCGGCCAGCGCGCAGGGGGGGAAATACCCAAACAATACAGATACCTTGCTGGCCTTCCGGCGATCGCCTGGTCCGCCAAGGCCTTTGCTGAGGCCGATACGGCTGAGATCGTCGTCGCGTGCGCTCCGGAGCACTCTGAGCTTTGCCGCAGCGCAACGGCCAGCGTCGCCGGTGTGCGCATTGTCGATGGCGGCGCGACCCGAACGGCCTCGGTCAGCGCTGCCTTAGCGGCGATCGGCGATGTCGACGCAATCCTAGTCCACGACGCGGCGCGGCCCGGGCTGACTGCCGGACTGGTGCGGGCATTGGTGGACGCGCTTGAAGCTGGCGCCGCAGCAGTGGCGCCAGCGCTTGCCGTGCCTGACACGTTGCGCCGCGCCGACAGTTCTGGCCGCATCATTGAAGACGTGGCGCGCGACGGCGTCATGCGCATTCAAACACCGCAAGCGTTTCGAGCCGATGTGCTTCGCGCCGCTTATGGCGCACTCCCCGCTGGCGCTTCGATGACAGACGACCTCGCCGTCGTCCGCGCGCACGGCGTCGAGGCGCGCATCATTGAAGGTGACGCCAAGCTTATGAAGATCACCTACCCAGAGGACGTGCCCATGCTCGAACGCATGCTCGGTGGCGAGCGCATCATTTGTGTCGGCAACGGCGTCGACGCACACCGCTTCGGTGATGGCGAGTTCGTGACCCTCTGCGGCGTGCGCATTCCGCATAGCAAAGGCCTCGTCGGTCACTCCGATGCAGACGCCGGTTGGCACGCGCTCGTCGATGCGATCCTCGGTGCAATCAGCGAAGGTGACATCGGTGCGCACTTCCCCCCTTCCGATCCGAAATGGAAGGGCGCTGACTCAGAACAATTCTTGCGACACGCCGCCGACCTTGTCGAACGCGCTGGTGCGCGCATTGTCCACGTCGACGTCACTCTTCTCTGCGAGCGTCCGAAAATCGGCCCGCACCGCGACGCCATGCGCGCGCGCACAGCCGAAGTGCTCTGCCTGCCGATCGAGCGCGTCAGCGTGAAAGCGACGACAACCGAGCGCATGGGCTTCCTTGGACGCGAGGAAGGCCTTGCAGCACAAGCTACGGCGACGGTGGAACGGCGGGCGTAGGTGTCGCCGCGGCCTGACACTGCTCCAGATAGGTGTAGATGCGGCAGGTTTCGGCGCCAGACAGCCCCTCCCACAATGCGCGCGGCAAATTGATGTAGTCGTCAGTCCAGCCGCGGCCTGCCGGCGGTGGGATCACGCGCCAATCTGGATTGATCGCCAGAACGCCCATTGTCTCGGGTCGCTTCGCGATAATCATCACGCTGGCAGCGAGTCCGCCATAATAGGAAACGTAGGGCTGCTCGAAGCGATCGCTGATTCGATAGAGATATGGCGCATTGAGTTCGTGCGCGACCCGCGCCGCTTCCGAGACAAGCGCCAAATTGCGGTTGGAAAGATGCAGAATGACGATGCCGCGATCGCTCAGTTTACGAAGATAGAGTGCTATCGCTTCACGCGTCAGCAAGTGCGCCGGAATGGCGTCGGACGAAAACGCATCGACGACAATCACGTCGAACTCGCCGTCCGGTTCTTCCGCGATTTGCAGGCGTGCGTCGCCAAGTTCAATGCGAGCGCTCGGTTGGCACGCTTGCACATAAGTGAAATCGCCGCCGGGACGGGCGGAGAGCCGCACCACTGCCGGATCGATCTCGAAGATGGTTAGATGGTCGCCGGGCCGCATCAAACACGCAGTCGACCCGGTGCCGAGCCCAATGAGCGCGAGGCTCGATATAGGGCCGGTGTTGAGCCCCGCTAAGATCGCTTCGCCGAGAGCGGTGCGCGGGTGGTAGTAAGTCAGTGGTTGCCGTTCGAAGCGCGGATCGGCGATCTGCGCGCCGTGAATGGTCGTACCGTGCATCAAGATCCGAAGCGGCGGCGTGTCTGGCTGCGCTCGATCGGTAAACTCACGCGTTCGCAGAACGCCAAAGAAACTGCGCTCCTGCGTGATAATCCGCGAGCCGCGCGTCTCGTCGAGAAATATGATCGTGAACGCGACGAGGACTATGGCCGCCAGCGCGATTGGCCGCCCGCGATTGAAGAACACCGCAACCCCGCAGAATAAGATGCCCGTGACGGTCAGACTGCTTGCGTCCAACGCATCGCCGCGCAGCAACAACAACATCAGTAGCACAGCCGCCGCGAGCGATGCGCCCAGCGCCCAGTCAGCAATCCGCCGCGTGTCGTGTCGTGGCAGAATCGTCCCGTGCACAGAGAACGCGATCAGCAGCAATGTCGTCGCAGACAACAAGGCTCCGAAGGGTTGGCGCGCAATGGTGCGCGTCACGTCATCGACGATGGCCGGAACAAACACGCTTTGCAGATTGAACGCGACGTAGATAACCAGGAGCGCATGGAGTGCGGCGACCGCCAGGAAGGCATAACGATAAATCGCCGGGCGGTTTTCATCGCTCCACCCTGCCGCAAGCACGGCCGCTGCTGCACCGAGCGCACCGATCGCCAATGTGGCGCCGAGCGGGTCCCAGTTCAGCAACAGGATCGCCAATATCCCCATGAGTATCGCGGCCGCGAGCGAACCATCGATGAGGCGCGGCATGTCGTTGTTCTCGCGTGGCCGGAAGAGACACGCAGCCGCAAGCGCCAACGGATATTCGTACACGTTGTTGAAGATGAGCGGCGCAAGCAAAGCCGCAAACGATCCGCCGATGACGCCGCCCAGTGATACGAAGAGGTAGAACTCGGTGAGGCGGTCGGCGCTCGGCCGCGAGCGCGCCAGCGCCAAATGGCAAATTAGAGCGCTGAAGAAAAAGCCGGCCAAAATGCCGGACACTGATCCCATCCAATTGCCCGACGAATAGTAGGACATGATCATCAGCGCTAGTGCGATCGGATGAATGAAAAGCGTGCCCGCTTCCATTTTTTCGCTGCCGCGCGCGAACGCGAGGACGAACGTCAGCAGGTAAAGCGCCAGCGGGATCACCCACAGCATTGGCGCCGAGGCGACATCCGTAGAGATGTGCAGTGTTACGCCCAGCGAAAGCGCCGACGGCACGGCGGCGGCCGCCACCCAATAGCCACGCTCGCGCCAGCTTGGGGCAGCTTCGGTGTGCGGAAGCGGCTTTGGCGTGTCGCCGTGCGAGGTGATGGCCATCGCAGCGGCAAGCGCGATCAAAGCGCCAACAACGATGTAAGCCATCGACCAAGCTGCGCCTTGCTCGTGCACGCCAAGCAGCGGCTCGATTAAGGCAGGATATGCCAGCAAGCCTGCAAAGCTGCCCAGATTGCTCGCGGCGTAGAGGTAATACGGGTCGCTGGCGTCAGCGCGGCCGGTGCGCGAATACCAAGCCTGCAACAGTGGCGCCGTCGCTGACGCTGCCGCGAACGGCGCCCCAACTGAAAGCGCCAGCACACCGAGCAACCACCAAACCGGATGATCTGAACTCGGCTCGCCGAGCGCCGTCGTGACCTGCACTGGTAAAACAAACCACGCCGCAAGCAATACGAGCGCGTGCACTGCAATTTGAATGCGCAGGTCTTTCACGCGCGTGAGTAAGTGCGCGTAGAGGTAACCGACCAGGAGCGCCGCCTGGAAGAACGCCATCGACGTATTCCAGACTTGCGGTGAACCGCCAAGGAGCGGCGTGACCAGGCGCGCGAACAGAGGCTGCAGCACAAAGATCAGCGCGGCGCTGGAGAACAGCGCCAACGCAAACACCGGCGCTGCGATGCGACGCGCTAAGGCCTCCATATTCCCTCCCGGCTGATGCGCGCTTCTGCCATTGGCGCCGGAGCAAGGGAATGGACTTTCGCCCCGCGCCAGCCACACTTGCAGCATGGCCGCCAACCCGAACTACGAACGCGCTGCGCACTTGCTCACCGAAACGAAGGCGCGCGGATACATGATCGCCACCGCCGAAAGTTGCACGGGCGGATTGATCGCAGCGACGCTTGCCGCGGTGCCCGGCGCTTCCGCCTCGCTGGAGCGCGGTTTCGTGACGTATTCGAATGAAGCCAAGATTGAGATGCTCGGCGTCCCGGCAGATGACATTCGCGCGCATGGCGCCGTGAGCCGTGAGGTCGCGCTGGCGATGGCGGCTGGCGCGCTTGCGCGCACGCCCGCACATATCGTTGTAGCTGTCACAGGTGTTGCGGGGCCCGGTGGTGGAACGGCGGAAAAGCCCATCGGCTTGGTACATATAGCGGCTGCCAAGCGTAACGGCGCCACGCTGCACGAAGAGATGCGCTTCGGCGACATCGGCCGCAATGAAGTTCAAGTGGCGACGGTGACCGCGGCGTTGGATTTGATGACGCGCGTGCTGGGCTAGCGCCACTGGAACTAGCCCAGCCGCCGCTTCGCCTCGCGTTCGAAAGCTTCCATGATCCGCGACGCGAGCTTGTCCTTGTTGACAGAGATCGCCGCTTGCAGCACGGGGTTCTTGAATTCGTAGGCAATCCAATAGCGCACATGCGCACCATTCTCGTGCGGCTTGAACCACCAGCGATTGTTCAGCGAATGCAGCGGGCCTTTCACCAGCGCGACCTCGACTTCGCCTTTGGCGGGCTCGCAGCGCACACTGGTGGCGAAAGTCACCTTGATCGCTTGCCAGCCAACTTCCGCTTCCGCCACGCCTTCCCAGCCACTCTCTTCGCGCGGCTCTTCCTTCGTCACGCGCAAGCGCTGCAGGAACGGCACAAATTGCGGATAGACGCGAACATCGCCGACCAAGCGGCACAAATCAGCGGGCGCAAAAGGGAGGACGCGCTCAGCTTCGATGATTGTGCGAGCCATGTTACGTTGAAGACAGGGCCTGCCGCGCCGCTTTCAGTCGCGCGAAATCGTCGCCTGCGTGGTGCGATGAGCGCGTGAGCGGGCTAGCCGACACCATCAGGAAGCCTTTGGCGTAAGCGATAGTTTCCAGCGCCTTGAACTCATCCGGCGTCCAAAAGCGATCGATACCGGCATGCTTCTTCGACGGCTGCAGATATTGGCCGATGGTGAGGAAGTCGACATTGGCGACGCGAAGATCGTCCATGACTTGCAGCACTTCGTCCTTCGTTTCACCTAATCCCACCATGAGGCCTGACTTGGTGAATTGCTCCGGGTCGCGTTGCTTTACCGAGTCCAGCAGACGCAGCGACTGGTAGTAGCGCGCGCCTGGGCGGATCGAATGATAGAGGCGCGGCACCGTTTCGAGGTTGTGGTTGAACACGTCCGGCTTGGCGTCGATCACCAATTCGGCCGCGCCCGGCTTGCGCAGGAAGTCCGGCGTTAGAATCTCAATTGTCGTTTCCGGCGCAGCGCGGCGGACGGCCTGGATCGTTTTAACAAAGTGATCGGCGCCGCCATCTTCCAGATCATCACGATCGACGCTTGTGATCACAACATGGCGCAGACCCATCTGCGCAGTCGCGAACGCTACGTTCTCGGGCTCGGTCGCATCGAGCGGTAGCGGCTTTCCGGTGGCGACATTGCAGAAGCTGCAGGCGCGCGTGCAGATGCCGCCCAGGATCATGAACGTCGCGTGTTTTTGGCTCCAGCACTCGCCAATGTTCGGACAGCCGGCTTCCTCGCAGACCGTATGGAGCTTCAAATCGCGTACGAGCTCTTTGGTCTGGCGGTAGCCGACGCTTGTCGGCGCCTTCACCCGAATCCAGTCCGGCTTGCGCGGACTGGGCGAGTCGGGGCGGCCTTCCTTTTCAGGATGGCGGGGGCGCGGTTCTTCGCCCCCTTGGCGCAAATCAATCAACGTCGGCACAGCCCCAACATGAGCCTCCCGGCCTTGTCTCGCAACGCCTGGACGACAAACCTCCCCTGCGCCGCCAATGGCTTATGGCGAGCGGCGCTTGCCCCGCCTTATTCGGGCCGCTAGGTTCCTGTTACAACCGTGAAACAATAATCACGTGGTCAGCGTCTTACTGTCAGAGACGATCAGGCAGCGGAAAAGTCGGAGGCAACACCCTCATGGCGCATCGATCTTTCGAACTGGCGCGTACGCGTGTCACCCTGTTCGAAGCCCTGCTCCGCGCCCGCGACACGAAGGGCGGCAAATACAAGATTGTCGAGGACCACGAGCGCAAGCCGCTCAGTTACGATGACATCGTCCGCGCCGCGTTCGCTCTCGGCGGCAAGCTCGACACGCTGATCAAAAAACGCGAAACCGCCGGCGTGTTGTTGCCGACTGGTGCTGGCTGCGTCGTCACCTTCTTCGCGCTGCATGCCATCGGCCGAACGCCGGCGATGCTGAACTTTACCGCCGGCGCCATGAACCTGCGCGCGGCTTGCGACGCGGCGAATGTCCGCAAGATTCTCACATCGCGCGTCTTCATCAAAAAGGCTGGGCTCGAAGCACTGGAGAGTGAACTTTCCAAGCATGCTCAGCTCATCTATCTCGAAGACGTCCGCAAAACGATCGACGTTGGCGACAAGGTCCTCGCGCTGCTTAAGGGCTTCTTCCCACGCATGTTCGCCGCTAAGGGAAATCCGGACGACACTGGCGTCATTCTCTTCACCTCAGGCTCATATGGCACGCCTAAAGGCGCAGTGCTCAGCCACGCCAACATCGTCGCTAACGTCGAGCAAGTGCACGCGCATATTGCGTTTGACCCGAACTGGTCGTTCTTCTGTCCGCTGCCGATGTTCCATAGCTTTGGTCTGACAGGCGGCGCGATGCTGCCGATCTTCACCGGGCACAAGACCTTCCTCTTTCCCTCACCGCTCGCGGTGAAGGAGATTCCGAAGCTCATCAAGGAAACCGGCGCCAACGTCTTCTTCGCCACCGACACGTTTGCGCAGCAATACGCGCGCAACTCCGCTGACGGCGATCTTAGCTGCATCGAATTGATGGTCTGCGGCGCCGAGCGCGTAAAGCCGGAGACGCGCGAACTCTACCAACAGCGCTTCGGCGTCGAATTGCTGGAAGGTTACGGCGCGACCGAGGCCTCACCGGTCATCTCCGTGAACATTCCCGGCGCCAACAAACCCGGCTCTGTCGGTCAGTTTATGCCGGGCATAGAGTGGCGTCTCGAACCTGTGCCGGGTATCGAAGGCGGCCAGAAGCTTTATGTGCGCGGCCCCAACGTGATGCGCGGCTATCTCGATCCGACCAAGCCGTTCGGGATCGATCTGTTGCCGCAAGGTTGGCACGACACCGGCGACGTCGTTGACGTCGATGAAGATGGTTTCATCCGCATTCTCGGCCGCGTGAAGCGCTTCGCCAAGGTCGGCGGCGAGATGGTGTCGCTGAACGCTGTTGAAGCCTACGCGCAAACCGTGTGGCCTGATCACACTCACGCCGCTGTCGCGCTTCCCGATTCACGCAAGGGTGAGCGCATCATCCTCTTCACCGATCACGCCAGCGCGGCCAGCGAAGAGCTGCAAGCTTGGTGCAAGGCCAATGGCGCAAGCGAGCTTGCGGTGCCGAAGAAGATCGTGGTCGTCGACGAGATCCCGGTGCTCGGAAGCGGCAAGATCGATTACGTCGTTATGCAACGCATGGCGGCGGAGCGGTTCGCTGAGGCGAAGGCGGCTTAGGGCGCCTCGCTCTTGCTAAACGTGCAGCACGCGCCCGTACGCATCGAGCACTGCTTCGTGCATCATCTCTGATAGCGTCGGGTGCGGGAAGACGGTTTCCATGAGTTCGCGCTCAGTGGTCTCGCACTGCATGGCGATGGCGTAGCCTTGGATGAGCTCCGTCACTTCGGCGCCGATCATGTGTGCGCCGAGGAGTTCGCCGGTCTTGGCGTCGAACACGACTTTGACCAGGCCCTGATCTTCGCCTAGAGCGATCGCCTTGCCATTGCCCACGAATGGGAAGCGCCCCACGCGCACTTCTCTGCCCGCCGCTTTCGCCTTTGCTTCGGTCAAGCCGACGCTGGCGACTTGCGGATGCGAGTACGTGCAGCCTGGAATGCGCTCCTTGATCATCGGATGAGGCTTATGGCCGGCGATGGCTTCGATACAAATGACGCCCTCGTGGGACGCCTTGTGCGCCAGCCACGGCGCGCCGGTGACGTCGCCGATGGCGTAGAGGCCGGCGATATTGGTCTTGCCGTAGCCATCCGTAACGATGTGGCCGCGATCGGTTTTGACGTTGAGACCTTCGAGCCCAAGGTCTTCAATGTTGCCGGTGATGCCAACAGCGACGATGGCATGCGTGGCGATGAGCGTTTCCTCTTTGCCTTTGGATGAGACGACCGCTTCAACCCCATTCGCTGTCGCCTTCAATGACTTCGCTTCGGTGGAAGTGAGTATCTTCAGCCCTTCCTTCTCGTAGCGCTTTTTGGCGAACGCCGAGATTTCCTCGTCCTCGACCGGCAGCACGCGATCGAGCAATTCGACGACGGTCGTCTTCACGCCAAATGCGGCATAGAAGCTCGCAAATTCGATGCCGATCGCGCCTGAGCCGAACACCAACAGCGAGTCCGGCCACGATCGCGGCGTCATCGCATCGCGATACGTCCAGATGCGCTTGCCGTCGGCCTTTAAACCCGCCGCCGGAATTTCGCGCGCCCGCGCGCCAGTGGCGAGGATGACGTGCTTGGCTTCGTACGACGTGTCTTTACCGTCCTTGCCCTTCACGATCGCCTTCGGCGCAGCGCTCCCCTTCTCAAGCCGGGCTTCGCCCTCGATCACCGTGATCTTGTTCTTCTTCATCAGAAACTGAACGCCCTTTTCCATGCGTCCAGCCACGCCGCGTGAGCGCTTCACCACAGCCTCGGGATCAAACGTCAGACCCTCGATCGACAGGCCGAAATCCGCCGCGTGTTGCGCGTTGCGATAGACCTCAGCGCTGCGCAGCAAGGCCTTCGTTGGGATGCAGCCCCAGTTGAGGCAGATGCCGCCCAGGCGGTCGCGCTCAACGATGGCGGTCTTCAAACCAAGCTGCGCCGCGCGTATCGCGGTGACATAGCCGCCGGGACCGGAACCGATAATGATGACGTCAAAAGATGCACTCATAAGGTTGTACTTAGCAGCCTAACGGGTGCCGTGAAGGCGGCGATTGAAGATGCTGCGATGCGATATCGCTTAGCCCGCAATCCCGAACACGTTCCGGATGCCATCGATCACAAATTGCGCCGCTAACGCCGCCAGCAGAATTCCGAAAATGCGCGTCAGCATCGAGGCCACGGTATCGCCCATGATCTTGGAAAGCGTGCCCGCCATCAGAAACGCAATCAGGCAGAGCGCGAGGTTGGCGCCAACACCGAGCAGGATGATGCCGCGGCCGGCAAGGTCCTCGTGCTCGGCGAAAAACAGCATGATCGAAGCGATGGCGCCGGGCCCTGAGATAAGCGGGATCGCCAGCGGGAACACCGAGATGTCGTCCTGCGATTCCGGGTGCTGCGCCTGATGCGCCGCAACCTGCTCGGCCCGCTCCTCGCGCCGCTCGGAGCGCTTCTCGAACAGCATGTCCACAGCGATGAGGAACAAGAGCAAGCCGCCGGCGATGCGGAACGCATCGATCGAAACGTGGATCTGCTCCAGGAGCCACGCCCCGCCGAACGCAAACGCTAACAGGATGCCGGTTGCGATCGCGATCGATTTGAACGCCATCCTGCGCCGCCACTCGGGCGTCATGCGCGCTGTCATGGTCGTAAACATTGGCGCCATAGCAACCGGATCGATGGCGACAAAAAAGGTGACAAACGAGGCGAGCAACAGCGAAAGCATCAACGCCTCTTAACCGATTCAGCGTTCTTTTAGGACGATTATTCGAATGTGTTACCACAAATGTTAAACGTACCCGCGTAGCCTCCGTTTCGTGGTGGCGGGCATGTTGACGGACGACGCGGCGGATGAAGCCGTACTCAGAATTCTTGTGGCGGATGGCTCGGCGTTTCAGCGGCGCCTGACGACCGAAATGTTGCGCGCGGCGGGCCGCGTGCAGATCGATTATGCCGAGAACATCGAACAATGCTTGATGGCGCTCGGCTATTGCCAACCCGATGTTCTCATCGCCGACTGGGACATTGACGACGGCTCGGGCCTCACCCTCGTGAAGCGCATTCGGGCCGGCGAAGCAGGCGATGACTTTCGCAAACTCGCCATTGTCATGGTCGCGACCCGCAACAGCTCCAACGACGTCCAAAATGCGCGCAATGCGGGCATCGACGAGTTCGTGCTGCGCCCCTTCTCAACCCAAACAATATTGAAGCGCATCGCCGAGGTCCGAGCGCGCCGGCGCGATTTCGTCGAGAGCACGCGCTATGTCGGCCCGTGCCGCCGCCGACGTGTCGTGGCTGACGCCTATGATGGTCCACGCCGGCGAATGTTCGATGCGGTCGACAAGCAAGCGGACGCACCGGACGTGCAAATCCGCAAAGGCCTGGCGCGCATGTATTGCGAACGCATCAGCGCCCTCCTCCGCGCTCTGAAGCCCGGCGACAACGAAGGCGTGCGCGACCTTTGTCTCACCTGCGGTCAGTTGAGCGCACTTGCGGGCGACATGAAGGACCGGCTGCTTATGTCGGCGTGTTCGTCTCTATTCAACTACATCAAAGGCCTCAGGACCGAGGCGCCGCTCAACTTTGATGTCGTGCAAGCGCATTTGGACTCGATCGTTCAGCTCTCCGAGCTGCCGAACTATCAAGTCGAACTGCGCCAGACGGTTACGCAGCAATTGACGTTGATGGTCACGAAGAAACTCCGTCAGGCCGGCCAAGCCGCTTAGTGCGCGACAATTACGCCGCCGTTTAACGCGGCGCCGATCAGCGTCTGTAGCGTGGTCAGCGTGGCGAAAATGGCTACACCCGACGCCACGACATCGAGGGGTAGCGCGAGTTTACGCATGAGCGGCGCTGCGCCCCGCGCGGTGGCGCCGGCGATCGCACCGAGTAACGCGCCAACGAGCACAGCCAGGATTGGTGCGCCCATGGCTACGGCACGGATGGTCTGGTCTGCACCGTCCGTTTCCATGAAGGCATGTACCAGCAACAGGCCCGGCGTCAGGATTGTAAGTAGCAGCGCAAGGAGCGCCAGCGCGCTGTGCTTGGGGGCGTCATCGTCCGGCGAACGCGCAGCACCCCACTGTTCTACGAACACGGCCACCGCTTCCAAAGCGACCGCCATGAAGAACCAGAGCCCTACGGTCTCGATCAGCGTTTCCAGCATTTTCCCAGGCTATAATTCAGCGGAGCGGCGCGTGACACTCCAAGCGGCAGCGGCGATCGGGCCATTCGTCATAACAACATCGCCATCGGATCTTCCAGAAAGCTCTTGAACGCCTTCAGGAACGCAGCGCCCAGCGCGCCATCGACGACGCGGTGATCGCAGGTGACGGTCACCGTCATCATCGTCGCGATTGCCAGCGCGTCGTTTTTCACAATCGGACGTTTCTCGCCGGCGCCGATGGACATGATCATGCCGTGCGGTTCGTTGATGATCGAGGCGAAGCTTTTGATCCCGAGCATGCCCATATTCGAGATCGAGAACGTGCCGCCCTGAAATTCCTCGGGCTTCAGTTTTTTCTCTCGGGCGCGCTGCGCCAGATCGGACATCTCAGCGCTGATTTGCGCCAGCCCCTTCGTTTCTGCTTGCCAAACGATTGGCGTGATCAGCCCGCCAGGAATAGCGACGGCGACCGCGACGTCGGCATGGTGGTGAAGCGCAATGCCGTCAGGCGTGTAGCTGGCGTTGGCCTCCGGCACGAGCTTGAGCGCCAGCGCCGCGGCCTTGATGCACATATCATTGACTGAGATTTTCACGCCGTTGTCGGCGAAGCGTTTGTTGATGTCGCTGCGCGCCCTCAGCAGAGCATCGATCTCGAGATCAATCGTCAACGGGAAGTGCGGCACATCGCGGAACGATTCCGTCATCCGTTTGGCGATGGTTTTGCGCATGAGATCGAGCGGAACGAGATCGTAGCTGCCGGAGCGTATGCTCTGCTGTTCCAGCGTCTTGTGCTGCGCCGGCGCTTGCTGCGGCGCAGGCTTTGAAACTTCGCGCGATTGCTGTGGCGTTTGTTGTTGCGCACTGCGTGGCGACTTTGCCGCCGATTCGATGTCGGCCTTTACGATGCGGCCGTTGGGGCCTGAGCCGCGCAGGCCCGTAAGGTCAATGCCGCCTTGTTCGGCCAAGCGGCGCGCCAACGGCGAGGCCAGCACGCGTTCACCGGCCGTTGCATGGACCGTTTGCGGAGACGCTGCGCGCTTCGACGCTGGCGCCGCCGCCTGTTGCGTCGCCTCGGCCGCAACGGGCTTTGCTTGTTGGGGGACTGGCTTTCCGGCTTCGCCCTCACTGGCAAGTGTCGCGATGGGTGTGTTGACCTTCACGCCTTGGCTGCCCTCCGGCACCAGGATCTCTGCGATCACGCCTTCATCGACCGCTTCAACCTCCATCGTCGCCTTGTCCGTTTCGATCTCGGCGATGACTTGGCCTGGCTCAATCTTATCACCCGCCTTCACGTGCCATTTGGAGAGATTGCCCTCCTCCATCGTCGGCGACAACGCAGGCATGGTGATCGGAATCGACATTACGAAGCCTTCCTGGACTGCAGCGACACGTTCACAATATCGGGTTTCCAGCGATGCAAGAACGTCATGTAGCCAAGCACGGCGAAGACCGAGACCATGCCGAGCCAAAGCAGAATACGAACAAGCCCGTCGATGCCGTTGCGTGCATTCGCCAATGCCCCGCGGCCAGCCGCGCTGATTTCGCCGCCGGCCTCGAATTCCGCGAGCCGTGCGATTAGCGCCGCGTGTGTGCTTTCAGCACCGAGCATCACGACCAACAGCAACAATAGGATCAATGATACGAACGCGAATGCGCCAAGCCGCGCGATGAAATGCGCGTCACCGACAAAATAGTTGAGCGCGACAATGTAGGTGGAGACCACCGTGAAGATAATCGACACGCCGAGCAGCAATAGGCTCATATAGCCGATCAGTTGTTCAACAACTTCGCCTTCGCTCATATGACAGCTCCTGGCTCGATCAATGTCATCGGCGTCCAGCGTGAAAGACGGCGCGCGATGCGTTCATTCGGCGTTTCGCCATCGAGGCTGGCGATCGCGGCGGGCTGTTCGCACAGGCCCTCAATATCCAGGCCCACGACGTTTATGACGCCGACGGGCCTGTCAGGGCCCGTCATGAAACTCGCGACGTAAGCGCCGCATTTTGGGCAAATCAGGAAGTCCGCGGTTCTGTGGCCAAATCGATAGCGGATCAGTGCACGCTCGCTCTTGATGCGGAGGCTGCCTGCCGGATCGCTGGCGGATTTGACACCGCGCGCACGGCAAAAGCTGCAACCGTCGTGGCGGAGGCGAACAGGTTCGTTCGTCTCATACGCGGCGTGGACTGCGCCGCAATGGCATGCGCCGCGATAGATCACCGGTACGTCACCGCCTTCACGGCATCGACGATTTTGTCGACGTTTGGCAACGCGAGCGCTTCGAGATTTGCCGCATATGCTAGAGGTGCGTCGACTTGGTGCACGCGCGTTGGCGGCGCATCGAGATAGTCGAATGCTTCGCTCATGACGCGCGCGCAGACTTCCGCGCCGACGCCGGATTGGCCCCAGCCTTCTTCGACGGTGACGAGGCGGTTGGTCTTTTTCACGCTCGCCACGATCGTGCCGGTATCAAGCGGACGCAGCGTCCGTAGGTCGATCACCTCAGCGTCGATTCCTCCTTCGGCCAGTTGTTCGGCCGCTTTTAGCGCAAGGCCGACCATGCGCGAATGGGCGGTGATAGTGACGTCGGCGCCTTGCCGGCGGATTTTGGCCTTGCCGATAGGCACAATCCAATCAGCGATGTCCGGAATTTCGAACTCGTGGCCGTAGAGCATTTCGTGTTCAAGAAAGACGACGGGGTTCGGGCTGCGGATGGCGGCCTTCAGCAGGCCCTTCGCGTCGGCGGCGTCGTACGGCGCGATGACGATAAGGCCAGGAATGTGGGCGTACCACGACGAATAGTCCTGGCTATGCTGTGCTGCAACGCGTGAAGCGGCGCCGTTCGGCCCACGAAAGACGATCGATGATTTGATCTGACCACCGGACATATAAAGTGTCTTGGCGGCGGAATTGATGATCTGGTCGATCGCCTGCATCGCGAAATTCCAGGTCATGAATTCGACGATGGGCTTCAACCCTGCCATCGCGGCGCCGACGCCCAGGCCTGCAAAGCCGTGCTCGGTGATCGGCGTATCCACCACGCGCCGCGGGCCGAATTCCTGCAGCAGCTCGCGACTTACCTTGTAGGCGCCTTGATATTCCGCGACTTCCTCGCCCATGAGGAAGACCTTGTCGTCGCGACGCATCTCTTCTGCCATCGCATCGCGCAACGCATCGCGCAGCGTGATCTTGATCATCTGCGTGCCGGGTGGGATTTCGGGATCGGCTTGCGGCGCGGGCGCCTTTGCTCCCTCGCTCGCGCTGTCAGGCCGCGTAGCGGGCTGACTGAGGGGGCGAGTTTGTTGCGCCCCTTCCGACCGCTTCGCGGCCGCCTCCCTCGCAAGTGGAGGAGGTGTTGGCGTCGAGGCGTCACCTTCACCTTGCAGCACTGCGATCGGCGTATTCACCTTCACGCCCTGCGCGCCTTCTTCGACGAGAAGTTCCGTCACCGTGCCTTCATCGACGGCTTCGACTTCCATCGTCGCCTTATCGGTCTCGATCTCGGCAATCACTTGCCCAGGTTCGATTTTGTCGCCGACTTTGACGAGCCACTTAGCAAGGTTGCCCTCCTCCATCGTCGGAGACAGCGCGGGCATGAGGATTTGCGTCATCAGACGAGGATCCCGAACAGAGCGAGATAGATGAGCGCGCAGCCGACGATGCCCGCGAACCAAAACAGCGGACGAATAAACGGCCAGCCGGTGAGATAGGTGATGGCGTGAGCAACGCGTGCGAAGAAGAATATCTGTGCGCCGAGGATCGTCCATTGATTGGAGAGCCCAATGATTGCGGCGATCAGGATGCCCGGTGCAAAGAACCAAAGGTTCTCGCGCATATTGGCGACGTTGCGCTTGGCGCGCGAGAGGAAGGTGTTGTCGCCAGGAAGATTATCGCGATTGTTGGCGAGCACGAGACCGCCGTGCTGGCGAATGCCGGCGCTGGCCTGGACGAACACAATCACGAACAGCAGGATGATTGAGTAAGCGAGATATGTGAGTTCTGGCGTCATCATGGTCTAGTTCCCCGCGCTTTGGTTCAAGCTTCCAAATATATGTCGGTCATGAGCTCCGATGGATCGGGCTCCGGGCTCTCCTGCGCGAACGTTGCGCTCTCGGTCACGGTGGCGCGGATTTCGCGGTCGGTTTCCTTGAGCGCGGCCTCGTCAGCGTGGCCCAGATCGATGATGAGCTTCTTCACGTGCTCGATCGGATCGTGTTTGGCTTTTTGCTCGTCCACCTCTTCTTTGGAGCGATACTTTGCCGGGTCGGACATGGAATGGCCGCGATAACGGTAGGTTTTCATTTCCAGCAAGGTTGGGCCGTTGCCAGCGCGCGCGTTCTCAACGGCGCGCTTGCCCGCTTCTCGAACAGCGACGACATCCATGCCATCAACCTCTTCGCCTGGAATGTTGAAGCTGATGCCGCGTTTATGCAGATGGGTCTCGGACGTTGAGCGCTGGATCGAGGTGCCCATCGCGTATTGATTGTTCTCGACGATGTAGACGACCGGCAGCTTCCAAAGCGCCGCCATGTTGAAGCTTTCGTACACTTGGCCTTGGTTGGCGGCGCCGTCGCCGAAATATGTGAGGCAGACTTTGCCGTCCTTGCGATACTTGTTTGCGAACGCCAGGCCGGTGCCGAGTGAGACCTGCGCGCCGACGATGCCGTGACCGCCGTAGAACGCCTTCTCGACGCTGAACATATGCATCGAGCCGCCCTTACCTCTTGAGTAGCCGCCGCTGCGGCCGGTCAATTCCGCCATGACACCGTTCGCGCTCATGCCGGCGGCGAGCATGTGTCCGTGATCACGATAGGCGGTGATGACTTGGTCGCCGTCTTTCAGCGCGGCTTGCATGCCGATGACGATGGCCTCTTGGCCGATATAGAGATGGCAAAATCCACCGATCAAACCCATGCCGTAGAGCTGGCCTGCGCGCTCTTCGAAACGGCGGATCAGGAGCATGTCGCGGTAGTAGTGAAGCAACTCGTCTTTCGTAGCATCTGCACTGTGTTTGCCGTTCGCTTTCGCCATCGGTCGCCGTCCTCCGCCGCTACGACATGACGCGCGCAGACGCGTTGTCCACGCCGCTCGGCGCGTTTCTCTTATGCGGGAATGACTTGGCTCGCTAGGAAGGTTTGCGATGCTGCATTGCAGCAACTAGTCGAGATCGAATACGATCTCTTCGCTGTCGCGAGCGGCGAGCGTGATACGGGCGCGTTCGTCCAGGTAGTCGGTATCGAAATGATCGCCGGGCTGCAGCCGAGCGGCACGCGCTTGGAGGGATGCCTCCTCCTCAGAAAGGTCGGCGACACGTTGATCGAGCACGCGTTCTTGGGCTTGCAAATCTACATACGCCACCAGGCCCTGACGGCCGGTGACGGCGTGCGCGCCGAGGTAAAGAATGGCGGCGCCCAGACCAATGCTGAGTGCTGCCGACCCATGTTTGCCCATCGTCCTGATCTCGATTCGACGGCACGTTGAGTCGAGGCAGTTAAGGAATCGTAAAGACTCCAAATGGTTTTTGTTTTGTTCCAGCGCTATAAAATCAATAGGTTAGCGCCTTCTCACTAGTGTTTGGGTGTCCGGGAAGCGGCGCCACGCCGCCGGTGGGGGTTCGGGCACTAGGAAAAATTTGCAGCACCAGATCCGAAACGATTGCTTCGGACGCGCGGGCGATCAGGAGAGGATTTGGGTGGCTTGTGTAAACGTCGCGAAAGCGCCTGGCACGAATGCGACCATGGCGAGCATCAGACAGCTGAACCGGATAAACATAGCGGGCTCCTTCCTTCGTCGCGTGAGCGATGAAGACACCTACGCCGGACTAGCCCGTCGCGCCGTGACCGTCGCTACACTGGCGTTCAGGTACCTGCGCCCATGTTGGTCGTTCGAGCGTTTCCCCCCGCGTGAGGAGCAGCCTAAATGGGCGACATGGCGAGTGCGCGCGGCTTTGCGGCTGACAACAGGGTCAGAGTTTTCGTCTCGTTCGCGCGGGCCGACCTCGGATTTGCCGACCAGCTGGGCGCCTTCCTACACAATGCTGGTTTTCAGCCGCTGGTCGACCGATACGAAAACGGCGCCGACGGCTGGCAGTCACGCATCGGGCGCTTGATCGAGGATGCTGACGCCCTGGTGCTGGTGCTCACGGAGACGTCAGCCAATTCGGAATTGTGCGTTTGGGAAGTCGAGCATGCGCAGGGTTTGAACAAACGAGTGGTGCTGGTCGTGCCGGCCCCGATCGCGGGCCTTGCCCGCGAGTTGGCCGGCCTCAACACGGTCTATTTTTACACTGATCCTTCGATCGCGAGTTCGGGCTTCTATGACGGTCAACGCCGGCTTGAGGCGACGTTGCGCGGGATCGAACGCAATCACGCTCCTGCTGCGGCTACGTCGCCTCCGGCCCGGCCGTCCGCCCAAGAAGAAGCGCGGGAAGCGCGTCGTGCGATTGAGCGCGCACGCAAAGATGAGAAGAAGCGGCGTAAGATGGAACAGCGCGAATTGGAACGGCGGATCAGGCACGCAACCGGGCCGCGCTTTCCGGTGTTGCGTGTGGCGTTCCTTGGCGTCGTCGCCGCCGCTGTAATCGGTGTCGTTCTGAAGCCTGATCTGATGACACAAGCGCGTGCGACTTGGACGACGATGACATCGGCCGCGGCAGAGTTGACGGCGGAGGAAGCGCCCTACTCGCCGATGGATGTATCGGTCGAGGAATATGCACCGGACCGGCAGCTCTATGCGGGGCGCAATGGCGCAAATGTCCGCGACTATCCGCTGACGACGGGCGAGCTTCTGATCGAGGCGGCGGCGCGCACGCCGATGCGCGTGACCGGGCGGCGCAATGTGCAGGGCCAATGGTGGTTCCGCGTCGTGCTTGAGGACGGTCGGGTTGGTTTCGTGCGCGAAGACACGGTGACGTTTCGGGCGCCACCGGTGGCGCAAGTGGTTGCGGGCGTAACCGCGATCGAGCCGGCGGTCGCGATCACGGCCGGGCGCGCTGGGGCCAAAGTTCGCATCGCCCCGCGGCGCAACGCCACGATGATTGTGCGGGTGGCGGCGGCAACCTCGATGCAGGCGACGGGTAAGGTCCGGCAAGGCGAGCATTGGTGGTTGCGCGTGACCTTAGCCGATGGCCGCACCGGCTATGTTCGGGACGATGTGGTGACGGCGGACTCGCGGACGGCGCTGTCGCTCTGATCGCGCGCGTGAATAGATCAGGCGCGCGGCAGCGTGATCGTGACGGTCGTGCCCTGTCCGATCGTAGAGTCGATGTTTACGGCGCCGCCGCAATGGGTGGCAAAGCCGTAGACCTGCGCGAGGCCCAGGCCGGTGCCGGCGCCAGCGGCTTTGGTTGAGAAGAATGGTTCGAAGGCGCGTGCGATCGTTTGTTCGCTCATGCCCTCGCCGCTATCGGCCACGCTGATGGCAATGCACTTCTCCTGGTCGTCAGCGACGACGTTCTCGGCCTGGATCAGAATTTCACCGCCCTTCGGCATCGCGTCCCGCGCGTTGACCGCAAGATTGAGCAGCGCGATTTCCAGCTGGTTGCGATCAGCCTTCACCGGCCAAAGGCCCGGCGCGATGTGCATTTCGAAACGGATATTGTCCTTCATCGAGGACGCGATAATGCCGTGCGCGCTTTCGAGGGCGACGTTGATATCGATGCGCTCAAGCTTCAACGGCTCGCGGCGTGCGAAGGCGAGCAACTGGCGTGTGAGGCCGGTGCCGCGATCTAGCGCTTGGCCGAGCGCTTCCATAGTGCGCATCCGCTCTTCGTTTTGGCGGTCGAGCGTGCGCAGGCCACCGGCGATGGAGGCAAGCAGATTATTGAAATCGTGCGCGACGCCGCTGGTGAGCGTGCCGAGGGCTTCTAGCTTTTGCGCTTGGACGAGTTCGTGGCGCGTTTGGTCGAGCAATGTCTGCGACTGGTGTCGTTCAGCCGCTAGCGCGAGGCTTGGGAGCGTCGCTGAGACAATGAAGGCAACGAGCAACAGCAATGAGCCGTTCAACGTGTCCTGAATGAACGGGCTGGCGCCTGCCACAACGCCCCAGACGGCAAAGCTCGAGATCAGCAGCGCCATCGTCGCTGTTTCGCGAAGACCGAGGCGTAGCGCCGACCATAGGAGCGGCATGATGACGAGAAATGCGAGCGCGCTGCGGCTTGGCGCCGGCACCGGCGAGATTGGGCTGAACGCGATCGTGGCGATGAGCAGCATCGCCGCGAACGAGAGCAACGCGCTAGCAATAACAGGCGCTGGCTCCTCGCCGCGCAACGTGCGCGCCCACAGAACCAGCGCGGGCGTCGCAAGAATAGCGCCGGCCAGGTTACCGAGCCACCATGTGACCCAAATTGGAATTGCGTCCGCCCATTGTGCAAACCCGGTGACGCAAAGGGCTGCGACACCGATCGTGGCGCTCAGGGGCGCAGCGACCGCCGTCACAATCACGGCAAATTTGCCGACGCCGACGGGCGATTGGAAAACGTGCTCGCCTTTGGCCCAGCTTTGCAGAAGCAGCGTCGCAACGAAGGCCTCAGCGCAATTTCCAAGCGCGATGATCGCGGCCGTGGGGACGGACGGGGTGACGAGAAAGTTGGCGGCGAAGGCGCCCGCTATGATTGCCGGCACGAGCGCGTTGCCGCGCAAGAGGAGGAGCGCGATTGCGAGGCCGGTTGGCGGCCAGATCGGCGTGGCGCTGGCGTTGAGGGACGCGAAATGAAGGCTCGCACGCGCGAGCGCGAAATAGACTAGCGCTGCGAGAATGATCTCGCCGACGCGCAGCCAGATTGGCGTTTCTGCTCTGTCGATGGTTGCCGTGGTCACGCCGCCTCCGCTTACGGCAATCTAGGACGCATCGGGCGCCCTGGGAACCGCAAGCGAAAGGAACTTTGCGCTAACGGCCGACGATGGTGCTCGCGCCGGCGTACTCGGCGGAATCGTCCAGCATTTCGGCAATGCGGATGAGCTGGTTATACTTGGCCGTGCGGTCCGAGCGGGCGAGCGAGCCGGTTTTGATCTGGCCGCAATTCATTGCCACCGCGAGATCGGAAATGGTTGAATCTTCGGTTTCCCCGCTGCGATGGCTCATGACGGCGCTGTAGCCGGCGCGTTGGGCCATATCGACGACGTCGAGCGTCTCGGTGAGCGTGCCGATCTGGTTGACCTTGATCAGAATTGAGTTGGCGAGGCCCCGCTCGAAGCCAATTTCGAGCCGCTTCATGTTGGTGACGAAGAGATCGTCGCCGACGAGTTGGCACTTGTCGCCGATGAGTTCGGTGAGCACGCGCCAGCCCTCGAAATCGTCCTCCGACATGCCGTCCTCGATCGAGATGATCGGGAAGCGACTGACCAGGTCGGCAAGATATTCGGCGTTGGCTTGAGGCGAGAGCGACTTGCCTTCACCGGCCAGTTCGTACTTGCCGTTCTTGAAGTATTCGGTGGCGGCGCAATCGAGTGCGAGCGCGATGTCGTCACCCGGCGTGTAGCCCGCCTTCTCAATCGATTTCAAAATGAAGCCGATGGCTTCATCGGCGCTGGCGAGGTTCGGCGCGAAACCGCCTTCGTCGCCGACGTTTGTGGAGTGGCCTGCGGCCTTCAGTTCATTCTTCAGCGTTTGGAAGACTTCCGAGCCCATGCGCACGGCGTCGGCTATGGTGTCGGCGCCGATCGGCATGATCATGAATTCTTGGATGTCGATCGGGTTGTCGGCGTGAGCGCCGCCGTTGACGATGTTCATCATCGGCGTTGGCAAAACGCGCGCTTGCACGCCGCCAATGTAGCGATAAAGCGGCTGGCCCGCGCTGAGTGCTGCGGCCTTCGCGACGGCCAAAGAGACGCCGAGAATGGCGTTGGCGCCAAGGCGGGCTTTGTTTTCGGTGCCGTCGAGTTCGATCATGACTCGATCGATGCGGCGCTGATCTTCGGCGTCCATGCCGAGCAGCGCGTTGGCGATTTCACCGCCAACGGCTTCGACAGCATCGCGCACGCCCTTACCGAGATAACGGTCCGGTTCGCCGTCGCGCTTTTCGACCGCTTCGTGGGCGCCGGTTGAGGCGCCGGACGGCACCGCGGCGCGGCCCATTGAGCCGTCCTCCAGCCAGACATCGACTTCAACGGTCGGATTGCCGCGGCTGTCGAGGATTTCGCGGCCGGTGATGTCGGCGATGCCGGTCATGGGGTTACTCCCTGAAAGAACGGAAATTGTGGCCGCGTTGTCAGCCGGGCGTGCGGAAAACTCAAGTGAAGGCGTGTCGCGTGGCGTGGCGCACGGAGAGGCGCCCTGCCCGCCATTTGACTTACCAACTGCCTGGAATGGACGCAGCGCCACCGATGTAGGCGTTGTTTCGGGCAAGGTATTGCCGGCTTCGCTTAGCGCGCGAGCGCGCCTATGCGACGACGCATGTGGGCTCAACAAATTTGGTTGGAGAAATGCGCCTAAGCGCAGCCTTCCATGTAGCGGATCGAGGGGCCGCCGGCATGGACGGCGGTGACGATGCCCTGCTCGTTCACTTCGAAGAGCAAGCCACTTTGGTCTGGCGTGGTCCAGATGAGAAGGTTGTGCGCGGGCGGCGGACTGTAGTGCGCGCCTTCCTCGATGACGTTTTGATAGGCGGTGCGGACTTCGGCGTCGGTGGAACCGACGCCGACATTTTGCGCGGTGCGCGCGTGCGGCGCTTCGGTCGAGGCCGTGATGCGGGTGATGACGTCGCCTTCGAACATCACGTAGAGCTTGTCGCCATCCGGCGCAGTGTATTCTTGTTCGTTGCAGGCGCCGGGCGTGTCTTCGATGCCGGGCACGTTCATTGGCTGGCCGGAGATACGGCGCGCGTCAGCGATCGGCATGCCTATGGTGAGGTCGCCATAACCTTCAACCGCAAGCGGCGACGCGGAAGCGCCGCGTGCGCTCTGAGCAGGCGGATCCTGTTGACAGGCGGCGATAGTAAGGAGGAGAGCGAGCGCGAAAGCGCGCACGCTCAATCTTCCTTCGGCTTCAGGACTTGCTTGCCGCGATAGCGGCCGGTCTTGAGGTCGATGTGGTGCGGACGGCGGAGTTCGCCCGACTCGGCGTCGGCGACGTATGTGTTTTTCGCCAGCTTATCGTGCGAGCGGCGCATGCCGCGGCGCGACGGGGTGGTTTTTCGCTTCGGAACGGCCATGGCCGGTAAACTCCTGGGTCCCGGGCGTCGGCGCTCGGGAAAGCGGGGCTGATAGGCCAAAGGCGGCTCTGGGGCAAGCCTCGGAGCCCTGCTCTGGGTCGGTATCAGGCGCCAAAAACGACAAACCAGACCAGACAAAGTATCGCAAGCGCAAAGGCGATGAGAGCCAGTAGGCCCAGTTCGAGGCGGTGAGGGTCCGGCTCGCCAGCGGGGCTGGTCATAACATGAAGCATGCCGGGAGCGTACGACGGGGTCGGCGTGACCTGCATAACGGTCACGCCGACCCCGGAACTTGCCTCTTTCGCATGGCGTTAGCTCACGCGTTCGGGGGCGCTGCGAGGAGCCCAACTATGCTTGTGAAAGATACGATGACCCGCGCCGTGCGGACGGTAGCGCCAGAGACGATGATCTGTGAAGCCGCACGGATCATGGCTGACGCCGATATAGGCGCCCTGCCCGTAGCGGCCGGAGATCGGCTCGCGGGGATGGTGACCGATCGCGACATCGCTGTGCGCGCGGTGGCGATAGGCAAGGGACCGGAAACGCCGGTCAGCGAAGTCATGACGCCCGAGGTCCTCTATTGCCACGAGGACGAAGATATCGGGCACGTCTGCTCGAACATGGCCGATATGCAGGTGCGGCGTTTGCCGGTTGTCGACGTCGATAAGCGGCTTGTCGGCATCATCTCACTCGCGGACATCGCCGATGCGCGTTCACGTGAAGCCGGCGCTGCGCTCGAAGCGCATTACCCAACCGGGCGGCCTCCACAACCAAGCAATCAATGGACGTGCATAATGGCCAGCAGAGAGATTCCTGAACCGCCGGCGGATTTCGCCATCGATCGCGAAATGCTGGCTTACATCGCGCTGAAAGCGAAAGCTTTCGACGGCTTGGTCGCAAGCGATGATCCGAGTGACGGGTCAAACAGCGTAGATGACCGCTCAATGGATGCGCTGGAAGATGAGAGCGACAATCCCGTGCAGCGTGAGCTGCATGTCGCTATTCGCCAGCTCGATGAAGACGCCAAGGCGACCCTGGTCGCGCTCGCGTGGGTGGGGCGCGGCGACTACGAAGCGTCAGAGTGGAAAGAGGCGTTGATCGCAGCGCGCGAACGCGGCGAAGCGTCCACGGCCCGTTACCTTATGGGTTTGCCGCTGCTGGGCGACTATCTGGAAGATGGCGCCGATGAACTTGGCATCAGTGTCGCGAGTGAAGAAGCAGCCGCGATGGGCGATCCGGATATCGATACGCGCGGCAGCTAACCTAGCTCTGAACCGCCGGCTGCGCGCGAATCTCGGCCGGTGTCCCGTGTTGGTCTGAGGCGTTGAGCCGAAACTGGCGCACCGCAGCGCTTTCGCAAACGCCTTGCTTGATATGGATGACTTCGGTCTCGATGACCTGCGCCTCGGGGCGGCGGATGACGGTGAATGCGCACGGCTCATGGCGCACGCGCTGTGAAAGCGTTCCGCTGGTGACTGCGAGTGCGCGGGTTTCGAAGAGACGCGCAGATGCGAAATGAAGGTGTCCGCTGAGGAATAGCTCAGCACCCGCGTCCGCAAGTTTGCGCAATCCGCGAACGCCACCTCTGGTGAGCCCCTTGATCGGCGCGTCGTTGGGCCAATCGAGCGGATGGTGGGTGATGATGATGCGTAACGCGCCGGGCTTAGCGCGCCGCAGTTCGGCGGCGGCGATGGCGGTTTGACCGCGCGATAGTTCGCCTTGCGCCCAATTCATACGAAACTGCCAAGCGCGAGCTGTATTGATCGGGACGATGCTCCATTGATCAGTATGCCAGGCTTCGTGTTGAATGCCGTGCTGGGCAGTGCGAATGCGGTCCCACGGATAAAAAAGCCGGCCCCACATTTCGTAGTACGGGACATCGTGATTACCCGGCGTGAGCATGGCCGGCGCTTCGAGGCTGCGGATCCACTCGCAGGCGTCATTCAGTTCAGAGGCGAGACCATCCTTGGAAATGTCACCGGTGACGATCACCGCATCCGGCTTCAGATCACGGATGTATTTTTCCGCCGCTGCTAGCGCGGTTTTGTCTTCGCAACCGAAGTGTAGATCGGTCAGGTGGACAAGCTGCACCGCCCTACTCCTCGTCGAGCGCCAGGACCTTGGGCCCATTCTTTGTGAACGTGATCCGCACGTACGACAGGAATGTGCGCGGTTCGCCGTCGAGTGTGGCGGGAATGATGCCCGGCGCATAGATGTCGCCGGTTTCGCACTTGCCGATTTCGATGGTGGAATCGTTGCGCCAATCGGCCGTGATAGCGCGGAGACTTACGCGCGCGAGCTCGACGAGGTCCTTGGCGTCGAGACGCACCCACTCAAGATTGTCGGCTTCGATGCCGCCGGAGAAGCTGGGGCACAGAACGCCAATGCCCTCGGCCTTGCGCATCTTGTCGCTGCCAGCTCGGGCGCGAAGGCGGCGCGCAAATGAGCGTTTCAGGGCGTGACGAAAGCGGCTGAATGCTTCCAACGGCTTGCCTTCGCGCATGGATTCTCGCGCGCGCGCCATAAGCGTCGGCGCACCGAAAAGACCGGCGACGTAGAAGGCTTCGCCATTGGCCCGGCCCAGTGGCAGGCGGCGCTCGACGCCGCGTTCGAGCACGGCGGCCAGCGCTTGCGGCCAAGAAAGGTCTCCGTAGAGCGCCTTTGGCAGGATGTTGAGGGTGCCGCCCGGGAGCAAGATAAGTGGCGGGCCATTGCGGGGTGCAAGCTCTGCCGCGGAGCGCGCCGTGCCATCGCCGCCCAGCACGATGATCGCGTCGAACTCGGCGGCGCGTTGAAACACGCGGCGTGACATGCGGGTGGCGTCGACGATGAAGAATTGTCCGACGCCAGCGGCATTGAGCGCATCGACAATCTCTACGGCAGCGTTGGGGCCAACGCTGCCGGCTTTTTCGTTGAGAAGCACAAGCGCGGAGCGGATGTGCGGTGAAGCGCGCGCAGGTTTGGAGGGCGCGTCGGTCTCGGCGGCAGGTTGCATGGCGGGAACCAACGCCAACCTGCCGCCGTGGTTCCCTGGTTCAGTTGGTCTCGACCGACCCCCCCATGGTCGTGGAGATGTCGCCGCTCTGGCCGCCGCCAGCGACGTTGGCTGAGCCGCCCATGGCAGCCGACACGTCGTAGCGGTTCGAAGCGTACACTCGGGCGTCGCCCCCCATCGCGACGGAGACGTCGGCGTCCCGGCACTGCAAAGCTTCAGCGCGGATCGTGCCGCCCATGGCGGCCGAAGCATCGAGATTGGTGCAGACGCCGCTGACTTGCAGTGTGCCGCCCATTGCGGCGGCCAATTCGATATCGCGGGTGTTGATGTCAACTGCGATGAGATCGGCCCCTCGTGCGGATGCGAGACTGCTCACGCGCGGCATGGTTACGTGTACGGTCGCGTCGATCGGCGGTGTGCCGCCCCAGACCGGCCGGTTGGTGCGGCGGATAACGAGCGTGCCGTCGTCAACGCGTGTCGTTACCCGCGAAGCGTCGGCGCCGGTGACGTCGACGCGATAGCTTTCGCCGATCGCCACTTCCACACGGATGCGGTCGGAGGCGGAAACACCCGTGAAGTTAGAGAGATTGCGTGTCTCGGCGGTTGCGGCGGTCGCCAATGCGATGAAAGCCACGCCGGTGATGACAATGTTGCGCATGAAGATGGTCCTTAATTGGCGCGACGGAGCGAACCGCCGGACGAGAGTGAAACGTCGCCAATGCCCGCATTGCCGTAAGCGAGCACGCCACCGCCGCTGGAGGCGTCGACGTCGAGACGGTGAGTGGCGAACACGCGTGCATCGGCGCCGGACGACACGTCAACGCTGCCGTTCTCACAGCGGAGATCTTGAGCGTGCAGGTCCGCGCCGCTGGAAGCGTCTGCTTCGAAAGACGAACATGTACCGCTGACGCGGAGATCGGCGCCGGATGAAGAAGCCAGCGTGACAGCGCCGGCGTTGAGACCAGTGGCGACGAGGTCCGCGCCGCTTGACGCTTCCAGACCATCGACGCGGGGCAATGTTACGCGGACGTTGGCATTGCGCGGGCCGCGCCATGACCAGCCGCGAACCGGTTCAACGACCAGAGTGTCGCCCTCAACGCGGGTGGTGATGCGCGCGGCGTCGCGGCCGGTAACTTCGACGCGGAAGCCGCTGCCGACCGTGACCTCTACATCGGTGCCAGCGCGGGCTTCGACCTTGGTGAAGCCAGTGACATTGCGGGTCTGGGCATGGGCTACGCCGGCTGAAGCCATAAGCACGACCGAAGCCATCAGAATCAAACGCATAGAGCTTTCCCCTGCCTATCTGCGGGCACACTCGTCCCCGCCTTTGACCTGAGGATGCGGGCCGCGACAGATTTGGATGCATCTAAACGGCGGCCCAAGCCGTAAGCTGGGCCATGTACCGACGTTCGCTCCTGCTCGCCGCCCTCGCCGGGGCCTGTACGCCCTCTTTGGGGGCCTTCAATGCCGTGGCGCCCAGGGATAGAGGCGCCCGGCGGGCGGCGCGGGATGTGGCCTACGGCGAAGGTCAGCGGCGGAAATTGGATGTCTATGCGCCGGAAGGCGCCAATGGGCGCCCCGTCATCGTGTTTATCTATGGCGGCTCATGGAATTCCGGCTCGAAGGACGATTACGCATTTGTAGGCGCGGCGTTCGCCTCACGAGGGTTCGTCACGGTGATCCCCGACTACCGGTTGGTGCCGGACGTGCGCTTTCCGGATTTTTTGGATGATTGCGCGCTCGCGGTTCGCTGGGCGGTCGATCATGCACGTGAGTATGGCGGCGACCCGTCGCGTATCGTTTTGGTGGGCCACTCCGCAGGCGGCTATAACGCAATGATGATTGGGCTCGATGCGCACTATCTGCGCGACGCCGGTGTGGAGGCCTCGAACGTGCGTGGCGTTGTGGGCTTGTCTGGGCCTTACGATTTTCTGCCGTTTGATGTTGATGCGACGCGGAACGCGTTTGGCCAGGCGCCGGATTTGCCTTTGACGCAACCGCTGCACTTTGCACGCGCTGACGCGCCGCCGCTGCTATTATTGTGGGGCGAAGCTGACACCACCGTTGGACCGCGCAATTTGCGCGCGCTTGCCGCGGCGACGCGTGAGGCTGGCGGGCGCGTTGAGACGAAGACGTATCCGAGCGTCAATCACGTCGACATCATGCTAGCGCTCTCGCGGCCATTGCGAGCACGCGCGCCGACATTGGTTGATGTGACGGCGTTTGCGGAGCGCGTGACCGCTTAGGTGATGCTGCCGCGCGTAAAGCTGCGGAGCAATTGCGGCGCGCCTTCGCGGTCGAAACCTATAGCGGCAGTATAATCCAGCAACGCCGCGTGCTCGGACTCTTCGAATTTGCCGTCCGAGACAAAAACCGCCATCAGCGCTTTCAGAAGCGCCATTTTCTGGTCGCGCGTGAAGGCGCGAGAGCGCGAGGCGAGGAAGGCCACCAGTTCGTCTTTGCTGAGGCGCGCACGGGCGAAGCTTTCTTCAACCTTGACGGCCTCGAACGCTTCGCCGGCGATCTCGCGCATTGCGACTGTGATGGCGCGTTTTTCGGCGTCGTTTACGCGGCCATCGATCTTGGCTGCGTTGACGAGCGCTTCGAGCGCATAGCCAGAGAAATCACCGCCGGTGGCGGACTGGGTTTTGTTGGCCCGCAGGCCGCGGATGAAAGCGCGCAGCGCGATCCAAAGCGCGACGGCCACGATGACAACGAAGAGCGCAATGACCGTGCCGCCGTGATCGGCTTCTGGTCGCGCTGCCTCGGCGGCGCTCTGAGCGAGCATGAAAGTGAAGTGCATCAATTCCGACTAGAGGCACGCGTGCAACCTGTCGACGGAAAACGTCCTAAACGAGACGCGACTGCTCAACTGCTGCCGCGATGAAGCTGGCGAAGAGCGGATGCGGTTCGAAGGGGCGGCTCTTTAGTTCTGGGTGGTACTGAACGCCGATGAACCAAGGATGGTCGCGGCGTTCTACGATTTCGGGAAGCAGCCCGTCCGGGCTCATGCCGGAAAAGATGAGACCGGCGTCTTCAAGTTTGTCGCGGTACTTGGTGTTGACCTCGTAGCGATGGCGATGGCGCTCGCTGATATGGGTGGCGCCGTAGATCTCAGCGACCTTACTGCCTGGTTCGAGCGCCGCGTCAAAGGCGCCGAGGCGCATGGTGCCGCCGAGATCGCCCGCCGTTGCGCGCTTTTCCAGTTCGTTGCCTTTGAGCCATTCCGTCATCAGGCCGACAACGGGATATTTGGAGGGACCGAACTCGCTCGAACTCGCGCCTTTCAGACCGGCTTGGTTTCGCGCCGCTTCGATGCAGGCCATCTGCATGCCGAAGCAAATACCAAAATATGGGGTTAGATGCTCGCGTGCGAACGTGACTGCTGCGATCTTTCCTTCGCTGCCGCGTTCGCCAAAACCGCCGGGCACGAGCACGCCGTGGACTCCGTGAAGGTCCGCGACCCAGCCTTCGCCGCGCTCTTCAAATTTCTCGCTCTCGACCCAGCGGATGTCGACTTTGACATTGTTGGCGACGCCGCCGTGATACAGTGCTTCGATCAGCGACTTATACGCGTCCTTCAACTCGGTGTATTTGCCGACGACGGCGATGGTGACTTCGCCGTCGGGCGCCTTCAGGCGCCTTACGATCGTGTCCCACTTGGTGAGATCGGGTTGAGGCGCAACGGCGACGCCGAAGTGCTTCAGCAGTTCGGTGTCAAAGCCGGCCAAGTGATAGGCGATCGGGGCTTCGTAAATGGTCGGCAGGTCGCGCGCTTCGATGACGGCGGCCTCGCGGACGTTGCAGAAGAGCGCGATTTTGCGCTTCTCGTCTTCCGGGATGGGGCGATCGCACCGGCAGAGCAGAATGTTCGGCTGAATGCCGATCGAACGCAGCTCTTTGACGCTGTGCTGCGTCGGCTTGGTCTTCATCTCGCCTGCTGATGGGATGTAGGGCAGCAGAGTCAGGTGCACGAACGCGGCTTGGCGGGGCTCGAGTTCTTGGCCGAGCTGACGGATCGCCTCGAAGAACGGCAGGCCTTCGATATCGCCGACGGTGCCGCCGATTTCGCAGAGAACGAAATCCGCGTCGCCGTGATCTGAGAGAATGAATTCCTTGATCGCGTTGGTGACGTGCGGAATGACTTGCACTGTCGCGCCCAGATAATCGCCGCGGCGCTCTTTCGCGATAATGTCCTGGTAGATGCGGCCGGTGGTGATGTTGTCGGCTTGATGAGCGGACACGCCGGTGAAGCGCTCATAATGGCCGAGATCGAGATCCGTCTCGGCGCCGTCGTCGGTGACGAACACTTCGCCGTGCTGATACGGGCTCATCGTGCCCGGATCGACGTTTAGATAGGGATCAAGTTTGCGGAGTCGGACCCGGTATCCGCGAGCTTGCAGCAACGCGCCGAGGGCGGCGGAGGCGATACCCTTCCCTAAAGAAGAGACCACTCCACCGGTAATGAACACATAACGCGCCATTGCTTCCGTTTCGCCCAGGCCGCCTTCTGCCCCAGCCCGGCTGCGGGCTTATTGATCGGGGCCAGCGCGTTCGCGCCGTACGGCCGCCACTCCGTTATCAGAGTTGCTCGATTCGGTAGTCAGTTGAGGATCAGTGGTAAGGTCGATGCCCGACACCGAGCCATTGGTTGCCGGCGGTGTCGTGCGCTGAGCCGGTTGTTGCGTCGCCACTGGGGTTGTTGCCGTAGTGGAACGTTGTTGCGTGGTGGTGGCAGGCGTCGTGCGCGGCGCCGTCGGGCGCTGGGTCGACGCGGTCTGCGTTGGGCGGCTCTCGATCGGACCTGCGCGAGTCGTCGCTGCGGACGGCGCGGGCACGATGTTGGTGTTGGCCGAGGCTTCACGTGGGCCGAGGGTCACGAGTTGGCTGCTGCTCGGGGCGCGACCTTCGGTCGGGTCGGGCGTGGTGTTCTCAGGTGTGACCGGTTCAGTTGTGACGGGCGCAGTCGTGGTCGTAGGCGCCGATTGCGTGGCCGGAAATAGATCCATGACTGAACGGCCGTTGGTGCTCGCTGCACCCGAGATCAGCGTCAGTGCGAGCGAGGTCACAATAAAGAAGCCGCCAGCAACGGAGGTCATCTTAGCAAGGGCGTCAGCCGCGCCACGGCCGCTCATCAAAGCGCCGCCACTGCCCCCACCCATGCCGAGCGCGCCACCTTCAGAGCGCTGCAACAAAACAAGGCCGATGAGGCACATGCACACAAGCAAATGGATGCTGAGAACGACCAATTCCATGTGTCTGTCCGTCTCCCACGCGCCCGCATCGGCTCGCGCCCTCACATGGGCGCGCGCGAAAGGGCGCTCAATAGCTGAGGCCGATCCTAAACACCAGCCCGCTCCAGCGCATCCCTACGCAGCAGCCGGATGGCCCCGAATTATGGCTGAAAAATCTGTGGCCTTCAGGCTCGCACGCCCAACAAGGGCGCCGTCGACACCGTCTACAGTGAAAATCTCGCCCGCATTCTTCGGATTCACCGAACCGCCATACAAAATACGTGTCTCGTTCGCCTGGGCGCCGAACTGTCCAACCAGAGTTTCGCGAATAAGCGCATGTACCTGGCCGATCTCGAGCGAGGTCGGCGTAGAATTCCCCCCGATTGCCCAAACCGGCTCGTAGGCCACAACGAAGGCGCCCTGCCCGGGAACGCTGGCTTGCACCTGGCGGCCGACCACTTCTGTAACCTTTCCAGCGGCCCGTTCGGCTTGTGTCTCGCCGACGCAGACGATGGGTGTGAGGCCCGCCGCAACGACAGCCTCCGCCTTTTGACGAACCAGAGAGTCGGTCTCGCCATGGATTTGACGGCGTTCCGAATGGCCGACAATGACGTAACGGGCGCCCACATTGGCGAGCATGGCCGCGCTGACCTCGCCGGTTCGGGCCGCGTCGGCGGCGCTGGGGCTGCAGTCCTGGGCGCCAATGAGGATGGGTCCCGCACGGTTTTGCCAGGCTGCGGATTGAATGAACGCGGCTGGCGGGCAGATCAGGACTTCAAGATTGGTCGCTGCGGGTCCGATCGTTTCGGTGAGAGCCCCAATTTCGGCCAGATCGGCCGCCCGGCCGTACATTTTCCAGTTACCCGCGATTAGCGGCTTACGCGAAGCCATGCCCTATCCCCTCATTGCGCCACTGCGGCGGCGTGCGGCAATTGCCCCGCTCAGGGGCGCTCTCTATGGTCCGCCGCCTCACGCATAACGGAACGCCTCATGCTTCTGCAATTTCGGAATATCACCCGCGGCTGGATCGCAACGATCATCATCGGCTTGATCGGTATCGCGACGGTTCTCTTTCTAGTCCCCAGCGACGGCCTGAGTTCGATCGGCAACAGTGCAATTGCGACCGTGGGCGGGCGTAACATCACGCCCCCTCAACTGACCCGTGAATTGGAGCTGACGCTCCAGGGCGAGCGCGCCAATGGCCAGAACATCTCCCAGCAGGAGGCAATCGATGCTGGACTCCATCTGCGGCTGCTTGAAGGCATGATCAATCGCGTTGCGATGTATGTGTACGCCGAGAAGATTGGGGTTAGCGCCAGTGACGCGCAAGTTGCTCAACGCATTCGCGATATCCCAGCCGTTCATAACGCCGTGACGGGCGCGTTCGATGAACAAGCCTATGCCGCGTTCCTCAATCAGATGCGCTACAATCGTGCCGAGTTCGAGCAGGACGTGCGCGGCGATCTAACCACGGCAATCCTCGTGCAATCGCTGGTGGCGGGCATTCGCGCGCCGAGCAGTTTCGGCGCTTTGACATACGCATATGATGCGGAGACGCGTGTTGTGTCGGTTGCGGAGGCGCCAGCCTCGGCGGTGGGTGCGATTCCCGCGCCGACTGAAGCGCAGGTCTTGGCCTTCTATGAAGACAATCAGCAGAACTTGCGCTTGCCCGAATTCCGAGGCCTGACGCTTGTGTATGCGCGCGCCGCCGATTTCGTTGGCCGCGTAGATGTGCCGGAAGCGCGCATTCGCGAAGAATTCGACGCCCGCGTGCCCGGACTGACGCAGCCCGAGCGCCGTACTTATGTGCGGATCGCGGCAACCAGCGAAGTGCAAGCCAATGAGGCCGCCGCCCGCCTCAATCGCGGCGAGAGCGCGGCTGCCGTTGCGCAAGCGATGAGCCTGCAAGTGACGCGCGGTGAAAACCAAGCGCGGACAGAAGTGCCGGACACCGCGGCAGCCGCTACGGTCTTTGGCGCACAAGTGCGCGGCCCAGCTGTTGTGGCGCGCAGCTCGCTTTCGCCGTTTATCGTCATCCGGGTCGAAGCGTCCACGCCTGCGGTGACGCCGAACTATGCGGAGCACCGTGAGGAATTACGGACTGCCATTGCTGCAGATGAAGCGACGGACCTGCTGAACACCGCCGTCACAACGTTTGAAGACGCACGCGCCGGTGGCGCGCCATTGCAGGATGCCGCGCGCCAAGCGGGTTTGACGGCGGTGACGATACCGGCCGTCGAAGCTGGCGGGCGCGACCAACAGGGCCGTCCGATTGATTCGCTGGCTGGGCACGAAGAAGTGCTTGGAGCGGCGTTCCAGACGCAAGAAGGCGAAGCGACTGATTTCACACCGGCGGGTGACGCCGATGTGATGATTGGCGTTGACCGGATCATTCCGGAGAGCGTGCGGCCGCTCGAAGAGGTGCGCACGCAACTGATCCAGGCATGGACAGACCGTGAGCGTGCGACGCGCCTGCGCGAGCTCGGCGAACAGATCGTGGCGGCCGTCAATGGCGGCCAATCGCTTTCTGCCGCAGCTGGCTCCAACCGTGCGCGCGTCGTTGTCTCATCGCGGACCATTGATCGCCGCGGCGCTTTGCAAAGCCTGCCGCAAGGTTTGGCCGGCCAAATGTTTGCGGCGGCTCAGGGCAGCGCGGTAAGCACTGTCTCGGGCGCCGGCGTGCTGGTGGCGGTTATAGAGCGGATCAATCGTCCGGATGCGAATGCGGACCCGCAGATCGTCGAGGCGACGCGGACCTATGCTGAGCGGCCATGCCAGCAACAGGCGCTACAGGCCGGTGCGCCGCCGTTCTGCGGATTGAGCACCAGCGTCGTTGAAGCGCTGCAGGGCGAAATTCTTTCGCGCGCAAATCCGCGCCGCTACGAAGAGCGGATCAGCAGCCTCTATCGCGCCTCAACAGAAACGCCCGAAGAAGGCCAATGAGTCAGGCGGAGCCAGCGCTGGAACCGGCGCTGGCCGCTTTTACAATGGGCTATGCCGCCGGTGGCGGCGTGGTTTGGATGCGGCGCGTCAGCGATTTAGAGACGCCGGTTTCGGCGCTGTTGAAGCTGGGCGCCGATAAGCCCGGATCATTTTTGCTCGAGAGCGTGCAAGGCGGCGATTTTCGCGGCCGCTATTCCATCATCGGTGTGAAGCCGGACGTTGTATGGCGCGTGCGCGACGGCCGAGCGGAGTCGAGCCGCGGCGGCTTCGGCGAGAGCGCGTTCCGGCCGCATCGCGATGCGCCATTGAGAAGCTTGCGCGAGCTGCTGACGCGCTCGGCGCTCGATTTGCCGGCCCACCTGCCGCCGATGGCCGCGGGTTTGTTCGGGTATCTCGGCTACGACATGGTGCGCTTGGTTGAGCGCTTGCCCGACAAAGTTGCTGATCCGGTTGGGACACCGGATGCGCTGCTCGTACGCCCGACGATCGTTGCTGTGTTCGACAACGTCACCAGCGAGATCACGTTGATCACGCCGGCGCGTAAGCGGGCGGGGCAAGATGCTGAGAGCGCCTACGAGGCGGCGCGGCGAAGGTTGGAGCGCGTCTGGCGGGCGTTGGAACGGCCGCTACCGAAGGCGCGCCGCGCGGCGGCGGGGGCGGAAACTGTGGTGCCGCGCTCCAATACCGCGCCTGATGCTTACCGGGCGTTGGTTTCCAAGTGCAAAGATTATTGCCGTGCAGGCGACATCTTTCAGGTGGTGCCAAGCCAACGTTTCTCGGCGCCGCTGAAAGCGCCGCCGTTCGCGCTTTATCGGTCGCTGCGGCGGCTGAACCCCTCACCATTCCTCTACTATCTGAACTTCGCCGATTTCGCGGTTGTTGGATCTAGTCCGGAAATACTGGTCCGTAAGCGCGGCGATACGATCACCATCCGGCCGATCGCCGGCACACGTCCGCGAGGGACGACACCGGCGGAAGATCACGCGCTCGAAGCAGAGCTCCTGGCCGATCCGAAAGAACGCGCCGAGCATCTGATGCTTGTCGATCTCGCACGCAATGATTTGGGCCGCGTCGCCATTCGCGGGCAGAAAGCTGGCAGCAATGCAGCGACGGCGAGCGCGGGTTCGGCACATGTGCGCGTGACGGAGTCATTTTCGATCGAACGCTACAGCCACGTGATGCACATTGTGTCGAACGTCGAAGGTGAACTCGCTGAAGGGCACACCGCGCTCGATGCCCTGCTCGCGGGATTTCCGCACGGCACGGTGACGGGCGCGCCGAAAATCCGCGCAATGGAAATCATCAACGAAGTTGAGCAACACAAACGCGGCATCTATGCGGGCGGCGTTGGCTATTTCGGCGCGGGGGGTGACATGGATACGTGCATCGCGTTGCGCACGGCGGTCGTGAAGGACGGCGTGATGCACGTGCAAGCTGGCGGTGGTGTTGTTCTCGACAGCGATCCAGAAGCGGAACTTGAAGAAACACTGCACAAATCACGCGCCTTGTTTCGCGCCGCGAGTGATGCTTGGCGTTACGTATGACCCGTTAGTTCCACGCTTACGGTCAATTAAGTGAAGTTCCGCGGCGCCGAACCCAATCGTCAAGCGTTGTCCCCGGTCATTTGCGCTGGATTTTCCAGCCCTATTCCCCCGGAGACCAAGAATGAAGAAGCTTCTGATCGCATCTGTTGCAACAGCAGCACTCGCCGTAGCCGCACCCGCCTTCGCGCAATCGGTTGCAGGCCAAGCGGGTGTAAATACCGGCACGATTACGCAACCCGCAACGAGCGCGACGGCGCAAGCGCGTCAGCAGGCGCAGACGACAACGGAGCGGGCCACAGGCGCCGCAGAAGCGATGGCGCAACCACAAACCGTGACGGGTTCAGCCGCTGGCGAGGCCACTGTTCAGACTCCCGCGATGACAGCGAACGCCGAGACGACGACTGGTGCGGCAGTCACCACGCCGGACGCAGCGCCGGCCGTCGCCGCAGCCAATGAAGCGGCCAACGACACCGCTGAAATGGCGACAGCTGAAGCAGAAAGCGCTGCGCCAACCGTGAATGCGGAAGCCGCCGCTTCGGCGAACACGCGTACTGCGCAAGCTAGTGCGACGGGCGAAGTCAACACCAGCTTGCCGCAGCCGGTGCAAGTCGCCGTTGCTGACGGCCGTTACACCACAGACGACCTCAACCGTGCGCAACTTGAAGCGTTGCGTGCTGGCGCTGGCCGCTAAGACGTAGGGTTTTCGTCTGAAGGGATGGCGAGGCCTCAGGGTCTCGCCATTTCTTTTGCGGCGAGGGCGGCGAACGCCGTTTGCAGGAACGGTTTTTCAGCTAAGCTGGCGCCCGCATGATCCTTTGGCCGGCCCCCGCTCGATGGCGCGTTTGACGACGCTTTAAACCAGTTCGTCCCAAGCGCATGCCTGAAGGCCGCCATGATCCTCGTCATCGATAATTACGACAGCTTCGTCTATAACCTCGTTCACTACGTCGAAGACTTTGGCGTGCGCGCCGAAGTCGTTCGCAACGACGCAATGAGCGTGGGCGATGTGCTCAAAAGGAAGCCAAAAGCGGTGATCCTTTCGCCCGGCCCGTGCACGCCGAAGGAAGCCGGCATCTGTCTTGAGCTACTGGAGCAGGCGCCGAGCGATTTGCCGATGTTCGGCGTATGCCTCGGGCATCAAGCAATGGGACACGCGTTCGGCGGGGATGTCGTCAGCGCGCGGGAAATCATGCACGGCAAGGTCTCGGAAGTGACCCATCGCGGCGGCGGCCTGTTCCGGGGCCTTCCCTCACCGTTTCGAGCCACGCGCTATCACTCGTTAGCCGTGAAGCGCGCAACGTTTCCGGCGGCGTTGAACATCGACGCTGAGACGGCCGACGGCGAGGTCATGGGGCTCTCGCATACGTCGCGCCCGATCTTTGGCGTTCAGTTTCACCCAGAATCCATCGCCTCGGAATACGGCCATGCGATCGTCGGCAACTTCTTGAATGCGGCGGGACTTCGATGAACCTCGCTTCAACGATCGAGACGCTCAGCAGCGGCGGCGAACTTGATGCGTCCGGTTTGGATGGCGCCTTCGCTGAGATCATGGATGGCGCGGCTGTGCACGAGGAGATCAAGCGCTTCCTTGTGCTGACCATGCCTCTAATGGCTCATGCGCCGCTCATTACAGCGGGTGCTCGGGCTTTGCGGTCGCGGATGGTGCGGGTTGAGGCGCCTGAGGGCTCGATCGATGTCTGCGGCACTGGCGGCGACGGCGCCCACACGCTGAATATTTCAACTGCCGTTACGTTTGTTGTGGCGGGATGCGGCGTGACTGTCGCCAAGCACGGCAATCGCGCGATGAGTTCGAAGTCCGGCGCGGCGGACGTGCTGGAGGCGCTTGGCGTAAAGCTTACGTCGGACTTGCCGGCGCTGGAGCGGTGTTTGCGGGATGCGGGCGTCGCATTCCTGTTTGCGCAAAACCATCATCCTGCGATGCGGCACGTCGCGCTGGCGCGGCGCGAACTTGGCAAGCGTACGATTTTCAACTTGCTCGGTCCCCTCTCCAATCCGGCCGGCGTGAAGCGACAATTGATGGGCGTGTTTAGCGTGGACTTCATCGAGCCCGTCGCGCGGGCGCTCAAGGAATTGGGCTGCGAGCGCGCCTGGGTGGTGCACGGCGCAGGCGGGCTGGACGAACTCTCGGCGCAGAATCGTGAGGCAAACAATGTCGCTGTTCTGGACGCCGGCGAGGTGGCGATTGTGAAAGCTAGCGTAGATGCCGCGATCAACCCTGACATCCGCGGCGGATCCGCGGAAGAGAACGCCGAAGAGATGCGTGCGCTGTTGGGTGGCGGCGGACGTCCAGGGCATCGCGACGCCGTTATACTCAATGCAGCGGGCGCACTCGTTGTGGCTGGCAAGGCGAAGGATGTGCCTGAAGGCTGGCCGATGGCGGCGCGGTCTCTGGATAGCGGCGCTGCGAAAGACGCGTTGACAAAGCTCGTCGATGTTTCAAGGAGCGCGCCGTGAGCGTTCTGGAAGGCATCATCGCTTATAAGCGCGATGAAGTCGCGGCGCGGAAGAAACTGCTCAGTCAGGGCGATATCGACGCGGCGATCCGGAAGCAAACGCGCCCGCGAGGTTTTCGGCGGGTTCTAGAGCAAACGGACGGGCCGGCGCTCATTGCTGAGATCAAGAAGGCGAGCCCTTCTAAGGGGCTGATCCGCGCGGACTTCGACCCCCCAATGTTAGCGCGCGCCTACGCTGAAGGTGGCGCGACGTGCCTATCGGTGCTGACGGATGCGCCGAGCTTCCAGGGCCACGAGGATTTTCTCATCGCCGCGCGCAAGGCTTGCGGGCTTCCTGTGCTGCGTAAGGACTTCATGATCGACGAATGGCAAATCGCCGAGAGCCGCTCGATCGGCGCCGACGCGATCCTCATCATCATGTCAGCAGTGGACGACGCGTTGGCGTCGGATCTGAACGATACCGCAGACGCGTTCGGCATGGATGCGCTCGTTGAAGTTCATGACGAGAGCGAACTCCAGCGCTCTTTGCGGCTAGGGTTCAAATTGATCGGCGTGAACAATCGCTCGCTCGCAACATTTGAAACCGATCTCAGCATCACAGAGCGCTTGGCGGCATTGGCGCCGTCAGACGTGCTCATCGTCTCGGAGTCAGGGATATTCACGCATGCCGACATCGAGCGCTTGCAAAGCGCCGGGGCGCGCGCCTTCCTCGTAGGCGAGAGTTTGATGCGCCAAGATGATGTCGCGTGCGCGACGCGATCACTACTTGGCCGTTAACTAAACTGGACTTGACCGGCGACTTGGAACGGATATAGAACACCCCATCGTTCACCATTTGGTCCCAGGTCATGCTGACAGCGAAACAAAAAGAACTGCTGCTCTACATCCACGAGCGGATCAAAGAGACGGGGGTTTCTCCGTCGTTCGATGAAATGAAGGAGGCGCTCGATCTCGCCTCCAAATCGGGCATCCACAGGCTGATCACGGCGCTCGAAGAGCGCGGCTTTCTGCGCCGCCTGCCCCACCGGGCGCGTGCGCTTGAAGTACTGAAAATGCCGGATAGCGCAGCGCCCGCGGCGCCGCCTAAGGGCCGCCAATCTTTTCGCCCCTCCGTCGTCGGTGACGGACGCAGCTCCGGTGGTTCGACCGGTATTCCAATCCTGGGGCAGATCGCAGCCGGTGTGCCGATCGAGGCAATTCAACAGGAGACTGGGCGCATCCAGGCGCCTGACGAGTTGTTGGGTTCGGGCGATCACTTTGCGCTCGAAGTCAAAGGCGACTCGATGATCCAAGCCGGCATTCTCGACGGCGACGTGGTCATCATTAAACGTACCGAGACTGCCGATAGCGGCGACATCGTCGTGGCGCTCGTCGACAACGAAGAAGCGACGCTGAAGCGGCTGCGAAAGCGCGGCAATTCGGTTGCGCTTGAAGCGGCCAACCCGGCTTACGAGACGCGTATCTTTGGTCCAGATCGCGTTCGCGTTCAAGGCAAGCTTGTCGCTATGATCCGCCGCTATTCCTGATCAGCGCCTTGCGCTTGGGGTGTCCAAGCGCGGCGAAGGTTGGAAGGCCAGGCGCGGCGGGTCCGCGGCCCAAGTGGTGTTTCGATAATCGTTACGCCTCCAAGGGTGGCGAGGCTGGCTGCGTTTAGCGCAGCTGATAGGTCGCACCTTTGCGCGTAGTCCGCCGGTAGATCGGCTTCGGCGATCACGATGGCCGATGGGACACAAGCGCGGTCCAACATTTCGGTGTCGCGCACAAGAAATACGGTTCGCACGCCGGTGCGCCATTCGCAGAACGTGTCAGCGCAGGCTTCGGGTGGTGCAAGCCGCTCAATTTCGCTTGGCGACAGGCCCAGCGTTGCCCTAGCCTATCGCGGGCATAGGTCGAGCGGCTTTGCGCAGCGAGCAACGTCCAGCGGCCATCGTCACGTCCGTAAATCGCGCGCAATTCGCCGTCGAACGCCATGACCGGGCGCGGTGATGTAGAGCGCCACACTGACGGCAAAGATGGGAACGCCAAACCAGCGCAGAGCGCCGCGCCAAAGGCAGGCCCAAAGCAAAGCGAAAGCACACACAAGAAAAGCCGCATCCGGTGGATTAGGCACGGCCTGCACGGCTTCTGAGCGCTCGCCGAATGTCTGGCCGATGGCTGCGATTAAATCGAGGCCGCTCGCCATAACCTCCAACGCGGGTTGAGACAGGCCAAACGGCGCGAGTACGGCGGCTGCGATGGCTGCAGGCGCGACTAAGAACGAAAGTATGGGCTCAGCGAGCAAGTTCGCGGGGAGCGCGTAGAGCGAAAATCGTTGGAAATGGTACATCGCGAATGGATCCGTCGCGATGCCGGCGACAAGCGAGATGAGCAGCACATCGCCGACCGCCTTAGTGCTCCATTGCATAAAGCCGATGATCGGACCGGGCGCTGGCAAGGCGGGAGCGCTCAGCGGGCGGCTCAGTAGTTCAAAGAGCGCCACGAGAGCCATCGTGGCCGCGAATGACATTTGGAAACTGGCATCCAGTACGGATTCCGGAAACATGAGAATGACGATGAGCGCGGCAAGCGCGAGGCCGCGCATCGAAATCGCCGGCCGGTCCAGAAGGATGGCGCCGAAGGCGACGGCGGCCATCACCAGTGCGAGCCCGCCTAGCCAAACGGGCGGATCGGCCGGCGCCAGGAGCCAGGCGGCGGCGCCAACAATCATCACGGGCGGAAGCCAGAGTATCCAGCGGTCGCGCTGGAGGGCCCAGACGCCACGTAGAGCGCGGTTAGGAGAAAACGCCGCCTGCGTGCTACCACGCGCGCGCTTTGACCAACTTGCATTGTCTCCGATGAGCGTCGTCACGCGCTTCGCCCCCTCGCCCACAGGCTATCTCCATATCGGAGGCGCGCGCACCGCCCTTTTTAACTGGCTGTTCGCGAAGAAGATGGGCGGGACCTTCTTGCTTAGGATCGAAGACACCGACCGCGCGCGCTCAACGCCGGAGGCGATTGAGGCGATCCTCGAAGGCATGGAATGGCTCGGCCTGAAGCACGACGGCCCGACGATCTATCAATTCGCGCGCGCGGAACGTCACCGCCAAGCGGCAGAGGCCATGATCGCGCGGGGCACGGCGTTCCGCTGCTACATGACCACTGAAGAGCAAGAAGCGGCGCGCAATGAGGCTCACGCTGAAGGCCGCGCGATCCGCTCGCCCTATCGCGACGGGAAGGCGCCGCCATTTCCGGACGCGTCCTTCACCGTCCGCCTCCGGGCGCCGGATGAGGGCGAGATTGCCAACGCGGATCTGATCCAGGGCGACGTGCGGATTAAGGCGCGTGATCTGGATGATCTCGTGCTGCTCCGCGCCGACGGCAATCCGACCTACATGCTCTCTGTCGTTGTTGACGACCACGACATGGCTGTCACGCATGTGATCCGGGGTGATGACCACCTGACCAACGCGGCGCGGCAGATCGTGATCTATAGAGCGATGGATTGGTCGCCGCCGTTGTTTGCGCACGTGCCGCTTATTCATGGCGAGGATGGCAAGAAGCTTTCCAAGCGCCATGGCGCGCAGGCCGTACATGAGTGGCGCGACATGGGCTACCTGCCGGAGGCGATGAACGCTTACCTCATGCGCCTGGGTTGGAGCCCGGGCCACGATGATATTTTGACCAAGGAAGAAGCGGTTCCGCAGTTTGAGATCGCCCAGATCGGCAAGGCGCCGTCACGGCTGGACTTCAAAAAACTGGATTCCGTCAACGCGCACTTCCTTTCTTTGGCCGATGACGCACGTGTGACACGCCTCGTCGAAGAGCACATGAAGGCGCGCGGTGATGCGCCTTTAGGCGACGACTCACGTGTTGCTTTGGCGCGCGCCACGCCGGTGCTGAAAAAGCGGGCAAAGACCATTATTGAGCTTGCCGAACAGGCGCGCTTCGTTCTGGCGAAACGACCGCTAATGCTTGACGACACAGCGAAAAAGTTGCTCAACGACGACTTCAAGCCACGTCTCTCGCGCCTACGTGCCGCGCTCGAAAACGAGCCTACATGGGACCATGTATCACTTGGCAGCGCCCTTAAGGCTTTTGCTACCAGCGAGGGCGTTGGCTTAGGGCAAATCGGCCCCGGTCTCAGGGCGGCGCTTACGGGCGGCGCACCTTCTCCGGACCTCGGGCAGACATTGGAATTATTGGGTCGCGAAGAAGCGTTGGCGCGGATCGCGGATCAAGTTTGAGGACACATCGTCGATGGATAGCAAAATCACCAAGAAACCTTCGGCCACGATAATCGTAAACAACAAGCAGCTTGAGCTGCCGGTGTATGGCGGAAGTGTCGGACCTGACGTCGTCGATATTCGCAAACTCTACGCGCAGACCGGTGTCTTCACGTTCGATCCAGGCTTTACGTCGACCGCCTCATGCGAAAGTCAGATCACCTACATCGACGGCGATGAAGGCGTGCTGCTCTATCGCGGCTATCCGATCGACCAACTGGCCGAGCAATCCAACTTTCTCGAAGTCTGTTACTTGCTCGCGAATGGCGAGCTGCCCAACGAGGCCGAGTACGCACGCTTCGACAGGGACATCACCTATCACACGATGCTGCACGCGCAATTTGACCGGTTTTTCGAAGGCTTCCGCCGCGACGCCCACCCAATGGCGATCATGGTCGGCACCGTCGGCGCGCTCGCCGCCTTCTACCACGACAGCACCGACATCACTGATCCGAAGCAACGAACCGTCGCCAGTCATCGTTTGATCGCGAAGATGCCGACGATTGCGGCGCGCGCCTTCAAATACTCGATCGGCCAGCCATTCGTTTCGCCGCGAAACGAACTCGATTATTCGTCAAATTTCTTGCGCATGTGCTTTGCTGTGCCGGCGGAGGATTACAAGATCAACCCTGTGCTCGCGCGCGCCATGGATGTGTTTTTCATCCTGCACGCCGACCACGAACAGAATGCCTCGACGTCGACGGTGCGCTTGGCTGGTTCGTCTGGCGCCAATCCGTTCGCCTGCATTTCATCAGGCATCGCGTGCTTGTGGGGCCCTGCGCACGGCGGGGCCAACGAGGCAGCGCTCAACATGTTGGAAGAGATCGGGACGGTCGACAACATCCCGGAATTCATCCGCCGCGTGAAAGATCCGAACGATGACATCCGCCTGATGGGCTTCGGTCACCGAGTGTATAAAAATTACGATCCGCGCGCCAAAGCGATGCAGAAGCTCTGTCATGCGGTGTTGAAGGAAACTGGCAGCGACGACAATCCGACGCTCAAGGTCGCGATGGAACTTGAGAAGATCGCGCTGAACGATGAGTACTTCGTCAGCCGCAAGCTCTATCCAAACATCGATTTCTATTCTGGCATCACGCTACGCGCGATGGGCTTTCCGACCTCGATGTTCACAGTGCTTTTCGCGGTCGCGCGGACCGTCGGCTGGATCGCGCAATGGACGGAGATGATGGAGGACGATAGCCAAAAGATCGGCCGTCCGCGTCAAGTCTATACCGGCGCCCCGCAACGCGATTACGTCGCTCGCGGTAAGCGCGGCTAAGCTGCAATCACTTTGAGCACCACGTCCGCTGCGATATCGGCTGCGGGCGTGCCGCCTCTTCCCATTTTCGCAAGCGCCTCGTCTTGGCGGCGAATTTGCTCTTCACGTGCGTCTTCGCTGTCGAGTAAAGGCGCCGCCGCTCCGGCAATGTTTGCGGGCGTGCACTTGGTTTGAATGAATTCGGGCGCGACCTCGGCATCCGCCGCGACATTCATCAGTGTTGCGTACTTTGATTTGAACAAGAATGCGCGCGCGATCGCCCACGTGATCCAACCGAGTTTGTAACCGATCACGAGCGGCGTGCCCTGCAGCGCAACTTCTGTCGTCACTGTGCCGGATGCGGCGAGCGCGACGGTGGCCGCCGCAAAGGCGTCCTCCTTCTCGCTTTCGTCGACAATGCGGACTGCGGCCGGCACCTGCACTGTTAACTGCTCGCGCACGCTGTTGGCGGCGACGGTCACGATGCGGAGGTCGCGGTCGCGGTCGAGCAATTCCGCCGCTTGCCATAGCGTTGGTCCGATGCGCCGGATTTCGCCGCTACGGCTGCCTGGAAGAACCAGAATGATCTTCTCTGTCCGCGTAAAGCCCTGGCGGGCTCGAAAGGCGGGGCCGTCTCCGGCAGAAAAACGGCCCAGCGCCGGATGACCGCACACTGTGCATGGCAAGTTATAAGGTTCGTAGAACGGCAGCTCGAAGTCGTGAATGCAGATCAGATGATCGACAGCCGCAGCAAGTGTTTTTGCACGCCCCGGCCGCGTCGCCCACACTTGCGGGCCGATATATTTGACCAACTTGATCTCGGGCGCAGCGGCGCGCACGCCTTGCGCCACACGCAGCGTGAAACCCCAGGAATCGATCAGCACGACGACGGTCGGTTTGGCCTTTAGTATCGCTTCAACCGTGGCCGCAACCGCGGCTTTGACGCGCGCGTAGGCGAGTAAGCCGTCAACAAAGCCGAGCACTGCGAGCCCGCTGATATCGGCTTGGCTCTCGACGCCCTCCTGCGCCATGAGCGGGCCGCCGACGCCTTGGATGGTAAGCGTCCGGTCACGGTATTTCAAAGCGCGCGCCAAATCCGCGCCGAGCGCGTCACCGGAGGACTCCGCAGCGACCAGGAAAATTGTGGCGCTCACGCCTTGTCCGCTTCGGTTGGCGTGAAGCCGTAAACGAAGAGACCTGCCCGGTTCGCAGCGGCGATGATGTCTGGACGCCGCACGGCGAGTGCGCCGTTGGCTTCCACTGCAACGCCAGCGAGACCAGCAGTGGCGGCGCCTTCGATTGTGCGCACGCCGATTGTCGGCAGATCGATGCGGCGCTCTTGGATAGGTTTTGGTCTTTTGACCAGAACGCCACGGCGCGCTTGCGCCGTGCCGCGAATGGTCGTCGGGAACTCGGCAATGCGCCTGAGCATTGCGTCGGTGCCTTCCTGCGCTTCGACCGCGAGCACGAGTCCATCACACACGACGACGCCCTGGCCGATATCGAAGGCGCCTGTGACGGCGGCGACTTTTGCGGCGTAAGCAATATCCTTCAGATGATCCGCTTTGGGCGCGACTGCGCCCCAGGCGCCGGCTGGCGCCAGCAGATCTCGCATCACGGTGTCGGCGCCCACCACTTGGAAACCTGCGCGTTCGTGCTCGGCTAGCAACGCTCGGAGCAGTGCATCGTCACCCTGTGGCATGGCGGCCAGCAAAGTTGGAAGCATCGCCAAGGCGACGTCGTCGAACTGGAGCGTCTTCAGATCGGGCCGGGCGACTTGGCCAATAAGCACAACTGCGTCGCAACCCGCTTCACGCATCGCATCCATGCGCGCGCCCATTTGCCCCAGACCATGGGTGGCGCCTGGGTGAGCATCGAGCGCAGAATCGGCATTTGGCGCGATGCGGGCGATGAAATAGGCACGCTGGGTCGCGGCCAGATGTTCAGCAAGAACCACCGGCAGTTCACCGCCGCCGGCGATGACGCCAAGCTTGCGCCAACCGCTCATGTCAGTCCCGCGGCATGCAAAGTGGCCGGGCGGCGTCAACGCGAATGAAGTCGACAATTTCCATCACATGCGGATTAGACGCGTACGCTTCGACGCAATCCTCGATCCGCTCCTGGAACGTGCCCTCTTCCGCGAACAGCAGACGATAGGCGGCGCGGAGATCGTGTATCTGCTCCCGTGTGAAACCACGGCGCTTCAGGCCGACAACGTTGAGACCAGCCAAGTGAGCGTGATTGCCGATGGCGGAGCCGAACGGGATCAGGTCGGTTGTCATCAGGGCCGACGCCCCCACAAACGAAAAGCGGCCGACACGGCCGTGCTGGTGCACCCCAGACAAGCCGCCGAGAAAAGCGAAATCCCCGACCTGCACGTGGCCGCCGATGGTTGCGGTCTGCGCCATTATGACGTTGTTGCCGACGCGGCAATCGTGCGCCACATGGCAATTGCCCATGATCAGGCAATCATTGCCGACGCTCGTCACGCCACGGCCGCGCACCGTGCCCCGGTGAAGCGTTGCGTGTTCGCGAATGACGTTGTTGTCGCCAATCTCAAGTTTCGTCGGCTCGCCTTTGTAGGAAAGATCCTGCGGCGCTCCACCCAATCCCACGAATGGGAAGACGGTGTTGTTCTTGCCGAGCTCGGTGTGGCTCTCGATAAAGACGTGCGCGATGAGCTTGGTGCCGTCGCCCAGCTTGACGTTTGGGCCGATCACGCAGCCGGGGCCGATCTCGACATCGGCGCCCAAGTCGATGCTGTCATCAACGACAGCGGTTTTGTGAACCTTAGCGCTCATAGCGAATCCTGCGGGCGATCGGCTTTCATCGCCGCGAAAGTACAATCGGTAGCGAGTTCACCGCGCACCTCAACGCGCCCGCGGAACTTGAAAATGTTACGGCGCTCGAAGAGGACTTCGACGAACATCTCCATAGTGTCCCCCGGCATAACCGGCTTTTTGAATCGGGCGCTCTCGACGGACATGAACAGAATGAGGTGCTTTGTAATGTCGGCGTTGAGCGTCTTCGACATCAGCACGGCGCCGGTCTGGGCAAGCGCTTCGATCTGCAGCACGCCTGGCATCACTGGGGCGCCGGGGAAATGGCCCGGGAAAAACGGCTCGTTAATGGTGACGTTCTTGATGCCGCGAATTGATTTGTTCGGGATGTATTCGACTGCACGATCAATCAGCAGAAACGGGTAACGGTGCGGGAGACGGCGCAAAATCTCGCCGATCTCAATTACATCCTCCGTCGTCTTCTGCTGCTCGGTCAGATCATTTGCCTTCATCGCGCGCCCCCGACGCCCTGCGGCTCAGCCAAGCTGATTCTCGCAACCACTTACGTAACGGTTTTGCGGGGTACCCGCTCCAAACCTCGCCTGGCGGCACGTCTTGGAACACCGCGGCAGCTCCGGCAAGCGTAGCGCCCGCGCCAATCTTGCGGTGATCCGCCACGCCTACCCGGCCACCCATGGTGACGCCGTCCCCAATTGTGGTGGAGCCGGAAACGCCAGCGAAGGCGGCGATCAGCGCGCCTCGGCCGACAATGCAATTGTGAGCGATATGGCAGAGATTATCGATTTTCGTTCCTTCGCCGATCACGGTGTCGTCGAACACACCGCGATCGATGCAGGTATTGGCCCCGATGGTGACGCGGTCTTGGATGACGACGCGGCCCAGGTGGGGGACGTCAACTGGGCCAGAGGCGTCGCCGGCAACGCCGAAGCCCTGCTCGCCGATAACCGCGCCCGCGAGAATGGTTACGTCGTCGCCGATGAGTGCGAATGCAATCGAGACGCGCGCGCCGATTTTGCCGCGGCGGCCAATGGTGACGCCAGGTGCAATTACGGTGTTCGGCCCAATTTCTGTGCCGGCGCCGATCTCCACGCCAGCGCCGATCACGACCCCGATACCGATGCGCACACCGTCCTCAAGTATCGCCGTCGGGTCGATTGCGGATGCGTTCGGATCGAAGCCCCGCGGCCGGATTAAAGCCGGCACTGCGCGCGCAAAGAACGTGCGCGGACGGTCCACAAGGATAAGTGCGCCGGCATTTGGCGCTAGGTGCGCGAGAGCTGGCGGAATGATGCAGGCGCCGGGCGACGTCGCAAGCGCCGCGCCTTTCTTGCCCTCGTAATAGCAAAGGTCGCCTGGGCCGGCAGTGTCGGCCGGTGCAGCGCCGGTTATCTCGCGGTCGGCGTCACCGCCTATGTCCGCAGAAGGCGCAAGCGCCCGGACCGTCACCGGTCCGAGCGATTGGTAGAAGCGGGGATCGATCATGCGCCGACTATCTGGCGCCGCCGAAGCCCGATGTCACTGCCTGCAGGCTCTTATTGAGCCGGCGGCTGCGCAGCAGCTTGGCATTCGCTGGCCGCGTGACGCACCACATTGGCGACGCGCGTATTCTGGTTCTGGTCCAATTGCTGGATCACGGTCGCCGTGATGTCGAAATTGGGGTCAGACTGCGTGACGTTGCTGGCGTCGATGACGATGCCGGCGCCGCGCGCTTGCATGACGGTTTGGACGATCGGACCAACCATGCGGTCGAAATCGCGCAGAGCGATCAGCTGCGAGCATTCCATGTCGCCACGGATGCCACCCGCGCGAGCGTCGAATTGCTGGCGGCGCTGTGCGAATTGCTGAACCGCGGGGTTAGCGCGGATCTGATCTTGCGACATATTCCGCGTTGTTGTTTGGAGGCGCGCTGCTTCCTGCTCGAGCGATTGCTGCTCTGGCGCCAGCGCCTGAGCTTCAGTGCCGAATTGCTGACGCAGAGCGCCAAGCTTAGCTTGCAAGTCGCGGCCCAGAACAGATTCCGCAGCGACCCGCTGATAATTGATCACAACCGCCGTCGTGGACTGGTTGTTGTTACGATTGCGCTGCGCCAGCGCATCAGATGAAACAGAGACGGCAGCCACCGCGAAAGCGGCCGCTGAAAGTAAACTCACCACACGCATATTGCGCTTCTCCTCAGAAACTCGTCCGGGTTGAGAACCGGAACTGCTCGCGCCGATCGTAGTCCTCGTATTGGAGCGGTTGCGCGAAATCGAATTGCACCGGTCCAAACGGCGAGTCCCAGAAGATCGAAACGCCTGCGGCGACTCTTAAGCTTGGGGAATCGTCAACAATGAGGCGGTTGTTGGTACCGTCGGTCAGATTGATCGTTTGGCGGTTGGCGGAGTCCAGGAAGCCCAACGTGCCGAAGTCGACGAACAGCGCGCTGCCGAGCGAGAAGCTCTCAGGCAGAGGCAGGGGAACATCAAGCTGCAACGTGCCGATCCCGTAGGCGTTGCCGCCGACTGCATCGCCGCGTTGAACAACGTTATCGTTCTGATCGACCAGCAGCTGGCGCGGACCGATACCGGCCACGTCAAAGCCCCGGAAGGACGATCCGCCCTTAAAGAAGCGGTCGTTGATCCGAACCGAATCGCCGTTCCAGCCGCTGATGACGCCGGCGCTGCCGCGGAATATGGCGCGGAAGCCGTACGGGAGGCCATAATAGACGCCACCTTCGATCTCGGTGCGCAGGTAGTTTACCTGACCACCAATGCCGGCGATGTCCTGGCTAAAGTCGATGTTGAATCCGCGCGTTGCGTTGACCGCTGAGTTCCGGCGGTCCCAGTTGACTTGGAAACCCACCACTGAGGTGAGGAACGTCCCCTCTTGGTCACAGAGCAGAGGGCGGCCCAAGTTCTGAGAGTCGCACTGATCGATGTCCGGGGTGAGGATGTTGCCATCGTGATCGATGAAGATATCCGCAATGGTCGTATCATCTTGAATGAGCGAGTACGTCAGACCGAGATTGGTGCGCTCGCCGATGCGGAAGCCGGTGCGCAGACCGATACCCGTTGACTGGTTCTCGAACGACGATTGGTCGAGGAAGTCGGTGCGGAGTGAGTAGATATCAAAACCGGCTGCGATTTCGCGGCCCATGAAGCGCGGTTCGGTGAAGCGCAGGTCAAGTTGCTGGCGTTGCGAGCTCGAAGAGGCGCGCAGCCGCAGGAATTGACCACGGCCGCGCAAGTTGCGCTCAGTCACGGACACATCGAACAGGAAGCTTTCCGTCGATGAATAACCGGCGGCAAACGCGAATTCACCGGTCGACTGCTCTTCCACCGTCACAGTGACGACGGAGCGATCTGGCTGAGAACCGTCCGCGTCTTCGACTTTTACGTCGGTGAAGAAGCCCAGACCTTGGATTTGCTGGCGCGAGCGATCGAGCAATACCCGATTGAACGCGTCGCCCTCGGTCACGCGCATCTCGCGGCGAATGACGCGGTCCACGGTGCGCGTGTTGCCGACGATATCGATCCGCTCGATGAAAGTGCGCGGGCCTTCATCAACCTCAAAGGTGATGTTGACCTTTCGACTTTCGCGATCGCGCTCAACCACGGGAGTGATCTGAACATTGGCGTAGCCGACCGAACCGGCGACGTAGGTCATCGCGTCGATCGCGTCTTCGATCTGATCGCCGCGGAAAACCGTGCCGGTGCGAATTGGATTGACCGAACGTAGCAAGTTTTCCGGCAAGCGGTTCAGCTCGGTTTGAATGCGGATTTCGCCGAACTCGTAGCGGACACCTTCGTCAACGGTGAAGGTGATGAAGAAGTCGCGCTGGTCCGGCGTCAGTTCCGCGACGGCCGACACAACGCGGAAGTCGGCATACCCGCGGTTGTTGTAATACTGGCGAAGCTGCTCGCGGTCGTATTCGAGACGATCCGGATCGTAATTGTCGTTGCTGCCGAAGAAATTCCACCAGCTGGACTCGGTCGTCACAATCGCGTCGCGCAGACGGCGATCGGAGAACTCTTGGTTGCCGATGAAGTTGATGTCGCTGACGCCGGTGACTGGACCTTCATCGACTTCGAAGATCAGGTCGACGCGGTTTTGGTCGAGTTCACGCACTTGCGGCGTGACCTGCGCGGCGAAACGGCCATTGCGGCGATAAACGTCGAGAATGCGCTGCACGTCGGCTTGTGCGCGCGCCGAAGTGAACACAGAACGCGGACGAGCCTGCACTTCGTCTTCGAGGTCTTCCTCGTCGAGGGTGCGCATGCCTTCGAAGATCACGCGGTTGATGATCGGGTTTTCGTTGACGGTGACGACGAGGTCGGTGCCACGCTGTTCGATCTGCACGTCCGAAAAGAGACCGGTTGCGAACAGCGTCTTGATCGACATGTCGATGCGTTCGGGATCGAACGTGTCGCCCGGCCCCACCTGCAAGTATGACGAGATTGTCGCGGGCTCGATCCGCTGATTGCCTTCGACGACAATGCGGCGAATAGCGACCCCAGACGGTTGCGCCTGAGGCGTCGTCGCCGTGGTGCGATTTTCTTGCGCATAGGCGTCTGTGCTGGCTGCCAGAAGCGCACCCGCTCCTGCCCCAACAGTGGCGACGCAACCAAGCGCGCCGAGCGCTACATCCCGCAGTACCCGCTTCATCAAGCCCTCAACGCTCCGACGCTCCCCAGCGTCTTGGTTTTTAGAACCCTATCCTGACTAGAAAGACAAGGACGAGGCGCTGTTACTGCGCTCCCGGAAAGAGCCTCGTAATGTCATTCCAGGTTGCGAATAAGAAGAGACTCCCCATCACGGCGAATCCCGCCCGATAGGCCCATTCCTGGGCGACCGCGGGCAACGGCTTGCCCCCACGCGCACCTTCGATTGCGTAGAACAGCAGATGTCCCCCATCCAGAATCGGAATCGGCAACAGATTCACGATGCCGACAGCTACAGACAGCACTGCGGCCAAATTGAGTAATGAGAGAGCCAGTAGCCCAAGGCGGTCCATCCAATCGCCGGTCGGTCCGCTAAGCGCCGATGTCGCCACTTGGCCCGAGACGTTGATGATGCCGAGGGGGCCGGCGATCTGGTTGCCCGACTCGCGACCCGTGAACACGCCGGCAATGTAGGACCCAGTCTGGGCGACTATCTGCCAGGTGTTGGTGGCGCCGACACCGATCGCCGCAAGCGGGTTGATCGGTTCACGGCTTTCGGCGGACGAATTATGTCCAACACCGATCGAGCCTGCCTGGGGGTTCGCTTCACTCGGACGCGGCGTAAGCTGCATTGAGATTTCTTGCTCACCGCGCAGCGCGACAATGCTGAGCGCGCGGTTCGGCGATACCGAGACGATGCGTTGGAGATCGCGGAATTCATCAATGCGTTCACCGTCGATCGACTGAATGATATCGCCTGCCTGCAAGCCCGCAGCTTGCGCCGGTGAGTCCGGCACGATGCTGTCGACGCTGGCGATGTCGCGGCCCAAAACAAGGGCAAGCACCGCGAACGCGAATATCGAAAAGATGAAATTGGTGATGGGGCCGGCAGCGACAACGAGCGAGCGCGTCGTCAGCGACTGTGCGTGGAACAGGCCCTTGGCACGCGCCTCGGCGAATGCGGCGGGATCATCGATTTTCTCACGTGGGGCCGTCGACATTGCATCGGCGTCGTCTGCAAACTTCACGTATCCACCGAGTGGCAGCACGCCGACCTTCCATTGCACGCCTTGCTTGTCGCGCCAACCCAGCAGCGTTTTGCCGAAGCCGATAGAGAAGGTGTCGATGGCGACGCCGCGCCAACGCGCAACTTGGAAATGGCCGAACTCGTGCACAAAAACCACGACGCTGAGCACGAGAATGAACGAGCCCGCGTAGATCAGGATATTCTGCAGTACGTCCATCCGGCCGCTTTCCTTTCCACCGCCATTTTTGTGAGGCGTTCTCAGCCTTTAGGCTGCCGCAGGGTTTCCCGCAATAACACGTGCCGCGCGTCGCGCAGCCTGATCCACCGCCCTTACCTCCTCGAAGGATGACGGGATTTCTCCGAGAAGCCCAGCCTCGGCGCCCTCAAGGTGTGACATGGCAGCTTCTACGGTGCTGGAAATGTCGAGGAAGCGTATCCGACCATCCAAGAACGCTTCGACGGCGATTTCATTGGCCGCTGACAAGGCCGTGGTGGCCGCGACGCCGCGGTCCAGTGCGGCGCGAGCAAGCCTTAGTGCGGGGAAACGGACTTGGTCCGGCGCCTCAAAAGTGAGTTGCGCCAGCTTCGCGAGGTCGAGACGTGCGGTGGATACCGACGCCCGATCGGGCCAGGTGAGCGCGTAGGCGATAGGAATCCGCATGTCGGGGGTGCCGAGCTGGGCCAGGACCGAGCCGTCAACGTAGTGCACCAAGCTGTGGATGGTGCTCTGAGGATGGACGATGACATCGATCGCTTTCGAAGGAAAACCAAAGAGATAGGACGCCTCGATCAGCTCCAGCCCTTTGTTCATGAGCGTGGCGCTGTCGACCGAAATCTTGCGTCCCATGCTCCACATCGGGTGAGCACATGCCTGGGCCGGCGTCGCGGCCGACATCTGGTCGATCGTCCAGGTCCTGAACGGCCCCCCTGAAGCTGTGAGTGTAAGCCGCTCAACGCGATCTGGGTGGGTGAGCACCTGGAAGATCGCGTTGTGTTCGGAATCGACTGGCAGCAGCGTCGCGCCATGGGCCTTGGCGGCCTCAATGAAGAGCGGTCCAGCGCAGACGAGGCATTCCTTGTTCGCCAGTGCAACATGCGCCCCACGCCTGACAGCCTCCATGGTTGGGGAGAGGCCAGCGGCGCCGACGATGGCGGACATAACCCACTCGGCTGGCCGGGCGCCCGCTTCGTCTAGGGCGCTTGGTCCCGCACCCACTTCCACGCCCAGGCCCGACAACGCCCCCCGCGCTTCGTTGAGCAGCGCAGGATTGGCGATTGCCGCGAACTTCGGTTTGAGGCGGCGGCAAGCGTCGGCGAGGACGTCGATGCGGTTTGCTGCGGTTACAGCTTCAACTGGAATGTCGCGGCCCTGCCCGCGCAGTTCTTCGATCACCTGGATTGTCGACTGCCCAACAGATCCGGTGACCCCGAGGATTGATACAGAACGCGTCAAAGGCCCCGCCCAAACAAAAGCGCCGTGGCGCCTGGGCCAAAGGCCAATGCGGCGCCTACCAGCAACGTTGCGGCCATGAGGCTATCGATGCGGTCCAAAACGCCCCCGTGGCCGGGAATGAGTCCGCTTGCGTCCTTTACGCCGAACCGGCGCTTCAGGAAGGATTCGAACAGATCGCCCATCAAGCCAGTGAATGCCACCAAAGCGCCGATGAGCAACCATGGAACCAGCAGCGTGGGGTTGGTCTGGAACAGAAGGCCGCAGCCGTAGCCCGCCGCGGCGCCGGCCAAGGTGCCTGCAATGATGCCGGACCAGGTTTTGTTCGGGGACAATCCACGCGCAATCTTTGGACCGCCGATCAGCTTGCCGCCGAAGTACGCAAAAATGTCCGAGGCCCAGATGATCGCAAAGAGCGCGAGGATCGTCTCAAGGCCCTCAGGCGCGCGGTCGCGTAGCCAGAGGAAGAGCGCACACGGCAGGCCAATATAGATGGCCCCGCCGGCAGTCTCGATCGCAGCGCGGAGCGAGCGAGCGCGCGTTGCGGATGCGAGCGCCGACGCAACGAGCCAACCAACGCCGAACCCGAGATATTGCCAGCTCGAAAACATCACCGCACCGAGCGAGCCAGCGAGCGAGAACATGAAAGCTGGTGTTTGCGCTTCGGGCTCGCTCATGCGGGCCCATTCGTAACTCATGGCGACGACCGCCGCGCCGCAGGCGGCAGCAAGCCACGGCCCGCCAGCGAACGCGGCTGAAACGCCGAGCAATGCGAGGACGAGGCCCGACACGATACGTGCGCCAAGATCAGACCAGTCGCCACGCGCCGGCGCTGCTTTGGCGGCGTCAGGCTGACCCAGGCGCTGTCCCCCCATACCTGCGGTCGCGATTGCGATAGATGTCGATTGCTTGCGAGAGCGCGTCCTTGCCGAAATCCGGCCAAAGAACGTCGAGAAACACCAACTCAGCGTACGCGGACTGCCACAGCATGAAATTCGAGAGCCGGAACTCACCTGATGTTCTGATCATCAGATCGATAGGCGGCAATTGTTCAGTGTCGAGATAGGATTCGAATATCTTGTGATTGAGGTCGGCGGTTTTCAGCTTGCCGGCTGCAACATCTTCGGCAAAACGGCGGGCCGCTCTTACGATCTCATCTTGACTGCCATAGTTGAACGCAATGGTGAGATTGAGCTTGGTATTGTGCGATGTGCGCGCCTCGGCATCGCCGATGATTTCCGCGATATCACGCTGCAGCCCATCGCGGGCGCCTATCACGCGAACGCGGACACCCTCGCGGACAAGCTTATCGAGATCGCGCGCAACGTAGAGACGCAAAAGGTCGAACAGCGCGTTCACCTCTTCCACGGGCCGGCGCCAATTCTCGGTCGAAAATCCAAAAACCGTTAGATACTCAACGCCGACATCGCCCGCCGCCTCGACGGTGCGGCGCAGAGCTTCAACGCCCTCGGCGTGTCCAAACGTACGTGGCCGGTTGCGCTGGCGCGCCCAACGGCCGTTCCCGTCCATGATGATCGCAACATGGCGCGGCGTGGACTCTTGTGCGGAAGACTGAGCGGGCTGCGCCATATGAAGTGCAGGCCTAAACCTGCATGATCTCTTCCTCTTTGTGGCGCAGGGTATCGTCGATCCGTTTGATTTGATCGTCGGTGGCCTTCTGCACTTCCGTGCCGTGGCGCTTGTGCTCGTCTTCGCTGATGCCGTGCTCTTTCTCGAGCTTCTTCAAATGCTCCATTGCATCACGGCGAATATTGCGGACGGCTATGCGTTGCTGTTCAGCATATTTGCTGGCCACTTTCGCCAGTTCAGTGCGGCGTTCGCCAGTGAGCGGCGGGATCGGGATACGCAGTGTTTGACCGTCCATGATCGGGTTGAGGCCTAGATTGGAAGAACGGATGGCCTTGTCGACGGCGCCGACGACCGATTTATCCCAAACGTTGACGGAAATCATCCGCGGCTCAGGTACGCTGACACTGGCGACCGATGTGAGCGGCGACGAGGCGCCATAGGCCTCTACCATGATCGGATCGAGCAACGAGGGCGACGCGCGACCGGTGCGCAAACCGCCAAATTCGTGGCTCAGCGCGGTGAGCGCGCCATCCATGCGCTTTTTATAATCTTCGAGCTTGAAAGGTGGCGAGGCAACCATGGCGTTCGTCCCTAGTCTGTGATGGTTGTGCAGACACCACGGCCCGCGAGTACGTCGGCGAGGCCGCCGCGATTCTGAATCGAAAAGACGACAATCGGAATCCCATTGTCGCGCATGAGCGAGATTGCCGAAGCGTCCATGACCTTGAGATCGCGCGCCAAAACTTCGTGATAGCTCAGCGTCTCGTAGCGTGTCGCGGCTTTGTCCTTCTTCGGGTCGGCGGTGTATACGCCGTCGACTTGCGTGCCCTTCAGCAGCGCATTGCACCCCATCTCGGCGGCGCGCAGCGCGGCGCCGGTGTCGGTCGTGAAGAACGGATTGCCCGTTCCGGCGGCGAATATAACGATGCGGCCTTTCTCCATGTGCCGCATCGCGCGGCGGCGGATGTAAGGCTCGCACACCGTGACCATGGGTATCGCCGACAGCACGCGCGCTTGGCCGCCCAGACCTTCGATCGCGTTCTGCATGGCGAGCGCGTTCATGACGGTCGCCAACATGCCCATGTAGTCGGCGCTGGCGCGCTCCATGCCCTTCGCGGCGCCCTGCATGCCACGGAAAATGTTGCCGCCGCCGATGACGAGGCAAATCTCGGCCCCGGACGCAGAAGCGTCGAGCACCTCTTGAGCGATGCGTTCACAGACGGTGGTGTCGATGCCGTATTGGCCATCGCCCATCAACGCCTCACCGGAAATCTTCAGGAGGACGCGCTTATAGCGCAGCCCGCTCGGGCTGGGTCTGGTCTCGGCAAGGCTCATGAGGACGAATCTATAGACCAGAGCGGCGCGCGAAGTCAGCCCGCAGAACAGGGAACTGCCCGAAAAACAAAGGGCGCGGACCTCACGGTCCGCGCCCTGGATGTCGATCCGATGCCGGGATCAGCTCTTACCTGTCATTGCCGCCACTTCGGCTGCGAAATCATCGGTCCGCTTCTCAACGCCCTCGCCCACTGCGAAGCGGACGAAGCCTCTGATCGCGATCGGCGCACCGGCGTCCTTTTCGGCGTCCTTCACGGCCGCTTCGACGGTTTGGTCCGGGTTCATGACAAACGCCTGCTTCGTCAACACCGACTCTTCGAAGAACTTCCGCATCCGGCCTTCCAGCATTTTATCCAACACTTGCTGGGGCTTGCCTTGAGCCTTCGGGTCTTCCTTGATCTGGTCGAGCAGCACCGACTTTTCACGCTCGGTGCGCTCAACCGGAATGTCGGACTCGCTCAGCGCCAACGGGTTCGCCGACGCGATGTGCATCGCTACCTTCTTGCCGAAGGCTTCGAGCTTGCCTTTGTCGCCGGCGGATTCGAGCGCGACCAGAACGGCGATGCGGCCCAGATGATCAGCGCCGTCCACCTTTGAGTGTACATAAGCCGCGATCACGCCGTTCTCGACGCTTAGCTTGGCTGAGCGGCGCAAGGTGATGTTCTCACCGATCGTGGCGATGAGTTGGGTCACTGCGTCCGAAACCTTCTGGCCTTCGTGCGCGGCGTTGAGCAGCGCGTCGTGGTCCTTAGCGACGAGCGCCAGCTTGGCGAAGCTGCCGGCCGCCTTTTGGAAGTCCGCGTTGCGCGCAACGAAGTCGGTCTCCGAATTGAGCTCGACGACCGTGCCATGGGTCGCCGCGATCGCGATCGCGACGATGCCTTCAGCAGCGGCGCGGTCGGCCTTCTTGGCAGCCTTGGATAGACCCTTTGCCCGCAGCCAATCGATGGACGCTTCCAGGTCGCCGTTGTTTTCGGCGAGCGCCTTCTTACAGTCCATCATGCCGACGCCGGTTTTCTCGCGCAGGTCCTTGACCAGCGCAGCGGTGATTTCCGCCATGTTTTGCTCCTGAGACTTCTCTCGTCAGATATTTAGTAGTTCGCGCCTGTGGGACCATCCATCGGGCTTTCGACAGGGCCTGCGGGCGGACGTTCAATGGCAATGGCTGGCTCGACCGGCGGACGAGCCGACGCGCCGATATCCTTGCCACCACGAACCTGGTTCTCGGTCAGGCCATCGAGGACGGCGTCCGCGATCAGATCGCAGTAGAGCTGAATGGCGCGCGCCGCGTCGTCGTTGCCCGGGATCGGATAGGTCACTGCGTCTGGGTCGCAATTAGAATCGACGATGGCGACCACTGGGATGCCAAGCTTCTTGGCTTCCAGAATGGCAATCGCTTCCTTGTTGGTGTCGATCACGAACATCAGGTCCGGAACGCCGCCCATTGATGCGATACCACCGAGTGAACGATCGAGCTTGTCGCGCTCACGCGTGAGGTTCAGCACTTCCTTTTTCGTCAAGCCGATGCCGCCGCCGGAAATAATCTGGTCAGTTTCGCGCAGACGCGCAATCGACTTTGAAACCGTTTGCCAGTTGGTCAGGGTGCCGCCGAGCCAGCGTTGGTTGATGTAGTATTGGGCACAGCGCTGCGCCGACGCTTTGATGTGGTCCGCAGCCTGGCGCTTGGTGCCAACGAAAAGCACGCGACCCCCGCCAGCGGCGACTTCGCGCACCTTCAACAGCGCTTGGTGCAGCAACGGCACCGTCTGCGATAGGTCTAGAAGGTGGATGTTGGACTTTTCGCCGAAGATGTAGCGGTCCATCTTCGGATTCCAACGGTGGGTCTGGTGACCAAAGTGCGCGCCAGCTTCCAAGAGCTGACGCATGCTGAATTCAGGCAGCGCCATGTTCATTCCTTTTCCGGTTTGCCGCCGCGGGAGAACCCAGGATCGCTCCTGGACCGGATGGAGGAAACGGCCGCTTTCAGACCGCCCCGCCGCTCCCGCGTGCGAAGTGAGGCGCGGATATAGAGGCCATCCACAGGCATATCAAGCCTATGGACGGCGGCTCGCCTCTACTTCCCTGGATACCGCCTAGCGGCGGCGGGTGCGCGGGTTGTAGCGGTCCCTGAGTTGAGTTTGGCGTGAGGTAAGAGATTGCTCTTCGCCCTCGATGAACACGGCGGTCGGCGCCGAAGTCACTTGGAGCGGATCACCATCCCAGATGACGACGTCCGCCAGATAATTCCGTTCGATACGGCCTAGATTGGTCGCGCCGAAAATCTCAGCCGGACCCCGACTGATCGCGGCGAAGGCCGCGTCCCAAGGCAGGCCATTGGCCACAGCGTTGCCCGCCAACTGGAGCACGAGGCGGGCCTGATGGGCGTCGATCGAGCCCGGCGCGGACGCGATGGCGAACCGCACACCAGCCTGGTGGAGCAGCGCTGCGTTGTCGAGGCGCGCCGAGAGCCGCTCGAAGCGGTCCGGCAAGTTGGACAATGGGTCGACGATGACTGGAATGTTGGCGTCGGCGAGTTCGTCGGCCACCTGCCAGGCTTCAGCGCCGCCATGGATGACGAAGCGAAGGCTTGTGTTGGCGCGTTTGAAGCGGATGAGGCGACGGATGTCTGCTGCGCTCTCGATATGGACCAGGAAGAAGCCTTGGCCCCGAGCGAAGGGTTGCAAGGCCTCGGCGTCGATCTCGTTCAACACCGCGCCACCCTGGCCGCTACGGTAACGGTTCGGATATTCTCGAGCGTCACGCAGAGCCGCCTCAAAAGCAGGCCATAGGGCGGCGCGTGAGCCGCCAGTTCTGCCCGCGCCAGCTTCACCGAGTTCAACCACCATGAAGGCGCGGTCGCGGAAAACACTATCCGCGGCGCCATTCATCGAAACGAGTGCGCCACGGCCGTCGAAGATCGAGCCGCCTGCGCTTGGTGCGATCGCGGCGCGGGTGACGCCCTCGATGCGTGTCACCGGAATCGCGGTGACACTTGGGTTGAAGGCGCGGCCGGCGTCTGCAGCGGCGGAGATCAGATCGCCCTCGACATCGGCGTCATTGGGTGCGCCTGAACCGGAAATCTCGCTCAGGCCGACTTCGCTCATGGCGGCGAAGGCGCCCGGCGTAACAAAATTGCCATTCGCTTCCACAACCCGTGCGCCGCGCGGCGTCGCGATGTTGGCGCCGACAGCGCTGATGCGGCCATCAACGATGAGGACATCGCCATTCTCGATGATGCCGCCCGCGCCATTGGTGACGACGCGGCCGTTATTGATCAGGATGGTCTCGGCGGCGGCCGGCGTTGCCAGCGCAGCGGCGAGAAGCAAGGCAGCTAGCGTTCTCATCGGGCGCTCCGCAGGTAAGTCTGGCCGAGTTCGAAGTCGGATGGTGGGTCGCGGGTCGCGCCGCGCTCGTACATCAGTGCGCCGTCAATGAAGACACGTTCTGCGACGGCATAGCTCGAGAGTGGGTCTGCCGACCAAATGACCACGTCAGCGCGACGGCCGGCCTCTAGCGTGCCCGTTTCGTCATCGATGTGGAGTGCACGAGCCGGGTTGCGAGAAAGCCAAGTCCAGACTTGTCCACGTGTGATCTCGAGGCCCGCACGGCGGCCATCGGCCATCGCCTTCGCCGCTTCTTGATTCAACCGTTGAATGCCGACCTCACTGTCCGAATGCACGATCGCGCAAGCGCCGGCGGCGTCGACGAAGGCAATATTCTCACGAATGCCGTCGTACGCTTCGATCTTGAAGCCCCACCAATCGGCCCACATCGCGGAACAGATTCCCTCTTCGCGAAGAAGGTCGGCGATTTTGTAGGACTCAACTGCGTGGTGGAAGGCGGCGATCTCAAAGTCGAACTCGTGCGCAACTTGGATGGCGTTGGCCATTTCGTCGGCGCGATAGCAGTGCCACTGCAAGATGATGTCGCCGTTGATGACGCCGGCGAGTGTTTCCATTTCAAGATCGCGGTCTGGCGGTTCGCCTTCGCCATTTGCAGCAGCTTCGACGCGTTGGGCGTAGCGAGTGGCGTTGGCGAACGCTTGGCGATAGCCAGCGACGTTGCCCATGCCGGTGGCTGGCGAGGAATTGCGAGAACCATAAACGCGCGCTGGGTTTTCACCGCAGGCCATTTTTAGGCTTTGTGGAGCGTCGGGGAATTTCATCTCCTGGACGGTCGTCGCACCGAGCACCGGGCGGAGCGTGACACCGCGACCGCCGAAGAGATTACCTGAACCGGGCAACACATGAAGGGTCGTGATTCCGCCTGCAACAGCGCGCAGAAAGCCTGGGTCCTGCGGCCACACTGAGTGTTCGGCCCAGACTTCAGCGGTGTTGGGCTGTGTCAGTTCGTTGCCGTCCGAGGTCGCGGTGATCGAGGGCGACGGATAGACGCCCAAATGCGAATGCGCATCAATGATGCCGGGCGTGACGAAGCGGCCGGCGCCGTCGATGACGGTGGCCCCTTCGGTGTTCAAATTTTGGCCAACAGCGGCGATGCGGCCATCCCGCATCAGCACGTCTGAGTTGGCCAATTCAGCACCATTGCCGTCGAGAACCGTCGCGTTACGGATCAATGTCGCCGTCGACGGACGGGGCGTGTAGGTCGATGCGAACGGCACGGGGCCGTCGGCTTCTGCCTCCGTATCGGCGCCGGTTGTCGCGCACGCGGCGAGACTGAGCATCGCGACAAGCGCGATGGCGGAACGCATTCTGTGGCGCATAGGCCCTCCCCTCTGGAGCGGGCCGCATCTGAGGGGTTTCGGGCTAACCGAACAAGACTTTGCGCGCGTTTCGGGAGAATTCTTCGACAAGAGGCAACTGGCGCCTCAGATCACGCGCTCAACCCCTCTCGCGGCCTTAAGCGCGGCTCGTGCAGCAGGACTGCCGGACGCCAGCCGCTTGGTGTTCAGTTCGATCTCACGGCCATCTTTGAGTCTCAGCACGAGGTGAAGCGGCCGCGCCTCGCCGTCAGCCGCCTTCGGCAAGGCTGCAAGGGTTTGCGCCAAGAGATCGAGCGGCGCGCCCTCTTTTAGAACAATGCGGAGATCTTCCCCGATCCGGGCTTCCGCTGCTTCCACCGGCTCGAATGAATCTGCAGCCAGTTTGAGGTCGCCGTCGCGCCAGCGCACGCGACCGCGGAAACCGAACGCTTTGCCGACTTCGATCACGTCACGAGCGGCAGCGACGTTCTCCGGCATGATCATGCCTTCGAAGTCACCGGTGGGATCGGACATCGATACGAACGCGAGCGTGCCGCCAGACATGGCTGGCCGGTACTGAACGCGACGCACAACGCCGGCCATCATGTAAGCCCGGGGTTCGGTTTCGCCCTCCTCCACAATATCCGCATAGCTCGAATAGCGATCACCAGCGTCGATGAAGAAGTCCGACAGTGGATGGCCCGATAGGTAGAAACCGACGCTCTCGCGCTCAGCGTCCAAACGATCTTGCGCGGACCATGGCGGCGCCTTCGGAAAGGCGGGCCGAGCACTTGGCTCCTCAGATCCAAAGAGGCTGGCCTGTGAGCTTGCGCGCTCTTCCGCCACGCGTTGAGCATATGCCGAGATGATCTCGCATGCCGCCAGCGCGCGGGCGCGATCTGGCTCCATCTCATCAAGCGCGCCAGACTTTGCGAGATTTTCCATCTGGCGGCGATTGATGGACTTGGCGTCGATGCGCTCGGCAAAATCGTAGAGCGCTTTGAACTTGCCGCCGCGCTTTCGTTCGGCGACGACGCTCTCCATCGCGGTGAGGCCTACATTGCGGACCGCGCCCAATGCGTATCGCACAGCCAAGCCGCCATCGGTCTTTTCGACGTTGAAGTCGGCCTCCGAATGATTCAAGTCCGGGGGCAACATCGTGACATTGATGCGTTTTGCGTCCTGCACGAAACTCGCGAGCTTGTCGGAGTTCGACAGATCTAGGCTCATCGAGGCGGCGACGAAATCCACCGGGTAATGCGCCTTCAGATATGCCGTTTGATACGCAACAACGGCGTATGCGGCGGCGTGCGACTTGTTGAAGCCGTAGCCGGCAAATTCTTCGACGAGATCGAAGATGTGCGACGCCAAGTTCTCGCTGACGCCCTTCTCTTTCGCCCCTTCGATAAAGCGCGACTTCTGCTTCGCCATTTCGACAGGCTGCTTTTTTCCCATTGCGCGGCGGAGCAAGTCGGCTTCTCCGAGCGAATAGCCCGACAGCACTTGCGCAATCTGCATCACCTGCTCTTGGTAGACGATGACACCATACGTCTCTTCCAGGATCGGCTTCAATGTCACGTGAAGATAGTCCGCTTCCTCGCGGCCATGCTTTACGTTGGCAAAGCGGTCGATATTTTTCATCGGCCCTGGCCGATAGAGCGAGATGAGCGCGATGACGTCCTCAAGGCATGTCGGTTTCACCTTGCGCAGGGTGTCGCGCATGCCCTGACCTTCGAGCTGGAACACACCGAAGGTTAGGCCTGACTGCATGAGTTCGTAGGTTTTTTCGTCGCTGTAGTCTGCGGCGTTGAGATCGATCTTGTCGCCGCGCGCTTCAATGAACTTCACGGCGCGATCGATAACGGTGAGCGTTTTTAGCCCGAGAAAGTCGAACTTAACGAGACCGGCGGCCTCGACCCATTTCATACTGAACTGGGTTGCCGGCAAATGCGCGCGCGGGTCGCGGTAGAGCGGGACAAGTTCAATGAGCGGCCTGTCGCCGATCACGATGCCCGCCGCGTGCGTGGACGCGTTTCGGTAGAGCCCTTCAAGCTGAAGCGCTACATCAATCAGATCGCGGACTTCCGTCTCGTTGCGCTTTGCTTCTTGAAGTTTGGGTTCGATTTCCATCGCCTGCGCGAGCGTGACGGGGTTCGCTGGGTTTGCCGGCACCAGCTTCGCCAACTTATCGACCAAGCCAAACGGCAATTGCATCACGCGGCCCACGTCACGCAGCACGGCCCGCGCTTGCAGCGTGCCGAACGTGATGATGTGGGCGACGCGATCCTCGCCGTATTTGTTTTTTACGTACTCGATAACCTCGCCGCGGCGCTCCTGGCAGAAGTCGATATCGAAGTCCGGCATCGAGACGCGTTCGGGATTGAGAAAGCGCTCGAACAGCAGGCCCCAGCGGAGTGGATCGAGATCGGTAATCGTCAGCGCCCACGCAACGACCGAGCCGGCGCCTGACCCCCGTCCCGGACCAACCGGGATGCCATTGTTCTTTGCCCACTTGATGAAGTCCGAGACGATGAGGAAGTAACCCGGAAATTGCATCTGCGTGATGATGTCGAGTTCGTAAGAGAGGCGCTTTTCATAGTCTTCGACCGGCGCTGCGAGGCGACCGCCGAGCGTCTTCAGGCGCAGTTTGAGACCGGCTTCGGCCTGCGCCTTCAATTCCGCCGCTTCGTCGCGGCCCTTCTTCGTGTCGAAGCGGGGCAAAATCGGTTTACGCGTCTCAACTTTGAACGCAGTCCGTTTGGCGATCTCTACCGTGTTCGCGATGGCCTCAGGCAAATCCGAGAACAGCTCCGCCATTTCGGCGGCGGTGCGGAAGTAGTGCTGGTGCGTCACGCGCGGGCGATCTTCTTCGCCAATGTATGACGAGGCGGCTATACACATCAGCGCGTCATGCGCGCCATGGCCACTGCGCTTTTCGAAGCGGATATCGTTGGTGGCGACAATTGGAAGGCTGAGGTCGTAAGCAAGATCGAGAAGCGCGCCCTCGGTCTCGGCTTCGATCAGCTCGCCGTGACGCTGGAATTCCACATAAAGCCGGCTGGGGAAAGCGGCGCTAAGCTGTCTTAACGTGTCGGCGGCGATGTCGCCCTTTCCTGCCGCCAAGAGCGGCGCCAGCGCGCCATCGCCACCGCCGGTGAGCGCGATCAAGCCTTCGGCGTGTTGCAGCACACGCGCGAACGCGACGTGGGGATCATCGTGTGACTCGGCTTCGAGAAAGGCAGCGCTAGAGAGCTGCATCAAATTGGAATAGCCAGCGTTGTTCTGAGCGATCAGCACCAGCGTTCCGGCGAGGCCATGGTCACCGCGCACATCAAGGGTAACGCCGACGATCGGCTGGATCCCCAACTCAGCCGCGGCCTCCGAATATTCGAGCGCACCGAACAAATTGTTGGAGTCGGTCAGCCCAAGCGCGGGCATGCCATGCTTAGCCGCGAGCTTCGCCAGCGACTTTACCTGAATGGCGCTCTGAAGCAGTGAGTACGCCGAGCGCGCGCGGAGGTGGATAAACGGCTGGGGCATGTGATTCCTTGCCCCGAAGATAGGCGCTTTGCGCCTTACGCCGAACCCCTGTTAGCTGCGCCGCACCAGTTTGCCGTGATCCAGGGCCATGACCCGGTCCATGTACTTGGCCAGTTCTAGGTTGTGAGTAGCGATGAGCGCTGCTGCGCCCTCATTCCTGACGAGGTCGGAAAGCGCCGAAAACACAACGGTGGAGGTGTCCGGGTCGAGGTTTCCTGTCGGCTCATCGGCCAGGATGAGGATCGGATGATTGATCATCGCGCGCGCTATGGCGACGCGTTGTTGCTCACCGCCAGAGAGTTGGGCCGGCTGGTGATAGATGCGGTCAGAGAGACCCATGATCCCCAGCAGCCGCTCAGCCTCCTGCATTGCTTCACGGCGTTTGCGGCCGGCGATGAATGCGGGAAGCGCCACATTGCTGATGGCGTCGAACTCAGGAAGCAGATGGTGAAATTGGTACACGAACCCGATGCGGTTACGGCGAATGCTCGTACGCTCGCCGTCGCTCAAATCCCAACCAGGCTGCCCGTCAATCCACACCTCGCCGCCGCTCGGCCGTTCAAGCATGCCGGCTGCGTGCAACAGTGATGACTTACCTGAGCCCGACGGTCCAATTAGACCGATGATCTCACCCGGCTGTATGTTGAGTTCAACGCCGTCGAGAACTCTGAGCTCACTAGCGCCGGACTGATAGACACGGGAGACGTTCGCGAGCCGGAGGATCGGTTGAACCGAGGAAGAAGCATTACTCATAACGAAGCGCCTCCACCGGATCAAAGCGTGAAGCCCACCAAGCGGTGACGAGCGTCGCGACGAAGGTCACCAGAATTGTGAAGAACGAGATGCCGGCCACTTCGCTCCACTCGACGCGCGCCGGCAATGTTTCGAGCGAATAGACCGTCCCTGGAAAGACGTCGAAACCGGTCACTGCCTGAATGAAGTTCTGGATCGCCTCGATGTTGAGGCAGAAGCCAACACCGAGCACTAGTCCCAACGACAGGCCCAGCAAACCCAAGCTCGCACTCGCCATGAAAAACACGCGCATGATGGCGCCCTTCGTGGCGCCCATAGTGCGCAAGATTGCGATGTCGCGACTCTTGTTCTTCACCAGCATGATGAGGCCGGTGACGATGTTGAGCGCCGCGATCGCCACCAGTATCATCAGGATCAAGCGCATCACATTCCGCTCGACCACGAGCGCGTCGGACAAACCCTGGCTCTTGGCCCGCCAATCATAGATGGTGACGTCCGGACCAAGACGGTTACGGAGTTCCATCATCGTTGCGATGGTGCGATCGGGATTGCGGATGCGGATTTCCAGTTCATCCGCGCCATCTCCGCGGCCGAACAATATCCGCGCCTGCTCGATCGGCATATAGATCAACGCAGAGTCGAATTCCGCCATTCCGACACTGAAGACCCCGCCAATGAGAAAGGACTTACGCCGCGGCGTCAGTCCGAACGGCGTAGCAGCGCCTTGTGGCGACAAAATCGAGATCGCCATACCCTCACTAGCGCCGAGCGAAGCCGCCAATCGATCGCCCACCAGAATGCTGGGCGACTCGATCCCTTCAAAGTTCTGAAAGCCACCGCCGCTGCGAATGCTGTTGGCGACGATTGGCAGCGCTTGAAGGTCTTCACGCGACACACCTCGCACAACCACGCCGGCGGCGAGCCCGTCGGAGGTCGCCAAGCCTTGTGCGTTGATGGTTGCAGCAACGTGCAACACGTCTGGCGCCTCGCGTGCGAGCGCGCCCAAGCGATCAATCTCGCTGGCCGGCATATTTCGGACGTCAATGTAAACGTGACCGTTCACGCCCAGAATGCGCGACAGCAAAGTCTCACGAAAACCGTTCATCACCGACATGGTGATGATGAGCGCCATGACCGCGAGGGTGATTGCAACGACCGAAATGACCGAGATCAGCGCCACACCGCCGTACTGGCGCTTGGCGCGGAGATAACGGCCCGCGAGCATGCGCTCGAACATACCGAACGGCTGACTTCTTGCGTTACTCATCAATATGCCCGCGCGATCAAAATTTCTTCTACGGCTGGCGCGCCGGAGAAGATGCACGCGCCGAAGGTTTTGGGCTGTGCGCGCGGCGCATTACGGATCGTAAGCTTCAAGGCTTTCAGGCGATTCCCCACTTCTTCCAGCGCAGCACCTGTCGGGCGCGCCCACTGAATGCGGGCCCAACCCTTGAACTCGCCCTCTTTGTCCTCAGTTCCGTAGTACTTTTCTATGTCGGCAAACGTCGCCAAATCGCCACGGATACTGCCGTCGAGGCGGGTTTTCGCCTCGTCGTAGAGCTCTTGTTGCGTGGCCTCGAGTAGCCTGGCAGCTTCTGCCAAGAAGTCCGCACGCGGCAAAGTATGCGACTTGACCTTCTCCCCTTCTCGCAGCGCGTTGCGCTTGATGAATGTGATTTGTCCGCCAGCCGCATCGCGCGGGCCGATCTCGCAAATGATTGGCGCGCCGCGGCGAACCCAGTCCCAACGCTTATCAGCGGGACGGGCGTCCTTGAGGTCGACATACGCGCGGACAGCAAAACCAAACGCCGATTGCTTGTTCAACTCCGCCGCGAGAGACGCACAATACGTCTTGAGTTCTTCATCTTCAGGTTTGCCACGCAACATCGGTACAATCACGATCTGGCGCGGCGCAACAGCGGGTGGCGTACGCAACCCGTCGTCGTCGCCGTGAGTCATGATCACTCCGCCAATCAGACGGGTGGAGACGCCCCACGACGTCGTGTGAGCGAGCGTTATGCCGCCCTCTTTGTCTTGATAGCGGATGTTCTGAGCTTCCGCGAAGTGCGTGCCCAAGTAGTGTGAGGTGCCAGCTTGCAGAGCCTTGCCGTCCTGCATCATCGCTTCGATCGAATATGTGCGCACAGCGCCTGGGAAGCGCTCGTTTTCAGGCTTCTCCCCAGCGATAACTGGCAGCGCCAAAAAATCCTCGGCAAAGCTGCGATACATTTCGAGCGCCAGCATAGTCTCGTCCATCGCGTCGGCTTCATCGACGTGCGCAGTGTGACCTTCCTGCCAGAGAAATTCGGCCGTCCGCAAGAACATGCGCGTGCGCATTTCCCAGCGCATCACGTTGGCCCACTGGTTCAGCTTCAGCGGTAAATCGCGATAGGACTTTACCCAGCGGCTGAACGCATCGCCAATGATGGTTTCAGACGTCGGCCGGATGATGAAGGGTTCGGCTAGCTCCGCATCCGGATCGGGTTTCAATTCGCCGTCAATCTTCTTCAAACGATGGTGCGTGACGACAGCCATCTCTTTGGCGAAGCCTTCGACGTGATCGGCCTCCTTGGCGATGAAGCTCAAGGGGATCAGCAGCGGAAAATAATAATTGTCGTGACCGCTTTCCTTGATACGACGGTCAAGTTCGCCCTGGATCCGTTCCCAGATGCCATAGCCCCACGGCTTGATGATCATGCACCCGCGCGTCGGCGACAGCTCCGCCAAATCGGCGTCGCGAACGACGGCCTGATACCATTCTGGAAAATCTTCGGCGCGCGTGACCTTAAGCGCATGCATGACGGGACGGTCCTTTCGGGCGCCTGGATAGACTGCGCCGGGCCAACCCGCAACGCGACCTAAAGCGCGCGCATGTCCCAAAGATCGACGGAAATTGCCCAGGCGATGCCCAGCCAAACCACGGCCGCGATGCCGGCCGCCGCCAACGCTTTAAAGCGCAGGTTGTGGACCTTCGGCGCGCCCCGCTCTGCGCCCGGCACGTATTCCTCGCCCGCTTCGTGGGCGCTTTGAGCGCCCATCGGCAACATCACGAAGAAAGCAAGCCACCACGTGATAACGTAGATCGCGATGCCAAGAAGCGGGTTCATCCGTGTGTGTCTTTCGGCGTTTCCATCAGTTCGATCAGGACGCCGTCAGAGTTTTTGGGGTCAATGAAAATGATCGGCGTCCCGTGCGCCCCAATGCGCGGCTCATTCAACACCCGCGCGCCACGAACCACCATCTCATCGCGCGCCGCATAGATGTTGGCGACCTCGAAGCAAATGTGATGTTGACCGCCTTTCGGATTTTTCTCAAGAAACCTACGGATCGGGCTTTGCGCGCCCAGCGGCTCAATCAGCTCAATCTGACAATTGGCGAGATTCACGAATGCAAACTTGACGCCCTGCGCTTCGAGTTCTCGGGTTTCGGTCATGTCTGCTTCGGCGACGCCGTAAAGATCGCGATACGTGTGTTTCGCCGCTTCAATCGAGGGCACGGCTATGCCCACGTGATTCAACCTCCCGATCATGGCCCTACTCCAACATCCCCAAGCTGAGCTTAAAGACGCAAAACCGTTACGTCGACAAGCGGACGCTTCTTCCAGAGACGCTCAGCTGCCTTACGTACCGCACGCATAACATGCGCCTCAATGGCGTCATCGTCGCCCAGGTCGGCATGGTTCAACTTGTTGAAGGCAGCCTTGGCGCTGTCCTCGAGCTCTTCTAGCGCGAGTTCGAGATCCTCGTCGTCGGCCATCGTGAGCCCGCGTACCGACACGTTCGGCCCAGCTACGATCGCGTTTTTGCCATTCAGCGCGATGGCGACGTTGACCGCCCCTTCGGCCCCGAGGCGTTTGCGGTCCCGGATCGCGTCGTCCTCGGTATCGACGATGACGTTGCCATCTACATAGAGACGTCCCGACGGCACTTCGTCGATCACGGCGGCAGGCCCGGGCGCGAGGCGGATTAAGTCGCCGTTCTTGGGCGCTACCGTCTCCGGAATTTGCAGTGATTGCGCGAGCTTCACATGCTCGCGAATGTGGCGGATTTCGCCGTGCACAGGGATCGCGATCTTCGGCCGGGCCCAGGCGTACATTTGTTTTAGTTCATCGCGCGCCGGGTGGCCGGAGACGTGGATCAGGTGCTCGGTGTCGGCAGTGATGAGTTCGACGCCGCGCTCTAGGAATTGATCGTAGAGCTGGTGGATGGCCGTCTCGTTGCCCGGGATGACGCGGGACGAAAAGATCACGGTGTCGCCATGGCGCAGCACGACGTTGCGATGTTCACCACGAGCGATGCGGGAAAGCGCGGCGCGTTGCTCGCCCTGGCTGCCAGTGCAGAGATAGAGTACGTTCTCGTCCGGTAGGTCGCGTGCATCGTCTTCGTCGATCACCTGCGGTACGTCTTGCAGGAGGCCAACGCTTTGAGCTGCTGCAAAGATGCGATGCATGGAGCGGCCAACCAGGCACGGCGTCCGGCCAGCGGCTCGCGCAGCCTTCAGTGCGGTTTCAACGCGGGCGACGTTTGACGCGAAGGCGGTGACGGCGACCTTGCCGGTGCAGTTCTTGATCACTTCCGTGAGCTTCACGCGCACTTCGGCTTCTGAGCCTGCCGTCCCTTCGACGAACACATTGGTGCTGTCGCACACCATGGCGAGGATCCCCTCGTCGGCCATGGCGCGCAGTTTGGCTACATCGGTGGTTTCACCGATTAGCGGATCGGGGTCGATCTTCCAGTCGCCCGTGTGCCAGACGAGCCCGAGTGGCGTGCGGATCGCCAGACCGTTTGGCTCGGGGATGGAGTGCGTGAGGGTGACGAAATCGATTTCGAACGGGCCCAAAGTCAGTTGACCCTTGAGCGGGATTTCGGTGAGCGACACTTTTTCAAGGAGGTTTCGTTCGCGTAACTTCTCGCGAACCAGCGCGGCGGTAAATGGCGTTGCATAGACCGGCACAGGAAAGCGCGGCCAGAGCCAACCGAGCGCGCCAATATGATCTTCGTGTGCGTGCGTCAGCACGATCGCGATGATGTCGTCCTTGTGCTCTTCGAGATAACTTGGGTCAGGCAAAATGAGATCGACGCCGGGCGTCGTGTCTTCACGGCCGAACGTAACGCCAATATCGACGATGATCCATTTGCGCGCATCCGGCGGGCCGTAGCCGTACGCGTTCAGGTTCATCCCAATTTCGCCGGAACCGCCAAGCGGCAGAAAGACGAGTTCGTCGTCGGGGTGCGGCTTTTTCAAAGCTTGCCGCCGTTCCTGCGAAAGATCTCAAGCAAACCGCGGGAGGTTAGGTCTTGGTCAAAGTGATCGATACTCGGGAATGCACCTTCAAACAACGACGCCACGCCACCCGTAGCGATCGTCTTCATCGGGTGCGCGTACTCGGCGCGAATGCGGCGGCAGAGACCTTCGATCATCTCGATCGATCCCCAATAAATTCCCGATTGCATTGCAGTCACCGTGTCCTTGCCGATAACGCGACCCGGATCGCGGATTTCCACGCGCGGGAGCCGCGCCGCATGTTCGTGCAACGCCTGCAAGGATAGATTGATCCCCGGCAGGATGATACCGCCTTCGAAGGCGCCATCGCTCGCAACGATATCGAACGTCGTCGCCGTACCGCTATCGATGACGATCGCCGGACCACCATACTCTACGAACGCCCCAACTGCGTTCACCAGACGATCAGCGCCGGCTTCGTTCGGCTTGTCGATCCTCACCTCGATTCCGAGCTTCAAGCCGTCTTCGCCGATAACCATGGGCTCCTTGCCGATATAACGGCGAGAGAGATTTCGCAGATTGAACAGCGCCTGCGGGACGACAGTTGAGATGATGCAATCGGTTACGTCCGCAAACGCCAGATCGGAAAGCGCCATCACCTGATGGAGCCACGGCGCGTATTCGTCCGCCGTCCGTGTCGTGTCTGTCGAGGCGCGCCACTGCGCACGCCAGGAATGGCCATCCCAGATGGCGAACTTCGTGTTCGTATTGCCGACGTCGATTGCGAGAAGCATTAGATGGCCTTTGGCAGAAAAACGTCACCAGCCGCGACGAGGCGGCGGCCGGAAGCAGTATCGAGTTCAAGTTCGCCACGCGAAGAGAGGCCGGCGATACGGCCTTCCAATGTGGTTTCGCCCTGCACGACACGGGCCTCGCTGCCCATGCCGTACGTGCGGCCGAGCCAGGCGCGGCGCAAAGGTTCAAAGCCCTCCCGGTCAATACGCGCAGCCCAACTTTCGAGCCTGGGCCGGAGTAACGAAAAGAACTCGAGAGGATCAGGCGTTGGCGCATCCGGCGGCAACAAATCGCGCAGGCATGTCGTGGCTTGGTCGATGTTTTGCGGTGCGTCAGCAAGGTTTACCCCGAAGGCCAACGCAACCCAGGATTCGCCACCGCTCAGCGTCCCGGCATCCAGCATGATGCCTGAGACTTTGGCGCCGTTGATGAAGACGTCATTCGGCCATTTGAGTTGCGCCGTGCCCGCGCCCGCTATGGCGTCGATGGTTTCCGCTAAAGCCACGCCCGTCGCGAAGCCTAGTAACGCAATCTGCTGTGGCGGTTGCTCAGTGTTGAACAGCAATGTCGCCATCAGATTTCCGGAATGCGACGTCCACGTCCGACCGCGCCGGCCCCGCCCCGCTGTTTGCCTCTTGGCGATCAACCAAACCGGCGACACCTCACCGCGTTCGGCGCGGCGGCGCGCCTCCAGAATTGTGGAGTCAATTTCGTCGAAGACTTCGACAGGCGCCTGGCCGTCGATCATCGAACTTGCCTTCTCAAAAACTCATCCGCACCGCGTTTTCGGCCGCGCTCTGAAGTGCGCCAAGCAACAACACCAGCACGGGGAAGCTCAACGCCGCTGACGCCAGCGCCGTCACCATGATCGTGCTGCTCGGCGCCTGCAACTGTGTAGTCGGCTGCGCGAACCAGATCGATGCGATCAGGCGCAAATAGTAGGCAGCCGCCACAACAGCCGCTAGGCCACCGACGATGGCGAGCCAATAGAGCTGACCATCGACCACGGCGGTGAACACCGCCAGTTTGCCCATGAAGCCTGCAAAGGGTGGAATACCCGCCACCGAGAACAGCAACATCGTGAAGAGCGCCGCCATCCACGGCCGTTTCTGCGCGAGACCCGCGAGATCAGCCACCGTCTCGGCCGCTTCGCCACCGCGCCGCATCGCCAGGATGAGTGCAAACATGCCGATCGTCGTCGGCAGGTACAGGGTAAGGTAGATCAGCGCGGACGACGTGGCCTGTTCCGTCCCCGACGCGAGACCCATGAGCGCGAAACCCATGTTGCCGATCGATGAGTACGCCATCAATCGCTTAAGGTTTGTCTGGATAAGAGCGGCGACTGATCCCCAAACCATGGAGATCGCCGCCAGCGCGGCCACCACTTGTTGCCATTGCGGCGTCATGCCGGCGAACGGCTCGTAGAGAACTCGCGCCATGAGAGCGACTGCCGCAACTTTCGGCGCCGCGGCAAAAAACGCCGTGATCGGCGTCGGCGCACCTTCGTAGACGTCCGGCGTCCACATGTGGAATGGCGCCGCCGACATCTTGAAGCCGAGTGCGCAGAGCATCAGCACGAGACCAAAGATGAGGCCAATGCCGCCGGCGCCTTCGTTCACCGCGGCGGCGATTGCGTCAAAGCGGATGGAGCCGGTGAAGCCATAGACGAACGACGAGCCATACAGCAGCAATCCGGACGAGATGGCGCTCAGTACGAAATACTTCAGGCCAGCTTCCGATGAACGCGCGTCATCCCTTCGCCAGGCGGCGAGCACATAGGCAGCCAACGACTGAAGCTCGACGCCAACATAGAGGGTGATCAAGTCCTGCGCCGAAACCATTACGAACATGCCGAGCGTGGCCAACGCTACAAGCACCGGGAACTCAAACCGCTGTTCTTTGGTCGTCGTAAAATAATCGGCGCCAAGCGCGAGCGTCGCCGCGGCGCCGAGCGCGATCAACACTTTAGCAAAGCTGCCAACGCCGTCGACAACCATAGCGCCCTGGAAGATCTCGACAGCGGCGCCAGGGCTCCAAGCGATCGCGAGCACACCCGCCGCCAAAATTACGATCACCCCGAGCGTCGAGAGCGCGCCGAAAATTCGATCCTTGAACCATGCGCCGAGAATGGCGCCCACCAGAGCGTAGGCCGCAAGCAACAGCTCCGGCCGCGCTAGCGGGAGACTGTTGTTGAGATCAATCGCCGGGTTCATGGCGCAGCTCCGACGAATTGCGACACAATCGTCTGCGCGGAGTTTTGGGTGAAATCGAGCACGTAGTACGGCGCAACGCCAAGGATGAGTGTCGCGATAATCAGCGGCACGAATTGCACCCACTCGCGCGGGTTTAGGTCAGGCATCTTTTCGAGCTTTGGATTCTCAATCGTGCCGAATGCAACCTTGCGATAAAGTGTCAGCGCATAGGCAGCAGACAAGATCACACCAAGCGCTGCGCCGGCGGCGATCCAAGCGTTGACGCGGAAGGCGCCGACCATGGTCAAGATTTCACCTGGGAAACCGGACGTTCCCGGCAAACCGACATTGCCCATGGTAAAGAGCAAAAAGACAGCGGCATAGACGGGCATGCGGTTAACAAGACCGCCATAGAACGCAATCTCACGTGTGTGCATGCGGTCGTACACCACGCCGACGCACAGGAAGAGCGCACCCGAGATAATGCCATGCGACAACATCTGGAAGATCGCGCCCTGGATGCCCTGCTCGTTGCCGGCGAAGATGCCCATGGTGACAAAACCCATGTGCGCGACCGACGAATACGCGATCAGCTTTTTCATATCGAGCTGACGGAATGCCACGAGAGAAGCCCAGACAATCGCGACAACACTCAGGGCGAACACGAACGGCGTGAAGTAGTGCGAGGCGTCGGGAAACATCGGCAACGAGAAGCGCAGAAAGCCGTAGCCACCCATTTTCAACAGAATGGCGGCCAGCACGACCGACGCCGCCGTCGGCGCCTCGACGTGAGCGTCCGGCAACCAAGTGTGCACCGGCCACATCGGCATCTTGACCGCGAACGATGCGAAGAAAGCCAACCAGAGCCAAATCTGGACGTTCGGGTCGAACCCCGTGCCCTGCGCGTACGCGGTGAGCGCCGGAATGTTCGAGGTGCCGGCTGTTGCGATCATGAAGATGATCGCAACCAACATCAGCAGCGAACCCAGCAGCGTGTAGAGGAAGAACTTGAACGCCGCATAGACGCGACGCTCCCCGCCCCACACGCCGATGAGGATGAACATCGGGATGAGTCCACCTTCGAAGAAAATATAGAAGAGGATGATGTCCTGAGCACAGAAGACGCCAATCATCAGCGTCTCAAGAATCAGGAACAGCACCATATAGCTGGAGACCTGCTTCTCGATCACCCAGCTCGCGAGAATGCAAATGGGCGTGAGGAATGTCGTCAGCATGACCAGCGACATCGCCAGCGTATCGACGCCCATCGCGTAGGACGCGCCGAAAGCCCACGGTATGCTCTCTTGCAGCTGATAGGCCGGGTTCGTGTGGTCGAATGCGGCGAAAGCGAAGAGCGACGCAATAAAGGTCGCAAGCGTTATCAGCAGCGTCAGCAGTTTGACGCCATTGTCGTAGCCGACGCTCTCACCACGCGCAGACACACGCGCGAGCAGGATCAGCAGCGCGCCGGCTGCCGGCATGAACGTGACGATGGAGAGAATCGGCCAGCCGGCCATGAGCTCGCTCATCGGCCGCCCTCGATGCCTACGAGAATGGCATAGGCGCCAAACGCCACCGCCGCGATCAGCATCACGAAGCTGTAGTGATACACAAAGCCGGTCTGCAACCGGCGCAAGTTGCGCGAGAAGAAGTTTGAGCTGGCCGCGACGCCATCCGGTCCGAGCCCGTCGATGAGCCGCTTGTCGCCCACCTTCCACAAGAGGTCACCGAGGGCGCGCGCGCCTTTGACGAAGACAAAATTGTAGAGCTCGTCAAAGTACCACTTATTGTAGAGGAAGGCCCAAACTGGCCCGCCCGCCATCGCCTTCGCCGCGCCTGGCTTCCACAGGTAGAAGATCACAGCAAGGATGAACCCGGTGACCGTCACGGTGAACGGCGCCCAAATCACCCAGGTTGGGAAGTCGTGGTGGCCACCTTCTGCGTGCGCCAACGGCAGCGCGTGATTCCAGAATTCTTCGGCGTGTTCACCAAGGAAGTACGGCGCGAACACTGCGCCAGCCGCGATGGCGCCAGCCGCCAGGACGAACAGTGGGATCAACATCACGAGTGGAGACTCATGCGCCGGTGCTGAGCCATCAGCTGGTTTGGGGTGTGGATGATGATCGTGGTGATCGTCATGTGTGTGCGCGTCATCATTCACGTGGTCGTCGTGATGATGCGCGTCGGGGTTGCCGCGATACTTGCCTTCGAACGTCATGAAGGCGAGACGCCAGGAATAGAAACTGGTCAGCAGAGCTGCGGTGACGCCGCACCAAAACGCGAATTGAGCGCCAATTCCCTGGCTCCCATAGGCTGCCTCGATGATCGCATCCTTTGAGTAAAAGCCGGCAAAACCGCCCAGCCCAGGGATGCCGAAACCGATCAGCGCAAAAGTCCCGATCGTCATCATCGCCCAAGTAATTGGCATCGGTTTACGGACGCCGCCCATGTAGCGCATGTCCTGCTCGTGATGCAGGCCGTGGATGACAGAGCCGGCCCCCAGGAAAAGCAGAGCTTTGAAGAAGGCGTGCGTGAACAGGTGAAACATCGCAGCGTTGTAGGCGCCGACGCCCGCCGCGAAGAACATGTAGCCGAGCTGCGAGCACGTTGAGTACGCGACGACCCGCTTGATGTCGTTCTGCGCCAGGCCAACCGTTGCCGCGAAGAGCGCCGTTGTCGCCCCGACAATCGTGACGAAGCCGCTTGCCAGCGGCGCCATGTGATAGAGCTCACCGCAGCGGCTCACCATGAACACGCCGGCAGTGACCATGGTCGCCGCGTGGATGAGCGCGGAAACCGGCGTCGGGCCCTCCATCGCGTCCGGCAACCAGACGTGCAGGAAAAACTGCGCCGATTTGCCCATCGCGCCGATGAACAGCAGGAAGCAAATCACCTCTATGGCGTTAAACTGCACCTCGCCAACGCCAAGCATCATGGCCGGGTTGGCGGCAGCCGCTTCGAACACGGCGTCGAACTGAATCGAACCGTAGCAGAAGAACGCAGCCATGATCCCGAGCGCGAACCCGAAATCACCGACGCGGTTGGTGATGAAGGCCTTGATTGCGGCGTCGTTGGCGGAACGCTTCTGATACCAGAACCCGATCAGCAGATACGAAGCAACGCCCACCCCTTCCCAGCCAAAGAAGAGCTGAAGGAAATCATTCGCTGTCACCAGCGCCAGCATCGAGAAAGTGAAGAACGATAGATACGAGAAGAACCGCGCTTTGTGCGGGTCCTCACTCATGTAGCCCCACGAATAGAGGTGAACGACGAACGAGACGGTGTTCACCACCACGAGCATGATCGCCGACATCGCGTCTATGCGGACACTCCACGTCGACGTGAAGCCGGCCACATCGATGAAGCGGAAGAGCTCGATGATACGCTCGTGGCCTTCGCCCCAAACGAAGTCGATGAATATGGGCCAAGACAGCACGAGCGATAGACCGACCGCGCCGGTGGTCAGCGCCATCGCGGCTTTGTCGCCGATGTAGCGTTGCAGCAGGCCTGCGAAGATGGCCGCGAACAGCGGTCCAAGCACAATCAGGACTTCGGGAGAGAATTGCATCGTCTCAGCCCCTCATCTGATTGATGTCTTCGACGGCGATGTTGCCGCGATTGCGGAAGTAGGTGACCAAGATTGCCAGGCCCACCGCAGCCTCCGCCGCAGCGACCGTCAGCACCATCATCGCGAAAATCTGACCCTCGATGTTTTGGAGGTAAGCCGAGAATGCGACGAGGTTGATGTTCACCGAGAGCAGAACGAGCTCGATCGACATCAGAATGATGATGACGTTCTTGCGGTTCACGAAAATGCCGAAGACGCCGGTCGTGAAGAGAGCGGCGGCGACGAACAAGTAGTGGGCGAGCGTAACTTCCATTAGCCGAGCCCCTGGCCTGGACGAACGTCCTTAAGTTCAACGCCTTCCGAGCGCTTGCGGCCGACTTGGGCGGCGATGTCCTGCTTCTTCACCCCCGGACGGTGGCGAAGCGTGAGAACGATCGCACCGATCATGGCGACGAACAGAACGAGGCCCGCCATCTGGAAGACGAGCAGATAGTCTGTGTAGAGCACAAGGCCGATGGCTTCGGCATTCGTGACGGCGCCGGGCACAGCAGGCGTCATTGAAATAGGCGCACCGTTGGCCGACATCGCCGCACTCGCCACTAAGCCAAGCTCGCCCAACAAAGCCAGCGCAACAATAGCGCCGACAGGCATGTAGGACAGGAAACCCTGCTTCAGTTCGGCAAAGTCGACGTCGAGCATCATGACGACGAAGAGAAAGAGCACCGCGACGGCGCCGACATAAACGACGACCAGAAGCATCGCCAAGAATTCAGCGCCAAGCAGCACGAAAAGCCCTGCCGACGTGAAGAACGTCAGGATCAAAAACAACACCGAGTGAACCGGGTTGCGTGCAGTGATGACTGCGAGCGCGGAAATCACCGCGATCACAGCCAACACGTAGAAGGCGATCGACGCCAACATCCGTTACGCTCTCCCAACTTCGATTGGCGCGGACTTCTGCCCGCAGCCCCCAAGAATGACCCGCCCTACCGGTAAGGCGCGTCCATCTCCAAATTCTTTGCGATCTCCCGCTCCCAGCGATCGCCGTTCGCGAGCAGACGCTCTTTGTCGTAGTAAAGTTCTTCACGCGTTTCGGTCGCGAACTCGAAGTTCGGGCCTTCGACGATCGCATCGACCGGGCACGCCTCCTGGCAGAAACCGCAATAGATGCACTTCACCATGTCGATGTCGTAACGCGTTGTGCGGCGGCTGCCGTCTTCGCGCGGTTCGGCCTCGATGGTGATCGCCTGCGCCGGGCAGATCGCTTCGCAGAGCTTGCAAGCGATGCAGCGCTCTTCGCCGTTTGCATAGCGGCGGAGCGCGTGCTCGCCACGGAAGCGCGGACTGAGCGGACCCTTCTCGAAGGGATAGTTCACCGTCGCCTTGCGCTTGAAGAAATACTTCATGCCAAGCGCAAAGCCGCCGATCATGTCGAGCATCAAAGCGCCCTTCGCGGCTTGGAGGATACGGGACATCTCTTATCCTCCAGCCACGGTGCTTGTGGCCGCCGGCGCGAGAAACGCGACGTAGTAGCCAATGACGACGACGGCGACGAGCGATGTCGGCAGGAATATCTTCCAGCCCAAACGCATCAGCTGGTCGTAGCGGTAGCGCGGCACGATCGCCTTCACCATCGCGAACATGAAGAACATCATCCAGATCTTCACGTAAAAGATCAGCATCGCGACGAGGCCGGTGAAGAGCGGCGACAGGCCGAGACTCTCGACCGGTCCCCACGGCGGATTCCAGCCGCCGAGGAAGAGGAGCGTCGTCATCGCGCACATCATGACGATGTTTAGATATTCTCCGATCATGAAGAGCAGATACGGCGTCGACGAGTACTCAACCTGATAGCCCGCGACGAGCTCCGACTCCGCCTCGGGCAGATCAAATGGCGGCCGGTTGGTTTCAGCGAGCGCTGAGATGAAGAACATCCCCAGCATCACGAGCATGACGACGCCGACAAGAATGTTGTTTGGGAATTCCGCGAAGTTGAACAGACGGAAACCGTGCCACATCCAGATGCCGTCGCGTTGGTTCTCAACGATAGTGTTGAGGTTCAACGAGCCGACCAGTAACAGCACGGTGATGAGGATAAACCCGATCGAGACTTCGTAGCTCACCATCTGCGCGGCGGAGCGCAGGCCACCGAGGAACGGGTACTTCGAGTTCGAAGCCCAGCCGCCCATGATGATCCCGTACACGCCAAGCGAGCTAATGGCGAAGAGGTAGAGGATGCCGACATTGAGGTCGGCAATCACGATGCCCGGGCCCCACGGCACAACGGCCCAGCCAATGAAAGCGAGCACGAAGGTCAGCAGCGGCGCGAGAATGAAAACGGTTTTGTTCGCCCCCGCGGGTATGACGATTTCCTTAAACACAAACTTGAAGAAGTCCGCGAAGGATTGAAGCAAACCGAAAGGTCCAACGACATTTGGGCCCTTCCGCAACTGCACCGCAGCCCAGACCTTGCGGTCGAACAGCAGCAGAAATGCGAGCGAAAGCAGCAGCAGAATGCAGATTGCCAGAATCTGGCCCGTCTTCATCAGCGCCCACTCCCATTCAATTGGGAGGCTAATCAGCGGAACGTAGTCTGCGCCCGCAATCATTCCGCGGCCACTTTATGAGCGCCGGCGCGCAGACGTGAGCATTCCGCCATCGTCTTCGACGCACGCGCGATAGGGTTGGTCAGGTAGAAATCGGCAACGGGACTCTTGAATGGTTCGTTCGAAACCTGTCCGCCGGCGCCAATTTTAGCAGCGTCGAAGCCAGAAACATCAGCGGCGCCCGGCGCGTAGTCGACATGCCCAAACGTCGGATGATCGGCGATCATCTTCTGACGAAGCGCGAGCAGCGAGTCATAGGGCAACGTCTTGCCCATCACTTCGGAGAGCGCGCGGATGATGGTCCAATCTTCCTTGGCGTCGCCCTTCGGGAACGTGGCGCGTCGGCCGTATTGTACGCGACCCTCGGTGTTGACCCAGGTTGCGTCTTTTTCGGTGTAGGCCGCTGCAGGCAGAATGATATCTGCGCGATGCGCGCCGGCGTCCCCGTGCGTGCCTACGTAAATAACCGTGCCGGCGCTCGGGAGTGCGGCTTCGTCGACGCCCAACAAAAGGAGCGTATCAACCCCACCCTTTTGCATTTCGGGAGCGCTCTTGCCACCCGAACCGGGCATGAAGCCAAGATCGAGACCCGCGACGCGCGATGCAGCGGTGTGAAGAACGTTGAATGCGTTCCAGCCTTCCTTCCCGAGACTTGCCGCAAGCTTGCCGGCGGCGCGAAGGACCGCGCCCCCATCAGCACGCGCGATGGCGCCCGCGCCAACGATGATCATCGGCCGCTTAGCATTCTTCAGCCTGTCGCCAAAATCGCCTAGATCACTAAGCGATGGGCCGCTGCCGCCGAGGTGCTTGTATTTGTAGGAAAGGTCCGTCGCCTCGCCGACAACGCCGATCTCGGCGCCGCGCAGCCAGGCCTTGCGCAAACGCGCATTGAGCACAGGCGCTTCCAGACGCGGGTTGGCGCCGATGAGCAAAATTGCATCAGCCTCATCAATGCCGGCGATTGTCGAGTTAAAGAGATATTCCTGACGGGCGCCGCCGCCGATCTGCGCGCCGTCGGCGCGGCAATCCGTGTTTGGCGATCCCAGCGCGCTGAAAAGATCAAGCGTCGCCTTCATGCTTTCGGCGCAGGCGAGATCGCCCGCGATGACGCCGATTTTCTTCGGATCGCCAGACAGCACCTTTGCCGTCAATGCGAGCGCCTCTGGCCAGCTGGCAGCGCGAAGTTTGCCGTTTTCTCGAACGTATGGCCGATCGAGGCGCTGGCGGTTCAAACCGTCCTCGGCGTAGCGCGTTTTGTCGGAGATCCACTCTTCGTTGATCTCTTCATTCACACGCGGCAGCACCCGCAGCACCGCGTCACCGCGTGCATCGACGCGGATGTTCGAACCGAGGGCGTCCATCACGTCGATGGTCTCGGTCTTGGTGAGTTCCCACGGGCGTGCGTTGAACGCATAGGGCTTCGACGTCAGCGCCCCAACCGGGCAAAGGTCGATCACGTTGGCTGAAAGCTCGCTCGACAGCGAAGCTTCGAGATACGTGGTGATTTCCATGTCCTCGCCACGACCGGTCGCGCCCAATTCAGGCACGCCCGCGACTTCGGTGGCGAAGCGGACGCAGCGCGTGCACTGGATGCAGCGCGTCATCACCGTCTTCACCAACGGGCCCATGAATTTTTCTTCGACGGCACGCTTGTTTTCATCGAAGCGCGAGCCGCCGCGGCCATAGGCGACGGATTGGTCTTGCAGATCGCACTCGCCGCCTTGGTCGCAGATGGGGCAATCGAGCGGGTGATTGATGAGCAAAAACTCCATCACGCCCTTGCGCGCCTTAGCGACAGTTGCGCTTTTGGTGACGAGTTCATTCAAGATATCGTCGCGCGGCGGCGGCAGGTCTTTGACCTGCTGCGCGCATGACGCGACTGGCTTGGGGCCCGATTTGCCGCCGACCTTCACTTCGATAAGGCACATGCGGCAATTGCCGGCGATTGAGAGCCGCTCGTGATAACAAAAGCGCGGAATCTCGGCGCCGGCGGCTTCGCACGCCTGCAGCAGGGTGAGTTCCGGAGGAACGTCGACTACTACGCCGTCGACGAGGATTTTCGTCATGAGCCTGACCGCTTTCGCGGAGGCGAATGACCCATTTATTGCGTCGCCGCAAGTGGGCGAAAGGTCCGCTGCGCCAGGTGCTTAGCTGAAAACTGCTCGCCAGCTTTGTTGGTTGCGGATGCGGAATACTTTGGGGCTCGCGGTAGTGACTTAAGTTGCTGACATTACTTAGATTTTGAAGGAACGGCGGACGCTGTCGCCGGTTGTCCTCGCAAGGGCGCACAATAGCGGAGCAATCACCGATGCCGAACAATCAACAACCACCGCAAAACGAACCGCGCCGCGCACAGCCGGGCCGCGAAAATCCGGCGGACGGACCTAAAGACATGGAGCGTCCGGACCGCGAACAAGAGCACGCCGAGCGCAATCGCCGCGAGCGCGACAAGCGTCCGCAATAGGCGCGAATCTAAGGAATGAGCATTGGAGCGGAGCGGTGAAAAGCCGCTCCGCTTTCGTTTAGGTTCAAACCTTCGTCAGCGCGCGCTCGCCCACCACGGTGATCCACTCGCGCACGCGCCACTTCGCAACGACGCCTTGGGTCACATACGGATCGGCTCGAGCAAAATCCTCGGCGGTCTGCGCAGTCTCGGTTTTGAACAGCAGCAAGCCAAATGGCGATTCATCGCTCGGCACTGCTCCGCCGAGTTGAAGTTCATCGCGCGCGGCAGAGGCGCGGGCGAGTTCGAGGTGCGCTGGGCGCACAGGCCCGCGCTGTTCAAGCCAGTCAGCTGCATAGTCGTAAATGAGGAGGAAGTGTTTCATCACTCCGCCGCCACTGCCCGCACCTGGTGAACGCCCTTCGCGGCGCGGTAGCGATCAATCCGTTGTTCGATCTCCGGACGGAAGCAGCGGATCAAGCCCTGGATCGGCCACGCTGCCGCGTCGCCCAGCGCGCAAATCGTGTGCCCCTCGACCTGCCCCGCCACATCGAGCAGCAAATCAATTTCGCTGTGATCGGCCTCGCCCTTCGCCATGCGTTCGAGGACGCGCCACATCCAGCCCGTACCCTCTCGGCATGGCGTACACTGGCCGCAGCTTTCGTGTTTGTAGAAATAAGCGATGCGCGCGATGGCGCGGATCATATCGGTCGACTGGTCCATCACGATCACGCCCGCCGTACCCAGCCCCGAGCGATGCGGCGCGGCCATGAGCGAGTCGAAGTCCATCAGCATGTTTTCGGACTCTTCAGCCGTGATCATGCGCACCGACGAGCCACCCGGGATCACCGCTTTCAGATTGCCCCAACCGCCGCGCACGCCGCCGGCGTGGTCTTCGATCAGCTGCTTCAGCGGAATGCTCATCGCTTCTTCGATGTTGCACGGCTTGTTTACGTGGCCGGAGATGCAGAACACCTTGGTGCCCGTGTTGTTCGGGCGGCCGATGCCGGCAAACCACTTCGCGCCGCGCCGCAGGATTGTCGGCACCACCGCGATCGATTCAACATTGTTGACCGTCGTCGGGCAGCCATAGAGGCCGACATTCGCCGGAAACGGTGGTTTCAGGCGCGGCTGGCCCTTTTTGCCTTCAAGACTTTCAAGCAGCGCGGTTTCTTCGCCGCAAATATACGCGCCAGCGCCGTGGTGCATGTAAATGTCGAAATCCCAGCCATGCACATTGTTCTTGCCGACGAGCTTGGCCTCGTAGGCTTCCTTAATCGCGCGCTCCATCGCCTCGCGCTCATAGACGTACTCGCCACGGATATAGATGTAGCAAGCGTGCGCTTGCATCGCGAATGAAGCGACGAGGCAGCCTTCGATCAGCAGATGCGGATCGTGGCGCATCATGTCGCGGTCTTTGCACGTCCCGGGCTCGGACTCGTCGGCGTTCACCACCAGATAATGCGGACGATCTTTCACTTCCTTCGGCATGAAAGACCACTTCAAGCCCGTCGGAAACCCAGCGCCACCGCGGCCGCGCAGGCCGCTTTCCTTGACGTTGGCGATGATCCAGTCTCGGCCAGCCGCGATCATATCCGCCGTGCCGTTCCAGGCGCCGCGTTTCTTGGAGCTCTCCAGGTCAGCGCCATGCGCGCCGTAGAGGTTCAGGAAAATGCGATCTTTGTCCGCGAGCATAATCTATCTCTTGCCCAACATCATGAAGAGCCGAAGCCCAAACCAAAGCGCACCGATCGCAGGCGCCAACACGTAACCACTAAACAGCGGATGCCCGACGGCCATGTTCATGTAAACCGCAATGCCAATGAGCACCGCTGCGATGACCGCATAGATGTAGATCGTTCCGCGCTGCACTGTCCGGCCGAACGGGTTCGGGTCGAACGGCAGCCTGCTCCGCACTTGCGGCAGCGGCTTGCGCGGCGGGGGCGAGTCATCTGTCATGACCGGTTGAAGGCGCCCGCTTGCGCCATCAACAACAGCATGACGGCGGCGCCCACGATAGCCGCGCCGATGATCCAAGTGATCTGGCCTGTACCCAAAAAAATCGCGCCGCCGAGGACAAGCAAAATGCCCTCCGCAATCGCGCCCTTAATGACCGCCGCCTTAACTTCAGGATTGCGTTCCGGCGTCCCCATCAAACCTTCTCCGGCAAACCCGGTATGGCGAACGCCTTCCCGAGCGAGCCATCGAACAACGCAGGTTCAGTCAATGTCTTCGCTTCGCCTTCCGGCGCCGAGGTTTGTCGCTTGATCGCCGAGCCTGGCTCAAGCTTTTCGCCGCGCGCAAGCTTATCCATCAGCGCCTCCAACGCGGCCGGCGTGAGATCTTCATGATAATAATCGTGGATGGCGACGATCGGCGCATTTACGCACGCGCCCATGCACTCCATCTCCTCCCACGAGAACATGCCGTCGGCCGTGACGGCGTGCGTTGGGCCGATGCGGTTCTTGCATACCGCTTTCAATTCTTCCGAGCCGCGCAGCATGCACGGGGTCGTCCCGCACACTTGCAGGTGATGTTTCCCGACCGGTTGCAGGTGGAACATCGTGTAAAACGTCGCGACTTCGAGCACGCGGATTGGCGGCATCTCAAGAAGCTTCGCCATCTCTTGAATGGCCGGCTCGCTCACCCAGCCTTCTTGCTTCTGCGCCAACCACATCACCGGAATGATGGCAGATTGCTTTCGTTCAGGAGGGTACTTCGCGATCCACCAGTGCACTTGCTCCATCGTCTCCGCGGTAAAGGCGAAGCTCGCTGGTTGTTCTTGGGCGAGACGGCGGACGCTCATGGTGCTCTCACTGAATGAAATCGACGCGGACGATCTCGCCGTCCTTGACCGTGTAGATGACTACCGCTTCGAAGTACGGGCCTTCCGGCGAGCGCTCGCCCTTCTCGTGATCAATCACGACATCGCCGTGCGCCATGCGATTGACCAACGACGCGCGGTTGTTCGGGTAGTCACCGAAAGTCTTGGTGTAACGCGCCCGGATCGCGTCCTTGCCGGCTTGCAGCGTTGCGCCGCCGTAAATCGCGATGACGCAATCATCCGCATAGGTCGCGCAGAACGCCTCCATGTCTTGGGCGTTGTAAGCATCGAGTTGCCGCTGAACGACATCTACCGCGCTCACGGCCGGCCTCCCATGCGCTCAAGCGCGAGTTCGAGCCGGGTGCGCGCGAGATCACGCAGCAACGGACCCGTGACCGGAAGGAAGCGAAGCACCACGACGACGACGACACCCGCCAAAACGGCCAACAAGACGTCGAAGCCAGGCCAGATCGGCGCGCCCAGCAAGAACACAAGCACCACCGGAATCGGGATCATAAAGCCCGCAGCCTGAATGATAATTGCTGTCAGATAACGCCCTTTGCCGCCGGGATAGCGGTCGCGCACTTTCGGACGCAGGAAATACGTCGCCGCTACCGCAAGCGCGATCGCGATCAGGACCCACAGCCCCATCTGCATCAGCAGCGATCCAGCGGCAATGACGTTCATGCCGCCGCCTTTCGTCCCTCGATCGCGTCGAGCTTGGCCAAGGCCTTGTTGGCGTCGTCACGCGCCTTCAGCAGCGTCGCACGGCGATACGCACGCAGAAAAGTCGAAAGCACCGGCGTCTTCAGCAGCGCGCCGCGGCGGATGACGATGAGCATTCCGAGCGCAGGCAGGAAAGACAGCGAGGACATGCCTGGCGACAACCCAGGGTCGAAGCCGCGGACGTCCATATAACCCACGCGCAATGGGACGATCACGAAACCGATCAGCAAACCAACAGCGAGCCCTTGAATCGCGGCCCCGATACGCACACGCGTCGGATGATGCTCAACATGCTCCGCCTTGAACGCGAAGAAGGAGTAACAAACGAATGCAGCCATAATCACAAGGGCGACGACACCCTCGATCCAAAGCATGAGCGGAGCATGCTCCACGTTCACCGATCGATTTCCCCGAAGACGATGTCGAGCGAGCCCAGAATGGCGCTCACGTCGGCGAGCATGTGGCCCTTGCAGAGGTAATCCATCGCCGCGAGATGCGGGAAACCAGGCGCGCGGATTTTCAGGCGATACGGCTTGTTGGTGCCGTCAGCGACGAGGAAGACGCCAAACTCACCTTTCGGCGCCTCGACGCAGGCGTACGCCTCGCCCGCGGGCACGTGATAACCTTCGGTGTAGAGCTTGAAGTGATGGATAAGCGCTTCCATCGATTGCTTCATCTCGGCGCGGCGCGGCGGCGCGTACTTGGATTTCTCCGGCATCACCGGGCCGGGCGTTTGCTTCAGCAGCTTCACGCATTGCTGCATGATCTTGGTCGACTCATACATTTCGTCGACGCGGCACAGATAGCGATCGTAGCAATCGCCATTCTTACCGATTGGGATTTTGAAATCGAGTTCGCTGTAGATTTCGTATGGCTGCGAGCGGCGCAGGTCCCAGGCCATTCCTGAGCCGCGCACCATCACGCCCGAGAAGCCCCACTTCAGCGCATCCTCACGCGTCACAACGCCGATATCGACGTTGCGCTGTTTGAAGATGCGGTTGTTGGTGAGCAGACCTTCGATGTCCTTCACCTTTTGCGGAAATTGTTCACACCATTCACCGATGTCATCGACGAGCTGCGGCGTCAGATCCTGGTGAACACCGCCGGCGCGGAAGTAAGCCGAGTGCATGCGCGAGCCAGAGGCGCGCTCATAGAACACCATCAACTTTTCACGTTCTTCAAAGCCCCAGAGCGGGGGCGTCAGTGCGCCGACGTCCATTGCCTGCGTCGTGACGTTCAGAAGGTGGTTCAGGATACGGCCGATTTCAGAGTAGAGAACGCGGATGATCTGCGCGCGCCGTGGCACTTCGATGCCTGCGAGCTTCTCGATCGCCAGGCAGAACGCATGCTCCTGGTTCATTGGCGCCACGTAGTCGAGCCGATCGAAGTACGGCAGCGCTTGCAGATACGTTTTATACTCGATCAGCTTCTCGGTGCCACGATGCAGCAGACCAATATGCGGATCGACACGCTCTACGACTTCACCATCCAGCTCCAGCACAAGTCGAAGCACGCCGTGAGCCGCCGGGTGCTGCGGGCCAAAATTGATCGTAAAGGTGCGCTTTTCTTCCGTCGGCGCATTCGCGAAATCGTCAGCCATTGGCCTTCTCATCACCCGGCAGGGTCATGCCTTCCCAAGGAGACAGAAAGTCGAAATTGCGAAACGCTTGGGTCAGCTTCAGCGGTTCGTAGATCACGCGCTGCTGTTCAGCGTCGTAGCGGACTTCGACGTGTCCGGAGAGCGGGAAATCCTTGCGCAGAGGATAGCCCTGGAAACCATAATCCGTGAGGAGACGCCGCAGGTCGGGGTGATTGGCGAACAAGATGCCGTACATATCGAACGCTTCGCGCTCAAACCAATCCGCGCACGGATAAATCGCGGCGATACTCGGTACTGGCGTCTCTTCGTCTATCTCGATCTTTATGCGAATGCGCTGGTTCAAGTGCATAGACAGCAAGTGATAGACAACGTCGAACCGCTTCGCTCGCTCCGGATAATCGACGCCGCAGATATCAACCAATGTTGAGAAGCGCCCACGCGGATCGTCACGCAGGAACGTGACGATCGCGACGATCTGGTCACTGCGCGCCGTGATCGTAAGTTCGCCAAAGGCGACGCCGACATCGCCGATCGCGCTCGTCATCGACGATTTGATGTGCGCACCGAGGTCTACGAGAGTTTGGGTCATCGAATGATGTTCCCGTCGCGGCGGATTTTCCGCTGCAGCTGCAGAATGCCATAAACGAGCGCTTCGGCGGTCGGCGGGCAGCCCGGGACGTAAATATCAACCGGCACGATGCGGTCGCAGCCGCGCACCACTGCGTAGCTATAGTGATAATAGCCGCCACCATTCGCGCATGATCCCATCGAGATCACGTAACGCGGGTTCGGCATCTGGTCGTAAACCTTGCGTAACGCCGGGGCCATTTTGTTGGTCAGCGTTCCGGCAACGATCATCACGTCGCTCTGACGTGGGCTAGCGCGCGGTGCGAACCCAAAACGCTCAAGATCGTAGCGCGGCATCGAGGCCTGCATCATCTCGACCGCACAGCACGCAAGGCCGAACGTCATCCACATCAGTGACCCGGTGCGCGCCCATGTAACGAGATCGTCGGCCGCAGCCACCAGGAAGCCCTTGTCGGCAAGCTGGTTGGACAACCCAGTATAAAACGGATCGTCTTCCTTTGCGGGATAGCCGCCCTCGACGCCTGCGCGTGCAGCGTCGCCCGCTGGTGTGCTCACTCCCATTCGAGCGCGCCCTTCTTCCATTCATAAATGAAGCCGACCGTCAGTACGCCGAGGAAGCCCATCATCGACCAGAAAGCGAACTGCCCGACTTGAGCCGGCATGTCGCCGAGCGTAATCGCCCAGGGAAACAGGAACGCGACTTCCAGATCGAAAATGATGAAAAGGATTGAGACGAGATAGAAGCGCACGTCGAACTTCATTCGCGCGTCGTCAAATGCGTTGAACCCGCATTCGTACGCCGAGACTTTCTCCTTATCCGGAGACTTCGGCGCCACCACCCAAGCAGCAATAAGGAAGCCCGCGCCGAGGACAATCGCGATAGCGAGGAAGATAATAATTGGCGCGTAATCGAGGAGATCGAGGCCCATGAACTCCACCTAAGCCGCATCTGGCCGCGCCGCCAGAGATGAGGCGCCGCAGCCGCGAAATCGGCGCAGAAGCTAATTGGCGTCGCTTCTGGAGGCAACGGGCTCACTATTGCGAATAATTCGCAAATAGGCGCGGTTGACGGGGGCGGTCTCGTCTCGGAAGAGGACGGCGCTTTTGGCCGCCGCTGCGGCAGGGATCATTGATGAGCGACGACCTCCTCCGCTGGCTCTATGATCACGCGCCGATTGCGCGCTCAGAAGTCCGCAGCCTCATCCGCTCGTCCATTGGCGAACGCGAGGTGAGCTACCGCGGTCTTCGTTGGATATGTCACCCTAAGGACAACTCGGTCGAACGCTCGCTGTGGCTTAAGCAAGCGACAGAAGAAGAAGCAGAGGTCGACTGGCTTATCGCTCGGCTCGGCCCCGGAAAGATCCTCTGCGACATCGGTGCGAACTGCGGCGTCTATGCGCTTACAGCCCGATCAGCGAGCGGCGCTCGGGTTATCGCGATCGAACCGAACCCAAAGATGCGGGACCGGCTTGCCGCCAATATGGCTCTCAATAACCTGGACGGGATATCCGTCGTGGCCGCCGCCGTCGGCGACGCGCCAGGCAGGCTGAAACTTGCCATGGGCTCACGCTGGGACTTCGGTCAGGCATCCTTGATTGATCGTCCAAACAGCGCCGGCATCGAGGTTGATGTCCGCCCCCTGAGCGACATTCTCCGCGAGCAAGGCGTCACTCGCGTTGATGCCGTGAAGATCGACGTCGAGGGCTTTGAAGACAAAGCGCTAGGGGGCTACCTCAGAGACGCCGCAGAGGACGACCTCCCCTCGTCGATGGTCATCGAACACCTGCACAAGAAAATCTGGTCGACTGACCTGCACGCCTTGGCGCTGTCACGGGGCTATGCCCTCGCGGAGAAGACGACCAACAACTTCCTGTTCACGCGCTAGACTTCGCCAGTTTTCCCAACCACCGCCCAGTGCTCGCCAAGAACCCCGGGCGCGCCTTTTTCCCGATTACCGCAGCGATCACGCTTACGCCCTCGCTGGCAGCCCACGCTGCAAAGCCCACTTTGCCAATATTCCACGCATGCCTGCGACCGAGCTTACGCATGCGCCGCAACTCCGCCTGACGGGCCTTGTCTTCGCGCACGCGGCTCTGACCGAGCGCATCGATCGTTGATGTTTTGAGCGAATTCCCGCGGATTGGCTCGGGCACGACTCCGTAGAGGTTCATATTGAAGCGCCACAGCTGGCGGTTGTCCTGATCGATCGGTGCGTCGCGCAGATCGCTGCGGTCGGTGAACTTCTTGGCCCCAGACTGGCTGACGAGGATCGCGCCATTGGAGCCTGGCGAGATCGAATAACGCACCAGGGCAAAGGGCGGCGTGAGCTCGGCGATTGTGAAATAGGCGCGCTTTGCAGGGCTTGAGAGCCTGATGAAATCCCAGTCCGCAGGCGCCGCCTTCAATATCTGCTCCATCAAGCCCAGCAGGTTTTCCGGAATTTTCACGTCATCTTCGAGCACGAGCGCCGGTGACGGAATGCGACCATCGGCGATCGCCTCATAGACACCGAGGTGGCTGGCGTAGCAGCCGAGTTCCCCATTGGAGAGGAAGCCCGTTCCGTCTTCTTCCGGCGTGAAGTAGCTGCGCAACTGGCCCGGCATCGCCGCGCCAAGAATTGCTGGGAAGCGCTCAAAGGAAGCGCCTTCACGTTCCAGCTGCTGGCGCATGTAGGCGAGACGCTCGGGATCGCGGTCCAGGTTGATAACGACCGTCGAAAACACGAAGCACTCCCACCCGCGGCTCACGAAGTGACGAGGAGAAGCGCGCCCGCCGCCTATCGACCGATAGGATCGCGGCGATGGCGCGAGTGACGGGGCTCGAACCCGCGACCTCCGGCGTGACAGGCCGGCGCTCTAACCGACTGAGCTACACCCGCGTACCATTCGCGAGAAGGCGCCGGAGTTAGGCTATGCCGTTCCCCCGGTCAAGCGCGCGGTCAGACCTTGAAAAGCAAGCTCCATACCGGCTCTGGCTTAGGGCTAAGGGGCGTCCGCGGATGCGGTTTGGGTCGGCGTGGGATCGTCCCAAGCGCGTGTTGGTGAGTTCAGCCGCAAGAGCGCTTCGACCCGATCGTTGGGCGCCATGACCTCCGCGCCACCGGCGTCCCGAACAGCCACAAACACGGCGCCCGTCGACACGTCTATCGCCACCACCGAGGCTCCGTCTTCGCAGCCGCCGGCAGCACAGCCTCTAAAAACAAGCGCTTCAGCGCCGCCGCCGTTTTCGAACTGGCCGACACTCGGATTCGCCATAGCGCGCCAAAGACGCGCCCTATCGGTAGCGTTCAATCCAATTTGCTCGGGGCTGTAGCGGGCCCCGGCACCTGCGCTGAAGTCAGAATAGAGGTCGCCGGCATGGGGCCTGATGTCAGCCCGCGCCTCTGTTGGCGTTTGCTCAGTGACGGGCGAAGAAATCGCCGGTTGCGGTGCCAAGGTGAGCTGGCTCAATTGATCGCAACCCGCGCAGACCAGGACGGCCGCGGCGGCGAGGCTCATCCGGAGGGAAATCCGGTTCATGAGTCGAAGGTTAGCACCGTTCTCGGAGAGCAGTGAAGGCCAAGCGCAGGGATCGATGAAGGAGAGTCCGAAGGCGCGAGCCATCCGAAGCTGCGCTACGGAGGGCGCTAGTCCGCCCACGCCAAGGCTTCGGCCGACATGCTACGCTCCGCTCCGCGCAGCGTAGCATGGTGGGCGGTGAGGGGATCGAACCCCCGACCCTCTCGGTGTAAACGAGACGCTCTACCGCTGAGCTAACCGCCCCCAAAACTGGTCACGACTTCGGGCGCACTCCTCTGGCCTTCCGCGCCGTTCCGCGCAAGGGGCCGGTGATACGCTCACCACAAGCTTTACAGAACATCGCGTCCGGGTCGTGGCGGTCGAGACCGCACGAGGAGCACGACACGATCTTTTGCGGCGGCGCCACAACCTTCTGGGCAATCGAAAAGAATAGGCTGATCCCGGTTATCATTAAAGCAACCGAGAACATCCGGCCCAGCGCGCTGTCAATTGTTATGTCGCCATAGCCGGTGGTGGTGAGCGATGTGACCACGAAATAAATCGCGTCGACGAAGTTGTTGAGCTTCGGGTGCTGTCCCAGGAACAGCGCCTGTGTGAGCCCTGCCGCGAAGAAGATAAACGTGACGAGCGTGATGATCGCCTTTGTCAGGTTTTCGACGTGCGTGTCATCGAAACGCCCGCGCGCGAGCACATTCCAAAATCGCTCGCTCTGTACGACGCCCCAAAGGCGCAAGATGCGCAAGAAACCCCAATTCGCTAGGAAAGCCGGAAACAGCAGCGTTGCCAGCACAATAAGATCCACCCACGTGATTGGGTATTTGAACCAACGGCGGAAGCTGCCCAACGCAAAGAACCGCGCGAACAGATCAATCGCGAGGAACGCGGCTATGGCGGCGTCGGCGATCCAGAACCAAGGCAAGTCCTGGATGAATTGGCCGACAATGAAAAAGCCAATGATCAAGAGGTCGAGAGCTAACAGCAGCCCCTGAAAGCGCACGGCGCTCTGCGTGTGCCCGTAATAAAGCGCCCGCACACGCGAGCGGAGTCGCGACCTCATGAGCGCTGGTGGCTTTCCATCGTCGCGAAGAACGCGGCCGCTTTCGCGTCTTCGCCCGTGCGCTCGGCTGGCACATCGTCGCAAAACTTCACCCACTCGATCCGGCTCTCGACGCCGTACTGGATGACGATGCCTGCGGCGTTTGGATCATCGAGCGATCCGATGGTCACATAGAAGCGCGCTTCCGGCATATTGTAGCTGAACGAGAGCGGCGTGCCGCAATCACGGCAGTAGCCTCGCTTGGCCAAATTGGAGCTTTCGAAGAACGCCGGCTCCCCGTCGGTCCACTCGAACTCGCCTTTTGGAGCACCAGCCAGCGCCGCGAAGAGACCGCCGGTGGCGCGCTGGCACATCCGGCAGTGGCAAACGTGAGAGTTTTGCGGCGCCACATAGAGCGCATACTGCACCTTGCCGCACTGGCAGCCGCCCGTCGCCACTGGCGTTTTGACTTCGCTCATGAGGCCGCTCTACCACCGCCCTACAACGAAGCAAGCGACAGGCGGCAGATCACCATGACTGAAACCAAAGCGTCGCTGGCGGGCGTTCGCGTGCTCGATCTATCGCGCGTGCTCGCTGGGCCCTGGGCGACGCAGATCCTCGGCGACTTCGGCGCCGACGTGATCAAGGTCGAAAAACCCGGCGCCGGTGATGACACACGCGCTTGGGGACCGCCCTTCATCGAGAATGGCGAGGGCGACGCCGCCTATTACGTCGCCGCCAACCGCAACAAGCGTTCGGTGACGATTGATTTTGCCACACCTGAAGGCGCCGCGTTGGTCCGCAAGCTCGCACCTCAATGCCAGATCTTGGTCGAGAACTTCCGACCGGGCGGATTGCAGAAATACGGACTCGACTACGCATCCATCGCGGCAATCAATCCTGCGATCGTCTATTGTTCGATTACTGGTTTTGGTCAAACCGGGCCTTACGCAACGCGCCCCGGCTACGATTACATCATCCAAGGCATGGGCGGTTTGATGAGCCTCACTGGCGAACCGAATGGGGAGCCCATGAAGAGCGCCGTCGCCGTCGCCGATCTCTTCACTGGCATGTACGCGGTAACCACAATCCTCGCCGCGTTACGCCACGCTGAGCGAACCGGCGAAGGCCAACACCTTGATGTTTCGCTGCTGGACTGCCAGATCGCGATGCTCGCCAATCTTGGCTCGAGCTATCTGATCTCACGCGAGCAGCCCGAACGCTTCGGCAATCAGCACGCCGCCATCGCGCCCTATCAGGTATTCGCCACCGCCGACGGTCACATCATTCTTGCCGTTGGCAATGACGGACAATTCCGTGACCTCTGCCGCGCTACGGGTTCCGCACTTTGTGACGACCCTCTCTTCGCCAGCAACGAAGAGCGCGTGATCAACCGTACTGCGCTGACCGCGGCGTTGGGGCGGATCATGAGCACACGAACGACCGGGGCTTGGATGGAAACACTGGAAGCGGCTGACGTGCCTTGTGGGCCGATCAACACGCTCGATAAAGTGTACGCCGATCCGCAAGTGGTCGCGCGCGCCGCGGTGGAAACCGTGACGCGCCCAAACGGCGTCAGCATGTCGCTAACAGCCAGCCCCGTGCGCATGAGCGTGACTCAACCATCGACGCGCCGAGCACCGCCGGCCTTGGGTCAGGATACCGAAGCCGTGCTCCGGGAACTTCTCGGCGCAAGCGACGCGGAACTTCAGAGTTTGCGGAACATGGGCGCCATTTAACCTCCGCAGCGGAACAGTCGTCGGTTACCGGCGTTCCCCCGCCCTGAGGCTTTGTAGGAGTTCGTTTCATGCGCTTGGCGCTAATTTCATCTATGGCCGCCGCGGCCTTACTGGCGGCTGCGTGCACACAAACTGGCAACGTCGAGCGCGGCGCAGCAACTGGCGCAGTGCTTGGCGGTGTAGCTGGCGCGGTGATCGGCAACAATGTTGGTGACGGCGACGCCGCGACTGGCGCTGCAATTGGCGCAGCGGTTGGCGCTGCTGGTGGTGCGTACGCTGGTTGTGTGCGCGACGGCGGTTGCGGCGCAGGCAACGCAAACGTCAATCGGCGCCAGCATTACGATCGCGGCAGCGGACGCTACTACTTCCAAGATCCGCAATCCGGCCGCTATTTCTACGAGAATGGCGAGCCATATCCGTGAAGAACGTAAGCGGGTAGAATGAAAGCGGCGCGCCTCCTCGGGAAGCGCGCCGCTTTTTTAAGTCGTTCGCTTGCCGCGGTCTTGTTCGTTCGCGCCCTTAATGGCGTCGCGCGCCGCCGCCCATTCAGCGTCTCCCCAAGCCGCAAGACTGTTGAAGCCGCCTTCGCCAGCAAGGTGACGCCCGCCATCGATCGCTATGGTCTGACCATTGATGTAGTCAGCGCCCGGCCCCATCAACAGCACGGCGAGATTACAGAGCTCATGCATCTGACCGACGCGCGCCATGATCGAGGGATTATCCGCATCGTCCGAGCCGCCAACCTTCTGGCCGGGCGCCAAGCGCTCCCAGGCTCCCTTAGTTGGGAAAGGCCCGGGCGCAATCGCGTTGAAGCGAATGCCGTAGCGCCCCCACTCCACCGCCAACGATTGCGTCATCACATTGAGACCGGCCTTCGACATGGCTGACGGCACCGTGAACGGACCGCCATTCCAAACCCATGTCGTCAGGATGGAGCACACGCTTCCCTTCTTCTTCTCGGCTATCCATCGCGATGGCGTCGAAACCGCGTGGAGAAAGATCTTCTGTGCGCGAGATGAAATTGCCCGCGGCGTTGTTCATCAATCCCGTCAGCGCGCCGCCCGTAGCCCAAATTTGATCCACCATTTCGTGGATCGCCTCGGCATTACGGATGTCGCACGGGATTGGCCAGACATTGCCGCCGTGCCTGCCCATAATTTCTTGGGCGGTTTCGGAGAGCACGTCGCCGCGGCGGCCGCAGATGTAGACATCGGCGCCGAGCTTCACGAAGGCTTCGGTCATCTCCTTGCCAAGCCCGGAACCGCCGCCAGTGACGAGAATGCGTTCGCCGGCCATGAGGCCGTCTTTGAACATGAGTTTTGAAGCGTCCATACGCGGTGTCTCCCTGTCGTTTGGGAACAATGACGCGCGCACGAACAGCGCTTGTCGAGCGCTAGCGCAAGGTCACGAAAAGGAATGGTCGGGGCGGCGGGACTCGAACTCGCGACCCCCTGCTCCCAAAGCAGGTGCTCTACCAGGCTGAGCTACGCCCCGACTTGGTCGCGCTCATGCCATGCGAAGCCGAGCGCGGCAATCGTACTAGCTGGGAAAGATGCGATGCCGCACCCGGTCGCCCGGCCGGATGCCGAGCGCTGCGGCGCGGCCGGCGCGAATTTCCAGCACGCCGCGCGTGAGACCAGAGGCCGGTACAGCTGCGTCCGAGAATGGCGTCGTGTGATCCGCGATATTGAGGATACGGCCGTCGACACCGATAAAAATGATGTCGAGCGAGAGTGGCGTGTTGTGCATCCAGAAGCTCGCATTCTCCGGCTGCTGAAAGTGGAAAAGCATGCCGCGATCGTCCGGCAGGCTCTCTCTGAACATAAGCCCCTGGTTACGTTCGGCTTCATCATCGGCAATTTCCACATTGAGGCGCACCGGTCCACTCTGTGTCTCCACCGTCAGCACTTCAGTCTGCGCGGTCGGTCCAACACCTGCATCGCTTGACGTTTCAGCGGCCTGCTGAGCACACGCCGCCGCGCTAAGTGCAACGACGATGGCGGCAACGCGAAAAATTCTGATCCAAGACATATATGATCCCCTGAAGCGGGGTTCTCTAGCACGTCGTGGGGGGCGGGAAAGTGGCAGGCCCTAGGGGAGTCGAACCCCTCTTTCCTGGTTGAAAACCAGGCGTCCTAACCGATAGACGAAGGGCCCACGGAACCCGCTTTGCGCGGGGAAGCGGCCATATAGAGGCGCCCGGGCAGACTGGCAAGCGGGGTTGGTCTGGCGATGCGGGCTCCGCGCAGCGTCAGGGCCACGCGTGATTACGCTAGCGCCAGGTCCACGATTTCAACTTCCGCCCGGACCGTATCATTCCACTCGTTACGCTTAACGCGAACAGCAGCGTGGTAGAGGACGTCCTTCTTCATCAGCGCCTCGCCGAGCGGACTCTTCATGGCGCGGAAGGCGATGCCGCTGACCTTGGCGCCGCGGGCATCCTCGAGCGTGAAGCGCACGTGTTCTTCCTTCACCAGCTTGGCGAAGGACACGCGTACGTCGGTCAGCGCGAACACTGGCTCAGGGTGGCCCTGTCCGTACGGTCCAATTTGATCGAGTGCATCAATGAGCCCGATGTTGACGGCGCCGACGCCGCCCATCGCGTCCACGGTGAGGGCGCGCGCTTCGCCCTCGGAGGCAGCAAGTTCGCCTTCGAGCTTAGCCGAGAGAAAATCCTTCAGCGCCTCGACTTTATCCCACTCTACGGTGAGGCCGGCGGCGGCGGCATGACCGCCGCCATTGATAAGCAGGCCAGCTTCCTTCGCAGCGGCGACCGCAGCGCCGAGGTTTACACCTGGCGTCGATCGGCCTGAGCCCTTCGCCGGTTCATGCTCGCTGACGCCCCCCAGAACGATCGTCGGCTTGTGCAGCCGATCCTTCAACCGTCCGGCAGCAATACCGATCACGCCAGGATGCCAGCGATGCGAACCAACGATGATCACGGAGCGCGTTTCGGCTTCCGTAATCGCGGCCGTCTCTGCCTCGGCAAGCATCTCAGCCTCCCGCGCGCGCCGCTCTTGGTTCAGCGCTTCCAGCGTTGCTGCGAGATCGCGCGCCTCCTCAGGATCTTCGGTTGAGAGCAGCTTTGTCGCGAGCGACGCATCGCCGACACGCCCACCGGCATTGATCCTCGGCCCCAGGATAAAGCCGAAATCATACACCGTCGGTTGACCCTTGCGGCCGGCGCTCTCGGCCAGAGCAACCAAGCCGATATTCTTGCCGTTGCGCAGGACCTTGAGCCCCTGCGAGACGATGGCGCGGTTGAAACCAGTCAACGGCGCGACATCACACACAGTACCGATGGCTGCGAGGTCCAACATCTGCATCAAATCCGGCAGGTGATTGGAGCCGGGCGATCCACGCCGCCGCGCTTCGCGGTTCACGGCGGCCATCGTGACCAGCACGACACCCGCAGCCGTAAGCGCACCGTGACCGGATGTGTCGTCGAGCCGGTTTGGATTAACGACAGCGCGCGCCTTTGGCGGCGGCCCGGCCATCAAGTGATGATCGAGGACAACGACATCGAGCCCGATATCTGCGGCCGCATTGAGCGGCCCTTCGGCCGCTGCGCCACAGTCCACGGTGATGACAAGCTCGACGCCATCGGCCTTGAGGCGCTCGAACGCGAGCGCGGAAGGCCCGTAGCCCTCTTTCATCCGGTCCGGCACGTAAATTTTTAGATCACGCCCGCGGGCGCGGAAATAGCGCACGAGCTGCGCGCCACTCGATCCACCATCGACATCGTAGTCCGCAAACACCGCGCAGGAGCGGCCACTGACAATTGCGTCTTCAATGACACGCGCGGCCTCATCCATATCCGTGAACGTCGACGGATCAGGAAAGTGCGTCTTCAGCGTCGGAAATAGGAACGCCTCGGCGTCGTCGAGCGCGATGCCGCGCGCCGCCATCAAACGCGCCGCTATTTCCGGCAACGAGAAGCGACGGCGGAACGCCTCGATCAGCCCGAGATCGGCTTGATGCGTGCGCCAGCGCCGCCCCGTTAGAGACCGTTCGACTCCCAGAAAGGCGCCGCCAGTTTCGTACTTTCTGGCAGCGCTCATGAATTGGAAACCGAATCACCCAGGGGCATGAGCTAGCATGGCTGGTGTGCACCCCGCGCCCAAGCCCGCACCAGCAGCAGACAGGAGCAATTCGGGAATTTAAGCACGTTCACGCGTCTTCAGCTCTGTGGTCGAACCGTTAGCGCTGTTCAGCACCAGCGTATGGGTCTGCACCTCGCCTTTGCTGATGCGCACCCCATCAAGCAGCGATCCGGACGTCACGCCCGTGGCGATGAACACCGCGGCGCCAGAAACAAGATCGTTCAGATCGTAGCGCCGTTTCAAATCTTCGATGCCGGCTTCGTGTGCGCGAACACGTTCCTCATCGTTTCGAATTACGAGCCGTCCCTGGAATTGCCCGCCGACACACTTGAGGGCGGCGGCCGCCAGCACGCCTTCGGGCGCCCCGCCCGATCCCAAGTACATATCGATGCCAGTCTCGACCTTCGCGCAGTGGATGACACCCGCGATATCACCATCACCGATAAGGTGCACGCGCGCGCCGGCGCTGCGTAGGGCCTCGATGATTGCGCCGTGCCGCGGACGATCAAGCACGCAGACTCCGATCTCCTCCGCGCTGACGCCTTTGGCCTTAGCCAGCGCTTTAACATTATGCGCGGCGTCCTCGTCGAGATCGACGATACCGTCCGGATAGCCTGGCCCGATCGCAATCTTGTCCATGTACGTATCCGGCGCATGCAGCAGCCCGCCCTTAGGCGCGACGGCGATAACCGAGAGCGCATTGGCCTTCGCTTTGGCAGCCAAGGTCGTGCCTTCAAGCGGATCGAGAGCGATGTCCAATTCCGGGCCTTTACCGGCGCCAACGCTCTCACCGACATAAAGCATGGGGGCGTCATCGCGTTCGCCTTCCCCGATGACGACACGCCCCCGGATTTGCAGGGCATTTAGGGCTGCGCGCATCGCATCAACCGCTGCCTGATCAGCCGCGCGTTCATCGCCACGACCGACAAGACGCGCCGCCGCGATGGCCGCGTTGATCGGCGCACGCGCCAACGCCAGTGCTAACTCGTCAGTGATGACGTTGCTCATGAGCGGCTCCAACGCTGCCCAGCTTGTTCGACCGGCATCACGAACGGCGCTTCCGCAGTAACGTCAAGCGCCTCGATGGCCTGAACCGCCGCTTCCATACGGGCGCGAGCGCATGTCTGTGTAGTCAGCACAATCGGCACCGCCGGACCTTCGCTCACCGGCATTTGCAGGAAGCTCTCGATCGAGATTTGCTCATGCGCCAAACGGTCTGAGATCGCGGCCACGACGCCAGGGCGATCTTTCACGAGAAGCCGCAGGTAATACCGCCCGCGCTCAGCCGGTGTCGCGCGCGGGGCGGCGCCCAACTGCGTCAGCGGTCTGCCAAATGCGTAGCCGGCCCGGCCTTCCGCCAGATCAATCAAATCTGACGCGACAGACGCCGCCGTCGGTCCCTCGCCAGCGCCGCGGCCAATAAACGTCAATTGACCCGAAGGCTCCGCATCAACCACCAGCGCGTTGAGGGAACCCCCTACGCTTGCCAGCGGGTGATCGAATGAGAGACACGCCGGACGCACGTGCATCTCCACGGCGCCGTCAGCTTGCGTGCCTTTGGCGATCAGCTTGATGCGATAGCCAAGCTTGCCAGCGAGGCGAATGTCGGTGAGCGAAACCCGCTCTATGCCTTCAATCCGAACGTGGGGGTAGTCAGGTCGTGTTCCGAAAGCGATGGCCGACAAGATCGTAAGTTTGTGAGCGGCGTCGAATCCGCCAACGTCCGTCGTGGGATCAGCCTCTGCGTATCCCAGGCTCTGCGCCTCGCTAAGCACCGCTTCGAACGAACGTCCGGAATTTTCCATCTCAGTCAGGATGTAGTTGCAGGTGCCATTTAGGATGCCGGCCACACTGCTGGCGCGAGAGCCGGCGACGCTCTCCTTCATAGCTTTCACCATCGGCACGCCGCCGCCAACAGCCGCCTCAAACAATAGCCTCGCGCCGCTACGTTCGGCGTCCTCGGCAAGCTGCGAACCATGCAACGCGAGCAAGGCCTTGTTTGCGGTGACGACATGCGCGCCACGCCCCAACGCCGCTTCAACCGCGTCCTTCGCTGGGCCTTCACTGCCCCCGATCAGCTCTACGAAAACGTCAATGCTAGGATCGCTCGCAAGCACCACTGGATCGTCGAACCAGCGGTAAGCGCCGATTGCGACGCCGCGATCGCGCCGCGCGTCTCGCGCGGATACCGCGACGAGCTCCATTTTCTCATTCAACCGCGAACCGCCGTCGGCGAATAGCTTCACCACCCCGCGCCCGACCGTGCCCAATCCGGCGATACCGACGCGAAGCTTGCTCATGATTTACTCGGCCGCCGCGGGCGCGGCGTTGGATTGCAGAAACTTTTTCAGATTGCGCGCCGCCTGGCGAATGCGCTGCTCGTTCTCGACGAGAGCAATCCGCACGAAGCCATCGCCGTACTCGCCGAACCCCGCACCGGGGGCGACAGCGAACTCAGCGCCCTCCATAAGCCGCTTGGAAAACTCGACCGAGCCCATGTGTTTGAACTGCTCCGGCAACGGCGCCCACACGAACATCGAAGCGCTCGGCTTCGGCAGCGTCCAACCGGCCTTCGCGAAACTGTCGAGAAGCACGTCGCGGCGCTGCTTATAGGTCGCTCGCATCTCTTCGACACAGTCCTGTGGCCCGTTCAAAGCGGCGGTGGCGGCGACTTGCACCGGAGTGTAGGCGCCATAATCCAGATACGATTTCACGCGCGCCAAAGCGGCGATCAATCGCTCATTGCCAAGCGCGAAACCGACGCGAAACCCCGCCATCGAATAGGTCTTCGACAGCGTGTTCACCTCGACAGCAACGTCCAAAGCGCCCGGCACCTGCAGCACTGATGGCGGCGGCCCGCCTTCAAAGTAGATTTCGGAATACGCCATGTCCGACAGCAGGAACATGTCGTACTTCTTCGCAATCGCGACAGCGTCCTTGTAAAAATCGAGGTCCGCCGTTTGCGCTGTTGGATTGGCCGGATAGCACACAACCATTGCGATCGGCGGCGGCACGGAGTGGCGCACGGCGCGATCGATACCGCGCAGATATTGCTCCGGCGATTGCGCTTCGATCGAGCGGATCACGCCGCCTGCCATGATGAAGCCAAAGGCGTGAATCGGATAAGAAGGGTTTGGCGAGATGATTACGTCACCAGGCGCCGTGATCGCCTGCGCGAGGTTTGCGAAACCTTCCTTCGAGCCCAAGGTCGAGACGATCTGCGTGTCCGGGTTGAGCTTTACGCCGAAGCGGCGATCGTAATAGCCGGCCATGGCACGGCGTAGGCCCGGAATTCCGCGCGACGCTGAGTACCGGTTCGTTCGCGGCTTCGCGGCGGTTTCACAAAGCTTGTCGACGATGTGCTGCGGCACCGGCAGGTCTGGATTGCCCATGCCGAAGTCAATGATGTCCACGCCCTGCCCGCGCAGGCGCGCCTTCAACTTGTTGACCTCCTCGAACACGTACGGAGGCAAACGCCGGATTTTGTAGAATTCAGATGAGCTCATGCGCTCACGCCGCGCCGATCAATATGGGTTGTGCGAATTGCGTGTGGCTTCGATTTCGCCGCGGGCTTCATCAAGAAACGCCTGCGGATCCTCTGCCGTCGCCGGTTCTTGCGCACGTGGGTTTGCCTGCGCGGCCGCGCGCGCAGCCAGCAGTTCGGCCTCGACCGCGCTCCAATGCGCTGGGTCGGTCGTGGCCGAGGTCCCGCCCGTCGGCACTTCACGGAGAGCTGGGAAGCCGTCAGCGTTCGCCCATCCCGGCGTATCGCCGCCAGGGGTGTTCACGCAGCCACCAAGGGCTACCAACAACACTGTGACGACCAGGGCTCCACGCATCGATAGTCTTCCTGGGCGCGATTCCGGCCCTAATTCGTCTCCTATACCAGAGCCTGCCTTTGCGCCACCACGCGAAGCGGCATTACAATCGCGCCAATAGGGAGAATCCGATGACGGACACCGAGGGCGCAAAGCCGTCAGCAGAGGCTGCAGAACCAGTGAATCCGGCGCCGAAGCGTGCCCGGAAGCGCGCGGCCAAACCAAGGGCCGAGGCGCCGCCGGCGCCCGTTGTGGAGGCGCCAAAACCCGCCGAGGAGGCGCCTAAACTTGCTGCGAAGCCACCTGCTCCCACACCCACGGCGCTCAACGATGTCATCATGGGCCAGACAGCCGAAAGTCTTGCGGCGCTCTCCGCCAATCTCACGCAGGCGATGACACGCGCCAATCAAGTCTTCTCCACAGCCTTCGTCGAGCAATCGAAGGAAGCCGCGCATTGGCAACCAGATCCCCTCGGCATGCAGGTGGCGCTGAACGATGTGTGGTCGCACCTCGCGTCCCAACCCGAAACGCTTCGCGAGGCGCACGCGAATCTCTGGCAACGTTACGCCGAGATTTGGCAAAAGCATGCGGCCTACATGCTCACCGGCCAACAGACAGACGAAGGGCCGTTGCGCGACAAGCGCTTCAAAGATCCTGAGTGGCGCTCGAACCCCGCGTTCTCGATGCTGCGCGAGTCTTATCTCGCAACCGCAGAGTTCATCACCGATCTCGTCAACCGCACCGAAGGCGTTGACGAGGCAACGAAACGAAAAGCGACGTTTTACATCAAGCAAGCCGTCGACGCAGCTTCGCCATCCAACTTCTTGATGACCAACCCTGCTGCGCTGCGCGCGCTGTTCGAAACCGGCGGCGAAAGCCTCATCAAAGGCGTCGCCAATCTAGCGGACGATTTAAAACGCGGCAAAGGCAACCTCGCCATCTCCCAAACCGATCTAGAGGCATATCGAGTCGGCGAGAATGTAGCGACCACGCCGGGCAAGGTCGTGTTCCGCAACCGCGTGTTCGAGTTGCTGCAGTACGATCCGACGACCGAGAAGGTCCACGAAGTCCCGCTTCTGATCTTTCCGCCTTGGATCAACAAATTCTATATTCTCGACCTGCAGCCGAAGAACTCGATGATCAAATGGCTCACGGAACAGGGCCACACCGTGTTTCTGGTGTCGTGGGTAAACCCGGCCTCCGACATGGCGGAGGTCGGCTTTGAAGACTACATGCGCGAAGGCATTTACGAAGCCGTAGAGGCAGTCACGAAAGCCGCCGGCGTCGATCGCATGAACACTGTCGGCTACTGCGTTGGCGGCACGCTCCTCGCATGCGCTTTGGCGCATATGGCGAAGAAAGGTGATACCCGCATCCAAAGCGCCACATTTTTCGCCAGCCAAGCTGACTTCAAACTGGCCGGCGAGCTGCTCGTCTTCTCGGACGAACAGGGCATCAAATTTCTCGAAGAAAAGATGGATCAAGCCGGCGGCGTACTCGACGCGCAGACGATGGCTGACACATTCAACTCACTACGTTCGAATGATCTGGTTTGGAACTACGTCGTCGACAACTACTACATCGGCAAGCATCCACCGCCCTTCGATCTGCTGTACTGGAACGCCGATCAAACACGCATGCCTAAGGCGTTACACCTTTTCTATCTGCGCAAATTCTATCGAGACAATGCGCTGACTGAGGGCAAGCTCAAGCTGATGGGCGAGTCATTGTCCCTGAAGGATGTGACGATCCCGATCTTCCTGCAGAGTTCAAAGGAAGATCACATCGCGCCGGCGCCCAGCGTCTATCGTAGCGCACTCGCCTTCGGCGGGCCTGTCGAATACATCATTGCGGGCTCAGGTCATATCGCTGGTGTCATCAACCACCCTTCCGCAAACAAGTACCAGTATTGGACGAACCCAAACGTCAAGGGCGCGCTCGAAGACTGGCAGGCGTTCGCGACCGAGCATCCCGGCTCGTGGTGGCCGCACTGGGACGCTTGGCTCCGCGACCTCAGCGGGCCGAACGTCGATGCGCGGCGCCCCGGGGACGGCGAACTGCAACCGCTGGGAGACGCGCCAGGCGAATACGTGAAAGTGCGCTCAAACGCGGCGTGATGGCGGACACAACGATTCATCCCACTCCCCCGCGGCCGCTCGGGTTCGGCGAACTGCTGCCGCTGCTGCATGCTCACTCGAACCGGAACGGCCATTTCGCCTTGGGCTCGCTTGGCGGGCGCTTTGTGCTGTTCTGCGCCATCAAGAACCTCGACTCCGCGGCGGCAAAGACCGCGCTCGCCGCGATCCCCCGCGAGCCGCGACACGAAACCAATCGCCTGCTCGCGCTCTTCACTGCCGGTCAAAGCAACGCCGAACTAGAAGTGCTCGGCGCCAACCGCCTCATCTTCAACGATGCTGCGGTTGCCGAAGCGAGCGGTCTCTTCGATCCGCGCGAACCGGACGGACGCTGGCTCTTGGTTGACCCAACCCTGCGCGTGCTGGCGTCTTGGCGCCTGGAGGACGCAGAGTCCGCGCTGCGCATCTTCGCCCGAACCCCCACGCCCGATCGTCATCTAGCATCGGTAAACGTACCTGTGCTCATCGCACCAAACGTATTCGAGCCAGACTTCTGCACGCGGCTCATCGACTATTATCGTACGCAGGGCGCCGTCCCGTCCGGCATTACCCTCCAGGACACGTCGGGGCGAACATTCGTTGCGCTTAACGACGGCTACAAACGGCGCAGCGATTGCCTGATCCACGACGAAGGTCTGCGCGGCGCGGTCATGCAGCGCATCTATTGGCGCCTTGCGCCGCTGGTCGAACGTGCATTTATGTGGCGGCCGACGCGCATGGAGCGCCATCTCGTCGCCTGCTACGACGCCGAAAGCGGCGGCTTCTTCAAACCGCACCGCGACAACACCACTCACGGCACCGCGCACCGCCGCTTCGCGGTCACCATCAACCTGAACACTAGCGACTATGAAGGTGGCGACCTTCGCTTCCCCGAGTTTGGATCACGCACCTACCGCGCGCCGACCGGTGGCGCCGTCGTCTTCGCGTGCTCAATCCTGCATGAAGCCACGCCGCTGACGCGCGGCACGCGTTACGCGTTCCTGCCGTTCCTCTACGACGACGCCGCCGCAAAAGTGCGCGAAGCGAACAATAAGTATCTCGACGAAACTTTGCAGCCCTACCGCGACAACTAAACGAGCCCGGCGCTCTCTTCCAAGCCGAGCGCCAGATTGAGGTTCTGCACGGCGGCCCCGCTCGCGCCTTTGCCGAGATTGTCCAATAGCGCCACCAGCCGCGCCTCTTCCTTGCGTCCGAACACGAAGAGCTGCAACTCGTTCGTGCCGTTGAGGCCCTCCGGGTCGAGCGTCTTCAACGCACGCGCTTCCTCCAGCGAGGCCACCGTCACGAAGCGCTCGCCCTTATAGGCCTGCGCCAGCACGCCGTGGACATCTTCCAGCTTCGAGCCGTTGGCGAACGCCTCAAGCGGCAGTGGCACTTCCACGATCATACCCTTGTAGTAGCGCCCCACGCTCGGCGCAAAAATCGGCGCACGCGCGAGACCAGTGTACCTCTGCATCTCAGGCACGTGCTTATGGGTCTGCGCCATCGCGTAGATGCGATATGGCACACGCGTGTAGCCCGAATCGCTCTCGTTCTCGAATTCAGCGATCATCGATTTGCCGCCGCCGGAATAGCCAGAGACGGCGTTGGCAGAGAGCGCCCAATCGCGCGGAATGACACTGGCCTCGACGAGCGGCCGCGTAAGCGCGATGAAGCCAGTCGGGTAGCAGCCAGGATTAGAAATGCGCTTCGACGCGGCGATCTTGGCGCGCTGATCCTTGCTCATCTCGGCAAAGCCATAGGCCCAGTCCGGCGCCACACGATACGCCGTCGAAGCGTCGATCACCTTCACCGCATCGTTCTCGATCAGCGACACCGCCTCGCGCGCCGTCTCATCCGGCAAGCACAGGATCACAGCATCGACGCTGTTTAGCAGCCGCTTGCGCTCGTCCGCGTCTTTGCGTTTGGCAGGGTCAATCGACACAAGCTCGATGTCGCGGCGGCCGCTGAGTCGCTCGCGGATTTGCAGTCCGGTCGTTCCGGCTTCGCCATCAATAAAAACATTCGGAGTCATGGCACTTAATCGATCACCTCGACGGCTTCTGTAACTTTGGATAAGGCGCCCTGGTGGGGAAACTTAGGGAGAGGGCCTTATGAACTTCAACAATCTGATGAATTTCGACACCTTCGTCGCGCCGACCTTGATCCGTATAGTCTACTGGGTCGGCATCGCTCTCGTCGTGATTTGCACGCTGATGGCGATGCTCGGCGGCGGCATGATGGCCGCCGGTGGTTACGGCGGGGGTTTCAACCCCCTTGGCGCGGTCATCGCTTTGCTCGGCGGCGCCGTCGCCCTCTTGTTCTGGCGTGTCATGTGCGAAGTATGGATCGTCATCTTCTCCATCAACGACCGGCTCGGCGTTCTGGTTGAGCGCGGCAAGGTCTGAACGCAAAACGGGCGCTTCCCGAAAGAGAAGCGCCCGTCCCGTAACCCAAACTCGTGAAGCGATTAGCGCTTCGAGAACTGGAAGCTCCGGCGGGCCTTCTTGCGACCGTACTTTTTACGCTCAACCACGCGGCTGTCGCGGGTCATGAAGCCGGCGTGCTTCAGCGCCGGACGCAGCGGCGGCTCGAAATCGGCGAGCGCCTTGGAGATGCCGTGACGCACAGCGCCGGCTTGGCCCGAAAGGCCCGAACCAACAACCGTGCAGACCACGTCGAACTCGCCTTCGCGCTCGGTGACCTTGAACGGCTGGTTGATCATCATGCGCAGAACCGGGCGCGCGAAATACGCGTCGCTGGTCTTGCCGTTGATGGTGATGTTGCCCTTGCCGGGCTTCAACCACACGCGGGCGACAGCGTTCTTGCGTTTGCCGGTGGCGTACGCACGGCCGAATTTATCGACCTTGCGTTCGCGGGTGATGGCGATGTGTTCGGTGCCAGTGCCCGGCGGGCGGCCAGTCATCTCACCGAGTGACTCAAGGCCTTGTCCAACGTCGCTCATGATCAGCCGACCCTCGAGTTCTTGCGGTTCTTGGATTTGAAATCGATCGACACAGGATTCTGCGCCGCGTGCGGATGCTCGCCGCCGGCATAGACGCGCAGCTTCGCGAGTTGCTTGCGCGCCAACGGGCTTTCCTTCGGCATCATCCGCTCAACGGCTTTTTCCAGGACGCGCTCAGGGTGCTTGCCGGCGAGCACCTTGCCCGCGACGCGCTCCTTGATGCCGCCCGGATAGCCGGTGTGGCGATAATAGATCTTGTCGGTCATCTTCTTGCCCGTCAGCGCGACCTTATCGGCGTTGATGACGACGACATGATCGCCCGTGTCGACGTGCGTGGTGAAATCGACGCGGTGCTTGCCACGAAGGCGCAGCGCGATGAATGAAGCGAGGCGGCCGACCACGACACCTTCGGCATCCACAACGATCCAGCCGTTGGTGATTTCCGAGGCCTTGGCCGAGCGCGTCGAAAGAGTGCGCATTGGTAGAGTCCTGCTAAAACGAAGGCGGGCGTTTATTGCAGCGCCGAATTGCCGTCAATAGGCGCCATTTATCTTTTGAATTTCAATATCTTAGGATAACGGTAATGGAGTACGCTCGAGCTGTTACCGCCACGCCGCGCGGGCCGCCACCAACGTTGTCATCCACAGGAGCGCCGCTCCGGCCTGGTGGAGCAAGCTCAAGGACAGCGGCGAAACCGCCAAGACCGTCATAATTCCCAGCCCCGCCTGCAGCAGCGCTACCAGTCCAACGAGCCCCAATGCGCCCCTCGCCTCGCCTCGTCCGCCGATCAGTCCCGCCAGCGCCAACAACAGCGCGGCCAGCGCGACAACGTAGCCGGTGGTTCGGTGGAGTAGATGCTGTGTCGCGTGTTCTTCGGTGAAGTTCGACCAAAAGGACCCGAGCCCAAACGCGCTCGAAGGAATCCATTCTCCGCCGATCGTTGGCCAGTCCGCGTACGCCCTGCCGCCATCGCTGCCGGCAAGTAGCGCGCCAAGCATCACCTGCACGAAGATCAACGCCATCAGTGCAAAGGGCGCCCAACGCAATACGCCTGCTTGCCCCTTCTGCGATGGCCAGCCAAACGCGCCAAGCGCCGTCCAGAGCGCAAGCGCCAGAATGAAAAACGCCATAGATAAATGAATTGCCAGCCGCACAGGGCTGACATCGAGACGGTCGAACAAACCGCTCGTCACCATCCACCAACCAATCGCGCCCTGCAGTCCGCCAAGGGCAAACAACACCATGGTCACGCGAAAACGCCCGCGCAGACGCCCCGTGAAGAAAAAGAAGAGCGCCGGCAATAGAAAAACCACGCCGAGGAATTGGCCCAGAAACCGGTGCGCCCATTCCCACCAATAGATGGTGCGGAACTCGGCGAGCGTCATGCCATTGTTCTGCGCCTGATACTCCAAGGTCCGCTGGTAGAGCGTGAATTCTTGGCGCCACGCCGCGTCACCTATCGGTGGAATGAGGTGCTTCATGAAATTCCACTCGGTGATGGAAAGTCCGCTGTCTGTGAGGCGCGTGGCGCCGCCAAGCATGATCATGCCGAACACCAGGGCGCAAATGACGAGCATCCAAACGCCCACCAATCGCTGCCGCGGCGGCCAAATGTCCTCTGCTTGCATGCTTGCGTTTGTCCCTTTCGCGCCTCCCATAGAACCGGGCAAGCGTGACGGAAACGCGGCGCGCCGCCGCGTAGGAAGACTAAGCCATGAACATGAGGACACGAAAGGCGCTCGGCTGCGCCGTTCTGCTGACCTACATCGCGCTTTACGCGGTTTTCGCGGCGTCAGTGGGTGTCGCCCTTGCTCCCCAACTCCCCGTTTGGGCGCAGCTCATCTTCTATGCCATCGCCGGGATCGTCTGGATTTTTCCGTTGAAGCCGCTCTTCGCTTGGATGAACCGCGGCACATAGCACACCGCCCCGAGGCGAGGCCCCGGGGCGGCAATGCACCTTGCTGTAAACAACCTTAGTTGTTGAGCAGGATAGAGAGGATCACGCCGGTCGTTATCGCGACTAGAAGGATCTCGCCGCGATCGTCACGCACGTAGTGATAGCCACGTGGCGGCTGACGCAGACGTTCGCTACGCCAATTGACTTCGCGATACTGAGTCCGCGCGTAACTCGGCAGACGTTCGCCGCGACGCCATTGCTGGTATGCCGGGCGATAGTCGCCTCGCCCTTGGATCGAGGCGCTTGGTTGGCCGTAATAGAAGCGGCCGCCCGAATAGTAGCCGTTGTGCGCGCGTTGATTCCAACGTTGCGCTTGGCGGCGATCTTGGCGCGCGTCCTGGCGAGCGTCCTGGCGCGCGTCTTGGCGAGCGTCTTGGCGGTGTTCGCGCACGTCACGGCGTGATTGCGCGCTGGCGGCGGCCTGCCATGCTCAGCGGGCCAGCGATCACCAACGCAGCAAGCGCGGTGGTTTTGAAAAGCTTAGTCATTGTGGTGCTCCTTCTTATTACGAGACCTCGTTCATCTCGTTGTGTGAGAAGCTAACGCTCGCGCACTGAATCCGTTCTGAGCATGTGTTTCGCGCGCATTCCGCTATGGCGCCGTTCAGCGCCAGAAACGCCGTTTGGCACAAGTCGACACAACTTTTTTCGTGAACACCCGCGCCGGAACAATTTCCTCCGCCAAACGTTTGCACACGCCCGAAGCTGCACGGGCGCGCTGTTGGGCAAACTGAACGCGGCAGCATGCGTGAGGCCCGGGAGCGGTCGAAATCATCAGGAGCCATGGTGCTGCAACAAGAGAAGAGCAGAAGCCTCGCCGCGCCGCCCCCCCTGAACGTGCGCCATCACGCTTTGTTTCTCGATCTCGATGGCACGCTAGTGGGCTTCGCAGCGCATCCCGAACAAGTCGTCGCCAGCGAAGAGCTTCGGATGCTGCTGCGGCAGCTCTCAGAAGCAATGACTGGCGCAGTCGCAGTCGTGACCGGCCGAAGCGTCGCGAGCGCCGACGCCGTTCTTGATGGCGCCCTCATGCACGTCTCCGGAATACACGGCTTTGAACGCCGCGCGGGAGGCATAGTGGAGCGTGCGATCGACGACGTGTCGCCCGTTGCTGCAGCGGTGGCGGATGCACGAACGCTCGTCGCCAATGGGGCGTTGGTAGCCGACATCGAAGATAAAGGCGCAGCGCTCGCACTTCACTATCGTCGCGCGCCGGAGTTCGCTGATGGCGTTCGCCGCGCCGCGGCTCAGCTCGCTCAACGCCACGACCTCAACGTCGTCGAAGGCAAAATGGTCGTCGAACTGAAATTGGGCGCCCGCACCAAAGCCGACGCCGTAATCGATTTCATGAACACGCCCCCATTCTCCGGCAGGGCGCCCATTGCGGTTGGTGACGACATCACCGACGAAGACGCCTTCCGTGCCGTCGCATCGCTTGGTGGCCAATCCATTTTGGTGGGCGAGGCCGAGCGCCCAACAGCGGCGCGCTGGCGGCTGCGAGATACGCAAGCCGTCTTTGCCTGGCTCCAAGCGGGACTTGCGCAATGAGCGGCTATGGCGATCTCGATCTTGCGCCGATCGGCAATTGCGCCTCCAGCGCACTGGTGGATCGTAACGGCGCCTTCGTCTGGGCGTGCGTGCCCCGCATCGATGGCGACCCGATGTTCTGCGCATTGTTGAGTGGCGAAGACCCTGCGAAAGTAAAGCGCGGCGTCTGGTCAATCGATCTCATCGATCAAGTTTCCGCCACGCAGAACTACGAACGCAATACACCCGTCCTGGTCACGACGCTTACAGACTCACGCGGAGGCGCGATCGAGATCGTCGACTTCTGCCCGCGTTTCCGCCGTCATCATCGCAACTACCGGCCCAACGCCTTCATCCGAATCGTGCGCCCGCTTGCAGGTTCGCCGCGCATTCGCGTGCGCCTTGCGCCAGCGACCGATTGGGGCGCGCATGATGCCGAGGTCACCACCGGCTCCAACCACATTCGCTACCGTGTGCCTGGAATGATGCGGCTCACGACGACGGCGCCAGTCTCGCTCGTTCTTCACGGTCGCGAGTTCAGGCTCGAAGAAGAACAAATCTTCTTCTTGGGCCCGGACGAGCCCTTCGACGGCAATTTGCGCGAAGTCGCGTACATGATGCGCGACAACACGTTGCTCTACTGGCGCAATTGGGTGCGCATGCTGGCGACGCCGCTTGAGTGGCAAGCCGACGTCATCCGCGCCGCCATCACGCTGAAACTCTGCGTTCATGAAGAAACCGGGGCCATCGTCGCGGCGATGACGACCTCGATCCCGGAAGCGCCGAACAGCGGCCGCAATTGGGACTATCGGTATTGCTGGCTGCGCGACGCCTACTACACAGTCCAAGCGCTAAACCGCCTCGGCGCCGCCGACATCCTCGAAGGCTATCTCGGCTATCTGCGCAATATTATCGACTCGACGCCGAGCGGGCGCATCCAGCCGCTTTACGGCGTCGGCCTAGAACCCATTCTTGCCGAGGCCGAAGTTACGGCGCTCCCGGGCTATCGCGGCATGGGACCAATACGCATCGGCAATCAAGCGTACGAACATCACCAACATGACGTCTACGGCCAGATTGTGCTCTCCACCGTGCAGGCGTTCTACGACTCGCGCCTCTTTCGTCCCGCTGGCCTCGACGACTTCAACGCGCTCGAAAGCGTCGGCGAGCGCGCTTATGCGGCTTATGCCAAACCGGACGCCGGTCTTTGGGAATTCCGCACCCGCGAGTCTGTGCACACCTACTCCGCCGTCATGTGCTGGGCGGCCTGCGATCGCTTGGCAAGCGCCGCCCAACGCCTTGGTCTTGGTGATCGCGTGCTTCATTGGCGCAGCCGCGCTGATGAAATGCGCGCCACCATAGAAGCAAATGCCTGGAACGCCGAACTCGGCCGGTTCGCCGCGACGTTCGGCGGGCACGAGATGGACGCAAGCCTGCTGCAGATGGTCGACACACGCTTCCTCGCCGCCGACGACCCGCGCTTCACGGCGACACTGAAACTCCTTGAACAAGACCTGCGGCGCGGTGACGTCGTGCTGCGCTACGCAGACGAAGATGATTTCGGACGTCCGGAAACCGCGTTCAACTTCTGCACGTTCTGGCTCATTGAAGCGCTCTATCTCGTCGGCCGCCGCGAAGAAGCGCGCACACTGTTCGAGAAAATGCTAGCGCGCCGCACGCGCGCAGGGCTCCTCTCCGAAGACTGCGACCTCGCCACAGGAGCGCCCTGGGGCAATTACCCGCAAACCTATTCGCTCGCCGGCCTCATCAACTGCGCGGTGCTTTTGAGCAATCCCTGGAGCAGCGTTCGATGAGCCGGTTAATCGTCGTTTCGAACCGCGTAACGCCGCCCGCGGCGGAAGGCGGCGCGAGCCAAGGCGGCCTCGCCATGGCGATCGCCGCTGCGCTGCGCGAATATTCCGGCATCTGGTTCGGGTGGAGCGGGCAATCCACTCCAACGTTCACTGGCGAACTTTCAACCCAGTGCGTCAACGGCGTCACCGTCGCGACGATGGATCTCGAAGAACAGGACATCGAGGAATATTACAACGGCTACGCCAATCGCACGCTGTGGCCGCTCTTCCACTATCGCATCGACCTCACCCAGTACGAGCGCTCATTCGGCGAAGGCTATGAGCGTGTCAACGCGCGCTTTGCCGACATGCTGGCGCCGCTGATCGAACCCGATGATCTCATCTGGGTGCAGGACTATCACCTGATCCCGTTGGGTCGGGAGTTGCGCATGCGCGGACTCAAAAATGCGATCGGCTTCTTCCTTCACATTCCATGGCCCGCGCGCGAACTTATCCTTACGTTGCCGCGGCACAGACAACTCGTTGAAGCGCTCTTTCACTACGATGTCGTCGGCTTCCACACCGAGGAGTGGAAGAACGCATTTCTCTCCTATGTACTTTATGACGCCGGCGGCATGGCGCTCTCGGACGGCCGCGCCAGCGCCTTCGGCCGCACCGTACTTCCGAAAGCCTTCCCGATTGGGATCGACGCCAAGGGTTTCGCGGCGCTCGCCGAGGGGCCCGAGGCGAAAGAGAGTTACGACCGCATCGTTGAGAGCAAGGCCGGACGCAAAATGTTGCTCGGTGTCGATCGGCTCGACTATTCGAAAGGCATTGACGAACGATTGCTCGCCTTCGAGCGCTTGTTGAACGAGAGCCCCGAACTTAGGCGTGAAATTTTCTTGCTGCAGATATCGACCTACACACGCAGTGAGGTTGAAGCCTACAAGGACATGATCGCACGCCTGGATTCACTCTCCGGACGCATCAACGGCGCCCATGCCGAAATGGATTGGATTCCAATCCGCAATGTCCACCGTCTCCACGCCCGCGATGAACTCGCTGGCATCTACCGCGCCGCCGATGTCGCTCTGGTGACACCGCTTCGAGACGGCATGAACCTGGTCGCGAAAGAATTCGTCGCAGCCCAGGACGAGGCCGATCCCGGTGTTCTCATCCTTTCGCGCTTCGCCGGCGCCGCCGCGCAAATGGGCGACGCGCTGATCGTGAACCCGTTCAGCCAAGAGGATGTCGCCGACGCCATGCGCCGCGCGCTGGCCATGTCAGTGGAAGAACGCCGCCGCCGCTGGCGCGCCCTGATGGACGGCGTCGAGCGCGACGATGTCATGGCCTGGCGGGACAACTTCGTGACCAGCCTCAAAGAGGCGCACGCAGGCGCCCCAAAACGCCGTGCGGGCCGCATTGCCCGCGCCGGGCGAGAAGGCTAAAGACACGCTCCCGCGAGGCGCCCGGCGCCGCGCGGCAGGTCGGAGCGTGGCGCAGCCCGGTTAGCGCACCTGTCTGGGGGACAGGGGGTCGTGGGTTCGAATCCCGCCGCTCCGACCAATTTTCCGTTCAGGACGGCGCCCGGGCCACCGCGATGATGCGCGCGCGGTTGCGCACCGGCACGTCCAGACCTTCCGGCGTCACGGCGCCGCGCGCGCCGGTCGCCAGCAGCTCAAATCGCGAGCGTGGCCAGCTGGCCCGCGTTGCGAGGTATTCGGCGAGCACTTCGGCGCGACGCACGGAAAGCTCACGCGAAGATTCGGCATTGCCTTCATCTTGGTCAGACAGACCGATAATACGAACGCTCTCGATGGCGCAGCCACGGATATCGCGCGCTTGTAAATCGATGATCCGGCGCGCCTCTTCTGTGAGTTCACTCTGGCCATCTTCGAAATAGATGACGAAATCGCGTTCGCTGCAGGCGGCTGCATTGAACGCAGGCGCAGGCGTATCATCGCCTGACATGCTCGCGCACGCGCCCAGCGTCAAAAGCGCCATCGCACCGATCATCAACTTGAAATTCATCCCACCCTCCAGCGTCGTCTGCCGGGGGCACAACATCGCGTCACGCTGAAAAGATCAAGCGCTCGCGCGTGTTAAGTCTTGGCGCGGCCGCGGCCGCCTTTTTCCACAAATTCGCGCAGCATTTGCGAAGGACGGAACGTCACCACGCGACGGGGCGTGATCGGCACTTCCTCACCGGTCTTCGGATTGCGGCCGATGCGCTGACGCTTAGCGCGAACATTAAAGTTCCCGAAGCGCGAGAGCTTCACGGTTTCGCCATCGACGAGCGAGTCCTGCATCATTTCGAGCATGCGCGTCAGCAAGCGATTCGCATCAGCGCGCTGCATGTTGGCGCGCTTAGCCAATGCTTCGACGAGATCGGCACGTGTAACGGTCTTGCCAGTCACCGGAGCCCCCTCCGTCCCGCACACCTCCGTGCGTCCGGAAAAGCTAGTCGTCTCTTATGGTTAGGTCAATTGTTGCGGGCCCGTTCACATTCGAACGAGGGCGGCGCCCCAAGTGAGGCCGCCGCCAAGGGCCTCCATGAGCACCAGATCGCCCTTCTTGATGCGGCCGTCCCGCGTGGCGACGTCCAGCGCCAGGGGAACCGAGGCCGCTGAGGTATTGCCGTGCAGGGCCACGGTAGAGACGACTTTATCGACATTGATGCCGAGCTTGCGCGCAACGCCATCGAGAATGCGCTGATTGGCCTGGTGCGGCACGAACCAATCGACCTCGTCCAAAGAAACGCCTGCGCGCGCGCACGCCTCCACCATCGCGCCGGAAATGTGCTCCACCGCCTGCCGGAAGACAGCGTTACCCACCATGCGCAGCTTGCCGACAGTTTGTGTCTGCGAGGGGCCGCCGTCGACATAAAGCAAATCGTGCATGCGGCCGTCGGTGCGCAGAAAAGTGGAAATCACGCCGCGATCGCCACTCTCTTCGCGCGCTTCGAGCACAACGGCGCCAGCGCCGTCGCCGAAGAGCACGCAGGTGCCGCGGTCTTGCCAATCCATGATGCGCGAGAATGTCTCCGCGCCAATCACCAGCGCCGCCTTTGCTTGACCGCGCGCGAGAAAATTATCCGCCGTGGCCAGCGCGAAAATAAAGCCGGAGCAAACCGCTTGCAGGTCAAACGCCGCCCCTTGCGTCACGCCGATCGCCGCTTGCACCCGCGCTGCGGTGGCGGGAAACGTGAGGTCCGGGGTCGCCGTCGCCACGATCACTAAATCGATGTCACTTGCGTCGCGGCCGGCGGCCTTCAGCGCGTTTATTGCAGCAGCACAGGCAAGGTCAGAGGTTCGTTCATCGTCGGCTGCGATGTGGCGTTCACTGATGCCGGTGCGCTCCATGATCCATTCGTCGCTGGTATCGACTTGCTTGGCGAGTTCGGCGTTCGTGAGGACACGCTCCGGCAAATAAGAGCCGACGCCGGTTAGAACTGAGCGCAAAGCCATTATTGCGCTTCTCCGGCCGACGCGGCCGCTGCATTCGCGTTGGCCTGCGTGAGACGCTGGATATTGGAGATGACTTCTTCGCGGTAATGGCTGCGCGCCAGTTTCTCCGCGACCCCAATCGCGGCGGCGTACCCTCGACCGTTCGCGCTGCCATGACTTTTCACGACAAGGCCATTCAGACCGAGAAACAATGCGCCGTTGAAGGTTCCGGGATCCATGCGTGTACGAAGCTTCCGGAGAGCGGGGTACGCAATCAACGCGCCGAGCTGCGCCAAAGGTCCGCTGGTCAGTGCGTCACGCAGAAGTTGCCCCACGAGTCGCGCGGTGCCCTCGCCCGTTTTCAGCGCGATATTGCCAGTAAAACCGTCCGTCACCACGACATCGACAGTGCCTTTGGCAATATCGTCACCTTCGACAAAACCCTGGAAATTAATGTCGACGCCGGTTTCGCGAATGAGCTTTGCGGCGGAACGAATTTCCTCGTGACCTTTCTGGTCCTCGGCGCCGACATTGAGCAGCGCCACTTTCGGTTGCGGCTCTCCAGAAACGGCCCGCGAAAACGCTTCCCCCATGATTGCGAACTCGACCAGCTGCTCGCCGTTGGCTTCAACGTTCGCACCGACGTCGAGCATCACGGTGTAGCCGCCCTTCATCGTTGGCCACCGCGTCGCCAGGGCTGGGCGATGCACCCCTTCCATGGTGCGCAGCCGGAACATCGCGATCGCCATGTAGGCGCCGGTGTTGCCCGCGGAGACCACCGCGTTTGCATTGCCAAGTTCAACCGCCTGCACAGCGTTCCACAGACTTGAACCCTTGCCCTGACGCAGGGCTTGGCTCGCCTTCACCTCCATGCCGATGACTTTCTCGGCAGGCACAACTTCGCTAGCGGCTTTGGCGGCGGGATATTTGTCCATCAGCGCGCCAATGCGCGCGGCATCGCCGTGCACAAGGAAGCGAACGTCCGGATGCGCGCGGGCGAAAATATCCACGCCCTCGATAACGATGTCCGGCGCGTGATCGCCGCCCATCCCGTCAATGGAAAGAACGAGACCGTTCGTCATTCAGTTTGATTGTCCTGATTGTCCCTGCCGGCCCTGGCGGAGGCTCGGACCATAGTCCCGCCCCAACGGAAAGCCAAACCATCCGCGTTAAAGTGCAGGCCAGCCCTCAGCCGAAAACATGGCCGAAATCGGAGCACTCGCCTGGGCCGCGGCCGCCCTTGCGACGTACTGCGCTAGGGGCGCCGCAAACGGGTGTGACTCCAGCCGCCAGACGTTGCGGGCGAGTGCGGCCTCAAGCGCCTGTGGCTCGTTCAGCGCACCGCTATAGGCGTCGAGCCTGCCGTAGAAATCCCCGGCAAATTTGTGCATTCGCTTTGGCACCGCGGTGTCGCCGGTCCCCGCCTCACGCAACCCGGCGTCAAAGAGACCAAAAAGCTTATCAGCGAACATTTGTGCGAGTGGCCGCAAAGCAGGTTCGGCCTGCAGCCGCAGCATGGCCAACACGCCGTTCAGAGCCATGAATTCGAACCGGCCATGCATCGTGTCGGGAATTCTATCCTCGCCGTAAAACTCCGGCCGGCGGCTCGCGTTCGTGACGGCTGCGGCAAGGGTTTCCCCATCCAGGTCTGCCCGCGATCGGTGAAAAGGCCAGATCGGCATGTCTTGCCCTGTGCTCCCCTCTTGCCCGTCCGCCCGGCACGCCCTACCCCGTTTCCAAGCGGGCATAACGCCCAAAAGGGTGACGGATGAAGCGCGGACTCTTGCGTCTTTCGGCTGCGGCTCTCGTGGCTGCGGTTGCAGCGACCTCGGCATGTGCGCCGACGCAGTCCTACAACGGCTTTTTGCCGGACCGCAACAATCAGGAAATTCCCGACCCGCAGGTCGGCGTCGATACGCGCGACACGATCGTCCAGCGCTTCGGCTCGCCTTCGACCACTGCAGTGTTCGACCAGACGGCTTGGTACTACGTCAGCTCCGTTCAAGAGAGCGTGGCGTTTTACACCCCCCGCATTACTGAGCGCCGCGTGATGGTCGTTCGCTTTGATGGCGAGACGGTCACCGCCGTCGAGAAATACGGCCTCGAGCGTGGCCGCCTCGTTGCCTACGACGATCACGTCACGCCGACGCGCGGCCGCGAACTCGGCGTTATCGAACAATTGCTGGGCAACGTCGGCCGTGCGCCGCCGGTACAACTGGAAGAACAGGGTGGCCGTCCCAACCAGCGCTAAAATTTCTCGAGCGAGAGACAAAGAAAAAAACGCCCCGGCATCGCTGCCGGGGCGTTTGCTTTGAGCGGTATGGCCGCTCTTAGCCGTTCCAGTGCGCCAGCACCGCCAGCAGCAGCAGCGCCACGATGTTGGTGATCTTGATCATCGGGTTCACAGCCGGGCCGGCCGTGTCCTTGTAGGGATCGCCGACAGTGTCGCCCGTGACAGCGGCTTTGTGGGCTTCAGAACCCTTGCCGCCGTAATTGCCTTCTTCGATCAGCTTCTTGGCGTTGTCCCAAGCGCCGCCGCCCGAGGTCATTGAGATCGCAACGAAGAGACCCGTCACGATCACGCCGACGAGCAGCGCGCCGAGCGAAGCAAACGCTTGGCTTTGTCCGGCGATCGCCCAGATGGCAAAGAAGAGCGCGATCGGCGCCAACACCGGCAGCATCGACGGGACGATCATTTCCTTGATTGCCGCCTGCGTCAGGATGTCGACGGCCTTGCCGTAATCAGGCTTGGCCGTGCGTTCCATGATGCCCGGGATTTCGCGGAACTGCCGGCGGACTTCTTCGACCACCTGTTGCGCCGCGCGCCCGACCGCTGTCATTGACCAGCCGGCGAAGAGGTACGGCAGCAAACCACCAATGAAGAGGCCAACGATCACGTACGGATTGTTAAGCGAGAAGTCCGGCGCGACGCCTTCAAAGAAGCGGTACTCAGCCGGATGGGCTGCGTAATACTTCAAATCTTCGACGTACGCGGCAAACAGCACCAGAGCGCCAAGACCGGCTGAGCCGATCGCGTAACCCTTGGTGACGGCCTTCGTCGTGTTGCCAACTGCATCGAGCGCGTCGGTGGTGACGCGCACTTCCTTCGGCAATTCCGCCATTTCAGCGATGCCGCCGGCGTTGTCCGTAACCGGGCCAAACGCATCGAGTGCGACAACGATGCCGGCGACCGAAAGCATGGTCGTGACAGCGATGGCGATGCCGAAGAGCCCAGCAAGCGTGAATGTGGCGATGATGCCAGCGACGATGGTGAGCGCCGGCAGAGCCGTCGATTCCATCGAGACCGCGAGACCTTGGATGACGTTTGTGCCGTGGCCCGACTTGGAGGCTTCAGCGACGCTCTTCACCGGACGGAACGCAGTGCCGGTGTAGTATTCCGTTATCCAGACGATCGCGCCCGTAACCAGCAAACCGATGACACCGCAGATCAAGAGATCTTGGCCGGTGATGCTGGCGAACTCGGACGTTGGGCCTAAGCTCGGCGCGATCGAACCCCAACCCACCGTGAGGTGGATCGCGGCCGCCAGACCAAACGCCGAGAGAATTCCTGCAACGACGAGGCCCTTATAAAGAGCGCCCATGATGTTGTTGGACGGGCCGAGCTTCACGAAATACGTGCCGATGATCGACGCGATGATGGCGAGACCGCCAATCGCGAGCGGCAGCAACATGACGTCCGCAACTTCAGAGGCTTCGCGGAAGAGGATCGAGCCGAGAACCATCGTCGCGACCGCCGTCACCGCATAAGTTTCGAACAAATCAGCGGCCATACCGGCGCAGTCGCCGACGTTGTCGCCGACGTTGTCAGCGATCGTGGCCGGGTTGCGCGGGTCATCTTCCGGGATGCCGGCTTCCACCTTGCCGACCATGTCGCCGCCGACGTCGGCACCCTTGGTGAAGATGCCGCCGCCGAGACGCGCGAAAATCGAAATCAGCGACGCACCAAAGCCCAGCGCGACGAGCGAGTCGACCACGAGACGGCTGGTCGGCTCAAGTCCGAGGAATTGCGTCAACACGAGATAATAGAACGAAACGCCAAACAGCGCGCCGCCCGCGACGAGCATGCCCGTCACGGCGCCGGCCTTGAACGCCATTTTGAGGCCGCCCGCGAGCGACGTGCGTGATGCTTCAGCGGTGCGGACGTTCGCTTGCACCGAGACGTTCATGCCGATGAAGCCCGCAGCGCCGGAAAGCACCGCGCCGATGATGAAGCCGACCGGGATCTGCCAATTCTGGAAGGCGATCGCGAGAATGATGACAACACCGACACCGACGATCGCGATCGTGCGATACTGACGGTTCAGGTAGGCGCGGGCGCCTTCCTGAATCGCGGCGGCAATTTCCTTCATCCGGTCCGTACCGGCAGGCGCCTTGGTAATCGCTTGGGTTTCAAGCCAGCCGTAAATCGCCGCGACAATGCCTGCGGCAACCACAAGCCAAAGAATGAGTTCATTGCTCATGAAGTGAGGTCCTGGGCGCGCGCCACCGAGACGGCGCCGGGTTGGGGAATTGGGTTGGCCGCCCCGCGACAGTCCGTCTGCGGAACGCTTCCCCCTCAGGTGGGCGCGTTACTGCCAAAAGCTGCTGGATTCCGCAATGGCGGAGCAGCCCTGCGGTTTCTTAAATGCCAGAACCCTGGCTTGAGTAGGTCGCGACGACGGTGATCGGACCGACTGCCGCCTCGCCCAACGCTTGAATCGCTGCGGCGCGATACACCGCAAGGGCGCGTGGCTCGTTCAAAGCGTTGGAATCGTTGGGGTCCACAAGATCGTTGGCGTGGCTGGCGCGAACCAGCGCGTCGCGCAGGAAGTGCGCCTTCTCCCGCGTGCGCCACAGGTCGACGCCTTGCGCAATCTCGATGCGGATCGAAACGAAGAGATAGTTCACGAGTTGGCCCTGCCGGACGACCGGGACCGCCAGATATGGCGCATCCATCGATCGCGACGAGCGTTCAGCGCCCTCTTCTGTTTCGCCCTTATCCTTGCTCTTCGCCGGCGGTCCCGACGCGTTGGCGAGCCCGGCCAGCAGAGTCGAGGCGATCATGGCCGCGGCGATCGCCCGCGCGATTGCGTGCTGCTTCTTCATGGCGGGAAGGTCCGCCACATTGGCTAATGAGAAGTTACCGGCCCAATTTGTGGGAATATCCCCTGTCCGGAATGGGAATCGCCTCCCCCTTAAGGTCGACAACCGTCACACCCTGCCCAGCCTCAACGACGCCAATGCGCGCCAGCCGCAGCGCTTTGCTGCCTTCCGCCACCTCGATGGCGCCGCGTAATTCAGAGGGCGCCGTGAACAGGACAACGTAATCGTCACCACCCGTAAGCAGCTTACGAACGTCGCCGCCCGTGAACGCCCATCGCTCCGCCGCGGCCGAGAATGGCACCGCATTGATCGCGATCTTCAGCGCGACATCTGACGCGTCAGCCAGCTTACCCGCGTCGGCGATCAAACCATCTGAAACATCCATCGACGCCGACGCGAACTTCGAAACAATGCCCGCACACTCGGGACGCACGAACGGCGCGAGGTAAGCCATCATCAGCCAAGCCGCTTCCGCGTCGAAGTCTTGGTTCGGCAACGTCAGATAGTCTGGCATCTCCTGCGACAGCGCCCGCGAATCCGCCTGCGCCTGCATCTCGTCGCGCTCTTGGCGCAGCCGCGCCAAACCAAGATCGCCTTTGCGCAGTTGCAGCCCGAGCCAAGCCGACCCGATTTCACCGCCAATCAGCCAAACATCTTCGCCGATTTGCGCATCGCCACGCGCCGGCACGCGTGAGCCCATCGGCGCGCCGAGCAGGGTAACGGTGATTGTCAAAGGCCCAGGCGTCGATGTCGTATCGCCGCCAATCAGATCGATGCCAAAGAGCTTCAAGTCACGGCCGAACGCGTCCGCAAACGCAGCGATCTCAATCGACGGCCGTGCATCGCTCCAAGTTAGATTGAGCAGCGCCGCGACCGGCAGAGCGCCCTTCGCCACGACGTCCGAAACATTCACCCGCAGCGCCTTCATCGCGATCGTCTCGATCGGATCGGTCGCTAAAAAGTGCACGCCTTCAACGATTGTGTCGGTGGTTACGACAACGGCGCCGTGTGCCTCGAAAACCGCCGCGTCGTCACGCAGCGCACGCGCGCCTGCGCTCGTAGCATGCGGCGCGAACAGATCTCGAATCACGGAAAATTCGTCTGCGGACATCAGGTTCGCTTAAGCGCTTTGGCCGGCCGGGCGCAAGTCGCGTGCTGCAGCATCTAGCGCCGCATTGATGAAGCCAGGTTCTGGCCCACCAAAGAACGCCTTGGCGATTTCCACGTACTCGTCGATCACAACCGCAACTGGGATATCAGGGCGTTGCTCCAACTCCGCTGCGCCAGAGCGCAAGATAGCGCGCGCTACAGCGTCGATGCGCTCCAACCGCCAGCCTTTGCTCAAGTGCCGCGCGATCGTACGGTCAAGCGTCGCTTGACGATCAACCGCCTTCTCAACAAGTAATTTGAACAGTTCGAGATCACCCTCGGAGGAGGTGTAAGTCGCTTCCGTTTCGCGGGGCAGTTTTCCGGCAGAAAAATCCGAGATCACATCGGCCGTCGTCGCGCCCGATACTTCCATCTGATAGAGCGCCTGCACCGCCGCCAGCCGCGCGACGCTTCGCGCCAAATTGTTCGCGCTCATGAAGAACCGCCAGCGAACCGGCGCTTGATCGCGACCATGGAGAGCGCCGCCTTGGTGGCCTCGCCGCCCTTATCGCCACGCGCGGGATCAGCACGCACCTCGGCCTGCTCCAAGGTCTCGACCGTCAGAATGCCGAAGCCTATGGCGAGCCCATCTAACGTCGAGAGGTTCATCAACCCGCGCGCACTCTCGCCGCAGACATAATCATAGTGACTGGTCTCCCCCCGCACGACACATCCGAGCGCTACAAACCCGTCATAGAGACTGGCCCTTGATGCATGGGCAATGGCGGCCGGAATTTCGAATGCGCCCGGCACGAAGATCCGATCGAGCGTGGCGCCAGCCTCCTCCGCGACGGCTTCTGCGCCACGCTGCATAAAATCGGCGACGCCGCGATAATAGGGCGACACCACGAGCAGCAGCTTCGCGTCCGGCACTTTCGGCGTCGGCGATTTGTCAGTGACGTCTTTCACGATTTGAACTCACGCCAGCCATCGATCGTCAGGCCATAGCCGTCCAAACCCACGAGCTTCTGCGGCGCACCAAGCACCGTCATCCGCCCCACGCCGAGCTCGCGCAAAATCTGCGACCCCAGGCCAATCACGCGGCGCATATCGTCCGCCTCAAACTCAAGCGGCTCGCCCTTTAAGCGGCGTGAAATGACGTCCGGCACCAGGTCGCGTAGCAGCACGACCACCCCCGCGCCTTCCGCCTCGATTTCAGCAACAGCGCTATCAATCAATCCAGCCCGGGCACCATAGCCGCCCATAACGTCGGCTGCAAAATCAATACGATGGACCCGCACCAAAGTGGGTTTATCCGCGCTGATTTCGCCCTTCACCAGCGCTGCATGTTCAACGCCGTCCAATTTGTTGCGGAAGACGACGAGCTTGACGCCGGTTCCGGTGCGCACATCGAAGGGCGCCTCCGCCACTTGTTCAACCAAGCGCTCATGCACGCGCCGGTACGCAATCAGCTCATCAATCGCGCCGATCTTTAGATTGTGGAACTGCGCGAACGCGATCAGCTCCGGCAACCGCGCCATCGTGCCGTCGTCATTCATGATCTCGCAAATCACGGCCGACGGATTGAGGCCAGCCGCGCGCGAAATATCAACGCTCGCCTCCGTGTGCCCCGCGCGCACCAACGTGCCGCCATCGCGCGCCGTCAGCGGAAACACATGACCCGGCGAAACGATATCGCGACGATCCTTGGTGGGATCGATTGCCGTCGCGATCGTCAACGCACGATCATGCGCCGAGATGCCCGTCGACACGCCTTCGCGCGCTTCGATGGACATCGTGAACGCCGTGCCCATGCGCGTCTGATTGCGCGGCGTCATTGGATCGAGACCCAATGCCTCCGTCCGCTCAGGCGTCAGCGCCAAACAAATCAGACCGCGCCCGAAGCGCGCCATGAAGTTCACTTTGTCTGGCGTCGCAAACTGCGCCGGAATGACGAGATCGCCCTCGTTTTCGCGATCCTCCTCATCAATCAGAATGAACATGCGGCCCTGCCGCGCCTCCTCGATGATCTCGGGGATCGGCGAGATGGCTCGCTTTAGTTCATCGACTGGGGACGGCTTGGCCGCCATTACGTGTTTCTCCGCGCTTCAACGAGGCGCGCGGCATAGCGCGCCATCATGTCTGCTTCCAGGTTCACCTTATCGCCAGCCTTCAGTTTGGCCAAAGTGGTCACCGTGCAAGTGTGGGGAATGATCAGGACGCCAAACCCCTCATCGTCCACCTCATTCACTGTGAGCGACACGCCAGCGATCGCAATCGAGCCCTTTTGCGCGATCAGGTGCGCGATGTCGCGCGGCGGCTTGATCCGGAGTCGCCACCCTTTGCCGTCCTGGCGCACCGACAACACCTCGCCGAGCCCATCCACGTGCCCCTGCACGACATGCCCGCCAAGTTCGTCACCGATCTTGAGCGAGCGCTCTAAATTGACCCGATCGCCTTTCTTGAGATCGCCCATTGTCGTCAACGCCAAACTCTCCGGCGCGACTTCAACGACGTAGCTCATGCCGCTTTGATGGGTCTCGGTCTCAACGACCGTCAGGCAGACGCCGTCATGGGCGATGCTCGCGCCAATGTCCGCGCCTGCGTAAGGTGCTGATATCGTCAGCCGCGTGAGGCCCGGCAATGTCTCCACCGCCTTCACCTCACCCAACGCTGTGACAATGCCCGTGAACATCAGGAAACCCGCTCGTAGCTTTCCCAGATGTCGGGTCCAAGCTCGCGCAATGCAACGCGGCGGAACGCCGGCGCCTCCACGAGGCTGCTCAACGCCAGCTCTCCAACCCCCGGACGGCTCTCTGCGCCCAACACGATGGGCGCCCGAAACCACTCAAGCCGGTCCACCACTTCCGCCGCGATAAGGGACGCGGCCAATTGTCCGCCGCCTTCACAGAGCACACGCCCGATTCCGTGCTCGTGCATCACAGTCAGCGCCGCCTCGGCATCGATACCCAATGGCCCACGAGATACGCCAGCCGTGCGCGCGCCGGCGGTCTCAAGCGCCTGGCGCCGCGCCGCATCGCCGTCCGCGGCGCCGATCACCAAAAGCGAGGCGCGATCCAGCGTGTCGAACAGGCGCCCACGCGGCGCGAGCGAAAATTCAGTATCGAGCACAACTCGCACCGGTTGGCGCTCCGGTGGTGGCGTCGTACGCGCCAGCAATTCCGGATCATCCGCGCGCGCGGTCCCTGAACCCACCAGCACGGCATCATGTGCGGCGCGTAACTTCTGCACTTCCGCGCGAGACGCCTCGCCCGTGATCCAACGGCTTTCGCCCGCGCCGGTCGCGATACGCCCGTCGAGCGACGTCGCGAGCTTCAAAGTAACGAGCGGCCGGGTCATGCGCCGTGCCTAGCACCACGGCGCGGCCATGACATCCCGTTCCCACCGTTAGGGGAGACTACTCCTTCGCCCCGCCCTTTGGCGACGTCTCGGACTCCTCGATGAAATCCGCGAAATCGCTCGCGGCGGTGAAGTCCTTGTACACCGACGCGTAGCGGACGTAGCCCACGGAATCTTTCGTGCGCAGCGCCTCCATCACCATCTCGCCGATTGTCTCGGAGGTGATCTCGCTTTCACCGGAACTCTCAAGCTTCCGGACAATGGCGGAGATCATCTGCTCGACATGCTCCGGCTCGATTGGCCGCTTCCTGAGCGCGATCGACAACGAGCGCGCCAGCTTATCGCGATCGAACGGCACACGGCGGCCCGAGCGCTTCAGCACCACCAAGTCGCGCAACTGCACCCGTTCGAACGTGGTGAAGCGCGAACCGCACTTGTCGCACTGACGGCGGCGACGGATCGCTGCGCCGTCCTCAGTTGGACGGCTGTCTTTGACCTGGGTGTCTTCGTTCTGACAAAACGGGCAGCGCATTCGGCGAACTCCTGCGGAACGCCGAATCAGCGCGCCACACGCCTAATTGTATATCGGGAAGCGCGCCGTGAGGGCCTCAACCTTCGCGGCGACAGCAGCCTCGGTGGCCGAATTATCACCGTTGGACTTCGCAAAACCGTCGAGGGTTTCACAAATCAGATCAGCGACCTGACGGAATTCCGCCTGGCCAAACCCACGCGTCGTACACGCCGGCGACCCCAAGCGGATGCCCGATGTGACCATCGGTTTTTCTGGGTCGAACGGGATACCGTTCTTGTTGGTCGTGATCATTGCGCGTTCGAGCGTCTGTTCGCCGGCTTTACCGGTGACCTTCTTCGGCCGCAGGTCCACCAACATGACGTGGCTATCCGTGCCGCCGGAAACGACCGCAAGGCCATTCTCGATCAGCCGCGCCGCCAACGCCCGCGCATTATCCAGCGTGCGCTGCGCGTAGAGTTTGAACTCAGGCTGCAGCGCTTCGCTGAAACTCACCGCCTTAGCCGCAATCACATGCATCAGCGGCCCGCCCTGCAAGCCGGGGAAAACCGCCGAATTTATCTTTTTGCCGATGTCCTCATCGTTCGAGAGGATCATGCCGCCCCGCGGACCGCGCAGGGTCTTGTGCGTGGTTGTTGTCACCACATGCGCGTGCGGCAGCGGCGATTGATAGACCCCGCCCGCAATCAGCCCCGCATAGTGAGCCATATCCACCATCAGATACGCGCCGACCTCATCCGCGATTTCGCGGAAGCGCTTGAAATCGATCTGCCGCGAATATGCACTCGCGCCCGCCAAGATCAGCTTTGGCTTCTCGCGATGCGCGATCTCAGCGACTTGATCCATATCGATCAGGTGATTGTCTTCCCGCACGCCGTAGGCGACCGGATTGAACCACTTGCCCGAGATGTTAACCGGCGAGCCGTGCGTGAGGTGACCACCGCAGGCGAGGTCCATGCCCAGAAACTTATCACCCGGCTGCAAGAGCGCGAAGAACACAGCTTGGTTCGCGTTAGCGCCTGAGTGCGGCTGCACGTTTGCGAACTTGCAGTCGAACAAGCGCTTGGCGCGATCGATGGCGAGACGCTCCACCTCATCGACGAACTCGCAGCCGCCATAGTAGCGGCGGCCCGGGTAACCTTCGGCGTATTTGTTCGTCAGCACCGAACCCTGCGCCTGCAGCACCGCGCGCGAGACGATGTTCTCGGAAGCGATCAATTCAATCTGCTTCTTCTGCCGTCCGAGTTCATCGGCGACCGCCGCATAAACGTCTGGGTCGGCCCGGTCCAAGGAGGCTTCGAAAAAGCGGTCGCGCTCGGCGGCGTGTCCGGCTGCCTGGGTCATTCGTCTCGTCCACAGCTTCAGGTGTTGGAATCTTCCGTAATCATAGTTCGCTCCCCGCCCGTAAGCAAAATCGGTGTTCTGTTCGCGTAATGAGGAGCAAAAACTGTATAAACCCGGCCTAGTGCGATAGTTATACTTGATGATCCAAGGCTTTGGCGCCTATACGGCAAACAAGGCCGTTGTATTCGCTTAGAAAAAGGCTGCTCGATGCGTGATGAGGATGAGCTCGGTGTCGCCCCAAAGGGTGACTCGATGCGCATGACCACCGACATCGTTGCGTCGTTTGTGGCCAATAACAAAGTCTCCACCGAGGAGCTGACAGAGCTAATTCGCTCGGTTCACCGCACTTTGGCGGGCCTTTCGAGCGGGACGGACGAGAAGCTCCAAGAGCGCCCGAAGCCCGCCGCGCCAATAAACAAATCGGTCCAGCACGACTTCATCATCTGTCTGGAAGACGGCAAAAAGCTCAAAATGCTCAAGCGTTACTTGCGCTCGACTTACAGTATGTCGCCTGACGAATACCGTAAGCGCTGGGGCCTACCGGCTGACTACCCCATGGTCGCGCCCGCCTACGCCGCGCGCCGCTCGGAGTTCGCCAAAAAGATCGGTCTCGGCAAGGGCGTCCGCCGCAAGGACGGCTAAACCAGCTTGCCTGGGCGGCCATCGCCGCCGCCTGTATCGCCACCGCCCTTTTCACCCAGCGCTCGCGCCAGCTTTCTGAGCGCCAGCGCACGCACATCCACCAGCGCCGCGTTCGCGGGCGCCTGCACAACGACTTCCACCCCGCTCACGACATCGATCGCGGCGACGCGTTGCACGTCCCCTATGCGGGTAATTTCAAAGATAACGTCGCGGTCTCCCGCGCTCACGCGGTCAAATGCACCGGACACATCGCCCAAACAGCTTTGAACGACGCGACAAGGCGATCCATCAATTCATCGTCGTGGAAAGGGCTTGGCGTGATGCGTAGCCGCTCCGTGCCGCGCGGCACCGTCGGATAATTGATCGGCTGCACGTAGATGCCGTGCTCGTTGAGCAGGATGTCGGAGATCTTCTTACACCGCGCCGCATCGCCCACCAGCACTGGCACGATATGCGTGGTGGATTCCGACATCACCGGAATCCCGGCCTCGTGCAGCAGCGCCTTCAGACGCTCGGCGCGGTTCTGTAAGCGATCGCGCAAATGCGGGCATTCGCGCACGATCCGCACGCTTTCGAGCGCCGCCGCCGCAATAGAGGGCGCAAGCGACGTCGTGAAAATAAAGCCCGACGCTGTCGAACGGATCGCATCGATCGCGGCTGCCGGTCCGCTGATATAGCCGCCCATCGTGCCGAACGCCTTGGCCAGCGTGCCCTCGATGAAATCGACGCGGTGCATGACGCCATCACGCTCGGCGACGCCCCCGCCTGTGGGTCCGTAAAGGCCAACGCCGTGCACCTCATCAAGGTAGGTCATGGCGCCATAAGCTTCCGCGAGTTCGCAGATCGCTTCGATCGGCGCGGTATCGCCGTCCATCGAATAGACGCTCTCAAACGCGATCAGCTTCGGCGCCTCGGCCGGGGCCTCGTTCATCAGCGCTTCGAGGTGTTGAGTGTCGTTGTGACGAAACACCCGGCGCTCACACTTTGCGCGCTTGATGCCTTCGATCATCGACGCGTGGTTCTGTGCGTCGGAAAATATCCAAAGGTTCGGAAAGAGCTTCGCCAGCGTCGAGAGCGTCGCGTCGTTCGAGACATAGCCCGACGTGAACAACAGCGCCGCTTCCTTGCCGTGCAGCGAGGCGAGCTCCTTCTCGAGATCGACGTGATAGCTCGTCGTCCCGGAAATATTGCGCGTGCCACCGGCGCCCGCGCCGACTTTATCGAGCGCCGCGTGCGCCGCATCGAGCACTTCAGGGCTTTGACCCTGACCCAAATAGTCGTTCGAACACCACACAACGATGTCGCTCGTCGTGCCATCGTCGCGCCGGATCGTCGCGTGCGGGAAACGCCCGCGCTCGCGCATGATGTCCGCGAACACACGATAACGCCCTTCATCGCGAATGCTCGCAACGGCGCTCTCGAACACCTCTTTGTCTTCGTCTCTCAACGTAAGCGCCTCTGCTTCGGCCAGGCCGGCGTCTGGAGAGTAATATAGGCTTGCTCCGCGAGACATTGTAATGGGACGGGAACGCGCAGAGCGCCCCTATGTTTGCGAACGAGTCGCATGAGCTACACCGGAAAGTACCCCGCCTCACGTCCACGCCGGTTGCGTCAAGCCGATTGGGTGCGTCGCCTTACACGCGAACACCGATTGAGCGCCGACGACCTCATTTGGGCGATGGTCGTACACGACGGCCCCGAGGATGAAATTCCGGTGTCCGCCATGCCAGGCGCAGCGCGCCTTTCAGTGCGCGCCGCAGCTAACGCCGCCAAACGCGCGCACCAACTCGGCATCCCTGCGATTGCGGTCTTTCCATTCATCGACAGCGCGAAAAAAGATCCGAGCGGCAAAGAGGCGCTGAACAACAACGGCCTTGTCTGCAACGCCGTGCGCGCGATGAAGGATGCGGCGCCAGAGGTCGGCGTCATGGTCGACGTCGCGCTCGATCCATTCACCGATCACGGCCACGACGGCCTTCTGAAAGATGGCCGCATCGCCAACGACGAAACGTTGAAGGTGCTGGTCGAGCAAGCCATCGTGCAGACACGCGCCGGCGCCGATATCGTCGCGCCCTCCGATATGATGGACGGCCGCGTCGGCGCCATTCGCGCAGGGCTCGATAGCGCCGGTTTTCAAGACACGCTAATCATGTCCTACGCCGCAAAATACGCCTCGGCGTTCTACGGCCCTTATCGCGAAGCCATCGGCTCTGGAAAACTCGGAGGCGGCGGCGCCGCAAATCCCGGCGACAAGCGCACCTACCAAATGGATTTCGGCAACACCGACGAAGCCGTGCGCGAAGTCGCCATGGATGTCGCCGAAGGCGCCGACATGCTCCTGGTCAAACCCGGCATGCCCTATCTCGACATCGTCGCGCGTGTGAAGGCCGAGTTCGGCCTGCCGACCTACGCGTTCCAGGTCAGCGGCGAGTACGCGATGATCAAGGCCGCCGCCCAAAATGGCTGGCTCGATGAAGACCGCGCTATCATCGAAAGCCTCACCGCATTCAAACGCGCGGGCGCTGACGGCATCGTGACGTACTTCGCACCGAAAGCGGCTGAATTGCTGAGCGCTTAGGCCGCCCGTTGCATTGAAGCTTTGCCGACCGCTTGGCGCACGCCTTCGGCGATCTCTTCGCGGCGGGCGGTCTGATCGGCGCCCAGCGAGACAAGCTTCACGACACCGTTCACGCACACTTCGAGCGAAGCGCGCACCGCCTCCGGGCGCAGGCCCTTGGCGGATGAAAGCTGCAACGCAAACGCCGCGCACGCGCGCATCAGCGGGCCGTCGCCGGCGTTGACCGCATAGGCCTGCACCTGGCGGAGCGCCAATTCGCAACCTTCGAGCTTGTTGACGTCGAGCGCGTAGGCGGCCGCGGCGGCCACGAGGCCCTCAACCACCGTTTGCAGCGTCTTCGCGTCGACCGTGATCGAGTCATCGGCCTTGCGGCGCTTGCGCGGGGCCCCGGCTGTGACGATCCCCGCGCGGCGGCATGGACCGACATAGCCTGGCGCGTCGATAAACTCGCGCGGCTTGCCCAAAACCTTGGTGATTGTCGCCGTCAGCACTTTGGCCGAGATCGGCTTGCCGATCAGCGCGTTGGCGCCGGCATGGCGGCACTCTTCCGCCATCGATAGCGAGAAGGCGCCGGACGTGATGAAAATCGCCTGCTTGCGGCCGGGCAATTTATGGTTGCGGCGATAAGCACGCGTCCAAGCGGCGCCATCCATCGGCGCCATCTCGAACGAGGCGATCACCACGTTGGCCGCGTAAACTTCCAGAATTTCCAGGGCGGACGCTTGATCCATACAGACCCTGACCTTCTCAACGCCAGAATTGCGCAAAAGGTCGAGAATGATCTGGCCTTCGAACTTGTTCGGTTCGACCACCAATACGGTCCAGGTGTTCAGGTTCACGCGAAAGCTCCGTACAGGAAGTGCGTAAACTACACGCTAGCCTTTAAAATAAATTGAAGGCGCCACGTAGCGTCAACTACAGATTCAGGTGCGCCGTTAGTCGCGAACCCGCGTCAGGCGCGGCTCCCTTAGCGCTTCGGCCGCTCCAAGCGCGCGATGAGGCTCGATGTATCCCAGCGTTTGCCGCCCAGCGCTTGCACGTCGGCGTAATAGCCATCGACCAGTTCGGCGAGTTCGACCTTGGCGCCGTTGCGCGCCGCCTCTTCCAACACCAAGCCCAAATCCTTGCGCATCCAGTCAACGGCAAAGCCGAAATCGAACCGGCCTTCGTCCATCGTCTTCCAGCGGTTTTCCATCTGCCAGCTTTGCGCAGCACCCTTGGAGATCGCAGCGATCACCTTCTCGACGTCGAGATCGGCGCGCTTGGCAAAGTGCAGCCCCTCAGCGAGGCCCTGAACGACGCCGGCAATACATATTTGGTTGACCATCTTGGCCAACTGTCCCGACCCCGCAGGGCCGATCAGAGTCATGTTCGCCGCGTACGCCGCCATGATCGGCTGCGCCTCTGCAAACCATGAAGGCTCGCCGCCCGCCATCACCGTAAGCTTGCCCGCTTCGGCCCCCGCCTGCCCGCCCGACACCGGCGCATCTAGGAAACCCAAGCCGCGCTCTTCCGCCTTCGCCGCCAACTCACGCGCCAGCTCCGCCGAGGCTGTCGTGTGGTCGACGAAGATCGAACCCTTGCGCATCGTTGAACTCGCGGCGTCGAACACTTCGCGCAGATCGCGGTCGTTGCCGACGCACGAGAACACGATGTCGGCGCCCTCGGCCGCTTTCGCGACCGAGCTATACGTCCGCCCTTGATGCTTCTGCGCCCAATCGCGGGCCTTCTCCTCGGTGCGGTTAAACACCGCCACGTCATGACCGGTCCGTGCGAGGTGACCGGCCATCGGCCCGCCCATAACGCCAAGTCCGATAAATGCGGTTTTCGCCATAGTCCTAGCTCCCGAGTTTGTTCGCGGAGCCGGCAATCGCACCGTAGCCGCCGCGAAAGAATGTCAGCGCGGCGCCGGGCCGCACGCGAACGTCCAGCACCTCGCCGATAATGATCAAATGATCGCCTGCCTGTATCTTATGGTGGGTACGGCACGCCAGTTGCGCCACCCCCTGACGCAGAACGCTTACACCTCCCAACGCCTCCGCCTCGTCTGGTTGGACATCTTGCGTAAGCGCCTGCGCGAAACGCCGTGACAGCGCCTCGCCGTCAGCCCCAAGCACCGTCACGCCCCAAGTTTCGGCCGCGTCAAATTGAGCGTAGCGCGCCGATTGATCGCCCAAGCACCACAGCAGCAGCCGTGGTTCCAGCGAAACCGAGGTCAGCGAATTGACTGTCATCCCCGACAGCATCCCGCCCGCATGAGCGGCCGTCACCACCGTCACGCCGGTGGCGAAGGCGCCCATGGCGCGCCGGTAAGCCTCTTCGGGATCACTCTCCACAGTCGCTCCGTTTTGTATTCAACACGATCTTAACGCTGTTCGGCCAATGGTGCCCACTCTCCGCCGAACGGACGGACCATGACCGCTGCGACCAATCAACGCCCTATCATTATCAAGAAGGTCAAAAAGGTGGTCGGCGGCGGCCACCATGGTGGTGCGTGGAAAGTCGCCTACGCCGACTTCGTGACCGCCATGATGGCGTTCTTTCTGCTCATGTGGCTGATCAACACGACAAGCCCTGAACAGCGCAGGGGTATTGCCGAGTTCTTCGCGCCAGCCAGCGTCAGCCGCGTCGCCTCCGGCGCCGGTGGTTTGCTTGAAGGCACCAGCTTTGCTGAAGAAGGCGTACGCCACGGCCACTCCGCCCCCGTCGCCGCCGCCGCCGAACCGCAAAACACCTCGACCGCCAGCGATCAGAACGAAGCCGACACCAGCACCGCTGCTGGCGGCGAAAACAATCCGAACCAGGACAGCCTGTCACGCGCCCGCACGCTGCGAGAAACCGCTGAGTTCTCGCGCGCCGAAGTCGCCATCCGCCAGGCCATGCAAGACATGCCGGACGTCGCCGAGCTCTCGCGCAACGTCATCGTCGAACAAACGCCAGAAGGCCTCCGTATCCAGATCGTCGATCAAGAAGGCCGCTCGATGTTCGCCGCTGGCGACGCGCGCCCCAACGATCGCGCGCAACGTTTGCTGGTGGCGATTTCAACCGTCATAGCGCAATTGCCAAACCGCCTGACGATCTCAGGCCACACCGATGGTTCCGCCCCCGGCGGACGCTACAGCTCCAACTTCGAACTCTCAGCCGCGCGCGCCAACGAAGCCCGCCGCATCCTGCAAGCCCAGGGCATCCCCGTCGATCGCATCTACGAAGTCGCCGGCCGCGCCGATAGCGAACCCATGTTCGCCGACGACCCCACGCTTCCCGGCAACCGCCGCATCGCCATAACCCTACTGCGCGAAGCGCCGCCGCTCCCGGTCGACCACGACCTCTAACGCTCGTTTTAAGCGCCATGCTGGCGAGAAATTCGGCTGCCGCGCCGTCCGGGCCTCATCCCCGCCACGCGCGCGCTTGCTAACCCAACAGACGTGTTAAACTCCCAGCGCGGACTCAAGGCCGTGGCGGGATCAACATGACAAGCGGCGGCAATGACGCGTTCCGGATGTTCGCGATGCGGGCGGCCATTCTGGCCTGCGCCGCCGTGGGCGTTTTTTGGGCGCTCTACATTCTGGACTTCGTCATCCACACCGCCATCTACGGCGAGAAGAACGCCGGCTCGAATCCACTACTCGGCTTCTTCACCTTCGATCCGTCGAGCGTCAACAACCCGGTCTCGGCGCTAACGGGTATCAACGCCGCCGTCTTCGGCATCGTCATCACCGTCTGCAGCATCATCGTGCAGTTGACCGCCGAGCGCTACACCGGTGTCGCCGGCCTCTTTCTGCGCGATCGCACCAACATGGTCGTCGCCGGCTATTACGTCGTCACCTGTGTGCTCAGCGTATGGCTCTCGGCGTCGCTGCAACCAGATTATATTCCGGCGATCACCGTCGTCATGGCGCTGTCGCTCACCACTGGCGGCATCGTTTTGATGGTGCCGTATTTCGCCTACGTGTTCTGGTTTCTTGAGCCGCAAAACCTGATCGATCGCATCCGTCGCGAAGCCGTCGCGGTCGCCGGCAGAAGCGCCTCGCACGCCGACGAACCGGCAGCACTTGCCGCTCAAGCGAAGATCTTGGATGCGCTGGAAGAGCTCACCGACATCACCAGCAACTCAATCTCGGGCAAGGACAAGATCATCGCCAGCGCCGCGGTCGATGCGCTGCGCGATCTCGCCATCGAGTACCTGCGCGTCAAGCCGCACGCTCAAGCATCATGGTTCAATGTCGGCCCCGGTATCCGCCTCAACCCCGATTTTGTTGCGATGGACCCAGAATCGCTGCGCGACCTCGAAGCGCGGCGCACCTGGGTCGAGTGGAAAGTTCTGCGCCAGTATCTCAGCATCTACAACGAAGCCCTCGGGCCGATGCGTGACATCAACTACCTGATCGCCATCGACACGCGCTACATCGCCGAAGCCGCCGCCAAAGCCGGCGACGAGCAACTCATCCAACTCGTGCTGCGCTTCTTAAATTCCTTCATCCGCGCCACGCTGAACGCCAAGGACGTCCGCACCAGCTACAATGTGATGAACCAGTACCGGAAGCTCGGCGAGTTCATGCTGCTCGACGGCCACCACGCGGCGGCCCTCGATTGCGTGCGGCACATGAAATATTACGGCCTGATCGCGTTCGACATGGACCTGACGTTCGTCACCGAAACCGTCGCGTACGATATGTCGACGCTGGCGCAGATCGCCAACCAAGTCGGCTCCCCTTGCGAGATGGAAATCCTCGCCGAATTCCTCGAACTCGACCGGCCGCCCTTCGTGCGCGGTCAAGACAAAGCGCTAATGGGTGTGCGCAAAGCGCAGGTGAAACTCGCCGCCTACTACATTCTGGCCGAGCAGGAAGATCGCGCGCGCGCCATCGCCAACGACATGCGTGACGAACCGGCCGAACGCCTACGCCAAATTCGCCGCCAACTCGAAGTCGTCTACGACAAGGACTTCTGGGAAATTACCGACCGCGGCCGCAACTTCGAGTACATGCCGCCAAAGCAGCGCGCGTGCCTCGCCAAATACTTCGAATGGCTCAACGTCGAAGGCGATGCCAAGACCCAATCCGTTCCCGAAGCGCCATCCTCGGTGGACTGAGTACGCGGCAAAGCGAGTCCCAATCCCGAGGATAGATCGCGTTCAATCCTACAGCGCTAGATCGCGCTTAGACTGCGCGCATCATCTTCGCACGGAGGGCAGTTGGATCCCTGTTCAACCAACCGCGAAGACGATGTGATCGAGCGTGAGGCGCCAACGCCACCCGCAAACCATCAGCGGGAGTGTGCAGCCGGAAGCGGACAAACCAATGGTCGCGGAAAGCTGTCGCATAACGAAAGCGCAGAAGCCGCCGGGTAACAACCGTGCGGAGACGCACCGGGGATCGCGCGA
>JANNFK010000011.1:0-77699 GCA_031379735.1 Caulobacteraceae bacterium | reverse complement strand
ATAATGGAATCACGCTTCGCGCCGTCGAGCAATAATTGCAAGAAAACCGCGGCGGACTCGTCGATAGCCGGCAATCGCGATTACTTAAAACGCACGGAAAATGTCGATCAATCAAATGACTCCGAATTCTTCACGGACGACCAAACAAAAGCGGCGACGTGATTGCTCACGCCGCCGCCTTATAGTTTTAGTGCAGCTTAGTTCTGCGCCGGACCAGAAACCGTCGCGACCCACTGGTTCACCAACGTTTCCGTGACCGACAGCGGCGTCGAGCCATTGGTCAGCACCGCGTCGTGGAACCCTTTCAGATCGAAGTTCTGACCGAGCGTCGTGCGTGCGCTTTCGCGCATGCGGTTAAGCGCCTGGCGGCCCACCATGTAGCTGCAAGCTTGACCCGGCCACACGCAATAGCGCTCAATTTCGGTCGTGACGCTGGAGACTTGATCGCCTGTCGCGGCCACCATCGATTGGATAGCTTGCTCACGTGTCCACCGCTTCGAATGGAGACCCGTGTCGCAAACGAGGCGTGATGCACGGAACGCCGCCGATTGCAGATAGCCGACGCGGCCGAACGGATCGTTCGCATACATGCCCATCTCGTCAGCAAGCTGTTCAGCGTAGAGGCCCCAGCCTTCAGCATAGGCGCTAAAGCCAAGTAACGCGCTGCGGATGAATGGGATCGAGCCTGACTCTTGCTGGATCGCGATCTGCCAATGGTGACCCGGAATGCCCTCGTGATACGTCAATGTCGGCAACGTGAACTTCGGCCATTCAGTCGCCGGGTCACGCAGATTGATGTAATAGGCGCCCGGACGCGAGCCATCGAGAGCAGCACCCTGGTAGTAGCCGCCGGGCGCGCCAGCTTCGGTGTATTCCGGCACGCGCTTGATCTCGAGCGGCGCTTGCGCCTGCACGCCGCAGACTTCCGGCATACGCGCGCGGATCGCAACGACTTGGGCATTGAGGTCCGCCAGCAAGCGGTCGCGGCCAGCCGGTGTGCTCGGATAGATTTGATCCGGGCGGCGGCCAAGCGCGCTGACGCGTTCCGACACTGAGCCGCGTGTCAGGCCTTGAGCGCGCAGGATTGTATCCATCTCGGCAGTGAGTTGCGCGATGAGATCGAGACCCATTTGGTGGATTTCGTCCGGCGACATCGACGTCGTCGTGTAGGCGCGCAGAGCCGTTGCATAGAGCGCTTCGCCCTCAGGAAGCTTCCACACGCCCGCATCGTGCGTGGCGCGCGGACGGACGGCGGTGATGGCGTCGATCTGGCGTTGATAGGCGGGAAGCACCGTGTCGCGGACGATCGTTTCAGCTTGGCTGAGCAGCGTCGCCTTGTCGGCATCGCTGATGTCGGCAACGCCCGCAAGACGCTGTTGGAATGAGCTCACGAGCACCGTCTGCGCCGGCGCTGTGCCACGGAATTGGCCAAGCTGGCGCAGCGCGCCGTCGAGCGCAAAGTCCGGCGCGATCACGCCGTCGCCGGCATCGAGGCCAACGCGTTCGGATTCTTGATCGAGCACGCGGCCATAAGCCGTGAGCCGCGCGAGATACGCATCGGCCTGCTCGCGGTTTGTCACTGGATGCTGGCTGGCAAGGAAATCCGGAATCCCAGTATAGGCGCCGGTCAGCTGCGTGACCGTATACGGCGCTTGCGCGCCACTGCCCGTCTTGTAGTGCGACGAAGCGATGCCGTCCTGTAGCGAGGTGAGCACCACATCGTAAGTCACTGCGTCCTGCGCGGACAGCGTATCTCGATTTAGCGCCTGCAGCTGCGTGACGGCGTTCTGCGAGATTTGAACAAGGCGCTCTGCGCCAGGGCGCGAGGAGTCGCTGAGGCGATCAATGTAGCGGCCACCTGCTTGCTCTTCTGAAACCGAGAGCGACGTCGCGTATTCCGGCAGCTCGCGAAGGATATCCGTTGAGAGCGTGTCGAGGATGCCGCTGAGATTGCCGGCTTCGGCCGGTCGCGTGCACGCCGCCAGCACCACGCCAGCAGCCGTCGCGCTCAGGAGCGAGCGCCGTGAGATTTCCATGGGTAATTCCCCTTCCGAGAACAGGGTTGCCTGTCGTCGGCGATCCTAGCCCAACCTAACGGCGCTGCATCGGGGGTGCGACGAACAGCCGTGCGAATACGACGCTCGCAACGCCCGAGGTGGCCAAAAAATTCAGGTGCGCTGAACTGAACCGACCCATTCGGTGACGAGAGTGTCCGCAACCGTCAGCGGCACGGCGCCTGCGGCCAGCAACGTGTCGTGGAAGCCCTTGAGATCGAAGCTCGCGCCCAAAGTCGAACGCGCGCCATCGCGCATCCGGTTTATGGCCTGGCGGCCGACCATGTAGCTGCAAGCTTGACCGGGAATGACGCAGTAACGCTCGACCTCCGTGACCGTGCCTGAGCCGCCGCCGCCGGTCGCCTCGGCCATCGACTGGATCGCTTGCTCGCGGGTCCAGCCTTTCGCGTGAATGCCGGTGTCGACCACGAGACGCGAGGCGCGGAACGCTGCGGAGTTCAAGTATCCGATGCGGCCGAACGGATTATTCTCATAGACGCCCATTTCGTCGGCGAGTTGCTCAGCGTAGAGCCCCCAGCCTTCGATAAACGCGCCGAAGAAGGTCAGTGCGCTGCGATAAAACGGAAGCCCCTCGCTCTCTTGCTGGATCGCAATCTGCCAGTGATGGCCGGGAATGCCTTCGTGGTAGGTGAGCGTCGGCAGCGAGTATTTTGGCCACTCGTTCGCCGGATCACGCAAGTTGATATAATAGGCCCCAGGACGCGAGCCATCGAGTGCTGGCTGCTGGTAGTAGCCACCCGGTGACCCTGCTTCGATGTACGCCGGCACGCGGACAATCTCGAGAGTGGCTTGCGCCAAGCGTCCGCACACTTCCGGCATGCGCCCACGAATGGCGGCGACTTGCGCGTTGAGATCGGCGAGCAATTGTGTGCGTCCGGCCTCAGTGCTCGGGTAGCGTTGATCAGGGCGGCGGCCAAGCGCTTGAATGCGCTCGTTGACCGTGCCGTTGGTCATCCCTTGCGAGCGGAAGATCGCATCAATCTCGCTCTTGGTAGAGTTCACGAGCTCCACCCCCATTTCGTGAATTTCATCGGCGCTCAAAGTCGTCGTCGTGTACGCGCGCAGAGCGGCGGCATACATCTCTGCGCCTTGTGGGCGGTGCATAATGCCTGCGTCGTGCGTAGCGCGCGGCCGGATAGCCTCCAGCGCTTGGATTTGACGCTGGTATGCCGGCAGAACATCGTCACGCACGATGGCTTCAGCGCGCGTCAAGAAACCGGCGCGCTCAGCTTCAGGAATTTCGGCGACCTCCGGCAAACGCTGTCCCAGCGAGCTAACCAGCACCGTTTGCGCCGGCGCTGTCTGCGCAAAACCGCGCAATTGCGACACAGCGCCGTCAATGCAGAAATCCGGCGGGATCATGCCGTTGCCCGCATCATCGGCGATCATCTGAGATTCTTGATCCAGCACGCGCGCGTACTGTTGGAGACGCGTGAGATAGGCTTCCGTTTGATCACGGTTGGTAAGCGGGTGACGGCTTGAGAGGAAATCCGGCTGCTGCGTGTAGGCGCCGCCGAGCTGAGTCACAACGTACGGTGATTGCGCGCCATTTCCGAACTCGAAGGCGCCTGCCGCAAGGCCATCCTCGATCGAGGTCTTTACGACCTCGAACGTGACCGCATCTTGCCCTTCAAGCTTGGCGCGATCGATCGTGCCGAGTTGATCTAGCGCACGCTGCGCGATCTCGCGCTGACGGCGCAAACCCTCACGTGATACGTCTCCCAAACGATCAATGTAGCGGCCGCCCGCCTGTTCTTCAGACACGCCAAGACTGGTGGCGAACTCCGGAGCTTCCCGCAGCGTCTCGATGGAAAGCCGATCTAGGAGTGCGTTGAGCTCGGGCGCGCCACCGGAGGGGGTGCGATTGCAAGCTGCTGCAGAGAGAGCCAGCGTTGCGGCGCTTGCCCCAAGAACTGTTCGGCGGGTGAAATGCATATCGGTCGTCCTCGCGAATTTCTCGCGGCGGACATTACCTGCGCCGCGCGGGCGCGCCTTACATCAAACGACGAACCGCCCTTAGCTTTCGACCGCCGCCTGACCCGTTTCACCGGTGCGGATGCGCTGAATGCTATCAAGATCGGCGACCCAGATCTTGCCGTCCCCGATCTTGCCGGTGTTCGCTGCGGTGGCGATCGCGTCGACGATGCGCTCTACAGCGTCTGGCCCGGCCACGATTTCGATTTTCACTTTGGGCAGCAGTTTCACTTCGTACTCAGCGCCGCGGTAAACTTCGGTTTTGCCCTTTTGGCGGCCAAAGCCGCGGACTTCTGAAACGGTGATGCCGCCACACCCCGCCTCCTTCAGCGCATCGAGCACTGGATCGAGCCGGCTTGGTTTGATGATAGCGGTGATGAGTTTCATGGACGCGGCACCCCTTCCGCAAATTTCGTCGCGAAACTTGGCCTCCTTCTTAGGAGTCGCGGTTGTTCTCGGGCAATGCGCCTTTCGCCTCAGTGCGCGTTCTCTGCGGCGCTTTGGCCAAAAGGACACGCCCCTCCGAGCGCGCTGTGCTGGCATAAAGGCGCTTCACTGCCTCCATGAGCACCAGCCCGCCCTGCGCTGGCCATACCAATTCGCCGACGCGCTCGAACGCATCCGCCGCACCCGCCGCCCAACGCCACGGCGGCATATAAAGCGCTCGCGCCGACACGACCGGCTCGAACATCGAGTCGCCGAGCAAGGATGCGAGTTGCGTACGAGAATACGGACGGCCGTAGCCAAAGGGCGAAACGTCAGATTGCGCCCACAAGCTCCAGCGGTTTGACACGATCACGACAAGCCGCCCCTCCGGCGCCATCACGCGCCAGACCTCCCGCAACATGGCGGGCACCGCGTCGCATTCCTCCAGGGCATGGATAAGTAAAACACGATCAAACACAGCGTCCATGAACGGGAGCCGCGCGTCTTCGGCCAGCGCCGTGGCCACAAGTGCGTTCGCGGGCCACGGCTCCGCGCCTTGAGCAGCCGGCATCATGGTCACAACCCGCCGGGCATTGGCGCGAAAACGATCGAGATATGGAGACGGATAGCCAATACCAAGAACGTCCAAGCCATCGGTATGCGGCCACACCGCGGCCAGCCGTCGAGCCGCCGCGCGACGTGCAGCCTCGCCCAAGGAGGACGCGTAAAAGCGTTGGAGTGCGAGAACATCGACGCGCATGCCTTGAGAGGGCTAAGCTAGGACATGCTTCAAATCCATCAATTCCCCTGCCTCTCCGACAATTACGGGTTCCTCATCCATGACCCGGCCACCGGCGCCACCGCCGCAATCGACACGCCAGACGCTGAAGAGATCATGCGTCAAGCGGACGCCAAAGGTTGGCGCATCACTGATATTTGGAACACGCACTGGCATCCAGATCACGCTGGAGGCAATGCAGCGATCAACGCCAAGACGGATGCAATGGTGACCGGCCCGGCGGAGGTTGAGCGCATAGGCGCTGGTCCCGATCGCGTCGTCGATGAAGGCGACCGTGTAAAACTCGGAAACATCGAGGCGCGCGTCCTCAACGTGGGCGGACACACGCTGGGGCACATTGCGTACGTGTTCGATGAAGACAACGTCGCCTTCGTTGGCGACGCGCTGTTTTCGTTGGGATGCGGCCGCTTGTTCGAAGGCACGCCTCAGCAAATGTGGACGAGCCTGCAAAAACTGGCGGCGCTACCGGATAGCGCGACGCTCTATTGCGCGCACGAATACACGCAATCGAACGCGCGCTTTGCGCTGTCAGTAGATCCCGAGAACACGGCCTTAAAGGCGCGCGCGGCTGAGATCGATCGCCTCCGCGCTGCGGGAAGCCCTACAGTGCCAATGACTCTGAAATTGGAGAAGGAAACGAACCCGTTTCTGCGCGCACCGGTACTGTTGCCAAGCGTCGCCGACTGGGAGGCGTTCGCCGCGATCCGGAAACAAAAGGACGAGTTCAGGGGCTAAAGAAAAAGCCGCTCTTAGGCGGCGGCGGCGTTATTGTTCGGGGCCTTGAACCTGCCCCATCACGACATTGCGGATGGCGCTGGAAGAAGGCCGCCCCGCATACCCAAGTTGCGGCGCCACTTGCACGAAAAGCGTGTCGCCGCGAAGCGCGACAGCGGGCTGGCGGCCCAAGCCAATGATCACGCGGCGCACATTGGTGAGCGGCGCCTCGGCCAATCCTTCCGCGGCGCGTTCGGCGGCATCGGTGACAACGCCCGCCACGATCGGCGACATCTGCGCTGGCACCGTAAACATCACTGGCTGGCCAATGGTGCGGCGCGCCCTGCTTTGGATCGCACGAAAACGCGATTGCATCTCGGCGAACGCCAACTCTTCCGGCGCCAGCGGCGCGACGCGACCTTCTTCGGACGCAGCGGCGCCGGTGCGGATCGCACGCGTATAGACGATGATGCCGCCGTGCGACGTTACACGCAGGCGAACGTCGCCACTCTCGGTCTGGTAAATTTCGTCGCCACCGGCGCCCATGGTTGGACGCAGCACGTGCACCTCGGGATCACCCTCAAACTGCACCAGGGCTGCACGGCCGCCGGATCGGTCGAGCACGAAGCGCACCCCGCCGTCCGGCGTCGCATAACGGCTCGCGCCACCTGTCACCGGCACCAGCCGCTGCGGCGCGGCGCTCTGTGCTTGTCGAGGTTGCTGCTGAGCTTCTGCGACGGCGGGGGCCGCAATGGTCAGCGCAGCCGCGATCACCGCAGCGCCCCGCCCGTACAGACTCGGACCAATGCCCTCTCTCATGGACATCAGGAGAGCGCTCCGAACGGGGCAGTATTTTGACACTGTTGCAGGCGCCGGGCGCCAGTGTTGCGGCAAAGCCCCACTAAATCAGGCGACTTTGGTCTCACGTGGCGCTGCGAGGGCGTCCGGCGACGGTTTTACTGGGTTTTGCGCCTGCGGCTTCAACTGCTGAAGCGACGCGACCGCGAACACAATTACGGTGGGCTCGAACTCTGCCTCATGCGCGACCTGCACCGACTCAACGAGGCGACTCACCTCGCCCGGCATTTCAGCCTGCGCGCGGCGCGCGCGGCGAACCGGAGCCGCCACAGCCGAAGCTGTGGATAAGAGCGGCCTGGCGCGCGGTGCGTCGGACGGGATTTCCGGCGGGATACGCACAACGACGCTCTGGCCAGATTGCGGCTGATCCAAAATGGAGAGATCGCCAGCGACCCCAGCCGCAAACGAGAGCGTGCTCAACCCAATCGCCACAGCGGCAATACGTATGAGGTTCTGACCAGCCAAGACCCAAGCATGGTTAACCGAGTCGCTGAGCGGCGTCACGCAATCGCACGTGACGCCGCCTTCAGGATTAGCGCAGCGATTCCGTATCCAGATTTAGTTCCGAAGCCGGTATGCGCTCAGCGTTGGGCCGCACACGACGGAGGCCATCGTAGAAATGCTGGGCGTCGCCCACGACGACCACGTCAGCTTGCGCTTCGTTGAAGTAACGGCGCGCAGCGGCCTGGGCCTGCTCGGGTGTCACTGCCGTCACGTCGGCGACGTAGGTGCCGAGGCGTTCGGGCGGCAACCCATAGAGCGCGAGCGTCGAGATCTGGCCTGCAAGGCCTGCCGTGGTCTCGATCGAGCGGCCGAAATTGCCGATTAGCACGGCCTTGCGAGCCGTGAGTTCGGATGCAGGCGCCGGTTCGGCGGCAATGCGGGTGATTTCGGCGCGCATGAGCTCATAGACCTGCACCGCCGCGTCGTTGCGCGTTTGCGCCGAAGCGACGATCGGGCCCGGCGCCATGCGCGCCTGCAAGCTTGAGCCCGCGCCGTACGACAAGCCGCGGCGAATCCGGATTTCGTTGTTGAGGCGCGCAGAGTATCCGCCGCCCAAAACGTTGTTGGCGACCAAGAGCGGGAAGTAATCCGCATCGGTGCGCGCAACACCACGCAGCCCCATCAGCACCGCCGCTTGGCCAGTGTCTGGCAGGTCGACAACGATCGTCCGCGACGGCGCTGCATACGCCGTTGCGTCGGGACGCACCGGCATCGCCGTGCTCGGACGCGGCCAGTTGCCGAAATAGCGCTCGGCCAGACCGAAGCCCTCTTCCGCAGTCACATCGCCAGTGATGACGAGGACCGCGTTGTCCGGGCGCCAGTACGCGCTGTGATAGGTCGACATATCATCGCGCGTGATCGCGCCGATGCTGGTTGGCGAAGCGATCGCGCCGTAGGGCGCAGTGCCGTAGATCGCGCGCGTCATCGCAAAACCCGCGATGCTGCCAGGTTGGCTCAGCGCCACCTGTAAGCCATCGAGAGCCTGTGACTTGGCGCGGTCCAACTCTTCCGCAGCAAACGCCGGGTTGCGTACGACGTCAGCGAAGACCGTGAACGCTTCCTGCACGCGATCGCTACGGGTCTGCAGCGAGACGGCGGAGGAATCCACGCCAGCGCCAGAGCTGATCGCGGCGCCTAGCGATTCAATCTGGCTCGCAATTTCGGTCGCGCTGCGTGTGGTGGTGCCGCGCGTGAGCAGATCGCCCGTCATGCTCGCTAGGCCAGCACGATTGGCAGGATCAGACGACGCGCCCGACGCCACGCGGAAGTCGGCGCTGATCAGCGGCACCGCTGGGTTAGGCGCAACGATAACACGCACACCGTTGGCGAGCGTGCGTTGCGACGCAGCCGGAATGCGCGCGTCGATCGGCGTTGCGGCGCCCGGCGGTTGTTCACGCTGACCTTCCGGCGCAAGCGTGTAGGTCATAATTTCCGAAGCCGGAATGTTGATCGTGCGCGCTTGGATGCGCGACGAGGTTTGAATTGTATCACCGGTGCGCCCCTGCTCTTCCGGCAGATAGCGCACAACAGCCCGGCGGTTTTCGTTGAAGATTCGGCGCGCGACACGTTGCACGTCAGCGGCCGTCGTCGCTTGGATGGCCGCCAGCAGACGATCGGCGTAGCCAGCGTCGCCGTAGCGGATCACAGCGTCCGCGAGTTCGTCGGCGCGGCCTTCGGCAGTTTCGCGCTGCTGAAGCGTCGCCGTGACGATCTCGTTTTTTGCTTCATCCAGTTCAGCTGAGGTCACCAACGTGTCGCGCATGCGCGCGATTTGAGCCGTCAGCGCCGCCTGACCGGCTTCGGCCGTTTGGCCGTCAGAAAGAATGGCGAAGAGGCCATACGCACCAGGATCCTGCGTGGCTTCTAAATTCGTAAACACCTGCGCGGCGACTTGCTGCTCATAGACCAGGGAGTTGTAGAGCCGCGAGTTCTCGCCAGTCGAAAGAATGCCGTCGATCACCATCAGCACTGGAATGTCCGGGTCTGTCGAGGCGGGCTGCGGATACGAAATCATCACGGCCGGCAACGGAACGTTCGGCGCGTAAACCGTGTATTCGCGCGGTTGGCTGCGCTCCGGTTCAGTCGGATAGTCGCGCGGGATGGCGCGGGCTGGACGCGCGATGTCGCCAAAATACTGATCGATCCAAGCGTCGAGCTGCGCTTGATCGAAATTACCGGAGACCACGAGGATGGCGTTGTCCGGCCGATAATATTGCGCATGGAACGCGCGCACGTCAGCAACTGTGGCGGCGTCCAAGTCCTCGATCGAGCCAATGCCGGGGCGGCCATAAGGGTGAACGTCATAGTTCACTTGCGGCAGGAAAAAGTAGAACAAGCGGCCATAGGGCGACGCGAGCACGCGTTGGCGCAGCTCTTCCTTCACCACATCGCGTTCGGAATCGAAGCTCTCCTCGTTGACGACGAGCGAGCCCATGCGATCAGCTTCCGCCCACAACACACGCTGCAAGTGGTTCGCGGGCACGACTTCGTAATAGTTGGTGAAGTCGTCGTAAGTGGAGGCGTTGTTGTAGCCGACGACATCTTCGGTCAACCGGTCGAAGAATTGCTCCGGCATATTGCGCGTCGACTTGAACATGATGTGTTCAAAGAGGTGCGCAAAGCCTGAGCGGCCAGCCGGATCGTCCACCGAGCCGACATCGTACCAAACCTGAACCGAGACGTTCGCGGTGTTGCGGTCCGGCATCGCATAGACGCGCAAACCATTCGGCAGCGTCCGCGTCGTGTACGCCAGCGGCGCAACTTCGAGCGAGCCCGAGCCTTGCGGCGTGGACGACGATGCGCAAGCGGCAAGCGCCAACGCCGCGGCGACGAACGTAATCAGACGTTTCATGGTTTTCCCCGAGAAGTTCAGGGCTTTCTAGCAGCCGCCCGCCGTCCGGAGCCACCCCGGATGCGACGATTGCGGGGCCAGGCCGGACGAACGGCGCTAAAGTTCCCTAAGCCCTCGCCTTCAACAACGGATCGTACGCCAAGATCGGCGACAGCCAGCGTTCTGCCGTCGCGACGTCCCAACCCTTCCGGCGCGCATAATCTGCGACCTGATCGCGATCGACTTTTCCAGTGCCGAAGTATTCCGCCTGCGGATGCGAAAAATAGAGACCCGAGACCGAGGACGGCGGCGTCATCGCCATGCTTTCCGTAAGATCAATGCCGGTGCGCGCCGTGGCGTCGAGTAAATCGAAGATCGTCCGCTTTTCGGTATGATCGGGTTGCGCGGGATAGCCAGGCGCCGGACGGATACCGCGATACTTCTCAGCGATCATGTCGTCCGCGCTCAGCCCCTCGTCCTTGGCGTAACCCCAAAGGTCGCGACGCACCTTTGCGTGCAGCGCTTCGGCAAAAGCTTCCGCCAGGCGATCGCACAAAGCTTGCGCCAAAATGGCGGAGTAATCGTCGTTGGCGCGCTTGAAGCGGATCGCGACGTCTTCTTCGCCAAGGCCCGCAGTCACGGCGAACGCGGCGACGTAATCGCTGACACCCTTCGGCGCAATATAATCAGCAAGCGCGAAGTTAGACTTGCCTTGTCCCTTTTCGATCTGCTGACGCAACGTGTACAGACGCGCGATCTCCTTAGTGCGCTTCTCGTCTTTGAAAAGCACGACGTCATCGCCATCGCGGTTTGCTGGCCAGAAGCCGACAACACCCGAAGCCCTTACCCATTTCTCAACGACCAACTGATCCAGCATCGCCCGCGCATCAGTATAAAGATTGCGCGCTGCTTCGCCGACGATATCGTCCTCAAGAATTGCCGGATAGCGCCCAACCAAATCCCACGACGCAAAAAACGGCGTCCAATCGATGTACGGAACCAAATCCTCGAGCGGATATTCAACGAACGACCGCACGCCGAGGAAACTCGGCTTCACCGGCGCAAATTCGAGCTTGGGTGCACGTTCACGCGCAATGGCGATCGGCACGCGCGGGCGTTTGTCCTGCCCGGCGAGATACTGCTCGCGCGCCAGCGTTTGATCTTTCTTCGCGTCGCCAACGAAGCTATCGCGATCCTTGCCCAAAAGTTTTTGCACCACCGGCACCGCGCGCGACGCGTCGGTCACGTAGATCGTCGGTCCTTTGTAGGCAGGCGCAATCTTCACCGCAGTATGCGTGCGTGACGTCGTGGCGCCGCCGATCAACAGCGGCAAGGTAAAGCCTAGCCGCTGCATTTCGCTGGCGACAAACACCATTTCATCGAGGCTGGGCGTGATAAGCCCCGACAGACCAATGGCATCTGCCTTCTCGGCTTTCGCCGTTTCCAAAATCTTGTCGCACGAGACCATGACGCCGAGATCGACAACGTCATAGCCGTTGCACTGCATCACCACGCCGACAATGTTCTTGCCGATATCGTGGACATCACCTTTCACGGTGGCCATCACGATCTTGCCGTTGGATCTGCCGGCCATGCCGGTGCGCTCTTTTTCCTCTTCCATGTATGGAATGAGATGCGCCACGGCCTGCTTCATGACGCGCGCGGATTTCACAACCTGCGGCAAGAACATCTTGCCTGCGCCGAAGAGGTCGCCAACGACACTCATGCCGTCCATCAACGGACCTTCGATGACGTGCAGCGGACGCTCGGCCATCAGCCGGGCTTCTTCGGTGTCGGCAATGATGAATTCGGTGATGCCGTGCACCATGGCGTGACCAAGACGCTCGCGCACCGGCTTTTCCCGCCACGCCAAATCCTTTGTGCTGTCCCTCTTTTTTGCGCCGCCCTTGGCTTGCTCGGCGACATCAAGCAGGCGCTCGGTCGCGTCACTACGACGGTTCAGCAGCACGTCTTCGACACGCTCGCGCAATTCCGGCTCGACATTGTCGTACAGCGTCAGCGAGCCCGCGTTGACGATCCCCATATCCATGCCGGCGCTGATGGCGTGGTACAAAAACACCGCGTGCATCGCTTCGCGCACGGGCTCGTTGCCGCGGAACGAGAACGACACGTTGGAAACGCCACCGGAAACATGCGCGTGGGGCAAGGTTTCGCGAATGCGCCGCGTCGCTTCGATGAACGCGATTGCGTAGTCGGCGTGCTCTTCAATGCCGGTCGCCACTGCGAACACGTTCGGATCGAAAATAATGTCCTGGGGCGGAAAGCCAATATCGACCAAGAGTTTGTACGCTTTGGTGCAGATCTCGACTTTGCGCTGCTCAGTGTCGGCCTGCCCCTTCTCGTCGAACGCCATCACCACGACTGCGGCGCCGTAACGGCGCACACGCTTGGCGGCCTCGAGGAATTTAGCTTCGCCTTCCTTCATCGAGATCGAATTGACGACGCTCTTACCCTGCGCGCACTTCAGCCCCGCTTCGATCACTTCCCATTTGGAGCTATCGATCATCAGCGGAATTTTCGCGATGTCAGGCTCAGAAGCGATCAGGTTCAAAAACCGCGTCATCGCTTTCGGGCCGTCGATCATCGCCGCGTCGACATTGACGTCGAGCACGTTGGCGCCGCTTTCGACCTGTTGGCGCGCGACATCGAGCGCAGCAGAATAATCGTCCGCCTCAATCAGCTTACGAAATTTCGCTGACCCAGTGACGTTCGTGCGCTCGCCGACAATGACGAAGTTCGCGAAAGGATTGGCAGAGGTCATTAAGCAGCCGCGGTAAAGGGTTCGAGTCCAGAGAGGCGCAGTCGCGCATCATGATGCGGCACGACGCGCGGCTTCACGCCGCCGAGCGCTTGCGCGAGGTGACCGATGTGATCCGGCGTGGTGCCACAGCAGCCGCCGAGAACATTGACAAGCCCACCCTTCGCCCACTCGACATAGTGCGCCTCCATCGAATGCGGCGTCTCGTCATAGGCGCCCATCGCGTTGGGCAACCCGGCGTTCGGGTATGCGCTCACTGCGCATTCGGCGACGCGCGAGAGATCGGCCAGGAAGGCGCGCATATCGGCGGGGCCGAGCGCACAATTCAAGCCGATCGCCCACGGTTTCGCGTGCGCCAGCGAATTCCAGAACGCTTCAACCGTTTGCCCCGAGAGCGTCCGGCCCGACTTGTCAGTGATCGTGCCCGAAATCCAAATCGGCAATTCGACGCCGAGCTTATCGAACGCTTCCCAAACGCCCCACAGCGCCGCCTTGCAATTCAGGGTGTCGGTGATGGTTTCGATCAACAACAGATCGCTGCCGCCAACGATCAGGCCACGCGCCTGATCTTCGTAGGCCGCCGCCATTTGATCAAATGTGCAATCGCGACGCCCCGGATCGCCAACTTCCGGCGACATCGACAAGAGTTTGGTCGTGGGGCCAAGTGCGCCGGCGACGATACGCGGCCGGCCATCTTTGGCTTCGAACGCATCGCAAACCTCGCGCGCAATCCGCGCACCCTCGACGTTCACTTCGTAAGCGACGTCTTCCAACGCATATTCAGCTTGCGAAATGGTGGTCGCGCTAAAGGTGTTGGTTTCAATGATATCAACGCCGGCATCGAGATAAGCTTCATGCACCTTCGCGATCACATCAGGCCGCATAAGCACAAGCAGATCGTTGTTACCCTTCAGCGCCCGCGCGTGGTCGGCAAAGCGCTTGCCGTGAAAGTCTTCATTGGTCAGTCCGAAGCCCTGTAGGTAGGCGCCCATCGATCCGTCGAGCACCAAAATGCGCTTCGCCATCTCCGCATTTAGCGCGGCCACTCTTTCTTCGCGCGTCATGCCGCTTGCTCCTTCGCGCGCACGCCAAGGATGCGGCAGATCGAGTAGGCAAGATCGGCGCGGTTCAGCGTGTAGAAGTGGAAGTCTTCTATTCCTTCCGCGGCCAAGCGCGCGCAAAGTTGCGCCGTGGTCACGGCGGTCACCAGCCGGCGCGTCTCTGGGTCATCGTCTAACCCCTCAAACAGCCGCACCATCCACCGCGGCAGAGTTGCGCCGCACGCTTCGACCATCTTGCGCAGGCTCTTCACGTTCGTCACCGGCATGATTCCAGGCAAGATCGGCGCGTAAACGCCCGCACGCGCGAGCCGGTCGCGGAAGCGCAAGAAAATATCGGCCTCGAAGAAGAACTGCGAAATGCCGCGTGAGGCGCCTGCGCCGAGCTTGCGTTTGAAGTTCTCGATGTCGTGCTCGAAGTTTGGACTGGACGGATGCCTCTCCGGGTGCACTGCAACCGAAATATCAAACGCACCGATGCGCGATGCCGCCTCGACAAGTTCAATCGCGCTGGCGTAGCCGTTTGGATGCTGGAGGTACGGCATGCCGACGCCGCCCGGCGGATCGCCACGCAGAGCAACGACACGCCGGACACCGGCGCGCCAATAGTCGCGCAACACGCCGTCGATCTCAACGCGGCTTGCCGCAACAGTCGTTAGGTGGGCCGCTGGTTTCAGCGTTGTTTCGGCGGCCATCCGCGCCACGGTGCGGTGAGTCCGGTCGCGCGTCGAACCACCCGCGCCGTAGGTCACCGAGACGAAGCTCGGCGCCAATGGTTCGAGCTTGCGGATCGACTCCCACAACTGCCCCTCAAGCGCTTCCGACTTCGGCGGAAAAAACTCAAAAGACACTCGTGTTTGCCTGCCGCGTGAGGCGGTGTCGACGATCAAGTCCTGCAAATGGGAGACGCTCATGCCTTATCCCCTGCCCAAATTTTGACGGTTAGAGCCTCTCGCTTCTGCGGCGCGAGAGTTGTTGTTTTCCGGCAAGACAGTCCAGCTGCCTCGCACCATTCGGCGATTTCAATATCGCTGAATCCAAGCCTGCGATGCGCATGCTCTTGGCGCAAAAATTCGAGTGCGTGTGGCGCAAAATCGATCATCACCAGCCGCCCGCCCGGCTTCAGCAGCCGCGCCGCCTCCGCAATCGCGCGACCAGGATCAGACAGAAAATGCAGCACTTGATGGATAGTCACCAAGTCCGCCGCTCCGGTTTCCATGGGCGGCGCATACGCATCACCGAAGCGCACAGCGGCCTTCGCCTTCAAACCATCGAGTGATGCGCGCGCGATTGCCAGCATTTGGCGCGATGTATCAAAACCCTCGGCACGGCGAACGCGATCAGCAAAGAGCTGAATCATCCGCCCCTGCCCGACGCCGACGTCGACCATCAGATCAAACGGTCCAACGCCCGCAGCCGTGAGAATTGCGCTATCGATATCTGCTTCCGGCAAGTGCAACGCGCGCACACGATCCCAATCAGCCGCGTTGCGTTCAAAGTACGCCGCCGCCGCCTCGTCCCGGCCGGCACGAATTTCATTCAAGCGCTCGACATCGCGCGCCAGCACCGGATCGCTCGGGTCCAACATGCCCAGCGCCGCTTCGGCGAACTGTCTTTCTGTCGTGCGCGCACGCGGCAAACGATAAAAGACCCACGCACCTTCCGGGGCGCGCTCCACAAGGCCAGCCTCCGTGAGCAGCTTCAAATGCCGGCTGACACGCGGCTGACTTTGCCCCAAGGCCAGCGCCAATTCACCGACCGCCAATTCGCCTTCAGTTAACAACGCCAACGCTCTGAGCCGCGTTTGCTCTCCAGCAGCGCGCAGAGCGGCAACAACGCGATCAGCGTCGCGCAACTCCGAAGCGGGCTGAGTTGGAGATATAAACATATCTTTATATGACACGACTGTGGGCCATCTGCCTAGCCCTCTGGAGCACGCAGGCCGACGCCCGTGGATAAGTTTTCGCGGCAGTGTGACTTCAGGATCGCTTCCTAAAAAAATCTATATATTTCATGCTATTGCATCCAATTGCACGTGACCCGCCTTAAATGGACAGTTCAGCTCCGGAACAGGCAAGTTGATTAACCCTACCCCGCCATTATCTGCCTGGGCCTAAGGGGACCCAACATGCGGGGACTAGTTTCTGTACTGGCGTTGACGGCCAGCTTGGCCGTCCCATCGTTGGCGTCCGCCCAAGAGGCGGCCACGCCCGGCGTTGCGCCTGTTCAAGCCGAGACCAATGCCGACCCCTGGCAGGGCCTAAACCGCAACCTCTTCGGCATCCACCAAGCGGTCGATCACGCCGTGCTCGCACCGGTCGCGCGCGGGTATCGCGCCGTGACGCCCCGCCCGTTACGCACCGGCGTTGTGAATTTCCTGCGCAATCTGAAAGCGCCGGTGGTGTTCGCGAACGACCTGATGCAAGGCGAAGTCAATCGCGCCAGCAGCACGGCTGGCCGCTTTGCCATCAACTCGACGATTGGTATTGGCGGCCTTTTTGACCCAGCCGAAAGCCTGGGCCTTGAATTTCACGACGAAGATTTCGGCCAGACGCTCGCCGTATGGGGCGTACCGTCAGGCCCGTATCTTTTCGTACCTCTGCTGGGCCCCTCGACGGTGCGCGACACCGCCGGCCGCGTGGTCGATGTTGCGTTCGATCCGCTCACCTGGGTGGGCGGAGATGACATCAATTCAGTCCGCACGGCACGCACCGTCATTGCTGGCGTCGCGCAACGTGAAGCTTTGATTGAGCAAATCGATTCCCTCGAAGCGCCGGGCGGCGACACCTACGTTGCGTATCGCAGCGCGTTCGAAGTTTCGCGCGAAGCGGCGATCCAAAACGGTCGCGCAGACGTCCAAGATTTGCCGGACTTCGACGACATTGATGAAGCGCCGGTAACGAACCCATCCAATGGCGGCGCCAGCGCTGAAGCAAATGAGCAACAGACGGATCAAATCCAAGGGGCTGAGAATTCCGTAGGCTACACAGATGCGCTGACGCTTCCCACGTCGATGCAGGACTGAAGGAGAGTATCGTCGTGAACCGCCCCGTTACCCGCGCCACGTTCTTGTCAGGCCTGTTTGGCTTGGGCGCATTGGCCGTTGCGCCCGATGCGCTTGCGGCCCGTAACTCGGACGCTGAGACTTATGTCCAGCAAAACGCGACCGCAGCGCTTGCAGCGCTCGCGAATGCCAACGCCACGCAGCGGCGCGCGCAATTCCAGCGTCTTATGTCGCAGTTCGCCGACATGGATCGCATCGCAACCTACATGGTCGGCCGCTATTCGCCGCAGCTGCGCGCCGATGCTGCATTGCGCCGTGATTGGCTCGCGACATTCCAAGAGTTCGCGATGGCGACGTACGAAGATCAATTCCAAAACATGAGTGGCGGCGCTGTTCGCGTAACCACATCCGAAGAGCGCATCGCTGGCCGTGACGTGATTGTCGACAGCCAAGTTCGCCCCACCACCGGCACGCCGACGCGCGTACAGTGGCGTGTACTCCGGTCCGGCGCGGGCTGGAAGGTTGTCGATATCGCCGCGGGTCGCGATGGCGTGTGGCTGGGTCAGATCCAGCAGCGCCAATTCCTGGCGCAGCTCGACGAGAACAATGGCGACGTTCGCGCGCTCATCAATGACGTGCGCGGCCGCACCGCGACGATGCGTCAGCGCATCCTCGCGCGCAGCTAAGCGCGCTCGGCCCCAACAGCCTCAGAGACGTGATCGAAGCCTTCGGCCATCAGCAAGCCGTCGAGTTCATAGAGTATGCGCGCGACGAGGCTTGGACCGTGGAACACCATCGCTGAATAGAGCTGCACTGCGCTCGCGCCGGCTTTGATTTTTGCCAGCGCCGTCATGCCACTTTCGACTCCACCCGCGCCAATCAGCGGCAAGCGTCCCCCCAGCGCTTGTGCGAAAAGGCGTAGCGTCTGGGTCGAAATCTGGAAGAGCGGCTGACCGGATAACCCCCCCGCTTCTTCGCGATTATCGGAGGTGAGATGCTGCGGCCGCTGCAGCGTGGTGTTGGATACGATCAACGCATCAAGCTCATAGGTGAGCGCGATTTCCGAAATATCGCCGATCGAAGCGTCGTCGAGATCCGGCGCGACCTTTAAGAAGAGCGGCCGCCGCCCATGCGCCGCTGTCAGTTGAACGCGCGCCTCCCGCAAGCGCCCCAGCAAATCTTCGAGCGCGCCGCGCTCCTGCAAGCCGCGCAAACCCGGCGTATTCGGCGACGAAATGTTTGCCGTCACGTAGGATGCGTGCTTCCACACACGCCCCATACCCAGCACATAATCCGCCGCGCGATCGGCGCTTTCTTTGTTGGCGCCAACGTTGGCGCCAACAACGCCGGCCCTACCGGTGCGCGCCGCTAAACGATCAGCGAACGCATCGAGGCCTTTGTTGTTGAAGCCAAGCCGATTGATGACGGCGCGGTCTTCGCTCAAGCGGAAGATACGCGGTCGCGGATTGCCCTCTTGGGGCAGCGGCGTAACGGTGCCGCACTCCACAAATCCAAAGCCAGAGCGCAGCAGCGCATCCGGCGCTTCGCAATTCTTGTCGAAGCCTGCGGCCATGCCGATTGCATTTGGCAGATCCAGTCCCGCCAATGTCGTCTTCAACCGCGGCCAGCGATCAGGACGGGCGCGCGGCCCGAGTTGCGCGCGCAATCCCAGAAGCGCGGCATGATGGGCCGTCTCTGGATCGATCACACGCAGGCCGCGTGTCACGAGATCATGCGGAGAAGTCACTGTCGTTGCGCTTTACCGATTCTGAGCGGGCTGTCGCCTGCTACCTCGTCCGGCTCAGAAATTGAGGACTTTTGTCCTATATATGGGTTGCAAGTCCTCGCCGGCGCGCTATAACCAGCGCCATGAACCACGCCCACATCTGGCGCGCGATTGACGCCCTGGCGGCTCGCAAGGGGATGACAGCCTCCGGCCTCGCCCGCGCTGCCGGTTTAGACCCCACCACCTTCAACAAATCCAAGCGCCAGGCGCCCGATGGTAAACCACGCTGGCCCTCAACCGAGAGCATCACGCGCGCGCTGGCGGCTGCAGAGACAAATTGGGACGAATTCGCCGCCCTCCTCGCAGGCCGCACAGGCGCTGCGGGCCGCGCCATCCCCATAGTCGGCATGGCGCGCGCCGGCGCTGACGGCTTCTTCGATGAGAACGGTTTTCCGGTGGGCGCGGACGAAACCGTGCACTTCCCCGATCTCGGCGAAGACCGCGTCTACGCGCTCGAAATTGCTGGCGATTCCATGGAGCCAACCTATCGCGCGGGCGATCTCGTCATCGTGCAACCAGGCGCTGCCGTACGGCGCGGCGATCGCGTTGTTGTACGTACTCGTTCCGGCGAAGTGATGGCCAAGGTGCTCGGCCGCAAGAACGATCAAACCATCGAACTCGTCTCACTCAATGCGGCGCACAAGCCACGCGAGCTCGCCGCTGCCGACATCGAGTGGATTGCGCGCATCGTCTGGGCCAGCCAGTAACGCGTTGGCGCTACCTCTTATTTGTGCAAAGCTCAGTGCGGGGAGTTGTCCAAATGCGCCTAGTTCAAACCATTTCCGCTTCGCTGTTCTTCGCTCTCGCCGCTTGCGGTCAAGCCGCCGCGCCGAGTGAGGCCGACGCTCAAACGGCCGGTGCGGCAGCGCAAAGCGCCGAAGCCACGCCAGCAGAACGCAGCGCCATCCTTGCCGCGCTCAGCATGCGCGCCAACGGACAAGGCCAAGTCGAAAACGAGTGCGGAGAAATGGTGACGCCGCGATTCATCGTCGCCGACATTGGCAGCGGGCCTGGCCGAGTCATCGCTTTCGTCATTGGCGGCGGTCCGAACGCGGTAAGCTGCTATGGCGACGGCGAGCTCATCATCCTCCTGCGCCAGAACAACGGCGCGTGGGGCAATATCTGGCAAAACCGCGGCGGCGCCGCAATCGTGCTCCCGACGCAGCACAATAACGGCAACGACATCGCCGACGGCGGCCCAGGGTTCTCCTTCCCCGTCTGGCAATGGAACGGCACGACCTACGTCAACGCCAACCGCACCGTCGCCGACTCCGCACTCGGCGACGCGCGCTTCATTCCGAACTAATCGTCTTTGTCACGCGGCGGCTTCCACGCTGCAATCAAGCGCGGCCCCGCCGCACGCATCAATTCGCCGCGCACCTCGAAGGCGGCGAATGCGGCGGTTGGAAAATGACCGCCCAATTCGCGCGCGAGTTTCGAACCGTCATGGGCTTGATGCACCAGCTGCGAGACGAGATCGCCGACGCCTGGATTGTGACCAACGATAACGACCGTGTCCGCGTCGCTGGCGCTGAACGCGTCCCAAATGCTCTCGGGCGCGGCGTGATAGAGCGCGTCTTCGAAGCGCGTCTCCAGGCCGAATTCGGCCAAACCGTGCTCGGCCGTTTCGCGTGTGCGCTCCGCGGTTGAGACCAAAGCCAATGCAGGCTTCAAACCGGCGTTCGCCATTGCGGCGCCCGCAGACGCAGCATCGCGACGTCCGCGTCCAGTGAGCCCACGTCCCTCATCGCTATCGGCCTCATGGGCGCGGACAGCCTTGGCGTGCCGCATCAAAATCAGGGTGCGCATGACTCAGGAGTCTGCCCGCCCCAGAAAAAAGCGCAACCGCCCGCATCCGGCAGCACGAGCGGCGGCTGCTACCAATCAACAGAACACGGGAGCAGGAAATGAAGGCGCGTTGGCTCATTCTCAGTATTGCTGGCCTCGTCGTGGTCGCGGCGTGGTCTGCGGTGGCGATCACCTACTTCTTCTTCGACCCCACGATCGTGGTCTGGACCGCCCTGGTCACCGTCGCGGCCTTCTCGCTGGAAGGCTTCTTCTGGGTTGCCGCCGGCGTGCTCGGCTGGTCATTTCTCGCCGGGCGGCGCGCCGCACTGGGACGCTTGAAGCAGCGTTTCTTCGGCGGAAAGCCGCAAAGCGGTGCGGAATAGTCATCGGACTTTTGCGCGCGGCGGCGTGACAGTCTAAGCGAGGCATTCGATTTGGATTCCCCGATGTCTGATCTCACAACGCTCGCCGCCGCCGCCAAGGCCTGGCCCTTCGAACAAGCCCGCCTGGTGCTTGAGCGGCACCAGAAGACGCCGAAAGACGTCGTGGTGTTCGAGACCGGTTATGGCCCCTCGGGCCTGCCGCATATCGGCACGTTCGGCGAAGTCGTCCGCACCTCCATGGTTCGCCACGCCTTTCGCGTGCTCACCGGCGATAAGGTCAAAACGAAAATCATCTGCGTCTCCGACGACATGGATGGCATGCGCAAGATTCCGGACAACATCCCGAACCCGGAAGCGCTCATCCCCTACCTGCAGCGTCCGCTCACCGAAGTGCCCGACCCTTTCGGCGCCCATGAAAGCTTCGCGCACCATAACAATGCGCGCCTGCGCGCGTTCTTGGACAATTTCGGCTTCGAGTATGAATTCAAGTCTGCAACCGACCTCTACAAGTCCGGCGCCTTCGATACAGCACTGCTCAATGCGCTGAAGGCGTACGATCAGATCATGGCGATCATGCTGCCGACGCTGGGCGAAGAGCGCCGCAGCACCTACAGCCCGTTCTTGCCGATCAGCCCCAAGAGTGGTCGCGTCCTCTACGTGCCGATGAAGAAGGTCGACGCCGCAGCGGGTACAATCACGTTCGACGACGAAGACGGCGAAGAAATCACGCAATCCGTCACTGGCGGCCGCGCCAAGATGCAGTGGAAGCCGGATTTCGGCATGCGTTGGGCCGCGCTCGGCGTCGATTTCGAAATGTTCGGCAAGGACCACCAGCCGAACCAACCGGTCTACGCGCGCATCTGCAAGGCCCTCGGCGCCGAGCCGCCGGTGAACTACGTCTATGAACTCTTCCTCGATCAAAATGGCGAGAAGATTTCAAAGACCAAGGGCAACGGCATCAGCGTGGAGCAATGGCTCTCGTACGCGGCGCCGGAATCGCTTTCGCTCTACAATTTCCAAAAGCCGCGTACGGCGAAGAAACTCTACTTCGACGTGATCCCGAAGGCGGTGGACGAGTATCTGAGCTACGTCGAAAGCTATCACAAGCAGAACGCGGCGGAGCAGCTTGAGAACCCGGCCTGGCACATCCATGCCGGCAATCCGCCGCACGATCTCACGCCAATTTCGTTCGCGTTGCTGACCAACCTCGTTTCCGCTTCAAATGCCGAAACCAAAGATCTGCTTTGGGCGTTTGTCGCCAAGTATGCGCCGGGTACGACAGCCCAAACGCACCCCTTCCTCGACAAGCTCACCGACTACGCGATTGCGTACTTCAACGACTTCGTGAAGCCGACAAAGAAGTTCCGTGCCGCCACCGACAAGGAGCGCGCAGCCTTCGAAGATCTGATCAAGCGCTTCGATGCGCTACCGGCGGATACAACCGATGGAGAGATCATCCAGAACGAAGTCTACGCGGTCGGCAAGGATCACGAGTTCGAGCCGCTGCGTGATTGGTTCAAGGCGCTCTACGAAGTGCTGTTCGGCGTCGAGAGCGGCCCCCGTTTCGGCCAGTTCGCAGCGATCTTCGGCGTGCGCGAAACTAGCGCGCTACTGCGCAAGGGTTTGGCCGGCGATCTTCTGAAGGCGGCGTAGCACACACTTAAGATGCGTTCGCGTGCCGCTCGGCGCGCCAAGCGCTAAGTATGGCGTCAGCGCTCTTGTCGATGTCCTCATCGGTGGTATTCGCGCTGATCACCGAAACGCGAATGATCTGCCGGCCCCGCCAATTCGCGCCGCCAACAAAGCACACGCCGTCCTGTTGAATGCGCGCAATCGTTCGATCAGTGAGGGCGTCAGCTTCCACACCATCGAGATCAGGTCCGAACCGAATTGCGACTTGGTTCAGCGCCACGTCATTCATGATCTCAACATCGCGCTCCACACTCAGCAGTTCGGCCAGCCGCCGCGCTTGCGCACAATGGCGGCTTACCATCGTAGCGATGCCGTCACGCCCCAAAGACTTGATCATCGCCCAGGTCGCGAACCCGCGCCCGCGCCGCGACAGCTCAGGCACGTAGTCCGCCGGGTGACGCTCCTTGCCTTCTGGCAAGTAGCTCGCAGCAATCAGCATTGCGCGCCGGTGTGCCTCGGCGTCCCGCACGATGGCGTATGCACTGTCATGCGGCGTCTGCAGCCATTTGTGACCATCGACGCCCCAAGAGTCCGCCAACTCCAGGCCGTGCCCCAAGTGTGCTCGATCCGGGCACGCGCGAGCCCACAAACCGAACGCGCCGTCCACATGCAGCCACGCACCCTTTGCGTGCGCCGCTTCAGCGATCTCAGTGAACGGGTCGAAGCCGCCAGAGTTGATATGCCCCGCCTGCGCAATGGCGATGATCGGCCCGTCGAGTTTTTCAACCACCTTCGCGAACGCGCCCGGTCGCATCAACCCCTGCTCAGTCACCGGCACAATGATGACCCGCTTTGCGCCCAATCCAAGATAGCGGAGCCCAGAGAACACCGTCGAATGCGCTTCTTCGCCAAGCACAACATGCACAGGCGGCGCGCCGAACAGTCCATCTGCTTCAGCGTCCCACCCAACGCGGCGCAACACTTCGCCACGCGCTGCGGCGAGACACGTAAAGTTCGCAATCGTCGCACCGGTCACAAAACCGACGGACGCCTCACGCGGCAGGTCGAGCAGATCGAGCAACCAGCGGCCTGTGATCTCCTCGCATGCCGACGCTGCCGGTGTTGCGTGTGCGTTACCGACATTCTGTCCCCATGCGCTGGTCAACCAGTCCGCGGCCATGCCGGCGGGCTCAGTTGCGCCAATCACCCAACCGAAAAAGCGAGGCCCCACCATGTTGGCGAGCCCCGGCTCGGCAAGCGCCGCCAATTCTGCGATCAGTTCATCGATCGGCGCACCGCGCTCAGGAACCGGCGCATCAAATGCGGCGCGCAACGCGGCATAGGTCTGCAATGGACGGTGTGGCGCCTCAGCGCGGCTTTCGCGAAACGAAACAGCGCGATCAGCAATCTCGTGGAGCACGCCGCGCAATCTTTCGGAATTCATGTTTCCCTCCGTGTTCCGTTCTAGCGCGGCGCATTGGCGCGATCACGATCAATTCGCCCGAAAGCGTGTCGCCCGAAAGCGTTGACATGGCCGCCCTGATCCTTTCGATTGGAGCATCACATCAATTCGCCGATCGGCGACCGCCGCGCCAACGGCGGCCGGTACGATAGTTTTGCGAGGTCACACTGGAAAGCCACGCCCTTATTCTGAATCTCGTAGCGGCGATCACGCTCGCGTTCTTCTTCGGCGCCGTGGCGCAGCGCCTGCGCATATCACCGTTGGTGGGGTATTTGATCGCGGGCGTGGCGGTCGGACCATTCACGCCTGGTTTCGTCGGCGACACAGGGCTTGCGATGCAGTTCGCCGAGATCGGCGTAATCTTGCTGATGTTCGGCGTTGGCCTCAAATTTTCACTCGCCGACCTATGGGCCGTTCGCGGCATCGCCATTCCAGGCGCCCTCTTCCAAATGGCCGCCGCCACCCTGCTCGGCTACGGCGTTGGCGCGTTAATGGGGATGGGCGCCGCGGAATCGCTAATGTTGGGCTTCTCGCTCTCCGTCGCTAGCACTGTGGTGCTGCTTCGGGCGCTCGAAGAACGCGGCCTGGTGAAAACCCAAAACGGCCGCATCTGCGTCGGCTGGCTCGTGATCGAAGATATAGCGATCGTGCTCGGCATTGTTCTGCTGCCGGCGTTGGCCGGCGCCGCCTCGGGTTCGGATGGCGCCGCGCCGATAGCCACTCTCACCGCGCTCGGCATCACCATCGGCAAGATCGGAATCTTCGTCGCGCTTATGCTTTTCGTCGGCGCACGCGTGTTTCCATGGCTCATCGTCCAGGTCGCGCACCTGAAGTCGCGCGAGCTGCTTTCCCTCGGCACGCTGACGCTCGCGCTTGGCATTGCTTGGGTCGCCTACGAGCTCTTCGACGCCTCTTTCGCTCTCGGGGCCTTCCTCGCCGGCGTCGTCCTCAATGGGACGAAGTTCACGCATCGGATTGCGGAAGATTCTTTGCCTCTGCGCGACACGTTCGCCGTGCTCTTCTTTGTCTCCGTTGGGATGCTTTTCGATCCAATGACGCTCGCACGTGCGCCGTTTGGCGTGCTGGCCGTCGTCGCCATCATCATGGTCGGCAAGACCGCCGCCGCGCTCCCGATCACATCGCTCTACAAGGTGCCGATGCGCACAGGCATGATGATCGCCGCCTCGCTGGCGCAGATCGGCGAATTCTCGTTCGTGCTGGCTGGGATGGGTGTCTCGTTAGGATTACTAACGACCGAGACCTACAACCTCATTCTCGCCAGTGCGCTAATCTCGATCGCGTTGAATCCGCTCCTCTTTAAGCTGACGGATCATCTGAGTGACGGCGGCGCCACGCCCAAAGAGCGAGCGACCGCCTCCTCTTAGTGCGAATTTTCACATCCGGATTCGCGCGAACTTGCGCCTACACAACCAGAAGGCGGTTGTGAGTAACCGGCGTCGCCACGTTTTTTACGGCCATGGGGATGGATGGGGGCGTAAAGCCAACCGGTCCGGTCGAAGCGATAGCGACGGTCAGCGCCGCCGCTTTAGAAGACGCGTGCTACGACCTAGCACGGCGCCAACCGCACCGCTCCGCAAAGCGGCCGCTCTATGTCACCCAAGGCCTCGCTTTCACTGCCGCCAATGCCGCGTTTGCTTGGGCCGCAACAAAAGCGCCGTTGCTAACGTTCGACGTCGTCCACGTCATCGCGTTCGTGATTTTCAGCGCCGCAATTTTGATCCGGCTTTTCGCTGCCGCATCGCTCGAACCGATCCTATTTCGTCTCGCTGCGCCCGCGCAGTTTCCTACGTACACAATCCTCTGCCCGCTCTACCGCGAAGCTGCTGTGGTCCCTGATCTCATCGCGGCGCTGTCGCGCCTCGACTACCCGACAGACGCTCTGGATATATTGCTTCTCGTAGAAGCGGACGACTCAGAAACCGTCAGCGCGTCACAGGCAGCCGCTGATGGCGCCTCGCATATCAAAGTCATCAACATTCCGCCGTGCCGGCCGCGTACAAAACCCAAGGCCTTGAACGTGGGGCTCGCCGAAGCGCGGGGTAGCTTGGTCGCAGTCTATGACGCCGAAGATCGCCCGCACCCGCAACAGCTTCGCGCTGCAATCGCTGCATTCGAAGAGGGCGGCGAAACACTTGCGTGCGTGCAGGCGCCGCTCAGCATCGACAACACGGAGGCATCATGGATCTCGCGGCAGTTCGCGGCGGAGTACGCGATTCAGTTCCGCGAGATGCTGCCGCTGCTTGCGCGCCTAAACTTGCCCTTGCCGCTCGGCGGCACAAGCAACCACTTCCGCACTGAAACTTTACGCCGAGCGGGCGGCTGGGATCCGTTCAACGTTACGGAAGATGCAAATCTCGGCTACCGGCTGGCCCGTGATGGCTATCGGATCGACGTGATCGGCCCGCCGACACTGGAGGAAGCGCCGGTCACGCTCGGCGCCTGGCTGAACCAACGCACGCGCTGGATCAAAGGCCACATGCAAACGTGGTTGGTGCTGATGCGCGACCCGATCGGATGCGCGCGCCAGATGGGACTGAGGGCGTTCGCCTCTGTGCAACTCGTATTCGCAACCGGTCCATTGCGGCGTTCGCGCACGGCCCGCTCGCGTTCATCCTGCTCACTTCGCTACTGACGCCGTACAACCTGCTGACGCCAGCTGACCTCGTACTTGCGATCGCGGGATACTGCGTCGCGATTTTCGCCGCACTAACGGCTTGCGCGCTTTCAGGATCGCTTAGCCACGCTAAGGCGGCGCCGACGATGCCGTTTTACTGGCCCCTTGCCTCTATCGCCGCCTATCGCGCATTGTTTGAGCTATTCTTTCGGCCGCACTATTGGTCCAAGACCACGCACGGCGTCTCCGTCCGGCCGCCTCTAGGCTCATCACCAATCTAAGCTACGATCTTAGCGCCGCCAGCAGCGCGCTCATCGCCCCAATATCGGCATCGCTCTGGCCCCAAGAAACAACCAACCGCGCCTCCCCCGAACCATCGGCGCCCCAATCGTAAAATTCAGCACCCTCTGCACGCAATTTCGCAAGCGCAGCAGCACCGGGCTTGATGAATATCTGATTGGACTCCGCCGGGTGCGAGAGCAACGATCCCGCAGCCTCGCCGAGACGGGCCGCCATCGCGTTCGAGCGCTTGGCTAACGTCAACCAAAGATCATCCTCCAAGTACGCCAACAACTGCGCGGCGACGAACCGGCCTTTTGAAAAGAGTTGGCCACTGCGTTTGCGCCGCCGTGCGATCTCTTCAGTACGCGCGGGATCGAAGCAAATGATCGCCTCAGCGGCGATTGCGCCGTTCTTCGTGGCGCCAAAGGACAACAGATCGACGCTCGCACGCCACGTTATATCAGCAGGTTTGCAGCCCAACGCCGCCACCGCATTGCCGAACCGCGCGCCATCCATGTGAAACCCAAGTCCGGCGCTCTTCGCCATTTCGCCCAGCACCGCGACCTCCGCAGGCTTATAGATAGCGCCGCGCTCAGTGGTCTGTGAGATCGATAGCGCCGACGGCACAACCGAATGTATTCCCCGCGCATTGCGCGCGATGCCTTCTTCCAACGCTTGCGGTGTGATCTTCGCAGCCTCGCCATCCACGAGAACGAGTTTCGCGCCGCCGGAATAAAATTCAGCGGCGCCGCATTCATCGCATTCGATGTGCGCCTCGCGATGACACAAAACAGAACCCCACGGGGGGGCCAGGCTCGCCACCGAAATCGCATTCGCCGCCGTTCCGCTCGCGACCGTGAAGACGCGCACGTCACGCTCAAATAGCGCGCTGAACGCCTCATCCAATCGCTTAGACCACTGATCCTCGCCATAAGCAGAAGCTGCGTCTTCGTTCACAGACGTTAGCGCGGCGATAATCTCTGGCGCGGCCGGCGCCGTGTTGTCGGAACGAAAGTTCATGACCTCTTACCCTCACGCGCTTGGCGCAATGTCTTGTTCACTCTCTCGCGGACATCACGCAATCTTTGTTTCAAAATAGCACGAGATCAACGTCGTTACGAACGCTTGCTTTACAGAGCTGCGCTAGCGTTATCAGGAAATTAGTCATCAGGACGCGCTGTGCAACACTTCATCAACTATGCGGCGATCGAGCGCGCGGCGGCTGAAGTCTTCTCGAGCGCCCGCGCGCGCTACTATCTTCACGGTCTTCTTGCGTTCGCCGTCGCATCGGTAGCGGGCATTGCCTTAGCCACGATCTGGTTTGGCCTGGCGCTGCTTGTCGACGCCACGCGCGCCGAGCTTGCCAAGCAATTCAAAATGCTCTCGCCGCCGCAAGCAGCGCTCGCCGCGCTTGCACTGGATATCGCCACTACCGCGAGCCTCGCGGTCGCACCGGCTATTGCCTGGTATTCAGGCGAGGCGTTCGGCACGACCATCGCGGTTGCGCTTTTGATTGCCCTCGCTGTTGATACCGGCATCAACGCAAAGCGCGGCCGCGTGCATGCCCTGATCGCGTGCGCCCCTTATGCAATGTTGGGTATCAGTTTCCTCGCGCAAAGCGTCAACCTCGCCACTTTCGCCGCAACCCTCGTGATGGGCGTCGCAGTGGCGTACATCTTCGCTGCTGCACTTTATCAAACCCACCGTGCGGCGCACGCGCGTATGCAGGATGCCGAATGGGTGCGCCAACTCAATATGAGCTTTGGCGACGCCTCATCCGCAGGCTGGGAGATCGACTTCGAACGACGACGCCTGTCCGGCGCGCCGCGTCTTGAAGCACTCATTGGCCGTCCGATATCCTTCAAGGACATCTCGGAGCGCGCCTTCTTCGCACCGCCACAGGACCGTGCATTGGTCAACGCGGCCTTCGCACCAGAACGGGGCGCAGTTCGCCGCATCGCGCTGGAGCATGAGATCATGCGCGCTGACGGCGCCTCGGTCCGCGTGCGCCACCAAGGTTTCGTCCGCACCACGCCCGACGGCGTACCGGTGCGGGTGACGTGTGTGACCCGTCCGGCCGAGGCGCCAATGTCCGGCGCAGTGTCACCCGCAGTACTTGAGGACGCCACCACCGCCCTTGCCCGTCAGACCGAAGCGTTGCGCACGCTTAACAACGAGCTTTCAGCGGCCTGCGCGACCGACATCAGCGCCTTGCCGTCGGCCCTTCCGCAGATTCTCCGGACCCTCGCCGAGCACGGCGACGCACTCGGACGTGGCATCGACGATCTCGCGCACGCCCGTCACGAAGCGGACGCCGCCAACCTCGCCAAATCACAATTCCTGGCGAACATGAGCCACGAGCTGCGGACGCCGCTCAACGCCATCATCGGTTATGCGGAAATGTTGCAGGAAGACGCAGAGGACAATGGCGACACCACTGCCGTCCAGGATCTCAACCGCATTCTCACGGCCGCCAAGCATCTGCTCTCGCTGATCGGCGAGATTCTTGACCTTTCGAAGATCGAAGCCGGCCGCATGGAGGCCATCGCCACCACCTTCGACCCGACCGAAATGCTCGAAGAGCTGATCGAGACGGTGCATCCGATCGCAACGGCAAACGGCAACGAGATCACACTGATTGGCTCGCCCCTTACAGGCGACATCAACACTGATTCCATGAAGCTGCGTCAGTGCGTGCTCAATTTGCTATCCAACGCGGCGAAGTTCACCAAGAATGGCAAGATCGACGTGGCGTTTGAGCGCAAGCTATGTAACGGCGTCGACCAGATATTCATCACGGTCCGCGACACCGGCATCGGCATGTCCAAGGAGCACGTTTCGCGGCTGTTCCAACCGTTCGTGCAAGCCGATCCTTCGATCACGCAACAATATGGCGGCACCGGGCTTGGTCTCACCATCACGCGCCGTCTCAGCCAACTGCTTGGCGGCGATGTCACTGTAAAGAGCGCACTCGGCGAGGGCTCGGCCTTCTCGCTGCATGTCCCTGTCGATTTCGCTGACGCATCCGCGGCTCTCGGCGCGGCTGCAAAAGTCGATGACGTGCAAGGCGACGAAGACGCCCCGCTGGTGATCGTCATCGAAGATGAAGCGGATGCGCGTGAACTCGCCGCGCGCGCTCTAACCCGCGCAGGATTTGCCGTACAAGGCGTCGGTGGTGGCGAAGCGGGCCTCGCACTTGCGCGCGCCAAGGCGCCGGCATTGGTCCTGCTGGACATCTTCCTGCCGGATCGCTCCGGCTGGCGCGTGCTGCAAAGCCTGAAGCACGACCCGAAGACACAAGACATTCCGGTGGTTGTGCTTTCCGTCAACGAAGACCGCGCGCACGCACTGGCGCTCGGCGCGGCCGAGCACATCGTGAAGCCAGCCGACCGCGACGTGCTCGCGGCCACCGTGATGCGCTATGCGCGCAAGCGCCCCGCTACGGCCGCGAACGCATCGCCGATTTTGCAAAAAACCGCGCGTTAACTCTCTGCGCGTGCGCGGCAAGCACGCGCGCCACGGTTTCCGTCACACGCTTCCCAGTCGGAATGTGCAGAAACTCATTCGGTCCATGCGCGTTTGAGTGTGGCCCCAGCACACCGGTCACCACGAACTGAGCCTCGGGAAATTTCTCTCCCAACATGCCCATGAAGGGGATCGAGCCGCCCTCGCCCATCATCGCCATAGGCTTGCCCCACGCAGCGTGTGACGCATCTTCCAACGCTTCTTCCAGCCACGGTGCAGTGGCAGGCGCGTTCCAGCCCGAACCTTCCTTCTCGCCATCGTAGCTGACGTGTGCCCCATAAGGTGGGTCGCGTTCGAGAATTTGCTTCAACTTCGCACTCGCCGCTTTCGCGTCGGCCGTAGGCGGCACGCGCAGCGACAGCTTCAGCTCCGTGAATGGCCGCAGCACATTGCCGGCGTCGCGCGGCGCCGGTGCGCCAGCAAAGCCTGTGACCGAAAGCGCCGGCCGCCAAGTGCGGTTGAGCACCAGCTGATCGCCCTCGGCGCCGGCTGGCTTCATACCGTCGACAAACGGAAATTTGGCGTAGACTTCCTTGCCAAGCGCTTTCGACGCCACCTTTGCCTGCCTCTCGCGATCAGCTGGAATGTCGACATTGAACTCCGCGCCCGCGATCTCGCCGGTCTCGATGTCCTCAAGCCGCGTCAACAATTGCCGGGCAATGCGAAAGCTTGAGGGTACAACGCCAGACGCATCGCCCGAGTGCACGCCCTCTTCCAACACATCCACGCGCAGCGTGCCGCCAACCAATCCACGCAGCGACGTCGTCAGCCACAGCCGATCGTAGTCGCCGCAGCCGCTATCGAGGCACACGACCAGCGACACCTTGCCGATCCGCTCCGCTAACGCATCCATGTAAAATGGCAGATCGGGTGATCCGCTTTCTTCGCTTGCTTCGATCACGATTACCGCGCGTTTGTGCGGTACGCCTTGCGCTTTCAGCGCCAGCAACGCCGACAGCGCGCCAAACATCGCATAGCCATCGTCGGCGCCGCCGCGGCCATAGAGCTTGTCGCCCTCAAGCACTGGAATCCACGGCCCCTTGCCCTCAGCCCAACCCGTCATCTCAGGCTGCTTATCGAGGTGGCCGTAGAGAAGCACAGTGTCGCCACCGCTCGCAGCGCCCGGCACGTCGATGAAGATCAACGGCGTCCGCCCAGGCAAGCGCTCGACACTCAACGTGGCGCCGGGAAGGTCGGGCAACTTCGTCTTCGCCCAGTCAACAAAAAGCGCGACCGCCTTTTCCATGTGACCAGCCGCTTCCCATTCGGGCTCAAACGACGGCGACTTGTTCGGAATAGCGATGTAGGTCGTCAACGTCGGCACGACTTCGTCGCGCCAAATCTCATCCACGAATTTGCGCAACGCGCCTTGTGCGATCTCAGCCATGAAACAGGAGCTCCCTTTCCCGACATTTAGGACAACCCGGAGCCAAGTTCCACCACATGGATGGCGACTTCGCCTACCCCTTTGCCTGCCGACGCAAATCCGTTATTCGTCAGCGCGCTCGCGGGCGTAGTTCAGAGGTAGAACGTCAGCTTCCCAAGCTGAATGTCGGGGGTTCGATTCCCCCCGCCCGCTCCAATTTCCGCCGCAACCCAATCCAATCCGGCGCGTTCTCCTGGATCAACCCAGGAGTTCCCCATGACCAATCTCGACCAAATCAAAAAGAATGCCGAAGTCATCGGCGCTGATGGCGTTCATGTCGGCACGGTCGATCACGTGTCCGGCAAGCGGATCAAACTGACGAAGAAGGATTCAGTTGACGACCATCATCACTATATCGACGGCGGACTTATTGCTGACATTGAAAATGGCGTCGTACGTCTCTCGGCCAATGCTGACGTAGCCGTGACCCTAGAGACGCGCCACTAGCCGGCGTCGCTGGCGCCAACCGCAAACCGGCTCAACGTGGTGACGCCGTCGCCGCTTTGAATAGGCGTTGCAGTTGGCCCGCGCCGCGCCCGGAATGCATCCGCCGCTGGCGTGGTCCGTCCAGGAAATTGGCCAATCAAGAACCACTCTGCCGTCGCATCCGCGCCAAGCACGATCTCAATTGAAGCGCCGTCGCACGCGCGACCTTGGCACGCGAGATTCATAAAGTCGCCGCTCTCACCGCCCGTCTCCGCGAAGCTCGCGGTCGCGCCGTTGACTCGCACCCTTAGCGGCTCTGCACTCACTGGCATGCGTAAGATCGCCCGGTAAGCGCCGTTCATAGCGAGCCGCGCCCGCACAACGCGTTCACCGTTCTCCTGCCTTACAGCAATGTCTCGCAATTCGGGCGGCGCGACGTCGACCACCTGCGCTGTCGCCGCCCAGGTTGCAACGCGATCTCCGGGAAGGATGAGTTCAGGTGCAAACGCACCGGCAAGAGTATCCGGCAATGCGCGCTCGGCCGACCCCGCCAAGATGCGGGCCTGACTATCAGTCACGTTTATGAAATACGTGATGTTCAGCGAACGCGGCCGAGCGTCCGACATGCTCGGCACAACAGCGGACAGCGCCACGCTCACCGCAACGCCTAAGCCCACAACGCACGCCAACCCGCGCCAAGCGCCCTCACCGCGCATCTGTGCTATCGGCCCCAACCAGGGCAACACTAACAATGCAGCCAAGATCGAAAATGCGAACGTCATGTCGAAACCAAGGGCCAACTCGATCAGATACAAAAGCGGCGCCCAGACCGCGAGTACAGCAAATGCGGCGAGCCACGCGCCTACACGTTCTCCGGGCGCCCAAATAAAGCCCGCCATAGCGCCCAGCGCGAACACGAGCGCTGGGATCGCAAACAGAACCGAGATGCCGCCAAGAAAAATCGAGAACACGCCGCCGATCACCGCGAACCACAGCATCGCAGCAGCGCCTGTTTGCCGCGCGCTTCGTCCACCGCGCAGCGCCGTCAGCGCGAGCACCGCCGCAAACAATGACAGCAAAACGCACCACGCACGCGCAGCATCAGGATAGGCGAAGCCATAGTCCACGCCAGGCCGCAGCGCGCTCAGGCCAAAACCAACGCCGAACGACATCGCACCCGCCGCCAACACAACAAGCGGCGGCGCAGCGAGCGCGGACCACCGTCCTTCAGAGCCCGAGCGCCAAAACACGAACCCCGCAATCAGCGCGCTTAGAACCAACGCCGCCTGACCCGCCCAGGCCGGCGCCGCGACAAACATGCGCGAGGCGATATCCGTATACACCATTGGCGTCGCGGCATCCGGATCGCCTTCAAGCGTAAGGCGGCGAACAACAGCGAGCGCCACGTCGCCCATATGCTGCACGCTACGCAGATCCTGAGAGGCGATGCTGTCTTGCGGCGTATGGTAGTCTTCGAGCCCGTCAAGAAGCGCGATATTCAACACATCGAGCCCAGGCCGCGTGAGCGCCGTCACATCGCTGGAGTTAGACAACAGCGCATACACATCGGCTGACACCGAATTGGCGACCGGACGCGGCGCGGCAGCGAACGCGGCCACTGCGTCAGCATTGGGCCGGTTGGTTTCAAAGAAGATCGCGGGACCGCGCGAGCCACGCGCCTCCAAATTCACCAGCGACTCTACCGACGCCATCAATGGGTCATCATTGGCGAACGCGTAAGCGCCAAGCAGAGCCGGCTCCTCGCCGTCGCTGAACAGGAAGATGACCCGCCGCGTCAGCGCTTCCCGCGAAAGCAGGCGCGCGATCTCAAGCCAGACCGAAAGCCCAATGCCGTCATCGCTCGCGCCGGGCGCCGCCGCCACGGAATCATAGTGCGCCGCCGCCAACACAGCCGGGCCGGTCGAAGGGCCGACGCTGAACACGATGTTGCGTACCCGCGCACAATCAACCAGCGGCCCACGCGGCTGTGGCCTGCACGCAAATGTGTCCCGAACCTCCGGCGCGAATCCAAGCGCTGCGATCTCGCGCAAAAGGTTCTCGCGTACGACGTCTTGCGCCGCGCTATCGACCGGGTGTGGCGTATCATCGCCAAGGATGCGCACCAAACGCTCACGCGAGGCGCGCGCGTCGAATTGATCCAGCGCGTTTTGTAGGCGCACCGGATCAGGCGTCAGCACCACCCCCGCGAACAGGATTGAAAGAAAAAGCGCGGTGAGCAGCGCCAGGGCGCCCAGCCAGCGCGCGGTGAGAAACGACATCATCTCCGCGGCTCTACCATCGAACCGCCTGCGACGCACCCGGAGCCGGACCTAAACGCCCAGCGAGGCGATCACCGGCCGCGGAGTTGGTCGTTATCTTCGATCAGACCGCCCGTGCCAGCCGGAATGTCCAGCGTGCCGACTGAGGCTAGCAACTGGCGTTCGGCCACGATCAGATCGCGTTCGGCCTGCGCCAGCGCGATCTGCGCCGTCAGCAGGTCCGCCACCTGGTCGAGCACTTCAACGGTGGAGCGCAGACCTGTCTCCTGCTCCAGACGCACGCCTTCATAGGCGAGTTCAGCGGCCTCAACTTGCTCACGCGCCGATTGCACGGCCGAACGCGCGCTGGCGAGCCCAGTCCAAGCATTCGTCACCGTCTCTTGCACGACGCGCTGAGTCGCGGAGAGATCGAGGTTCGACGCCGATCGCAACGCACGCTGCTGACGCGTACGCGAGCGAATGGCGCCGCCTTGAAAGAGCGGTACCGAGAGACGAACACCGACGCTATCGTTTGAGCTTTCCGAGGTGTCATCGTTGAAATCTGCGCCAAGCGAATAGCCGGCTTCAGCCGTAACGTTCAGTCGCCCTTGCGCGGCCGCGGAGTCGACGTTTGCATCGGCCAAGCGCGCACTGGCCTGCGCGCTGATCAGGCGCGGGTTATTTTCGACAGCGGTCGATAACGCGGTTTCCAAGTCGCTCGGCAGACCAGTGGCTGGCGCCGGCAATTGCAGGTCTGACGGCGGATAGCCGACCAATCGGCGATATGCTTCCACGGCGGCGGCAAGTGCGCCTTGCGCCTGCACCAGTTGCGTGCGCGCTTGCGCAAAACGCGCCTGCGCCTGCGCTTCATCAGTCCGTGTTACGACGCCTGCCTCGAATTGCGCCTGCGCATATTCGAACAATTGTTGAAGATTGGAAACGTTGGTCTCGCGAGCCGCAACGACAGCTTGGGTTTGGCGCACGTTTGCGTACGCCGCGGTGACATCAAGCAACAATTGCTGCCGCGCGCCCTCATAGTCTGCGCGCGCCCCCGCAATCTGCGCCCGCGCCGCCCGCGTCGAGGCGAGTACACGGCCCGACCCGAACAGCAGCTGAGAAATATTGGCGGAGCTCGACCACGTCTCGGTGCGGTCGCCCTCAAGCAATGGATTGTCCGAATCGCGATCACCCGCGCTCTCTGACGCCGAAATCGAAGCCTGCGGCAGCGCCGCTGAGAGAGCCTGCGGCAGCGCTTCATTGGTTGCGCGCAGACGCTGGCGCTGCGCGGCCAGCGTCGGGTTCGACTCCTGCGCCGAGGTCATCGCCTCGGCCAGCGTGTCGGCTTGCGCCGTCCCGATTGCGGCGCTCAGCGCAGCGAGAGAAACGATCAAAGTACGCATCAAGGACTTCTTCCTCACTCCCGCCGCAGCGCCTCGATCGGATCGAGCTTCGCCGCGCGCCAAGCCGGATACGCGCCAAACACGACCCCGACCAAACCCGAAAAGGCGATCGCCAACCCCGCATTTAAAGCCGACACCACCAAGGGTAAGTTAAATAGGGTTGTCATTCCCCAAGCGCCAGCGACGCCAATAACTAACCCGATAATCCCTCCCGCGACGGAAAGCGTCACGGCCTCCAAGCCAAATTGATGAAGAATGTCTGACTGTCGCGCGCCGAGGGCTTTGCGGAGTCCAATTTCACGTGTCCGTTCTGTGACGCTGACCAGCATGATGTTCATGATGCCAATACCACCGACAAGCAGCGAAACAGCGGAAATTCCCCCCAGGAGGGCAGTGAACACGCCCGTGGTTTGCGCGGCGGTCTCGGTGATCGAGCTCAAATTCTGAACGGTGAAATCGTCTTCGCCTTCGCGCGTACGATGGCGTTGACGCAAAAGATTTTCGACGTCTTCCTGCAAACGGCTGAGCGCCTGCTCGCTTTCAGCCGTCACGGAAATCTGGCTGACCGTGTCGCCGCGACCACGCCGCCCCGCGATGCGGCGCTTAACGGTCGTTAGCGGCGCCAGCACGATGTCGTCTTGGTCTTGAAAGCCGGACTGTCCCTTCGTCTCCAAAACGCCGATCACCTCGTAGGCGCCGCCGTTCATGCGCACCGTCTGCCCGACCGGATCCATATTCGGAAACAGGTTCTCAGCCACGGTATTGCCGAGCACAATAATTCGCCGCGCCTGACGCTCCTCGGTTTCATCAAACATACGTCCCTGCGCGATTTCCCAATCGCGCGCGATCAGAAAGTCGGGCGTGACGCCGTTCACTTCGGGATTCCAGTTGAGGCCGTTGGCGATGATTTGCGCACGCGCCCGCTGCGATGGCGCCACGGCCGCGACGCCATCCAATTGGGCAATCGCCTCGGCATCGTTGAGCGTAAGGGAGTCAAAGCCACCTCCCGCGCCCGCCTGCCCGCGTACACCGCCTGCGCCGCGCATCGAACCCGGCACCACAATGAGAAGGTTGGACCCCAAGCTCGCGATCGACCGCTCGACCTGCGCCTGAGCACCGGAGCCAAGCGCCACCATCGCCACGACCGACGCTACGCCGATAATCACGCCCAGCGCAGTCAGCGCCGACCGCATCGGATTTGCCCGCAGTGCGCGCGATGCACTCGAAACAAGATCAGACGTGCGCATCATGGCGTTCGCTCCGATCGTTCAATTGGTCAGAAACAATATACCCGTCGCGCATCTCTATTGTGCGCTTCGTCGACCGCGCGACGTCATGATCGTGCGTCACGATCACGATCGTGGCGCCCTCGCGATTCAGCTGACTAAACAATGCAAGTATTTCGATGCCGGTGTTGCTATCGAGCGCGCCCGTCGGTTCGTCGGCCAGGATCAAAGCTGGCTTGCCCGCCAGCGCTCGCGCAATCGCCACACGCTGCTGTTGACCACCTGACAGCTGCGTTGGCCGGTGCCCCATGCGCTCACCGAGCCCGACACGCTGCAGCAACGCCGCCGCACGCTCGTGGCGCTCCTTCGGCAACACGCCACCATAGATCATCGGCAACTCGACATTCTCAAGCGCCGTCAAGCGCGGCAACAGATTGAAGCTCTGAAAAATGAACCCAACCGTCTGATTGCGGAAGGCGGCCAGATCGTCGTCGGTCATCTCGCCAATATCATTGCCCGCAATGGTGATACGTCCGCCGCTCGGCGTGTCGAGACCACCGAGAATATTCATCAGCGTAGATTTGCCCGAGCCGGATGGGCCAACGATGGCGCAATAATCCCGTTGCGGGATGGAGAAACTCACGCCCGCTAGCGCATGCACTGTCTCATCGCCCATCCGGTAGAGCTTTGTGACGTTATTGGCCTCGATCAGCGGCATTCTCAGGCGCCCCGGATGCGGACGCCACCGGCGCCGCCGCCACGTCCGCCACCGCCGCCAAACGGGCTGCTTTGATTGGCGTTCTCAGCTTGTGGGCCGCCACCGATGATGACCTCGTCGCCGTCGCTCAGGCCGCTATAAATCAGCGTGTAACCGTTGTCGGCAACGCCGGTCTTAACCAACACTGGCGCCGGCTTGTTGTTGTGCAGCACCCAGACGACGGCTTGGTTGCGGACTTCTCGGCGCGGCCCGTTGCCGGCGCGCATTTGCGTCAGCAACTCGCGTTGCTCGGCCGTAAGCGTCGGTTCAATTGCAGCAATCACCTGCTCGCGCATGCGCCGCATGGCGCCACGGCGATCGCCGCCGCCCTGCCCGCGTGGGTTCGCCGCCGTGGCGTTCTCGAACGCAGTCTGCGCCGCGGCGCGCTGTTGGTCGTTGAGCTGTAGAGATTCCGCAATCTGCGCCACAGCACGCCCACGTTGGCCGCCACCGGCTTGGCCGCCTTCTCTGCGTTGACCACCCTCGCCGCGCGTCTGCGCCTGAGCTTCGCCCGCACCGCCCCGGCGCTGCCCGCCGCCGACAAGCGCTTGGCCCTGCGCCGCCAATTCCGGATCAGCCGGACGAAAGCGCAGCGCCGTATTCGGTAAGCGCAAGACATTGTCCCGCTGCTCCAACACGATCTCGGCGTTCGCGGTCATGCCCGGCAGCAAAATGCGGCCAGGATTATCCGCCTCCACCACAACGGTGTAGCTCACGACGCCCGACTCAGCGACGCCCTGTTGGCGCACTTGGCTGACGCGGCCGTCAAACTCGCGATCAGGAAATGCATCGACGGTGAATTGCACCGATTGCCCCTCTTGCACTTCGCCAATGTCTGCTTCATCCACCGTGATGTTCGCCTGCAGCCGCGAGAGATCTTGCGCGATGGTGAACAAGGTCGCCGCTTGCAGACTAGACGCCACCGGCTGTCCAACGTTCACCTGGCGATCGACGACCACGCCATCGATCGGCGAGCGAATAATACTGCGATCCAAATCCGTACGCGCGGCGGCCACCTGCGCCGCCGCTGACGCCACCGCCGCGCGGGCCGTGTCACGCGCCGCGCGTTGCTGCGACATCAATTGCTCTGAGGCAAAGCCACGCAGCTGCAGCAGCGTGTAGCGCTGATAATCCGACTGCGCGACAGCGAGCTGCGCTTGCTGCTGCGCCAATTGTGCTTGCGCCTGCACAATGCGCTGCTGAAACGGCGTCGGATCGAGCCGCGCCAGCACCTGCCCTGCAGTCACCTGCGAATTGAAATCCACCAACACCGCCTGCACTGGACCCGAAACCGTCGAGCCAACATTTGCAGAGACAAGCGGTTGCAGCGTGCCCGTCGCGCTCACGACGCGCGTGATCGAGCCAGTATCGATGGTTGCGGTCCGATACGGCTCCTCGTCATCTTTGCCGCCGAAGATGCTCCAGCCGATGAGGCCCACAGCGACGACGCCGCCGGCGATGAAAAGATTGCGGCCGCGCAGGAACCCCGGGCGCTTTGCCCAGAGTCCGGACGCCGTGCTTTGCACGCGGTCCTTCATGGCGGTCAGTTCCATCTCACATCCTCACACGGCGGGCGGCCGCCAATGTTCCCAGTCGAGCCAAATCAGCAAACCAAATCACCAAAGGAACGATCATGACGCGGCCAAGCTGAACTCAGCCTGACCGCGCCACGTTCCGTCAGTCGTGACCGCGGTGATGGCCGCGCGCCGCTTGCGCTTCTGCTTGCGTCACACGTCCGTCATTGTCCGCGTCCAGGCGCTCGAACATGCCTGCACCCATCGCCGTGAACTCCGTGCTCGAGAACGAGCCGTCGCCGTTCGCATCAGGGTTCGGACGATCGCCGCGTTGGCGGCGTTCTCCGTCCTGCGCTTGACGATCAGGACGCTGCGGGCGTTCCGACGCCTGGATCACGCCATCGCGGTTCGCGTCCAGCCGATCGAACATCTCAGTCGGTCGCGCCAGGAATTCCGCGCGCGTGATATCGCCATCGTTGTTGGCGTCGGCGCTTGCCAAATGATGCATACCGCCGCCGCGATGACCGCGTCCACGTCGGCCGCCCTCGCCTCGTTCACCTCGCTCACCTCGACCCGCGCGCATTTCTTCGCGCGTGACTTGGCCGTTATTGTCTGCATCGAGACTTGCGAATTGCGTCGCGCGGCCAGCGTCAAACTCGGCGCGCGTTAGAACGCCGTCGTTGTTTGCGTCGGATTGCAGAATGCCGTGCCGGCCAGCATTCGCTGGGGCGGCGCCATTCTGCGCCTGCGCCAAGCTGCATGCGCCCGCTGCCAAAACCGCGGCGCCAGCGGCGACAAGCAAAATCTTTCTCATGTGAGATGTCTCCTTCCAGCCGCGAATAGGAGGCGGCCTAGCTCCCTCAAGTGCTGGTGCTACCGCACCGTCTTTGCGCGCGTTGGTCATGTTTGCGTCAAAGTTTGTCGCGGAGCCCGCGAAAGCACAAAAAGAAAACGGCCGGCGCTGGGAGGAGCGCCGGCCGCTATATTTGGCCCTGGCGCCTTGGGGGAGGGTCGCGCCGAGCCTTAGTTACGGAGATGCGCAGGGGGGAGGAGCGCATCGCCGATCTGATTACATTAGCTAGGTGGTGTGCCGCCCGTTCGGCGCAAGTGCGTCAAAACATGTCAGCCCAGATTCCGTCGCTGAAGTTCCGGCGACATTTCGCGGCGCGGCGAAGGCGGGCGCGCCTGCCCGACCAAACGCACGAACTCAGTACGCGAGAGCGAGGCATTTTCGTCGGAATCGTAGTGCGAGAAACGCGCGCGCAACTCGGTATCGAACTCTTCGCGCGTGATCGCGTTGTCGACGTTACGATCGAAGTCGAGGCGATACGGACCAATTTGCGAGCCGCCGAGAACAAGATTGGACCAGTTGGTAAACTCGATCGGCTGCAACGCACCGTCTGCATTCGCGTCGGCGCGCGTCCATTCGCGCGCTAAGCCCGCTTCGGCTTCCTCTCGCGTCACGGCTAAATCGAAATTGGTGTCGAAACTGACCAGCATCAACGCGTCGGCTGAGAGCAGCGCGCGGATCGGCGCCGTGCGGTCCTGCGCTGCACCGCCGCCACAGGCCGCAAGGCCCATTGCCGCGCACGCCACAACCGCGATCGTCCTGATGCTCATTCCAGTCCCCTCAAAAATATCAGCCTGACAGGACCGCCCGACCTGGGCGGCCATAAGGCGAAACAGCCCTCGTTCGTGCCAAAGTGTGTCGTCTAACGCGCCCTGCCAAGGTTTGGCACGCGTCCGGCACGCGCTTCAGGTAGATTTTTGCCAACCGGCGCCTCACATCTCAATGATCATGACGCCTGAGGACCCACATATTTTGGTCGTTGACGACCATCGCGAGATCCGCGAGTCGCTGGCGCAATTCCTGCGCAAGAACGGCCGCCGCGCGACCGCCGTCGAGAGCGCCGAAGCCGCGCGCAAGGCGATCAAAGAAAACCGTATAGACGCCGTGGTCTTGGATATCATGATGCCCGGCGAAGACGGTCTTTCGCTCTGCCGCCACATCCGCGAAACCAACCACATCCCCGTCATCCTCCTTTCGGCTCGCGCCGAAGAACTCGATCGCATCATTGGCCTCGAAGTCGGCGCCGACGATTATGTCGTAAAGCCCTTCAACCCCCGCGAGCTACTCGCGCGGATCGACGCTGTGCTGAGGCGCACGCATGCCCTGCCGCCAAACGTCGAAGCGCCGACGGGCGATGCGCTTCGCTTTGATCGCTGGACGCTAAAGCTCGCCGAGCGCGAACTCGTCGACGACGAAGGCCAGGTCCACGAAATGTCGACTGGCGAATATCGTCTGCTGCTCACCTTCCTGCAGCGCCCGAAGATCGTGCTCTCACGTGAACAATTGCTCGACCTCGCCTTCGATGGCGGCAAGGACGTCTTCGATCGCGCCGTCGATACGCAAGTCAGCCGCCTACGCCGCAAGATCGAAATTGACGCGCGCGCGCCAAAGCTCATCAAGACCGTGTGGGGGGGCGGCTACGTTTTCACGGCGCTGGTCGAGAAAACTTGAAAAACCCGCTTAACACCCTGACGGGGCGCATGGTGGCCGTCACCATCGTCGCTGTGATCGTGTCGTATGCAATTGCATTTGCAATTTACTCCAATGAACGCGGCGCGGCGCTTCGGCGCGCCGCTGAAGTTAGCGTCGCGGAGCGCGTGGCGTTCACCGCCGAGCGCTTAGACAGCGTACCAGCTGAACGACGCGCCGCCGCCGCGGACTCAATTCGCGATTTCTCAATACGCTTCAGCGTTTCGGCTGCGCCCGATGTTACTGAAAACGTCGGCGGCCCAGGACTGCGCATCGCCAATGCCATCACCGAACGCCTGATCGACACCGAAGTCCACGCAAGCACGCGCATCACCGAAGCGCCCTCGCGCCGCTGGCGCCGCGACCGTCGTGGCGGTGACGGTCCACCACGACGGCGCGGCGGCGACGGACGCATGTTCGATGACGAAGGCCCACCCGACGGCGCGCCAATGGTCCGCGTCACCGAAGCTACGATCTCCGTTCGCCTTGACGACGGAAGCTGGCTCAACGCCACCGCGCGCCTGCCCGGCCCACGGCCCGCGCCATTCAGCGCCATTGTCGGCGCGCTCGTCTCTATCGTCATCGTTGGCATCGGCGCCGCATTGATCTCGCGCCAAATCGGCCGCCCGCTCGCGGATCTTGCCCACGCCGCGCGCGCCCTTGGCTCCGGTGAAACCGACGTCACCGCGCCGGTCAGCGGCCCCGAAGACGTGCGCCGCGCCTCAACCGCGTTTAACGCCATGGCGCAGCGGCTCGGACGTCAACTCAATCGCCAACGCCAAATGCTCTGGGCGCTGAGCCATGATCTACGCACGCCGCTCACCGCCATTCGGCTACGCGCCGAACTGATCGAAGACGACGCCGAGCGTCAGCGGCTTCTGGCGTCTGTCGCCGAAATGGAAACGCTGACTGAACAAGCGCTCTCACTCGCCCGCGCCGGCGCCAGCGAAGAAACCCGAACTAACGTCGATCTTGCCGAAATCGCCCGCACCCTCTGCGGCGAACTCGACGACATGGGAGTCAACATTCGCACCGAAGCCACCACGCCAGTCATGGCCGAGTGCCGTCCAAGTGAAATCGCGCGCGCCATGCGCAACCTCGCCGAGAACTCGGCCAAATACGGCGGCGGCGGCGTTATGCGCGTCTATCGCAATGCCGCGAACGAAGCCGTTGTCGAAATCATCGACGAAGGTCCAGGCGTCGCGCCCGATCTGCTCGCAAAGCTCACCAGCCCATTCTTCCGCGCCGACGAGGCGCGCAGCGAGGCATCCGGCGCGGGTCTCGGCCTTGCTATCACGCAGGCCATTGCCGACAGCCACGGCGGCAGGCTCATCCTCGAAAACCGCACGCCGCGCGGCTTTAGCGCGAAATTCGTCCTGCCCGCCTAGCGCACACGCTCAACCCGATAACCACGCGCGCGGAACTGCGCGACCAAGCCATCGCGCCCGATAATGTGCCCCGCGCCGACAGCGACGAAATCCACGCCCGACCCTTCCATCTCGCGCGTCAGCTCGGTCATCCAGGCGTTGTTACGATCGAGGAAAAGCATCTGATAGAGTTCCGGGTATTCCGTACGCGTCTCTTCGATCACCGCGGCCTCAAGTGCGCGCTCGTCGCCGCGTTCCCAGGCCGTCGACATTTCTGTGATCATCGCCGGCAGATTTTCTGACTCTGCGATGGCTTCCTGGAGCATCTCGCGCTGCACGTCGGCGTTGAAGTTGGCAAAGAAGGTGAGCTGCATCTGCGGCGTCTCGAGCGCGCGCATCGTTTTGCCGGCGTTATCGCCGTAGGCGTCGATCGAACGGTCGACACCCGACTCCGGATCGAAACCCGCCTGCACCAACGGTGCAACCGTCAGCGTTAGTCCCGCGAGCCAAGGCTTAAACGGCTCCAAAGCGCCTTGTGGCATACCAAGCCGCGTCGTCACTGCGTTAAGCGCCGCATTCTCTTCCGGCGTGAGCCAGCTCGACAACGGCCGCCCGGGCTCTGCCCGGCCCAATTGCAGCGCCAGCACCTGAGTTTGTTGATCCGTCTCCGGATTCATCATCAACTCGGTCCAAATTTCACTGGATTCATCAATCGCCGCGCGGACGCGCGCATTGCCCCAATCAGCGCCGCGCGGACGCACATGCACGGTGCCGTAGAGATAGATGATCGAGTCATCGTCGCGCACCGCGTAGAGGGCTGGCGTGATGCCATCCGCTTCAGCTTCGCCTGCAGGCGCCTGCGCGCAAGCAGCTAACGAAAGCGCGCAAAGCGCCGCGAAAGTGCGAACCAAGACCGTCATCACTAACCTCTTGCGCGCGCCTATTTCCAAGGCGCGAAATGCTTCGAGAGCTTCAGCCCTTGCCCCTGATAGCTCGATCCGCTTTCGCCATAGAGACGATCAACCGGGCCAGACAATGGCTCGAACACCAGCTTGCCGACCGGCTGCCCGTCTTCAACGATGAACGGCACATCGCGCGAGCGCACTTCCAGCACCGCGCGGCCTTCGTTCGGCGCAATGCCGAAGCCAGGATCGAAAAAGCCCGCATAGTGCGCGCGGAACTCGCCCAGCTCCGGCCGGATCGGCGCCATCTCCGCTGCTTCATCAGCGGGGATCACGACGTTTTCCTTCGATGCGAAAATGTAGAACTGGCCGGGCTCCAACACGACACGGCCCTTGCGCGCGTCCATCGGCTCCCAGAAATCGCGCGGATCGTAACCGCCGATTCGATCGAGATCGATCACGCCCGAATGACGCTTGGCGCGAAACCCAACCGGCCCCTTCATCGCGAGATCCATCGTGAAATCGATCTCGTGCTTGGGATGCGGCGGTCCGCGTCGTAAGCGCACCTGCGACAAACGCGTTCCGGTACGCGCCAGCACTGAGAACGTGCACGGCGAAATCTCCGCCCACATCGGCCCGTGATAACCCATCGGAATGTGATCGAACGATTGCGCGCCGTCGGTGATCAGCCGCGTGAAGACGTCGACCCGTCCCGTTGAACTCTTCGGGTTCGCCGCCGCGTGCATGTGCGGCGGCAACGCCAAAGTCTCTTGCACCTGCACGAGATAGACACACCCCGTCTCCAACACCGCGCCCTGCGTCAGGTCGATCGTGTGCATGACCAGCTCGCCATCGAGCCGGTCCGCGACCGTCGCGCCAGCGCCCGGCAGGAAGCTCGCGCGCAACCGATACGCGGTTTTGCCGAGCCGCAGATCCAAGCTCGCCGGCTGGATCTGATCGTCCAGGAACGCGGCGTCAGCGGCGATCCAGCCTTGCTTGATCGCCTTCTTAATTTCGCTGTCCGAAAGAACGCCGTGTGTGCTGCTCACCAGGAACCCGTATTCCTTGCTGAATATGCCCCTTGCTGGCTTGCATCGGGGGCTTTGTCCAGCGCTCAGGCGCCTCTAGAGTGGCCGCATGTACGAACAAGAAACAGCAGGCATGATTGTGCGCGTGGCCCCGCAATTCCTCCCGGATGAATCGCGGCCCGAGGACGGCCGCTTCGTCTGGGCTTACACGATCGAAATCGAAAACCGCCGTTCTGACTCTGTCCAGCTCATGTCGCGCTTCTGGCGCATCACCGATGAAAACGGCTCAACTCAAGAGGTTCGTGGCGAAGGCGTGATTGGCCAGCAACCGGTCATCGAACCGGGCAAGAGCTTCACCTATACCAGCGCAGCACCCCTTGCTGCTCCATCCGGCATGATGATGGGCGCCTATTCCATGCAGCGCACAAACGGCGAAGGTTTCGACATCGACGTGCCGCTCTTCGCGCTCGACTCTCCGCACAACGCAAAATTGGCGAACTAAACATGCCCCACCCCGCCTTCACCGAAGCCATGCGCCGCGTCATCACCGGCGACAACGCTGACGGCCGTTCGCTTGTCATCATCGACGGCCCGCCGTCAGGTGAGATCGGCGCGCCGGGCATGGGCGGCCTCTATGAAATCTGGCACGAAGCGCTTGGCGAGAAACTCGACGCCAAAAACGGCCGCGAACGCGGTGACGAAAAATCCATGCTCTCGCCGGACAGCGGCAAAGTGAAGGTGCGCTGGTTCGTGATCGAACCGCCGCCCGAAGGCGCGCCGCCGGAAATGATCAAGGCTGCCGCGCGCGAGCGTTTCGCTGAATTTGGCGCTGCCGATCATTTGCGCGATCAGAACCGCCATCCGGCCATGCACCAAACCAACTCGATCGACATCATCTGTCTGATCAGCGGCGAGGCCTCGCTCATCCTCGACGACGGCGAAACCCGCCTAAAGCCCGGTCAAATCGTTATCCAGCGTGGGACTTCGCACGGCTGGACAGCGCACGACGGCCCCGCTCTCTTTCTCGCCGTGCTGATCGATCGCGAGATGGCGTAAGCTTTCAAATCCAAGTGCTGGGCTCGCGCGTAACAGGCGCATGAAAACAGCTTTCCGCATCGTCGCCGTCGCCGCCTTCGCGCTTACAGCACAAGCCTGCGCGACGCGCCCTCCGGTTCCCACATCCGCCGCAACAACGCCGTTCGTTGTGGAGCGCGACCTCGTCGGCGCCAGCGTCGCGCGTGGCGAGTTCCGCGCCATCACTGGGACACGCCGCGCATTCACCGCACAGCTCAATGGCGCTTGGGACGGCGCCGTGCTCACACTCGTCGAAGATTTCGCCTACGACGATGGCGAACGCGATCGAAAGACCTGGCGCCTGCGGCGCGTGAGTGAAGGTCGCTTCGTCGGCACGCGCGAGGATGTCGTCGGCGAAGCAACGGGATACATAGACGGCAACGTCTTCCGGCTCGAATACGACGTCATCCTGCCGAGCGAAAACGGGCACGGCCGCAAGGTCCGCTTTCGCGACGTCCTCGCGCTCCGCGCCGACGGCGACATCCTGAATAACGCCACTGTCGGCTGGTACGGTTTTCGCGTCGGTAGCGTCTCGCTCGTGATTGAGCGCAATTAACATCATCTTTTGCGTCATTGCGCCTCCGTGATAGCGGAGACGCATGGAAACGCTTCCGCACACGCACTTGATCGCGCTGACGCTCGACGTCGGTTTCGCAGCCATGACCAATATCGGCGCAACGCCCGCGGGCGCACGCCGAATCGCGCCTGTCACCGGCGGGACATTCTCCGGTGCGCGCCTCGAGGGCGTTGTTCTAGGCGGCGCCGATTGGGTGGTGTACCGCCACGACGGCGTCATGGCTGTCGATGTCCGGCTTACGCTCAAGACCGCGGATGAGGCGGCGATCTTTCTCGCCTACACCGGACGCTTCTTGGCGGCGCCTGAGGTTATGGCGAGGTTCGCGCGCGGCACCCAACTTGAGCCCTCCGAGTATTCGTTGGCGACGAGCGCCAAATTCGAGTGCGGCCACTCGCGCTATGCATGGCTCAACAACGTCGTCGCCGTCGGCATCGGACGGCCAACCCCAACCGGCGTCGTGTACCAAATTTTCGAAGTGGGCTGAGGTATGAGTTTGAGACATCACCACTTCCCCGGGAGGGGGAGAAGTCGCGCGAAGCGCGGGTGAGGGGGTAAGCATCCGGATTTGATCCCCACTCTCATCCGGCCCTCTATCCCGCACCCCACACACAAATTTCCTTGCGCACCAAGCACCCACAAAAAATCAATCCCACACCTCCAAAGTTGTGCGAACCTCCAGACATCGTTTTGTCCGGAGAGCAGTTGGTACCCTGTTCAGACCAATGACAGAGTGATGTGATTGAGCGTGAAGCTCTGATTTCCCCGCGCAAGCGGGCGGCGAGATTGGAAGCGCACAAACCAATGGGCGTGAAAGATCTCGACGGATCAGCGCAGAAGCCCGCGGAGTAACAACCGGCGGGAGCACGAACAAAGGACTGGCGCGAACACGGCCGGCCTCCACGCCAGCGGCGATCTCGCCAGAGGAGTGAAACACCTCCTTGTGCAGAGCCGTTGTGAGCCGATCACGGGAACGCGGTGAAACGCGTTATCCAGCGCGCTTCAATGAGCGCAAATTCCTGGCGCGGTTCACCGCGTTCCCGGCTCTCCATGAGGAGAGCGCCATTGAAAGCGCAGCGTCCTCGCATGCGCGCGCATAGCCATGCCCTGCCTCCGCAACGAATTGCTCACACAAAAACGCCGCGACCGTCAGGCCGCGGCGTTCAAGTCTGCGGGGATGCGCCCCTACATGGCAGTCAGGCGCATCATGCGGCGAAGCTCATCCGGCTCGCTAGCCGTGCGGCGCTTGCGCGCTTGGCTCGGCTGATAGGCGAGACGCGAGTGGTCTTGGCAGTATGGATGTTTGTCAAAAGCCCCGCGGCCACAGAACGCGAAGTCCGCGTCTGTTGGGTCGCCGATCGGATATTTGCACATGCTCTCGTTGAGCGTCAGTACAGTCGCGGCCTTGCCGTCACCGAACCGCACTGGTTCGAGGTCCGGAAGGATCACGCGCGGTTCGCTCGATGGCATCCGCAGGCGCGGCGCCGTCGGGCTGATGACCCGCGGACGAGCCGTCCGTACCGGCCGCTTGGCCGGCCGCGATGGCGTAGCCCGACCCGCCAAACCAAGGCGGTGGACCTTGCCAATTACGGCGTTGCGGGTGACCCCGCCCAATTGTTTGGCGATTTGGCTAGCCGAGAGCCCTTCAGCCCACAGCTTACGCAGCAGCGCAACGCGCTCCTCACTCCAGCCCATGTATCAAGCCCCCTTGGCCCATGGCCCCGCCTCTTTTTGACGGGAATGAGCGACACTCGCCCTTTTGGGGAGCATGGTCAACTAATAGACATGTAACTCCTGGGGATACGCAATATGCAGTGTTTATCCCAAGTGTCACGGCGATTTACTCACGTTTTATCCACGGGATGCCAGCAGGGACTCGGGTCACTATTTTGAACCGCGCCCGAGACTTGGCCGCCCAATATGGTTAACGGGCGCTCGGACTCGTTAAGAATTTATGAAAGAGCTGTTCTTCTTATGGACACGGCCGTTCGAAATACCCCGCCCACAATCACCTCGCGCCACTACGGAGCGGTCAATTGGCTGGGCCTGCAGACACTCATCTGGCGCGAGATCCGGCGCTTCCTGAAAGTCGGCGCGCAGACGGTGTTTGCGCCGCTGATCCAGACGCTGCTCTTCATGATGGTGTTCAGCCTGGTGCGTGGCGGCACTTGGCCGGGTACTGAGCGGGCTTACGTCGATGGCCTGGCCGCGGGCTTGGTCATGATGTCGATCCTGTCCAACGCCTTCCAGAACTCGTCCTCGTCACTTGTCATCGCGAAAGTGCAAGGCAACGCGGTCGACTTCCTGATGCCGCCACTCTCCGCGCTCGAACTGACCATCGCCTTCATCGTCGGCGCCGCCGCACGCGGCTTGCTTGTCGGCGTAGCGTCGCTCGTCGCCGTCGCGTGGATCGCCAACATCATGCCGGTGAACGCCTTCGTTGCGCTCTACTACGCGCTCGTTGCGTCGGTGATCTTCGGCGCCATCGGATTGATTGGCGGCATCTGGGCCGACAAGTTTGATCACCTCGCAGCGGTGACGAACTTCATCATCGTGCCGCTCACATTCCTCTCCGGCACGTTCTACTCAACCTCGATCCTACCCGAACCGATCCGCACTATTTCGCACTATAATCCGGTGTTCTCGCTGATCGACGGCTTTCGCTACGGCTTCATCGGCCACCACGACGCGCCGCTGCTCCTCGGCGCGGCGCTGACGGGCGGCCTCGCGCTCGCGCTTTGCTACGCATGCTGGGCGATGATCAAGAGCGGGTATCGGTTGCGGAGTTAGGCGCTCAACGTCTTCGCCATCAACGGCAGGAACACATCCATCCGATAATCAACATCAGTGTGATCATCGTCATATTCTTCATACGTATGCGCGATGCCCGCCGCAGTCAGCTTCTTTGCGAAACGCCGCATCCCGAAGTGAATGCGGAACTGATCGGACCAGCCGCAATCCATGTAGATCAGCTTCAGCTTACGAAGGTCTTCGCCGAGCGTATCGAACATCACGACCGGGTCGTGCTTCATCCAATTGTTCCAACGCTCCGGGATCATTTCACCGGTGTGCGGATCGAGCGGCAGGCGCATGTTGCGGAATTGCGTGGGATCGGGGTCGTAGAAAGCCGCTTGCCCGAAATCCATTAGGATCATGCGATCCTTGTCTTTCATTTTAGGCTTGGCTTCGACGTGCTTGATCCATTTCTCGATCGAATAATCGAACGGACGCAATGCATCGACATCGTCGTAGAGCGTCGGAATGTAGAGCGCATCGAAGCCCATATCGCCGCTATTGATCGAGATTGCGCTCCAGAAGTCGGAGCGATTCATGCCGTGCCACGCCGCGCCGTAACCTCCCGAAGATTTGCCGAACACGCCGCGCTTGCCCTCGCCGCCGCAGCTGAACTTCGCCTCGACCGTCGCCACGATCTCGTCACAGACATAATCCGCGTAACGGCCGGAGCCTTCACTGTTCAGATACTGATTGCCATAGAGCTTGGTGAAGCAATCCGGAAACGCCACCACGCAGCGCGCCATCCCCTCCGCCGCCAAGCGATCCAGGCGCTCAGGCACGTTTTCGCCAGCCGGGCGCCAATTCGTATGGTTCATCCCGCAGCCCCAATAGCCGGTCAGATCAACCAGCAGCGGCAGACGTTCCGCATGGCTCCAGCCGGGAGGTGTCCAAACATGCAACTCACGCTCGGTCGGGTCGCCCAGCGAATTGCCTTGCAGCACGACGGATTGGTGACGAAGGCGATGCAACTCGCCGCGGGGAATGGTGTGGTCTCGTCTCATAATTTGTTGATGATACCAGCGGCTTGACCTTGCAAGCGGCGCGGCTCAAAACCCCGCCTTTCCCAAATCCGCCCAGTCAAAAAAGGGGCCGTAATGAGCGCCGTCGAAAGCCATATTCTCCCGGTTTATTCGCCACCGGAGCAGGTCTTTGTGCGCGGCGAAGGCTGCTGGATCTGGGACGAAAAGGGCGACAAATATCTCGACTGCATCGCCGGCATCGCGGTCAACGCGTTCGGTCACGCCCCGCCATTCTTAGTAAAGGCGCTGCACGAGCAAGCGCAAAAGCTCTGGCACACCTCGAACATGTTCAAAATCAAGGGCCAGGAAGAACTCGCCGCGAAGTACACGCGCGATAGCTTCGCCGACGTCGTCTTCTTCACGAACAGCGGCACCGAAGCGATCGAAGGTGCGATCAAAACCGCACGTAAATATCACTCGGCCAAAGGCCAACCGGAACGCGTCGACATTATCGGCTTCCAAGGCTCGTTCCACGGCCGCTCGTATGCAGCAATCAACGCCTCGGGAAATCCGAGCTATCTCGAAGGCTTTGGCCCGCCCCTGCCCGGCTTCGTACAAGTTCCCTACGGCGACGAGGCTGCTCTGCGCGCCGCGATCACGCCGACAACCGCTGCGCTGATCATTGAGCCGGTGCAAGGCGAAGGCGGCGTGCGCGCCGTGCCGGAAGAAACCCTGAGACTCTACCGCAAGCTCGCCGACGAAAACGGCTTCCTACTGATTTTCGACGAAGTGCAATCGGGCGCGGGCCGCACCGGCAAGATGTGGGCGCACCAATGGTCGGGCATGACGCCGGACATCATGGCCGTCGCCAAGGGCGTCGGCGGCGGCTTTCCGATGGGCGCGTTCATGGCGACCAAGGAAGCAGCGAAGGGCATGGTCGTTGGTGTCCACGGCACGACGTTTGGCGGCAACCCACTGGCCATGGCGATTGGCAATGCGGCGTACGACGAACTCTCGAAGCCGGAATTCCTGGAGCGCGTGAACACGGTCGCGAACCATCTAAGCCAAGCACTCGAAGGCTTGATGGATCGCCATCCCAACCTCGTAGTCGAGACACGCGGCAAGGGCTTGCTGCGCGGCTTGAAGCTCACGATCAATCCCAAAGAAATCCAAGCGAAACTGCGCGCGCGCAAAGTGCTTGTAGGCGTGGCGGGCGACAACGTACTGCGCCTTGCGCCTCCGTTGGTAATCACCGAGGAAGAAATCCGTCAGGCGATCGACGCGATTGACGCTGTGCTGGCGGCTCAGATGGCGGAAGCGAGCGCGTGATCGAAGCTCCGCGGCACTTCCTCGACATAAGCGCGCTCTCGAAAGAAGACGTGCGCGCCATTCTCGATGAAGCGCATGCCCGCAAGGCTGCGCGCGTCGATTGGCCAAAAGCCGCCGCCGATGAAGATGCGCCGCTCGATGGCTACGCCCTGGCAATGATCTTCCAAAAGAACTCGACGCGCACCCGCGTCTCGTTCGAGATCGGCATGCACCAACTTGGCGGCAAACCGATCGTGCTGAACGCCAACGACACGCAGCTTGGCCGCGGTGAAACGGTGGAAGATACCGCGCGCGTACTCTCGCGCATGGTCGACGTGGTGATGATCCGCGCCAACAATCACCAGGATGTCGTGGACTTCGCAGCGGCCGCAGCCGTGCCGGTGATCAACGGCCTCACCGACCTCTCGCACCCCTGCCAAATCTTTGCCGACATCATGACCATCGAAGAATGGTCCGGCGACATCAGCGGCAAGACGATCGCCTGGCTGGGCGACGGCAATAATGTCTGCACCTCGCTCATGCATGCGGCTGAAAAGCTCGACTTCAAGCTTCGCATTGCGACACCCGCGACCTACGCGCCACGAGGCCAAGAACTGGCGGCCGCGAAGGCGGCAGGCGCAGACATCGAAGCCCACAACGATGCAAAGAAAGCCATCGATGGCGCAGATGTCGTGGTCACCGACACTTGGGTGTCGATGGGCGACACCGATAAAGACGAGCGCTTGGCCGCCTTTCCACCCTTCGCTATCGACGATGCAATGATGCAGCGCGCCAACAAGGACGCGATCTTCCTTCACTGCTTGCCTGCGCATCGCGGCGAGGAAGTCACCGGCAGCGTGCTTGATGGTCCGCAATCAGCAGCGTGGGACGAAGCCGAAAACCGCATTCACGCGCAGAAGGCCATACTGCTATGGTGCCTGGGCAAATTGTGAGCGCCGGCGACGACATCATCGCGCCGTTCAGTCTCGATAACGCCCCAGTCCGAGGACGAATCGCGCGAGTGGCCGCCGGCGCGCTCGATCCGATCCTGCATCGCCACGACTATCCGCGGCCGGTCGCAATGCTGCTGGGCGAAGCGCTGACGCTTGCGGCGCTCGCGGGGGCCTTGCTGAAGGCAGACGGGCGCCTTGTCATCCAAGCGCAGGGCGAAGGCCCGGTGACGCTGCTAGTCGCTGAGCACGTGAGCGGCGGTCTGCGCGGCTACGCGCGCCTGGCCGATGGAGCGAAGCAAAAGCTCGCTGGCGCTCATCGCATGGCCCCCGAGGACTTGCTCGGCGCGGGCAACCTCGTCCTCACGCTGGATCTTGGCGACGACACAACGCCCTTTCAGGGCGTCGTGCCGCTCGAAGGCGATACGCTGGCGCAGTGCGCGGAAAGCTATTTCCGGGTGAGCGAGCAGACCGACACGGGCATTCGCCTCGCGGTGGGTGAGATCATCAGTGGCGACGGCCCCTCACAATGGCGCGCAGGCGGCGTGCTGATGCAGCGGCTCGCCAGCGATCAAGCGCGCGGCGATACGGAAGAGGATTGGAACCGCGCTTCGATCTTGTTCGCAACGCTAACGGATGAAGAGCTGATCGACCCGGACCTCTCGGGCGACCGCCTGCTCTATCGCCTCTTCCACGAGGAGGGCGTGCGCATGGGCGACGCGACAACGCTGGATGATCGCTGCACCTGCAGTGAAGCACGGCTCACCAAGGTGATGGCGCAATTTCCGAAAGAAGAACTGATCGATCTGATTGAGCCAGATGGCAAACTTCACGCGCGCTGCCAATTCTGCTCGCGCGCGTATCTGATCGATCCGGCGAAACTCGGCGTTTAGGCTGCCTCAACGTCCAGCGCGTAACCGGCGCTGCGAACGGTGCGGATCGGATCGGTCTCGGTCCCAACCATCAGCGCTTTGCGCAGGCGGCCGATATGTACATCGACGGTGCGCGCTTCGACGTAAACGTCAGAGCCCCAAACGGCGTCGAGCAATTGCTCGCGGCTGAACACGCGGCTGGGATGTTGCATCAAATGGTCGAGGATGCGGAATTCCGTGGGGCCAAGATGCACCTCACGCTCACCGCGCTTCACCCGGTGCGACACGCGATCCATGGTGATGTCGCCGATGACGATCTTGTCGTCGGCGAGGCCAGGACGAATGCGCCGCATGACGGCGCGCAAACGGGCCAAGAGCTCGTTCATCGAGAAAGGCTTGGTGAGATAATCGTCGGCGCCCACATCAAGTCCGCGAATGCGGTCGCTCTCCTCGGTGCGGGCGGTGAGCATCACGATCGGCGTGTTACGTGTGTCCTGGCGGGCGCGAAGCCGGCGGCAGACTTCGATCCCCGGCGCTTTCGGCAGCATCCAATCGAGCACGACGAGATCTGGGGCGCTTTCGTCGGCGACCACCAGCGCTTCCTCGCCATCGTTGGCGACGGAGACGCGATAGCCTTCCTTCTCGAGATTGTATTTGAGCAAATCGGCGAGGGCCGCTTCGTCTTCGACGACCAGCACGTGTGTTGGCTTGGCCATAACGTTTTTGCCCTACTCCGCCGCTTCGGCGCGCGGCCGCTGCGTGGTGATGTCCTCGCCAGTGACGAGAAAGTGGATGTACTCAGCGATGTTGGTGCCGTGATCGCCGATGCGCTCGAGGTTTTTCGCGATAAAGAGCAAGTGTGCGCACGACGAGATCATGCGCGGGTCTTCGATCATGTAGGTCAGCAATTCGCGGAACAGCGAATTGTAGTGCGCGTCAATGTTGTCGTCGGCGTTCCAAACGTTGATCGCGGCTTGCACGTCCTTGTTGGCGTACGCGTCGAGCACCTGCTTCAGGTGCGCCGCCGACATCTTACCCATCCGCTCGATGCTGCGTGTGAGTTGAACCGGCTCATCCTGGTTCAGGATCAGCGCCCGCTTGGCGATGTTCTTTGCCAGGTCGCCGACGCGCTCAAGTTCCCCGGCGATGCGCCATGCGGTGAGCACGACACGGAGATCGCTCGCCATCGGCTGGCGGAGGGCAAAGAGCTTGATGGCGCGCTTTTCGATTTCGCGCTGAGCGGCGTCGATCTTTGGGTCGCGCTGGATAACGATCTGCGCGAGTTCAGTGTCACGGCGGCCAACGGCGGACAGCGCGTCATTGATCGCGGTTTCGGCCAAGCCGCCCATGCGCGCCACTTCTTGAGTGATCGCATCGAGTTCTTCAGAGAACGCTTTGACAGTATGCTCAGCCATTGTCGCCTTCACTCGCCGCGCCAGGGCCGGCGCGCTGCGTGATCGTTTCGGAGCGGCCACGGCGATTAACCGAAGCGGCCGGTAATGTAGTCCTGGGTGCGTGTATCACGCGGATTGGTGAAAATCTCTTCTGTCGCACCTGTCTCCACCAGCTTGCCCAGGTGGAAGAAGGCGGTTTTCTGCGACACGCGCGCCGCCTGCGCCATGGAGTGCGTGACGATGACGATGCAGTAATTCTCGCGCATCTCGTCGATCAGTTCTTCGATCCTGGCGGTGGCGATTGGATCGAGCGCTGAGCACGGCTCGTCCATCAGAATGATATCGGGGTTCACCGCCACGGTGCGGGCGATGACGAGACGCTGTTGCTGGCCGCCGGAGAGACCAGTACCCGGTTGCGCGAGGCGGTCCTTCACCTCTTCCCAGAGACCGGCCCGGCGGAGCGACTTCTCGACGATGCCGTCCATGTCCGACTTGTTCTTGGCCATGCCGTGGATGCGCGGGCCGTAGGCGACGTTGTCGTAGATCGACTTCGGAAACGGGTTTGGCTTTTGGAAGACCATGCCGACGCGCGTACGCAGCACCACCGGGTCGACATTCTTGCCGTAGGCGTCCTTGCCTTCGATCTGCAGCGAGCCAGAAACTTTGCAGCCGTCGATCGTATCGTTCATGCGGTTAAAGCAGCGCAGGAACGTGGTCTTGCCGCAGCCAGATGGGCCAATGAAGGCGGTGACGGCGCGATCCGGGATGTCCATCGAGACATCGAACAGCGCCTGCTTGTCGCCGTAGAAAACGTTGACATCGCGCGCGGAAATCTTTGTCGGCGCACCACTCAGCGAGCCTGCTGCGGACCGCACGATCGGGGCCGTCATGGCGGGGCCGTTGCTTGTCGAGCGCTCGGAGCCGACGGAAGAAAATTCCATGATATTCGACCCCTTAGCCCAGCGTGATCACGCCGCGACTCAGCACGCGCCCGATCTGGGCCGTATGTAGGGGCGTTGCGTGACACTGATGTGAAACGAGCCCGGCGTTTCATCAGGCCTCCTCCGCCAATTCCACATAGGCGGCAAAAGCGGATCCCCGCCCGGGCTGACTTTCGACCAAAAACCCGCCGCGGTGCCGATTTACGATATGTTTCACGATAGCGAGGCCGAGGCCGGTGCCGCCCCGCTCAGCGCCCAGTTCGCGTTCGACACGAAAGAAGCGCTCGCCCAGCCGCGGCAGAAAGCGCTTGGAAATACCAGGCCCGGAATCCTCGACGCGGACATAGGCGTAGGAGCGATTGGCGGCGGCGGCCGGCGTCAGCAGGGCAACGCGACCCGCCTCCTCCCAGCGGCGCCCGGCCTGCGCCGACACCTCCTCGCGATCGCCGGACGCAGCGACTTCGACCGTCACGGCGCCGCCATCGGGCGTGTACTTCACGGCGTTGTCGATGAGATTTTGCACGATCTGTGCGAGCTGGAAACGCTCACCGATGACGCGCACTGGCGCCTCTGGCGACTTCACATCAAGCGTTACGTTGCGCTCCTTCAGGAGTGGCGCAAGCGAGTCCGCCACCTCGCGCGCGACAGCGGCGAGATCGGCACGATCCGATGGCGGCACGTGCTCGTCGAGTTCAATGCGCGACAGCGACAACAAATCATCCAGCAGGCGGCGCATCCGATCTGCTTGCACCTGCATCATGCCAAGGAAGCGGTCGCGATCGGCGGCGTTCTCGCGCGCAGGACCGGCCAGCGTTTCGATGAGCAAGGTCAATGAAGCGAGCGGCGTGCGGAGCTCGTGGCTTGCGTTAGCGAGAAAATCGGCGCGCATGCGCTCCGTGCTGAATCTCGCTGTTTGATCATGAAAAACCAGCATCGCAGCGCGATCAGAGCCCCACGTCACAGGCGCCACGTAACAACGCGTGTGGCGATCAACTTGCGCCGGCGTTTCGTATTCGACTGCCCGCGTTTCACCTTCACGCACGGCGCCCTGCACAGCCTCAAGAACATCCGGATGGCGCAAGATGGAGGTCAGAAATTGACCGCGCGCTTCAAAATGCATTTGACGGCGTGCAGCTGCATTTGAGCTCACAATGCGGCCTTCAGGGTCGACGAGCAGCGCCGGATCAGGAAGCGCTTCAAGCAATGGCGCGAGTTCAGCGAGGCCGACCAATTCAATCTGATCGTCGCCGGAAGATGCGATGACGAAGCGCTCGCCTTCGCGCATCGCCCAATAGGCTGCGGCGGCAGAGAGAACCATCAGCACAGCAGCGCCCGCGCTGGTCGTGAACGCGAGGATGGCGGCGAGAGCGCCTAACGCCGCCGCCGCCCATGCGGCTGCTGGCAGTCGTTCGAGCCGCAGACGACGCGGCGAAAGGCGGTTCGGGGCCATCAACCCGGCTTAGGACCCGCGCCCAGAGTCGCGCAAGGAGACCTGTCGGGCGAGGACGAACTCAAACGTCATTGGCTCAGGAGGCGGCGCTCGCATTTGCGATGCTACGATTGGTCCGTGAAAATCGGGCGTTCGTCGTGGTGCGGCGCCTGGCGCATCCAAAGATGCCAGCGCTGGCATCTGAAGGGTGACGGGAGACGTGGCGAAGCTGTCGTGACATAAATCCTTATCGTTTTTCAATACAGTTTTATTGACATTCGAGAGGGTGATAGCTAAAGCCGGTGCCGTGAGGGGAAGTATGAATAACGGGGTTCGACTGCTGGTCGGCGTGGGGTTGATGGCCCTTGCTGGATCGTGCGCGGGGCGCAATCTCCCGCCCGAGCCGGACTCATACGTCGCCGCAGACGCGATAGGCGCTGACCGCGCGGCAGAACTCATTGCTTCCCCAGCAGCAATGTGGCTGGACGAGCTCAACTCTGCAGAGATGTCATCGCTCACGCGCGAAGCGCTGGCCGGCAGTCCCGAACTTCAAATTGTCGAAGCCCGCTATCACGCGGCGCGTTGGCGGGCGCGCGGTTCGTTCGGCGGCAATCTGCTGCCGAGCTTAAGCATTGGCGCCGACGGCACGCGCACTGAGACACCGACCGGCGCGGACGAACGCATCCGCACCGAATTCATGACCTCTAGCGTCGTTGCGAGTTGGGAGATCGATCTCTGGGGCCGCCTCACCTCACGCGCCCTTGCCTCTGACCTGAGCGCCGACGCAGCGGAAGAAGATTTGAATGACGCCCGTTTATCTGTCGCCGGACAATCGGCGCGGGCGTGGGTTGATATCATTGAGGCGCAGCAATTGCTGGCGCTGGCGGAGGAAGATTTACAGACGCGCGAACGCGCACTCGACCTGACGCAACGCCGCTACGACGCTGGTATTGCAACATCACTGGCGCTGCGCACGGCGCGCAGCCAAGTGGCTTCGGCGCGCGCATTCGAGGCTCAAGCACAAGACTCGCTGCTGATCTCTTCTCGCCGCTTGCAAGAAATCATGGGCCGCTATCCGGACGGCACGCTGCGCGCTGAAGGCGACCTGCCGCAACTCGCAATGCTCGCCGCCGCCGGCGCGCCGGCGGATCTGCTAGAGCGCCGTCCCGACGTGCTCGCAGCCGAAGATCGCATGCGCTCAGCGGGCTTCCGCATCCACGAAGCGCGCGCCGCAATGCTGCCGCGCCTGACGCTGACCGGCACAGCCGGCAATTCGGGCCAAGGCATCACCGACATCGACGACAGCGTGAACATGGTCTCAAACTTGGTCGCAGGACTGACGATGCCGATCTTCAATGGCGGCGCCCTACTCTCTGAATCGCGCGCCACTGTCGCGGATCGCCGCGCCGCCGCCGCCGATTATGTGCGGGTCTCGATCGCCGCATGGCGCGAAGTCGAAGCCACGATCAGCGCCGACCAATCGCTGCAAGTGCGCGAAGAGCAATTCGCCATCGCCGCCAACGAAGCGCGCGAAGCGCAAGAGCTGGCGGAGCGCGAATACGGCCGCGGCGTCGCGACCTTGTTCGAGTTGATCGACGCCTACACACGCCGCATCGACGCGGAGCGCGGCCTCATCACGGCGCGCTCCGAGCGCGTCTCCAACCGCATCGCCTATCACGTCGCCCTCGGCGGCGGCGCCCGCACTGGCGGGATCGATGAAGACCGGGAAATCACGCCATGAACAAGATGGACCTCAACATGATGACGCAGACGGCGCCGGACGAGGACAAGCCGAAGGGCCTCTTGGGGCGCATAAAGCAAATCGCAATCTTCACGGCCCCGCTGGTCGTGATCGTCGGCGGCGGCCTTCTGCTCGCGCTGATGATTGCGACCGGTCCGAAGGCGAAGGAAAAAGGCGATCCGCCACACGCGCCGGCCGTTCAATTCGCCGTTGCGCACGCGCGGCCGACGACAGTTTCGGTCAACGTGCAAGGTGAAGCACGGCCGCGCACTGAAGCGACCCTGGCCGCACAAGTGGCTGGCCGGGTTGTGTGGGCGAGCCCGAAATTTGCCGAAGGCGGCTCGTTCAGCGAAGGCGAAGTGATGGCGCGCATAGACGCCGCCGATTATCAACTCGCCGTCGTGCGCGCACGTGCACAGGTCGCGCAAGCGCAAGAGGGTCTGACGCGCGAAGAAGCCGAAGGGGAATTGGCGCGGCAAGACTGGCAAGCGCTCGGCCGTGGAGAAGCGCCGCCACTGGCGGTGCGCGAGCCGCAGTTGGCGCAAGCTCGCGCCCAACTTGCCTCAGCCGAAGCTTCGCTGCGTTCGGCCGAACTTGATCTCAACCGCGCTTCGATTCGCGCGCCGTTCACCGGCCGCGTGCGTGAGCGCCGCGCCAATGTCGGCGATTATGTCGGCCCCGGCTCGCCAGTGGCTGTGATGTTTGCGACCGAGACGATGGAAATCCGCGTGCCGCTGACCGACGCCGATCTCGCCTTGATGCGCCTGCCTGTCGGCTTCAGCGCGTCGACCGCCAATCCCGGCCCCGCCGCGCACGTCACCAGCATAACGGGCGGACGCATTCAAGCTTGGGAAGGCCGCCTTGTGCGCACCGAAGCTTCCGTCGATGCGCGCACGCGCCTCGTCTACGGAGTCGTAGAAGTACGCGATCCGTTCAGCACGCGTCACACCGCGCCGCTCGCGCCCGGCATGTTCGTGCAGACGCGCCTCGAGGGCGCGAACAGCGAAACTCTGGTCGCTGCCCCACGGAGCGCGCTGAAACGCAACGAATTCGTCTATGTCGTGAGCGCGAATAATACGATTGAAGTGCGCCACGTGCGCGCCGCGCAAACAACGGCGGACGAAGTGCTCTTCCGCGAAGGCGTCGCTGACGGAGACCGTGTCGTCGTCTCGGTGCTGACCTCGCCGCGCGAAGGTATGGAAGTGACGCCGATCGATCGCGATGGCGGCTCGGCCACGCCACCCGCAGCGCAACAACCGCAACCACAAGAACTCGACATTCGCCGCTAAATGAAACTCGGCCTCGCGCACGCGAGCATTAAAGGACTGGTCTCATGCTGAAGGGCCTTGTCGCCTGGTGGGCGCGCAACCCCGTCGCAGGCAACCTGCTTATGGTTTTCTGCGTCATCGCGGGCGTCTTCTCCTTCAACAAGATGGAGAAGGAATTCTGGCCGCCGGGGCGCGACAACAGCGTCTACGTGCAAGCGTCTTGGCAAGGCGCAAGCCCGGAGGACATGGAAAGCCAGGTCATCGTTCGCATCGAAGAGTCGACGGCGGGACTCGATGGCGTCGATTGGGTGCGCTCACGCTCGGGCGAAGGTTTTGGCTGGGTGAGCATCCAGTCGGAGTCCGGCGCCGATATCGACGCGATGACGCAAGAAGTGCGATCGCGCGTGGAATCCATTAGCGGCCTGCCCGATGGCATGGATCCAATCCGCGTGACGCGGCAGGTCGGCCGCAATCCGTCCTTCATCATTGGCCTGCACGGCAACGTCGAAGAGCGCACGCTGCGCGACACTGCCGAGCGGCTCCGCGATCAGGTCTCGCTGCTGCCCGGCGGCGCCAACACGGATGTGTGGGGCGCGCGTCCACCGGAAGTTTCGATCGAAGTTTCGGAAGCCTCGCTGCAGGCGTTTGGTCTCACGTTCGATGACGTCGCGCGCGCGGTGCGCTCAAGCTCGGTGAATGCGGGCGCCGGCGCGGTGCGCACGGCTGACGGCAACTTCCAACTGCAGGCGCGCAACCTCGCCGACACCGAACTCGACTTCGAAAGCATCATTATCCGGCAGACGCCGGATGGCGGCATTGTGCGGGTCAGCGACGTCGCAACGGTGATCGATGGGTTCGTCGATACCAACCTCTACTCGCGCATGAACGGCGAGCCGGCGATGCTCATCGCGCTCCAGACGGCCGACCAGTTCAACATCTGGGAAACCAAAACGGCGCTCGACGAACTCCTCGCGGAGTTCCGCACGACGATGCCGCAGGGCTTGCAGATGACCATGGTGAACGATGAGTCCGAGGGCTATAACGAACTTCTCGGGCTCCTCTTCCAAAACGCGGCGCAGGGCTTCTTCCTGATCTTCTTCCTGCTGCTGCTGACGTTGCACCCGAAGGTGGCGTTCTGGTCGACGCTCGGGGTGATGACCGCGTTCGCGGGATCGTTCTTCATCCTCCCCTATATCGGCGTCTCGCTCAACTTCATGAGTGTGTTCGGCTTCCTGCTCGTGCTTGGCATCATGGTCGACGACGCCATCATCGTCGGCGAAGCGGTCTACGAACGCGCGGAAAAGGGTCATCACGGCGCCGATTCCTCGATCATCGCGACGCAGATGGTGCTGAAGCCGCTCGTGGCTTCGGTGTTCGTGACCATGATCGCATTCGCGCCGATGATGATGTTCTCCGGCGAAGTGCGTCAGTTCACCAGCGCGATTTCGATGGTCGTGATCTCGACATTGGTGTTCTCGCTGATCGAGAGTTTGATCATCCTGCCTGCGCACTTGGCGCACGTGACCAAGCCTAATCCAACGGGAAACGGCCTCATGGACCGGCTGATGCGCTTGCAGCAGAAGTGCGCGCATTCGGTGCTCTGGGTGGCGCATAATCTGCACGCGCCACTGGTGCGCAGCGCCGTGAAGCTACGCTACCTGACCTGGGCGATCTTCCTCGTCATCATGGTGCTAGGCGTTGGCCTGATGGTGTCGGGCCGTGTGAAGCAGACGTTCATGCCGGAAGTCGAAGGCGACTTCATGGTCGCCAACATCACCTTGCCGCAGACGACGCCCTTCTCCCGCATGGAGCAAGTCAGCGCGCAACTCGACGCCGCGCGGCGCGCGCTCGAAGAGGAAACGACCGAGCAAGCCTATCTAGATCCGCTCACTGGCCAGCAATCGCGTGGCGTGGTCCGGTCCTGGAGCCAGTTCATTGAAGAGAACTCGATCCAGGCCTATGTCGGCCTGACTCCGCCGGAAACGCGTCCGGACATGCGTTCGCGCCACATTACCGAGCGGCTCGAACAATTGCTCGGTGAAGTGCCGGACGCCGATCAGGTGAGCTTCTCACTCTCCGGTTCTGGCTCGCCCAGCATTGATCTGGCCCTGATCAGTGACAACAAGGAAGACCTTGAGATCGCGGTTGAGGAACTGAAGGCGCGCCTCTTGCAATTCGAGGGCGTCACCAGCGTCCGCGACAGCCAAGATGCGGCCAACGAAGAACTGCGCTTCACGCTGCTGCCTGGCGCCGAACAACTGGGCATTTCGCTGATCGATGTGACGCGCCAAGTGCGCCAAGCGTACTTCGGCGAAGAAGTGCAACGCCTGCCCCGCGACGGCGACGATGTTCGCGTCTACACCCGCTACCCACGCGACGATCGTCGCACGTTGGAAAGCCTCGGCTCCTTCCGCATCCGCACTGCGGATGGTCGGGAAGTGCCGTTGGCCTCGGTAGCGACGTGGGAGTTTGCGCCTGGCGTCACCGGCCTCGACCGGCGCCAGCGCCAAAGCTCGATCCTGGTCACCGCCGATCTCGTCAACGCCGAAGGGCGCCAAGAGATCATGCGCACGCTCGACGAGGAGTTCTGGCCGAACTTCGAGGCGCGCTTTTCGACGGTGTCGCGACGCGCCATCGGTGAAGCCGAAGGCCAACAAGAGTTCATGAACGAATTCCTGATGCTGATGAGCCTAGCGTTCGCGGCGATCTACTTCCTCCTCGCCGTCACATTCCGCTCGTACGCGCAGCCGCTGATCATCCTGTGCGTCATACCGTTCTCGATCGTTGGCGCGCTATTGGGTCACTTGGCCTTCGGGATCAGCTTTGCACTGTTCTCGTGGTTGGGCATGATCGCGGCGATCGGCGTCGTCGTGAACGACAACGTCGTGCTGGTCGACCGCTGCAACCAAATCCGCGGCTACTTTGCGCTTCGGCTCAAAGGAAGCGGCCCAACGCTTGCGGAAGACAGCGGCTGGGAACCTCACGAGATCACGCTCGCTGATGGGCAAGTGGTTGAATATGTCGGCATCGCGCCCGACCTTGAGCCGCACGAGGAGATGATCCTCCAAGGCGCAGAGTCCGGGTTCAAGAACGGTCCGATCGAACTGAAAACGTCCGCTCAAATGAGCGACGGACCAGAGTACCGCGAGCGAGCGCAGGAACTCGAAGCCATGGGCTTCCAGCTCATGCGCGTGAAGGCGGAAAATGGCATCACAGAAGCGTCGGTTTCGCGCTTCCGTCAGATCTTCCTAACATCAGTCACAGAGTTTATCGGCACGTCGCCGATGATCCTGGAGAACGCGGCCATCGTGCAATTCTTGAAACCGATGGTCATCAGCTTGGCGTTCGGCGTTTTGATCTGTATGCCGGCCACCTTGATCCTGACGCCCGTCTTCTACATGATCGGGCTCGACATCAAGCGTGTGTTTGGTGGGCTTTTCGGCTTCTACGGTCGCCTCTACGGAGGCCGCCGCAAACTCGCTGCCGCAGAATAAACGAACAAGAATTCGGAGGGTACTAGATGATCATGTTGACTCGCCGCGCCATGGGCGCGTCGTCAGTCGCACTGCTGGCTGGCTGCGCTACAGGCGCCGCCTCCACGGGCGATACTCCGGCGCCAGCGCACGCGCCGGCCGCCATCGGCGCATGGGGCGTCGACCTCGGGGCGCGCGATCTCAACGTGAAGCCGGGTGACGACTTCTTCCGGTATGCCAACGGCACGTGGCTGACGAACACGCAAATCCCGGCCGATCGTACGCGCTGGGGCACGTTCGATATCCTGCGCGAGAAAGCCGATAACGACGCGCGCGTCATCATCGAAGAGGTCGCGCTTGCGGGTGGTCAACCGGGCTCGAACCAACAGAAGATCGCAGATTTCTACAATTCGTTCTTGAACCAACAGGCGATCGACGCCGCCGGCCTCACGCCGGTGCAGTCAGAACTCGCGGCCATCGCCGCCCTCCGCACGCACGAAGAAACGATCCGCTTCATAGCGACGCCGGGCATCGCCGTGAACTCACCAATCGCTGTGTTCGTTGGTCTCGATGACCGCAACCCGAACCGCTACATCTGCAATATGACGCACGCGGGCATTGGCCTGCCGGAGCGCGAATATTATCGCCGCACCGACGGCGAATTCCCGAACATCCGTCGTGAGTACGAAGCGCACATCGCACGCCTGTTGACGCTCGCTGGTCAAAGCAACTCCAGCGCGCAAGCACGCCGCATTGTTGCGCTGGAAACGCAAATTGCCGAGCGCCATTGGCCGATCACCGACCGCCGTGACCGGGACCGCACTTACAATCTGAAGACGCGCGCAGAAATCCGCGCGCTGGCGCCGAACTTTCCGTGGGATGCTTCGTTCGACGCGGCCGGACTCGGCGGCGTGCAGGAAGTTGTCATCTCCGAGCTCTCGGCGATGGGTCCGCTCGCGAACCTCTTCATGGCGACCCCGGTTTCGACCTGGAAATCCTACCTCACCTATCACCTCGTTCGTAACAATGCGCCGGTCCTGCCGGGTAACATCGACGCGGAAGTATTCGCTTTCTACGGCACGACGCTCTCGGGCCAACCGCAACAGCGCGAGCGCTGGAAGCGTGCGGTGCAAGCGGTCAACGGCGCGATGGGTGAAGCCATCGGCCAGATCTATGTGCAGCGTCACTTCCCGCCGGCGTCGAAGCAGCAAATGACCGATCTGGTCGAAAACCTGCGCACGGCGTACGGCCAACGCATCGACGCGCTGACCTGGATGTCAGCGGAGACGAAGGTGGCTGCACGCGAAAAGCTCGCCACGTTCCGCCCGAAGATCGGTTATCCGGATCGCTGGCGCGATTATGCCGCTCTCGAAGTCCACGCCAACGACGCGTTCGGCAACGCCAAGCGTCAAGGCGTCTTCGATTGGAACTTCGACCTCGCACGTCTGGCCCGCGCGACCGACAAGGACGAGTGGTTCATGACGCCGCAAACGGTGAACGCGTATTATAACCCCACGTTCAATGAAGTCGTCTTCCCGGCGGCGATCCTGCAGCCGCCGTTCTTCGATGCCAACGCTGACCCGGCCGTGAACTATGGCGCGATCGGTGGCGTCATCGGTCACGAAATGGGCCACGGCTTCGACGACCAAGGCGCGAAGTCAGACGCTCAAGGCGTGCTGCGTGATTGGTGGAACGCCAATGACGTCGCCGCCTTCACGCAAGTGACCGATCGTCTCGTTGCTCAATACGATGCATTCACGCCGCTCGAAGGCATCCACGTCAACGGCCGCCTGACACTCGGCGAGAACATCGGCGACAATGGCGGTCTGCAAGTCTCGCGGCACGCCTATCAGCTGTCACTCAACGGGCAACCGGCGCCTGTCATTGGCGACATCACCGGTGACCAGCGCTTTTTCCTCGGTTGGGCGCAGGCTTGGCGTGCGCTCATCCGCGATGCGGCGCTGCGCAACCAGATCCTCACGGATCCGCACTCACCGGCGGTCTATCGGTGCAACGGCACCGTGCAGAACATGGACAGCTGGTACGAGGCGTTCAACGTTCAACCTGGCGACGCGCTCTATCGCGCGCCAGCCGATCGCGTGACCATCTGGTAAGCGCGTTCCCGCAAACTGATTGGGGGAGCGCTTCGCGGCGTTCCCCTTTTTCATTGCGCATGGCGTGGGCTGCGTCTCCGGTTCGTGCGTGGCGCCGCGCTTCGCGCGGTGCGCCTTCACACTATCATCCGTATTTTGCCTCCATGCTCTTCCACGCGCCTTTGATCAGGCTGCGGAGCACGGCTTCATCGGTTTCGGCGAGCTTGTTGATGTAGAGACAGGCCTTGCTTGTTTTGTGTTCGCCGAGCTTCTCGAGAAGCGCATCACGCTCTTTAAAGCTGGACATTATGTAGAGGACGAGGTTCGCCTTGCGCGGGCTGAAACCAATGCGCGGCCACGTGCCAGTTGATGATTCATACTGGCCATAGCCGATGATCGCCGCGCCCCACATCGCCGGCTTCTCACCGCTGACCTCGCGCATGAGCTTATCAACGGCCTTCGCATCTTTACGCCGCTGTTCGTTTTCGACGGCGGCGATGAAGGCGGAGACGGAAGCTTTGGTGCGTTGGGTTTTTGGTTCCGGCATCTCCAGTCCTTAGGTTGCTAAAGCCCCTTAACGATCTCATCCGTCATCTTCTTCGCGTCGCCAAACAGCATCATGGTGTTGTCGCGGAAGAAGAGTTCATTTTCGACGCCGGCATAGCCTGAGCCCATGCCGCGCTTCACGAAAAGGACGGTCTTGGCCTTCTCCACGTCGAGGATCGGCATGCCGTAGATCGGGCTTTTGGGATCGGTTTTGGCGATCGGGTTGGTGACGTCGTTGGCGCCGATGACGTAAGCGACGTCGGCTTGGCTGAACTCGTTGTTGATGTCTTCGAGTTCGAACACTTCATCATACGGCACGTTGGCTTCGGCGAGTAGCACGTTCATGTGGCCGGGCATGCGGCCCGCCACCGGGTGGATGGCGTACTTCACGTCGACGCCCTCCTTCTTCAGCATGTCGGCCAATTCGCGCACGCTGTGCTGCGCTTGCGCGACCGCCATGCCGTAGCCTGGCACGATGATCACCTTCGAGGCGTTCTTCATGATGAAGGCCGCATCGTCAGCGCTGCCCTGCTTCACAGGGCGGGTTTCGACATGGCCAGCGGCCGCGCCGCCATCCGCGGTGCCGAAACCGCCGAGGATGACGCTGATGAAGCTGCGGTTCATGCCCTTGCACATGATGTAGCTGAGGATTGCGCCGGAAGAGCCGACGAGCGCGCCGGTGATGATCAGCGCAACGTTCTCGAGCGTGAAGCCAAGCGCCGCGGCGGCCCAGCCAGAATACGAGTTCAGCATCGAGACGACGACGGGCATGTCGGCGCCGCCGATTGGAATGATGAGCAAAATGCCGATCAGGAACGAAAGACCGGCGAGCGCCCAGAAGTGCCACTCTGTGCGGCCGCCATCTTGCACCATTGTGACAACCAACAGCGCAATCAGTGCCGCGATGCCAATGTTCACGATGTGGCGCGCGGGCAAAATGATCGGCGCGCCGGACATATTGCCGTTGAGCTTGGCGAAGGCGATGACTGACCCGGTAAAGGTGACGGCGCCAATCGCGGTGCCGAGCGAGAGCTCGACAAGCGATTGCATTTTGATTCCGCCGCCCGCGGTGGCGATATGAAAGCTCTCGGGCGCATAGAATGCCGCCGCTGCGACCGCGACCGCCGCAAGGCCGACGAGTGAGTGAAACGCCGCAACCAGCTGCGGCATCTCGGTCATCTTGATCGAACGCGCGATGAAAGCGCCAACGCCACCGCCGATCACGATGGCGGCAATGATGATGCCCCAGGTCGTCGCGTCGGGGCCGATGAGCCACAGCGTCGTGACGATGGCGATCGCCATGCCGATCATACCGAAATTGTTGCCTTGGCGGCTGGTCTCAGGACTAGACAAGCCGCGTAGCGCCAGGATGAAGAGCACCCCGGACACGAGGTACAGCAGTGCTGCGAGATCAGCGTTCATGTCAGCCCCTGGGAGGTCCGAACTGGCGATAGCGCGACCAGCCGGAAATAAAGGTCACCGCGGGCGCGGCGAAAAATACGAGTGCGGCGATCCAGGCCGGCCAGCCTTCTTGCGTGGCGCCGAGAAAGGCCAAGACGTTGCCGACGACGGGCACGAAAGCCAGGAAGAAGCCGATGACGGCCGAAGGCCAGGCGCCCCATCCGAGGGCTTCCTGTATCCACTCGCTGACGAAGTAAATTTGCAAAAGGCAAAGCGCGACCCAAGCGAACGCGATCAAGCAGCCAAGGCCAGCGCAGCCATTCATTTGAATTTGGAAGCGACGCATGTCTTCGCGCGCGCGAGTGCGGTCGAATGTGTGCGGCGCGACGGCGGGTTCTTCGCTGAGATTGGCGATGGCGCTCTGCGCGGCTTGGCGCAATTCGTCATCGCTGATGGCGCCCTCTTCGCCCGCCGCAAGCACATCGGCCTCGAAGGCTTCCACCGTCGGCTGCATGGAGGCGATTGCACCAGGCACAGCGCCGCCTGAATTGCGCCAACCATCGACGAAGCGGCGCATAAAAGCTTCTGCCGACAAACGGCCGTCGAGATAGGCTTCTATGAGGGCGCGCCAGTCAGCCGGCGTCACGTCACTTCTTCTCTTTCTTCTTGTACATCGCCAGCATGCGCTGGGTGACAAGGAAGCCGCCGAAGATGTTCACCGCGGCGAGGCCGGCAGCGAGGCCGCCTGCGCCTTTGGCGATCCAGCCGCCCTCCGTCATCGCGCTGGCGCCGGCGGCGATGAGCGCGCCGACGATGATCACGGATGAGATGGCGTTGGTGACGGCCATCAGCGGCGTGTGCAAAGCCGGCGTTACCGACCAGACGACGTAATAGCCGACAAAAATCGCCAACACGAAGATGGCGAGATAAAAGACGAAAGGATCAACCGCTTCCATAGGCTCCCTCGGATACGGACTCGTCGCGAGGGACTTAAGAGGCGGAATTTGCGCCGGGTCAACCGATAGTCGTTGCCAACGTTAAGAACCGAAACGAGCACGACATTCGGTCGCGGCCGTGGCGCGTTCGCGGGCGGGTTGCTCCAGCCAATAGCCCTTCGCCGCACTGGCGGCGTAGCGGCCCGTCATGCCTTCGACGCCCTCTTCGCGGGCGAGCGCTTCAAGGATGCGTCCGAGCACTGGCGCCCACTCGCCTGTGGCGCCGCGCGGATAGGTCAGTACATCGAGATTACCCTGCGCGGCGATGGCGCCGGCGCAATAGCTCAGATCCTGCGCCGAACTGGAGGTCTGCGCTTGGACCGGCGCCACGAAAACAGTTGCAGCAGCGAACGCCGCGAACATCGCGTTACGAGCAGAACCGGCCATACGCGTCTCCTTAATACCGTTACTCGGTACTGTAGGTCGCGTCCGCACGGATGACGAGGCCGACGCCGTCCGTTTCATGAGTTTCAGCAGCGCGTTCGCCGCGATGATTGCGATAAACTAATGTGTGCCCACGCGCGCCGACGAGAAGATCCTCGGGCGTAAATGTTAGTTGCGGGGCGCGTTCGAGCGCCTTTTCGAAATAGAGCCGAAGCAGATCCTTGCCGTGGATCACGCCATCAGGCGAGAAACCGAGCGCTGCGATGTAGGGCGAGGAAAACTCGATATCGTCAGCATACAGCGAAAGGATCGCGTCGAGATCGCGCTTGTTCCAAGCTTCGTAATAGCGCTTGGCGAATTCGACGTCGTTCATGCGGCACTCGCGGGCGCAAAGTGCGGATGCACAAGCGCACCGCCTTTGCTCAACATAGCGCCCTTTATAATTTCGTCATCCCAAGCCGGGGCAAAGGCTTTGCTGTCTTTGTCGGTCAACAGCGGCAGCAGCGCGAAGACGTTCTTTGCGTAAAGCGAAGAGGAGTCCGATGCGAGACGCGAGGGCAGATTGGTGAAGCCCATGATCTTCACGCCATTAACGTCGACCATTTCGTCCGGCTTGGAGAGCGGGCAATTGCCGCCCTGCGCAACTGCGAGGTCAATGATCACCGAGCCAGGGCGCATCGACTTTGCTTGCGCTTCGGTGACAAGCACCGGCGCCGCACGACCTGGGATCAGAGCAGTGGTAATGACGATGTCTTGCTTGGCAATGTGTTCGCTGACGAGAGCGGCTTGCTTTATTTGGTATTCCGGGCTCATCGGCTTGGCGTAGCCAGCCGTGGTTTCGGCTTGCTTGAACTCTTCGTCCTCGACCGCCACGAACTTGCCGCCGAGTGAGGCGACTTGTTCTTTCGTGGCCGGGCGCACGTCGGTTGCGCTCACGACGGCGCCCAAACGGCGCGCAGTCGCGATCGCTTGAAGACCTGCAACGCCGACACCCATGATGAAAACCCTGGCGGCAGCGATGGTGCCGGCCGCCGTCATCATCATCGGAAATGCGCGGCCGTAGAGCGCAGACGCTTCGATCACTGCGCGATAGCCAGCCAGGTTCGCTTGCGAACTCAGGGCGTCCATCGACTGCGCACGGCTGATGCGCGGAATGAACTCCATCGCCAGCGCGTCGATCTTGGCTTTGGCGAGCGCTTCGACGGTGGCCTTATCGCCGTACGGCTCAAGCAGCGAAACGAAGCCAGAGCCGGCTCTCATCTTACCGATCTCTGCGTCCGACGGACGGCGCACTTTGACGACGAGGTCAGCGGCGGCGATGCCGCCGTCGGCGCTGATCTCCGCGCCTGCGGCCTTGAATTGTTCATCGGGGAAACTGGCGCGCGCGCCAGCACCGGTTTCAACCGTTACTGTGTGGCCGAGCCCTACGATCTTTTTGACCGTCTCCGGCGTTGCAGCGACCCGGGTCTCCCCAGGTGCAGTTTCCTTGAGGACGGCGATTTTCAAACGATCAGCCCGCTGAGCCGGTCAGTGCGGGAATGATCAGGCCGCCGAGCGCCAAGAGCACCCAAAACGCCACTTGCACCGCCCAGTACACGCCCGAAAGGCGGAACGCGGCGCCGAGCGCCACTCCAATCACCACGAACACGACGAAGCCAGCCCACCAGCCGGCGCCAATCGCGAAGGCCAGGGTCAAGAGACCGACCGCTTGAGCGATAAAACCGCAAGTCCAGACGGTCGCCATCATGAAGGCGCCAAGGGTCGACTTTTGGTCGGTGATGTCCATGCTTCCGTGAGCGCCACTCTGCGCCATGCCGCGATCTCCTGTTCGGTGGCGGGGGTGTAAACCGCGCCGCGTGCTCGAACAAGCGGACCTCGCGCCGCGCCTACCAGTCCACCTCGGCCGCCATGACGGTTCGGGACGGCGTCGAAACGGTCACGTTCCGGCGGCGGGCAGTCAAGAAGGTCACCGCCTCCCCCTCGAAACGAGCGGCCGTCAGCGCTCCAGAGGCGTAGGCCCCGGTATCCACAGCCACACGACGGGCGTCGGCAAAGGGCTGATCCACGGGCGTGTGGCCGTGAACGACTTTATGGGTGAAAGGCCGCTTGGAGTCTGTGAAGTTGCTCCGGCTCCAGTAAAGGGCGTCGTCACTCTGGTCTGCGAGCGAGCGGGTGTTGTCCACGCCCGCGTGGACAAACGCATAATCGCCGAGTTCGACATAGCGCTCGAGACTCTTGAGAAACTCCAGATGCGTCGCGGGCATTCGGGCGCTGAGATCATTGGCAGCCCGCTGCCAGCTTTCCTTGGCCCCATCGAAGGGCGGCGGCCTTACCCCGTAAGACATGAGCGTCTCCGCGCCACCCTGCAGCACCCAGCCGCGGCTGGCGGCGGGGTTCTCGAGGAAGGCCATCAACGATTGTTCATGGTTGCCGCGGAGGTAGCGGCACTCGCAGTGGCGCGGCTGGCCGGCGGCCAGCATACCGACCACGCCGGCGCTGTCGTGGCCGCGGTCGATGTAGTCGCCCAGAAAAATGACGATGGGCGGCCCCGCCAAACGCGTGTCATTCAGGGAGCGCGCTTCGAGCAGCGCGATCATATCAGCCAACAGGTCGGAGCGGCCGTGAACGTCGCCAACGGCGTAGCCTACCCGTCCATCGAGAAATCTCGCGACGGGCGATTTCGACCTTTGGAAGAGCCGCAGCATGCTCACGCGGTAATCTCAGCACCCGTAACAAAGACCTCGCAACCAAGTTCCCGTTTCCCGCTTTTTAGGCGCAAACAACCCTAACGGCGCGCTCCAAGTTCGTGTAATTCGTCACCTTGCTCATCTTGTTGTGCGCGGGAAAATTGTCGCGGATTGGCGGTCAGCGCTGGCCCCGGCCTTGCTTCCAAATGGCGATAGCGTAGGAACGCGGCGAGGACAGAATTTCATGACATCGCCAATCTGGCACACTCGGCGGGCCTTCCTGCGCAGCGTTGCTTTGACGGCCGGCGCCGGCGCGCTTGCCGCCTGCTCCACTATGGCGCCTGCAACCGAAGAGATGATCGAGCCGGTTGAATACAAGCTCGGCGCCGGTGACCAGATCCGCATCACCGTGTTCAACGAGCCGGACCTTACGGGGCCCTTCACTGTCGGGTCGCAGGGCATGATCGCCTATCCGCTGGTCGGCACGATCCGCGCGGGTGGCCTTACGGTGCCGGAATTCACCACAGCGCTGCAGACGGCATTGGCGACCTACGTGCGCAATCCCAGCGTGTCCGTGGAAGTCACCAATTATCGGCCGTTCTTTATCCTGGGTGAGGTTCAGCGTCCCGGCACCTATCCCTACTCAGCCAGCCTCACCGTTCCGAACGCTGTGGCGACGGCCGGTGGATTCACCTATCGCGCGAACCAGTCGCGCGTTTTCATCCGTCACGCGAATGAAGGTGTCGAGCGCTCTTATCCGCTCACCGTCGCGACGCCGGTCCTTCCGGGCGACACGGTGCGCATTGGCGAGCGCCTGTTCTAAAACTGTACGCGGTTAACCCGCACGCGCTCTTTTCAACACGTTCTTGCGGCGCAAAGCATGCATGTCCTGAGCTGATGACGACATTAGCTTTACAGCGATGCTAAGCTTAATGCCGTCTTCCGCTGCAAACTCGAGCACCAAGAAGTGGGCTGCGCGTGAACCATATGAACGTGGTCAATAAAGAGCCGGCCATAGACCCGACGCGCAGAGACGCGCCGCGTGGTCTCGCCGACATGCTCGGCCTGACGGCGGCGAAAAACATATTTCGCCGCCGCATGTGGCTCATCACGATCGGTGCTGCCGTTGCGGCAGTGCTGACGTTCGCAATCATCATGCTGCAACCACGAATCTACACGGCCACAGCGATGCTGATGCTCAACCAGCAGGCCGCAACGAACACCCAGCAGGTTTCACCGCTCGACGCCGAAGTCGCCCTGCTCCGCTCGCCGGCGCTGATGAACGAACTCGCGGCGGCGCTGGGTATGCAGAACGGCGCTCAAGAAACACCGGGCCTCACCGAGGATTTGGCGCGCGCTATCACGGTCGAAGGGCGCCCCGAAACCGGCATCATCGAAATTCAAACGCGGTCGTCTACCGGACAGCGCGCCCAGCTGCTGGCCAATACTTACGCCGACGTTTACCTCGCCAGCCAACTCAACATGAGCGCTAGCGGCGCCATGAGCGAGAACTCCTGGCTCTCACGCCGCTTGGCCGAACTACGCGAAGACGTGCAGACAAAGGAAGACGCTCTGAACAGCTATCGGCTCGAAGCGGGCATCGGTTCGCCCGACGATCCGGTAACGATCGAGTCGCAGGGCGACAACATAGCCGGCCAACTGGCCGCGGCACAGGGCGAACTCGCCGAGCGCGAGGCGCGCCTGCGCCAATTTACCGACCTGCGCTCCTCAGGGGCTTCGATCGAAGCCGTCGCCAACGCCGCCAACTCAGCAACGATCAATTCCCTGCGCGAGCGCGAAACCGACATCGACCGCCGCCAGCAAGATCTGGAAAATCGCTACTTGCCGACGCACCCTGCTGTGCAGGCGGTCCAGCAAGAGCGCCGCGACCTCGATGCGCAAGTTCAGCGCGAAGTGCAACGCCTTCAGACCAATATGGAAGGCGACGTTTCCCGCGCCCGTTCGCGCGTTCAATCGCTGCAACAGGCCCGCCGCGCCAGCACGCCGGCCCCTGCGCAGGGCGCCAACAACACGGCAGCGTCAACGGCTCGCGTGCAGGATCTTGAACAGCAAGCGCGCGAATCCCGCGCGCTCTATGAATCCTTCCTTGAGCGCTACCAGAACTCGGCAGACCAATCGCAACTGAGCGCGCCGACGACGCGCCTGCTCTCGGCTGCGGCGCTGCCTGGCCAACCCTCCTCGCCAGAATTGCGATTTGCGCTGCTGATGATGTTGGCGGCCGGCCTCGTGTTCGGCATTGGCGCGGGCTTGATTGCTGAGCTGTTCGACCAATCCGTAAAGAACGCTGACGACCTCGAAGCCAAAGTCGGCGTACCGGCGATCTCTTCGATCCCGACGATTTCGAAGCGCATGATGCGCCAAATGCCGCCGGCTGAGCGCCACCCATCTGGCTATCTCGTCGGCCGCCCGATGTCGGCGTTTACGGAATCGCTGCGCGTGCTGCGCACTGTGATCGTCTATTCGAAGCTTGATATGTCTTCAAAGGTTGTCGCCATCACTTCTGCGCTGCCCGATGAAGGCAAGACCACAATCTCGATGTGCTTGGCGCGCGTCGCGGCGATGTCGGGACAGAAGGTTTGCGTGGTCGACTGCGATTTGCGTAAGCAATCGATCAACGATGTCATCGATATCGAAACCGATGTCGGCATCCTGCAAGTGCTCGCTGGCGAAGCGCCATGGCGCTCGGCGATCGTGCGCGATCCGAACTCGGACGCACACGTGTTGCCGATTGCGGCCTCCGGCTTCACGCCGCGCGACGTGTTTGGTTCCGACGCCATGGGTACGCTGATCGAAGAGTTGCGGGCTCACTATGACCTGGTGATCTTGGATTGCGCGCCGATTCTGGCGGTCGCGGAAACCCGCATCGTGGTTGGCCGGGCCGACACCACAGTGCTTGTCGCACGCGCCGGCCGCACGCACATCGGCGCAATGCGCGCCGCCGTCGCGCAGACAGAAGCCGCAGGTGGCAACATTCTTGGTATCGCGCTGAACTACGTCCTGCCGCGTTGGCAGTCGTATACGGACTCGCTCTACTTCAACGAGTCGAAGTCCTACTACAGCGTCTCGTAATTACTGCGTCGGGCGCCGGCGAACGACGATTCCGCTGGTGCTCTGGCCCGGGCGCGCACGTGCGAAGCTCGGCTTCCAGAGATCTGCGCTGCGATCAAACAGTGAGCGCACCGCATCCCAAAAGATCAGCGCGTCGGTCGTGATCGCCCACGACATCGCATAGATTTTATACTGGCTCGGATCGTCGCTGCCGCCGATGATCGTGTTCGTATCGATCACGCCGGGGCGCGCGCTGAGATAATAGCGACGCGCCGACCGCATCGGCTCCAGCTGTTCTCGCGTCAGCGGCGCGGGGCCAATCAAAGCCATCTCCCCACGGATCACGTTGATCAATTGTGGCAGGCGCTCGAAGGCGCGGCGCCACTTACCAAGACGCGCCGCACGAACGCTGATGTCGTTCGCCACCGGCGCTTGTTCGGCCTCATTCTCGCGCGCAGGACGTGCAACTTGAAGCAAGTAGCATTTGAACGCATCGCCGCCGTAACCGATGCGCTCCTGCACCACGAAGGCCGGGGCGCGATTGCGCAATTTTACGAACCCGGCCGCCAGCAACATCGCCGGCGCCCAGAGCGGCGCTGTAAAAATCGTGAGCGTGAGTTCGACCGCGCGCTTCGGCCAGCCGCCAAGCATGCTGTCGTAAGACACGATCGGAGAACTCTGGAGATCGCGGCGAAGCCCCGCTTCAAACGTTGTCGTCGTGTCTTCCGCGTTCTGCGGACCCGGCTGGTCAGGCGACCCGCTGGGCAACTGGATGAGCATGGCTTTTCCTGACTAGTCGCTCACGGGATTAAGAGCCTCCCGCGAGAAACTGCAACGTCTCTCCGCGCGCAGATTGTTATTTTCCCCGTTTTTGTTGATGCGCCATGGTTCGCCCGCCGCGCGGGAAAAGCATGCGCGGGGTAGGCCACGGTGTGGATAACTTCGCCGCTGCGACTAACTATTGCCCTCGAATTCGCCTGAGTCTTAGCTATAGCTGGGATCGCTGATGGGACGGGTTTGGCCGCGCTGCGTTCGCGGAGGCCCGCAAGGAGTTGTTTTGACGTCACCGCTGACAGGCGACCGTCCCCGGTATGAAGAACCGGGCACGCGTGCTGCGACAATGCGCTCGCGCACGCCGCCGTCGAAGTCGCTTGCGCTCGGACGCTTGCGTCGCGGTGTTCGCCGCCAATGGGCTTTGTTCGTACTTGTGACGCTCGCCGTTGTCGGCGGCGGCGTCGCCTATGACATGAGCGGCCAAGTACCTGTCAGCACGGCATTATTGTTCTGGGGCCCGCTGGGCTTGGCAGCAGGATTCATCTTCGCCTTCGTCCGTGAACTCGGCCGCAACACCGTCACATCGCTTTCGAGCTTCGGGAAGAACCGCGGTTACGCCATTCTTGGCGCCGCCCCTGAACTGACGCCGCGAGCGCTCCGCCAATTGCCCCCGGACAAGCGTTCGCCGCTTGCCTGCCTCGCATTCCAGCCCTCCTCCGCCTTCGCGACCGCTTTTCGCGACCTGCAGAGCGCGATCGCGACTGAAGGCGTCGTCGCCTTCGCCTCGTCGGTTGCAAACGAGGGCGCCAGCACCGTCGCTCTGTGCACTGCAATCGCCGCCTCGCAACAGGGCCGAAGCGTCGTGGTCATCGATTGCGACCTGCGCCGCCGTTCCCTCACCCGCAGCCTGGGCTTCGACCCGGACGAGGGCCTGGCGAGCGCCTGCGAAGCACCAAACCAATGGCAAAGCTTCGTCGGTGAGGAAGACGAGACTGGTCTCCACTTCATTCCCGCTTCGCGGCATCGCAGTGCTTGGCGCAACGTATCAGCGCAGGGCTTCAAGGAGCTGATCCTGCGGCTGCGTCAGCACTACGATCTTATCGTGCTGGATTGCCCGCCCGTCCTCGTAGGCGCGGATGGCGCGGCCATCGCGAGCATGGCTGACAAGAGCGTGCTGGTGACGGCGTGGGACCGCACGCCGATATCCGCAGTGCGGCGGGCGATGAGTGCGCTACAGCGCAAGCCGCGCGCCGAGACGGCTGTCTATGTCAATCGCGTTCCACCGGAATACCGCTTCGGTCGTTTGCGGGGGGACTGATCCCGCTCCGCGCCGCAAGCATGCTGTCCGGCGCAAGCGCGCCGCCGATGGCGATGGCAAGTTGCGGAAACACTGGCGCCAGATTGCCCCTGAACTCACGCGCATGCGCCCAATCGGGCGTCGCCGGACGGGGGATGACGCGCGGCCGCGACGATTCCATCTTCCGCCGGATCAGGTCCTGAATGAATGGCGTCGACGCCCCCCCGCCAACCGCGATCGCCTGCACCTCCGAGCGACCACGCGCACGCGCGTCATCGCGCACAATCGCGAGCGCATGGTCATAGGCCTGACGCAAG
>JANNFK010000004.1:0-76555 GCA_031379735.1 Caulobacteraceae bacterium | reverse complement strand
TCAGGCCGGCGAAACGCGGCGCTCGCGCCCTTCGTGCACCGCTATAATCACCAGCGCCCTCATGCTAGCTTAGGCGGACAATCACCAGCCTACGCCCTCAGCATCAAACGCTGAACAACGTGCTCAGAAACGACAACTAGTACACCCCGATCAATCGATCTGCAGCACGCTCTTGATGGCGTCTGTCCACTCTTGCGGCCAAAAATTCCAGATCGCGAATCCGGCGACACAGACCAACAAAAGCAGCATCAACGCGCCGAGCACACCGGCGATGGCTGCAACCTTGCCAAGCGAGAACAATCCCGACCGGGCCGCTCTCACAGCTTTGCCGGCCTGAGGCGAATTTGCCAGATCGACAGCTGCCTGCTTGAGGTCGCCGCCGAGTCCGGCGAGATTGAGAACCCCGCTCTTGACGCTCGCGCGCAACGCACTCGTTAGGCGAAGCACATCATCGTGAAAGTCGGGGTCGCGCCTGATCACGGCAGCGTGCCGCCGCAGCAGACCATGCAAGCTCGCTGGCAATTCTTCCGGACGTGGCATCGTTGCCCCGTTGACGAGTACAGGCACCACATGAAGACCGTTTGCGTTTAGCGCCGTCTCGACCTCGACGCGCACCCAATCGTTGGGATCATCCAGCCGACGATGGCCATCATCATCTGCGGCGCTGAGCCATTGGGGCCCGATCAACACCAAAGTTGCTTGGCACTTCGGCAGAATGCTAGTGATCGCCTCGCCGAAATCGGCCCCGGGGCGGAGATTATTGACGTCCTTGAACAGTCGCCCTTTGCCAAAGGTTCGGGCGAGCGAGTCGTACATGCGCCCACATACGTCCGCAGTGTCGCCTCGCCTATAGCTTAGGAAGACTGCCTCTCGGGCCATGGCCGCACCCACCGCAATTATTGCCTGACGGTAAGCTTAGGCGCGATTTCCGCGGGGGGCTAGGTAGCCCGCACGTCATGACGCGAAATCAGTAGTCGAACATCTTCTCGTCGCGCGCGGCGCGGCGTTTGGCTTGATCGATGATGTGGGTGGCGAGCTCTTCGCTGGTGAGCGACGGCGTGACGCCGCTGGGGTCGAGGTTGTGCTCGGCGACGAGGGCGCGAAGCGCGCTTAGGTCGTGATCGGCGAGCGCTGCACGCAGGCCCTCTTCGCCTTCCTTTCTGAACAGTCCTGCAGGATTGAGCGTCGGCGCTTCCAATGCTTTCCCGCTTGCGGGGGAGATGTCAGGACGCGCAGCGGACTGACTGAGAGAGGCGATGCGCTTCTTTGCTTTCGCGGGCGCGACGTCTCCCTCTGCTTCGCTGCGCTCAGCACTTCCCTCGAGCGCAGGGGAAGATTGCAGCACGCCTTCCAGCACTTCGTCGGAAACCTCGCGACGGCTATCGTGATGCTGCAGCACCGCATCCAGACGATCAGCGAAGTCGGGATTGCGCTTCGCCTCGCGGCGAATTTCATCGAAAAGGCGGTCGAGCGTTTTGTTGAGACTCATAGACTAGGCGCGAGCTCCACCTTGTTCTGGAATTCTTCGCCGAGCTTTTTGATCGTATTGGCCATGGAGCCGTATTTCTGATCGAACGTTCGCGGCGTGTCGGACCATTCCGCCGCCTTGGCGATATCGACATTCTGGGGGATGCGCACATCGAACATGGCTTCGCCGAGATTGTCTTTCAGCAATTGCGCTTCAGAACGATGCAGCGAGAAACTATCCTCGTACTTGGTGGCGAGCACCATGAGTTGAGATGGTCCGCCACGGCGCTCGTTGATGAGGCGCAGCGCCCGTTTGCGGAAGGTGATGAGACCGAGCCGTGAAACGTAGTCCGGGATCGACGGGACGAGGATCGTGTCAGCTGCGATAAGAGCAGCTTCGGCGAAGAGCGAGATGCCCGGCGGGCAATCGATCAGGATGTAGTCGTAGTCGTTCAGGACAGTCTTCAGGCCGTTGGCGAAGCGCTCGAGAATCCATTTTTGGATCATGTCGATCTGAAAGCCGCGCTTGACGAAGCTTTCGATCATGTCGCGTTCGACGATGCGGAATTCAGGGGCCGAGGCGCAGAGCGCGACATCGGGCTTGCCCTTCAGGTCGCTGACGTTCTTCTCGATCAGCTGTTTGAACGGCTTCGGCTTCTGCTGAACGATGTAACTCTCGAAATAGAAATCAAGCGTGCGCTCAGCTTCGCGCATGGCGTTCCACTTCTCAGGACCAGCGACCATGATCGACGCGTTGGTCTGCGGATCGAGATCGATGACGAGCACGCGGCGGCGCTGATGGTGCGCCAGCGTTTCGGCAAGCGAAACGGTCGTCGTCGACTTGCCGACGCCGCCCTTCATGTTGATCACCGAAATAATTCGCGCGGGCATTCTGGCCCCCTTCTTATCTTCCATTTTTTGAACCCCGAACGGTCGGCGCGGAGGGTTAGTTTTTGATGAATGAGGGTCAAGCCGCCAGCGCACTTATCCCCACTGCAATCCGCACGTGAACCTCAGTCAGGATTCAGCATCGCGGCGCCAATGTGTGTCTTGAGGACGCCAACGACACACGGACGACGGAATCGTCCAGGGAGCGCAAAGTACCATGAAGACGAAGGTTTTTGCTGCGGCGCTTGCCGCTTTAACCCTCGCGACCGCAGGCGCCGCCTCGGCCCAGGATTTCCGCCGCGGCGACCGCGATCGCGATTTTGATCGCGATCGGCGCGGCCGCCAAGAAATCACCATCCGCAAGGACGGACGCGTGATGAGCTTTAATCGTAGCGACCGCCTGTTCTACCGCCTGCAGGATCGCCCATTCAATTTCGAACCCGGTCTGACCTACGCTTATACGGATCGCTGCAATCGCCAAGGCTGCGTCGCGTTCGTATTCGACAACCGTCACCGCCGGCCCATTGACCGCATCTTCGCGCCGCACCTGACGCACCGCGCCTATGCGTTGCGCGAAGCACGTGACTTCGACCGCAGCTACGGCCGCTTTGGCCGCTACGACCGGGACGAGCGCAACTGGAACAACGAAGATGACCGCAATTATCGCGATGGCCGTAACGGCCGGTCTGATGATCGCTCTGACGATCGTAACGGCCGCGACCGTGGTGATCGGCTCGAAGGCGGCCCGACGCGGCAGCACTAAGCGCAGAGTTCACTGATGCGACGCGAGGCGTCCGCTATTTAAGCGGGCGCCTCGTTGTCGTGACTAACGGCCTCGCCCATCAGGACAAGTTCTTCGGCGGCGGTGGGATGGACGGCGCAGGTTGCGTCCCACTGCGCCTTGGTAAGCTTTGCCTTCACCGCGACGGCCGCGACTTGAATGATCTCAGGCGATTCCGGCCCGGCGATATGGATGCCTAGAACCTGATCGGTTTTCACGTCGACGATCATCTTCATCAACGTCCGCGCTTCGTTGCCGGCGAGGATGTGCTTCATCGGCCGGAACGATGAGCGGAACACTTTGAGCTTGTGCCCCAACTCGCGTGCCCGTTCTTCAGTCAGACCGATTGAGCCCACCGGCGGCCGCGAAAACACGGCGCTGGCGATGTCGGCATGATCGAACGCGGTCGGCTGGTTTTGAAACTCGGTCGCCACATAAGCCATCGCCTCGCGGATCGCTACGGGTGTGAGGTTTACACGGTCGGTCACGTCGCCGACAGCGGAAATGTGCGGCACACTCGTGCGTGAGTATTCATCGACCGCGATCGCACCGCGCTCGGTGAGGCGCACACCTGCCGCTTCCAGGCCCAAACCAGAAGTGTTCGGGACACGGCCAATCGCCCACAACACTTCGTCGGCCTCGATGCGCATCGAGTTCGAAAGTGTGACGAGCTTGCGGTTGTCCGGGAGCGGCGCGAGGTCCTTTATCGTAGAGCCGCAAATGATATTAACGCCCGTGCGCTGCAAATCGGCCTGCACGTGCGCCCTGATGTCATGATCGAAACCGCGCAGCACGCGCTCGCCGCGATAGACAACGATAGTCTCAACGCCCAGGCCTGAGAAAATAGTAGCAAACTCAAGCGCAATGTAGCCGCCGCCGGCGATGACGATGCGCGCCGGGAGGTCGTCGAGCGTGAACGCATCGGTCGACGTGATGCCGAATTCCTGACCCGGTATTTCCTCAGGGCGGTAGGTATGGCCACCTGTCGCGATCAGAATGCGATCGGCGCCGAGGTAGCGGCCTTCTCGCGTGAGACGCACGGCGTGAGGATCGGTGAGGACGGCGCGATCTTCGAAGAGTTCAACGCCGGCGGCGGTGAGGTTTTCGAGGTAGAGGCCGGAGAGCCGGTTCACTTCGGCTTGCACGGCGTCGCGGAGCGTTGGCCAATCGAAGCGCGCCCAATCGACCGTCCAGCCGAAACCCTTGGCGTCCTTGAAAGCTTGCGAATATTCGGAAGCGTAGACGAGGAGCTTCTTCGGCACACAGCCGCGCAGCACACACGTGCCGCCGACCTGGACTTGTTCGACGATGGCGACTTTCGCGCCGGTCTTCGCCGCCAACCGCGCCGCGCGTACGCCGCCGGAACCGGCCCCGATGACGATGAGATCGTAGTCGTGTTTGGGCATTGGCCCTCCGGGGCGCTTAGTGCGCAACCTTCATATAGGCGGGCAGCCAGCTTTCGTGAGCCTTGCGGAGGTCATCGAGACTTACGCGCTCGCGGTTGCCGCTGGCGCCCAAGAAGTTGATCTCGCGGCCACCTGCCTCACCAATGACGAGGTAGCTTACGCCCGCGGCGCGGGCGCGCTTGTCGAGATCGTCGGCTTTATTGGCGGGGATAGCGATCAGGTAGCGAGCTTGGTCTTCGGCATAGAGGAAGGCGGCATCGGTGAGATCGCCTTGGTAGCCAAGTGTAACGCCGACATCGGAGCCAAGCGCCATTTCGGCGGCGGCGATGCCCAGGCCGCCGTCGCTAAGATCGTGCGCAGCGCAGACGCTGCCGTCAGCGACGAGCGCGCGGACGAAATCTCCGTTCTTTTTTTCGAGCGCGAGATCGACCTTCGGCGCTGCGCCGCCCAGCTTGAAGAGATCGCGCGCGTATACGCTTTGCCCGAGATGGCCGGTCGTGTCGCCGATGAGAACAAGCGTATCGCCTTGCTGCAGCGCATCAGCGGTCGCCCGGCGCTCCATGTTGTCGATGATGCCGACGCCGCCGATGGCGGGTGTAGGCAGGATCGCTTGGCCGTTGGTCTCGTTGTAGAGGCTGACGTTGCCGCTGATCACTGGGAAGTCGAGTGCGCGGCACGCTTCCGCCAGGCCTTCGATGGCATAGACAATCTGGCCCATCACTTCGGGGCGTTGCGGGTTGCCGAAGTTCAGGTTGTCGGTGACCGCGAGGGGGCGCGCGCCGGTGACGGTGAGATTGCGCCAGGCTTCGGCGACCGCTTGCTTGCCGCCTTCGTAGGCGTCGGCCTCGACGTAGCGCGGGGTGACGTCGCACGTCATCGCGAGCGCGCGTTGTGAGCCGTAGAGGCGCACGATGGCAGCGTCGCTGCCGCTATCGGCAAGCGTGTCGCCCATGACGTGGCGATCGTATTGCTCCCAAATCCAGCGCTTCGACGCTTGATCGGGTTGCGCGAGCAAGGTCGTCAGCGACTTGGCGAAGCCTGGATATTCGCTCGTAAGACGCTTTTGTTCGCTGTCCGTCAGCGGGATGGCCTTCAGCGGCTGCACGTAGGGCCGCTCGTACTTCGGCGCTTCATCCGCGAGTGGCCCGAGCGGAATATCGCACACGATCTGGCCATGCCATTTCAGCGTGAGATTGCCGGTGTCGGTCGTGTAGCCGATGACGGCGGCGTCGAGGCCCCACTTTTCAAAGATAGCTTTCGCCTCGGCTTCACGGCCGGGCTTCAGTGTCATCAGCATGCGCTCTTGGCTTTCGGAGAGCATGAATTCGTAGGGCGTCATACCCTCTTCGCGCGCTGGCACCTGATCGAGATCAAGCTCGATACCCGCTTCGCCTTTCGACGCCATCTCGACGGATGACGAGGTGAGGCCTGCCGCGCCCATGTCCTGAATGCCGATGATGGCATCGGTCGCCATAAGTTCGAGGCAAGCTTCGATCAGGAGCTTCTCGAGGAAGGGGTCGCCGACTTGTACAGTGGGGCGCAGGCCGTCTTCGCCCTCGATGAACTCGGCACTGGCCATCGTCGCGCCGTGAATGCCGTCGCGGCCGGTTTTGGCGCCGACGTACACGACGGGATTGTTGGCGCCTTTGGCGGCGCTGGTGAAGATTTTGGTTTTGTCGGCTATGCCGAGGCAGAAGACGTTGACCAAGATGTTGCCGTTGTAGCGCGCGTCGAAATTGGTCTCGCCGCCGACGGTCGGCACGCCGACGCAGTTGCCGTAGAAGCTGATGCCGCTGACGACGCCGTCGACCAACTTGCGCGTCTTCGGGTGACCGGGTTCGCCGAAGCGGAGCGCGTTCATGATCGCGACGGGGCGCGCGCCCATGGTGAAGACGTCGCGCAGGATTCCGCCGACGCCGGTCGCGGCGCCTTGGAACGGCTCGATGAAGCTCGGGTGGTTGTGGCTTTCCATCTTGAAGATGGCGGCGAGCCCCTCGCCGATATCGATGGCGCCGGCGTTCTCGCCCGGCCCGTAGATCACGTGCGGCGCCTTGGTCGGAAACTTGGCTAGGTGGACGCGGGTGGATTTGTAGGAGCAGTGCTCGCTCCACATCACCGAGAAGATGCCGAGTTCGGTGGTGTTGGGGGTGCGGCCGAGCTTTGTCAGGACGAGGTCGTATTCGTCGCGAGAGAGGCCGAATTCTTCGGCGAGCGCGAGGGTGCCTGGCGCGAGCGGGTCTAGTGACATGGGGGTGCGATAACCTGTGTCGGTTTGGGGGGCAATTGGCTCTCCTAGCGCATGCCCGCAAGGCTGCCGTCCACCGGTGGAACGTGACGGCAACTCGACAAGAAGCGGGGCCGGGCTTACTCCCAAAGCCAGGAGACCTCCCATGCGCGAAATTCCGCTGTCCGAGATTCAGAGCCTGGTTGGGCAAGAAATCGGCGTGTCCGACTGGCTGGAGATCACCCAGGACCGGGTCAATCGTTTCGCGGACGCGACGGGCGATCACCAATGGATCCATGTGGACGTCGAGCGGGCGACCAAGGAACTGGGCGCGCCGATTGCGCACGGCTACCTCGTGCTCTCGCTCATCCCGTTCCTGGCCAAGAATATTGCTTCGTACTCGGGCGTGTCGCGCGGGATCAATTACGGGTCCAATAAAGTACGCTTCACCAACACCGTGCCCGTAGGTTCGCGCTTGAGGATGCGATCCAAGATGCTCTCATGCGAACCCCGCGGCGGCGGCCTGCAAGTGACCAACGAATTCACCATCGAGATCGATGGCCAAGAGCGTCCGGCGTGCGTAGCTGAAGTCGTCTCGCTGATCTTTCCCGGCTGATGCTCACCTTCGTTGAAGCAATCTCGCTCGCCGGCGATCGCGCCAAGCAGAATGACGACACGCTCGGTTTCCAGCAGAAATCCGCCTGGGTAATCGACGGCGCGACTGACCTCGGGCCAACTCCGCTGACGGGCGCCGCCTCGGACGCGAGCTGGATCGCGCAAGCTGCGAACACAAGCCTCAATGCCTGGACCTATGGCGATCTACGCGAAGCGATCCGTGCGGCGAGTGAATCGGCGGCCAGCGCGTTCTCGTACCTGACGCGCGGCGCAAGCATCGAACGTTGGCAATTTCCGATCGCCTCGATGCTGATGCTCACTGAAAACGAGGGCGGCGCGATTGAAGGCATAGACCTTGGAGATTGCCGCGTCTTCGCTCTGGATTCGAATGGCGTGCAAACGCTGGGTGGCTACGACGGCGGGCTCGACGCGGAAGTAAAACTTGCCGCATCGCAATCGAACGCGGACAAGCCGCTGCTGAAACGCGCCGCAGCGATCGAAACGCTGCGCCGCAACCGCGCCGCCACAAACAATGAAGGCGGCAAGCACTGGACCTTCGGCCTGCAGCCGGCGTGCGCGGACCATGCGCGGACATGGACAATCAACCTGAAGCGCCCGGCCCATTTGCTGCTGATGACAGACGGGTTCGCCGCACTCTGCGACCGCTACAAAGTCTATGAGCCGGCCACGCTGGTGAAGGCCGCCATCGGCGCTGGACTGCAGGAGCTCGGGCGCGAACTTCGGTCGATTGAGATCGCCGACGCCTCCGCCACACGCTTCCCGCGCTTCAAGCAAAGCGACGACGCAACAGCGATATTGCTGCGGCTATCCTAAGCAGATTGACCACAAAGCCACCTTCAACGAACAAGGCCGCTATGAACCGTCGTGAACTCTTGCAGGCGAGCGCCGCTCTGCCTGTCACCGCCCTTCTTCCAGCTTGCGCCTCCACGGATGCCCCTATGCCTGAAACTACCCCGCTGCTCGCGCCGCCCGTCGCCCGCGTCGAGCCAAAGACGTTCGAGCAATTGGGCCGCACGCGCGTCGATAATTACGCATGGCTGAAGGACGACAATTGGCAAGACGTGATGCGCGATCCGTCGCTGCTGAAGCCGGACATTCGCGCTTATCTCGATGAAGAGAACGCCTATCGCGAGCAGATGATGGCGCCGACCGTCGCACTACAGGAGCGCATCTATCAAGAGATGCGCGGCCGCACGAAGGAAGACGATTCCACAGTGCCCGCGCCAGATGGCCCTTGGGAATATTATCGCCGCTTTGAGACGGGCGCGCAGCACCCGATCCATGCGCGCGCGCCGCGTGGCGCCGATGGCCCGGAGCAAATCCTGATCAATGTCGAAGAGCAAGCGCGCGGCAAGACATTTTACAAAGTCGTCGCCGCGCAACACTCGCCGGATCACGCGCTCTACGCCTACGCCGTCGACGAGCAAGGCTCGGAAATCTATACCGTCTATGTGAAGGATCTGGCGACCGGCCAAACGCTAGCGTCTCACATCGGCGATTGTACCGGCGACTTCTGCTGGTCGCCCGATTCACACCTGATCTTCTGGACCTTCCGCGACAACAATGGCCGCCCGGCGAAAATCTACCGGCGTGCAGCACGCGGTGGTGAAGATACTCTCGTGTATGACGAACCAGACGATGGCTTCTTCCTCAGCGTCGGCCCAACCGAAAGCAGCGCGTACATTCTGATCAGCACCGGAAACGGCAGCCAATCGGAATATTATACGATCCCCGCGACCAATCCGGCGGCCGCACCCGCACTCTTCAGCGTCCGCGAACCGGACATGCTTTACTCGCCGACACATTGGGACGGACGCTGGTACATCGTCACCAACGCCGACGGCGCGGTCGACTTCAAGATTATGACCGCAGACCCCGGCCGCACGTCGCGCGCCAATTGGCGCGAGTTCCTGCCGCATCAGGAAGGCCGATACATTTTGGGCCTGCACGCGACGAAGGATTACCTCGTGCGCGCCGTCCGCTCGAACGCGCTGCCACAAATCGTGATCCGCCATCGCGGCGGCGCCGAACACGAAATCTCACTGATGGAGCAGGCCTACAATATCGAAATGGCCGGCGGTTACGAGTACGACACCGCAACGCTCCGCTACATCTATGAGTCGCCAACGACGCCACTGAAATGGTTCGACTACGACATGGGCGCGCGCACGCAGGAGCTGCGCAAGACCCAGGAAATTCCGTCGGGTCACAATCCGGACGACTACCTCACCGGCCGCTTCTTCGCGACGGCGAGCGACGGCAAGCGCATCCCAATCACTGTGCTCTACAAGCGCGGCACGCCGCTCAACGGCACCGCCCCGCTCTATCTCTACGGCTACGGTTCGTATGGGATTTCGCTGGATGCGGATTTCTCGATCCGCCGCTTTAGCCTTGTTGATCGCGGCTGGATTTATGCGATGGCGCACGTGCGTGGCGGTTCAGAGATGGGGTTCGGCTGGTTTCAGGATGGCCGCCGCTTTAAAAAACGCAACACGTTCTCGGACTTCGTCACCGTCGCAGAAGAACTGATCGGCGCGGGTTATGGCCGCCCGGGCAACATCGTTTGCGAAGGCCGTTCGGCCGGCGGTTTGCTCATGGGCGCAATCAACAACATGCGGCCCGATCTGTGGGCTGGCGTAATCGGCGGCGTGCCATTCATCGATGTCATCAACACGATGAGCGATACATCTCTGCCGCTGACGCCGCCGGAATGGCCCGAATGGGGCAATCCGCTCGAAGACCCAGCAGCCTATGACTACATGGCGTCCTACTGCCCCTACACGAACGTCGAGCGCAAAGCCTATCCCGCCGTGCTCTCAACCGGCGGCCTCACCGATCCGCGCGTCACCTACTGGGAGCCAGCGAAGTGGGTCGCGAAGCTTCGCCCGCACACGACGAGCGGCAATCCGATCCTGTTGAAGATGAACATGGGCGCAGGCCACGCCGGCAGCGCTGGACGCTTTGAATATCTGCGCGAGTTGGCGCACGACTACGCGTTCGCGATCAAAGCGATTGGCGCGGAAGAAGCAGGCGGGGCGTTTTAAGGCGCCCGGCGGCGCGGGAGTTCAGCGCTTGCCAAGTCATTTATGCGCTTGCTTTCGATGTCACCGTAGTGAGTGTCTTCACGACCGTAGTCGTTTTGGAGGGTAAAGGCGCCACTGCGCTGACGCAACGCAGCGAGCGCTTTCAGCGTGGACGCATCGACCGATTGAACATGAGCTGACAACACGGCTTCCATGGCGCGCATCACGCCGTTCAAGTACGCGTATTCGGAGCCGCCGGCCCAGGCTTGCATGAGGGCCGGTAAGGCGTCGCGACCCTCGCGCGCCGCGCCATCTGTGTCGCCTCGCGCAATGCGGAGCAGCGCCCGTTCCTTGCCATTCGACGGCGTCCATTTGATCGCGCTGAGCAACGCGACAGCTTCATCGTTGAGCGAGCGCGCAAGGGCTTTGCCGTAGTAGTGATTGAGCAAACAGGTGTCGATGACCACGCCGGCCGCGGCGGCGCCCATTGCCCTCAGGCCGGACCAATCCTGCAGAGCAACGAGGTAGCGCGCACGCCATTCATCATCGGGCGGAGTCCAACCCAACGCACGCAGTGCCTCCGCCGCATTGCCGCTATCGCGATGGACACCATCCTTCAATATCTTTGTGAGCTCTGCCGTTGCATCCTTCGCGCCAAGCCGCTCCAGCGCTTTTGGCGCGTTGCCCATCGCACCCGGCCAGTTTTCTATTATCGCTCGTTTCAACACCGGCACGGCTCTCGCATCGCCGACCTGGCACAACGCGTAGAACGCGAACTCCCTAACTTTCTTGTCGGCGTCCGCAGCGGCTTTCACCAGAGCCGGCGTGCACGTTGACGTGCCCACTTGTTGCAACACGCCAAGCGCCCTTAGACGCACGTCGGTCTGGGGATCGCTTACCGCGTCAGCCAGCAAAGTTGTTACGACCTCGGTGTGCCCTATCCCCACCAACGCGTAACCAATCCACTCGCGCTCCAGACTAGTAATGCCCTGACGCCGAAACAGAGCCACTAACGGCGCGACGCCTCTTACATCTTTCAGCGCGCCGAGCGTGCTGATCGCGGCGTCCCGCGCCGATGAATCGAGCAGCGCGATAATCTCAGGCGTCAGCGACACCTCGCCGCGATTGCCGACTGCGCGAACAGCATTGATCTGAACGTCCTTATCCGCAGAGCTGAGTTTGCTTCGCAACCCGCCAAACATGACGACCTCCGCCTGAGGATGGAGATCGTAACCCGCGGGGGTAAGCCGCACAACGGGTCTTCATGAAGCGTCAAAGAACTCCTGACCGGCACGATCCTGTTCATGGCGCACTGGTATTGGCGCCGAGGACGCCAGCGGACGTTTAAGCGTTCCTGATCCCGAACCATCTCGCGCGGTGATAATCGTTGAGATTGTCTTCGTAGCCGGTGAGGTCGGGGTGGACGAGGTTCGTCGAGTTGATGAACACGCTCATGCAGATCGGCGCCTCGGTGAGCGCCAACTGTTCGGCCTGCGCCATCATTACACCACGGCGCGCTGCATCCGCTTCAAAATCACTCTCGTGCACGAGGCGGTCGTATTCGGGGTTGTTGTAGCCCGGATAATTCTGCGGCCCGGTGCGCGTCTCCAAAAGATAAAGATAGTTCTTGGCGTCGTTGTAATCGGCGATCCAACCACCGTCGCCGCAATCGAAATTCTTGGCGCGCAGATTGGCATAGTGCACCTGGGTTTCGACGCCGCGCAGTTCTACCGTGACCCATGGCGCGATCTGGCGCCAATTGCTTTGCACAACCACAGCCACGCGCGGGTTGTCGCTGGTGTTGCGGTGCGAAAACTCAAAGCGCAGCGGATTGTCGGGACCGTAGCCAGCCGCGCGCAGCAAGCGCTCCGCTTCTTCGCGGCGTTGCTCGATCGGCTGATCCGCCCACGGATAGCGAGCCGTGGTAGGATAGTTCGCGATCCCGGGTGGCACGAACGAATATGCGGGGCGTTCGCCGGTGCGATAGATGTTTCCCGCAACCCAGTCACGATCATACGCCATCGTCAAAGCTTGGCGGACGCGAATGTCGTTGAACGGCGTGCGCGTCGTGTTGAACGAGAAATAATTGCACGTGAGATAAGGCGAAACGTGCACGAAACCAGGCAAATCGCGGCGCAGTTCTTCAACCTGATTTGACGGAAAGCGCGTCGACCAGCCCGCTTCGCCGCTCAGCACGCGCCGCGCCGCAGCGTTCACGTCATTGGACGGATAGAAGTACAAATTCTCCATCACCACATTCGCGGCGTCGAAGAATTGCGGGTTGCGTTCCAAGTGGACGATGTAGTTGGACCACCACTTGATCAGCTTGAAAGCGCCATTCACCGCTATGTTTTCAGGATGCACCCACTCATCGCCGTGCGCTTCGATGATGTGCTTCGGCACCGGGTAGGCGGTGTAGTGCATGAGCAATTCCGGCAGATAAGGCGCCGGATGTTCGAGCTGAATTTCGAGCGTTAAATCATCGAGCGCGGTGACGCCGACAGTGTCGGGCGCCATGTTGCCCGCGTTCACGGCCTCGGCATTTTTTATCGGATAAAGAATTGCCGCGTATTCGGCGAGGTTGGCCGGATCGAGAATTCGCTTCAGGGCAAACTCAAAGTCATGCGCGTCACAAGCTTGGCCGTCGGACCACTGAGCGCGGCGCAGATGGAACGTCCAGGTGCGGCCGTCTTCGCTGGTCTCCCAACTTTCGGCCATGCCCGGGATGGGCTCGGCCTTGGCGTTTTCGGTCGTGAGACCGATGAACATGTTGCCGATGATGTTGTTTTCCCACTGCCCTGACGCCTTGTGCGGATCGAGGGAGAGCGGTTCGCCTTGGTTGCAGATGTCGAGCGAGCGCTTTGCTTTGTCGAACCCGACAATCTGACCGTTGGCGCAGGCGCCGAGGGTTGCAGCCGCGGTCAGCCCCCCTGCTCCGGTCAAAAGCCGCCGCCGATCGGTCCAAAACGCCGCCATATTCATCTCCGCTGTCAGCCTGCTTGCGCGGGCTGACAAAGTTTCCCCGCAAAGTCTAGGATGATCCGGCTTCCGACGGGAGGGGACTTTATGCGCATCGTCTTGGCCAGCTTGGCCTTTATCGCTTTTGCTGGGCCAGTTGCGGCACAGGAACAACCGACACCGGACGCGCTTGACCGCGTGTACGCCTGTCGCAGCATCACGGACGAAGCACAGCGCCTCTCCTGTTACGACGCAGCTGTCGGCAATCTCCGGGCAGCGCAGGATTCAGGCAACCTCGTCGCTGTGGATCGCGAGCACGCTCAAGAAGTAGATCGCGAAGCGTTCGGCTTCCAGCTGCCCAGTCTCTCGCGTCTATTCGGCAGCAATGGCGACACCGCCAACGGCAATCCGAACACCCCGCAATTCGAGCGTGTCGATGACATCCAGATGACCATTGCGGGCGTCACGCACCGCCGCAACCTTCCTTCCACCTTCCGCATGTCAAACGGTCAAGTGTGGGTGCAGATCGACGACGAAGTCGCGCGCAATGTCCGCGAAGGCGGCACGGTGACGATCGAACGCGCCTCTATGGGTAGCTATCTGATGCGGGTTGAAGCCGGTGGGCCGGCGATCCGCGTTCGGCGCTCGCAATAGTGTACACTATCTTTCTTTCGGATCGAGCGCGTCGCGAAGGCCGTCACCGAGAAAGTTGAGCGCCAGCAGCGTGATCAGCATGGTCACGGCTGGTACGATCAGCATCCATGGCGCGTTGATCATTTGGCGGGCGCCATCTGAGATCAAACGGCCAAGCGATGTCAGCGGCTCCTGCACGCCCAAGCCGATGAAGGAGAGAAAGCTCTCCGCCAGGATGATCACTGGGATGTTCAAGGTCGCGAACACCACGACCGGCCCCAGCACGTTCGGCACGATGTGGCGGAATACGATCTCAAGCGGCTTTGCGCCGGCAGCGCGTGCGGCCTCCACGAATTCCTTCTTGCGCAGCGAAATGGTCTGGCCCCGCACAATCCGCGCCATTGTCAGCCATTCGACTGCGCCAATGGCGCAGAAGATGAGCACCAAGTTCAGCAATGGGTCGTCGAACTGCACCACCGTCATCAGCACGATGACGAAGAACACGAATGGAATCGAATAAAGCACGTCGACAAAGCGCATCATCAGATCGTCGACCCAACCGCCAAGAAAGCCAGCGATGGCGCCGTAGGTAACGCCGATAGAAAGCGCTACTGCCGTCGCCGCGAGGCCAACGAGCAACGATATCCGCAACCCGAACAAGAGCCGCGCCACCATGTCGCGGCCTTCGGTGTCGGTGCCGAGCAAGTGCATATCGGTCCAGGTCGGGGCAATCGCGACGCTGTCGCGGAAGATGGTGTCGTACTTGTGCACCCACAGCGCCGGTCCAAACGTGGCAAGCAGCACAAGGATGGCGACTATGTAGAGGCTCGTGACCGCAGCCGGATTGCGCATCAGACGCCGCCAAGCGTCCTCCCAAAGAGAGCGCCCCTTTACGGCCTGCGGCTGGGGCGCATCGTCGATTAGGATGTCGCTCATGCCGTGCGGGACCTGGGATCGAGCACGCGATACATAAGGTCCGCGGCAAGGTTCAATAGGATAATCAAGAACGAGTAGATCAGCACGACGCCCATCACGAGCGTGTAGTCACGCTGTTGCGCGGCAAGCACGAATTGCTTGCCGATACCCGGTAACGAGAACACCGTTTCAATCACGAAAGAGCCCGCCATGACGCCTGCAAGGGCGGGGCCGGCGTAGGAAATAATCGGCAACATCGCGATCGGCAGTGCGTGACGCCAGATCACCTGCGCCTCCGGCAGACCCTTGGCCCGCGCCGTACGAATCGCGTTCGAGCGCAGGGCCTCAATCATCGACGCGCGCATCAGGCGCGACACGATAGCGATGATGGGCAGCGACAATGTAACGACCGGCAATAGCAAATAAACAAGACCGAACTCGTCGCGATGCAATCCCTGTGTCGGCAAGATTTGCCACTGAATACCGAAGAAGAGCTGCATGATCGGTCCAACGACCAACGGCGGTAAACACACGCCCGCGATAGCAAGCGCCATGATCAAATAATCTTGCGCCTTGTTTTGTCTGAGCGCCGCGATGACGCCGAGAAAACTACCGACGAAGATGGCGAGCACCATTGCACTAAAGCCCAAGACGGCGCTCGTAGGCGCGCCTTCAGCGATGATGTCGGCGACGTCCTTGTCCTTGTAGGTCATCGACGGACCGAGATCGCCCCGCGCGAGGCCTGCCAGGTAATGGCCAAGCTGCACGTGGATCGGCTGGTCGAGATTGTATTCCGCCAGCAGGCGGCGCTCGATCTCCGGCGGCATCTGCCGCTCTTTGGTGAACGGCCCGCCCGGCGCGAGATGCATCAGCACGAACGCAGCGGCAACGATGGCAAGTAGAGTTGGTATCGCAAGAAGAAGGCGCCGTGCGGCTTGAGCTAGCATTCTCAGGTCCTGTGGCGCCGAAGCAGTGGCGATGCGCGCGAAACCTTGCTTCCCAGGCAAGCCATGTCAACTTGACGATGTAGGGTGGTGCGATGAGTGAGTTTAAACGGGTGACGCCGGACTTCGCAGTGGCCGCGCAACTGGAACCGGGCGATATCGCCCGCGCCGCCGCCGAAGGCTTCCGGACGATCGTCATTAACCGGCCGGACGGCGAACAGCCTGGCCAACCCCTCACAGGCGAAATGAAGGCGGAGGCGGACGCCGCCGGGGTCCAATTCAGGGCGATTGCGTTTCAGGGGCTGCCACCAGCCCCGGCGATCGTTGCGGAAACGGCCGCGATGCTGGATGAGGCAAACGGCCCTGTGCTTGCCTATTGCCGAACCGGCACGCGCTCAATAACAGCCTGGGCTATGGCCGAGGCGCTTGCCGGAAACCGGCGGCCCGACGAAATAATCGCCTTGGCCAAAAAGGCGGGGTACGACTTGAGCGGAGCGCGAGGGGCGCTGGAAACACTGGCGCCGAAACCCTAACCGGCTACAGGCGTAATAAGTATGAAGGCTGTCTTCAGCAAAACGATCAGAGACAGGGCCAGCAGCACAGTGCGCACGCGATCCAAAGTGAACAGACAGACGGCGAACGCGTTTTGCATGACGCGCTCGGCTGCAAGCGCCGGGCCGCGGAGCCTCTAACCGCGTGACCGATGCAACGCCCCGCGTATTCCAGACCTCCGGGTCGATGTGGCTCAAAGACTTTGAGTTCGGGCTGACGGGCTTAACCGTACGCAAAACCGGCGCACGCGTTCCCTATTCACCATCCGTCATCAACCAGGTGACGGCTTGGTTTCGCTACTTCTTCGCCGCCAAAGCCATCAAGCCGCTTGAACCGCGCTTCACCATTTTCTTTACGCCCGAGCGCGCGCGGCCTTGGTATTTGATCTTCTCGGTGTCGCGCGCTGCCGGCGCTAGGCTCGCTAAGGAGGCCAGCCAAGCCGACGTCGTCATGCAATTCGAAGACGCGACCTACAGCCCCAACGATCCGCCGGCGAAGCTAAAGCCCGGCGTGAAATTGGTGAACTTCGGCTGCCGCGATGTTTCGAAAACGAACGTCGCCCGCGCCTGCGCCGCCGCCTTCGGCAATCCGCTCGCCGTCGATCCAGCGACCTTTACGGGTCTCGCGGTCGAAAAATCCGAGATCAACGCCGCTCATGACGGCCACATCGTCCAATGCCCCACACTGCCGATCCCGGGCCGTGTCTATCAGCGTGTTGTCGACAATCGGATAAACGCCGACCTGGATCTGGTCGAGGATCTCCGCACCTGCACCGTCGGTGGTAAGCCGGTCTGCGTCTTCCTCAAGCGGCGCGAAGTAACCAAACGCTTCCTCAATACGAACTCCCAGGTGCTGCTGCGGACCCCAGAAGAGGTCTTCAGCCGCGTCGAACTGGATCAGATCAGCGCATTCACGCGCGAGATCGGTTTGGATTGGGGTGGTGTTGATGTCCTGCGCGACCGCAATGACGGCAAGCTCTACATCGTCGACGCCAACAAGACCGATATGGGCCCGCCAATCGGGCTCAACCTGCCCGACAAGGTCAAAGCGACTTATATGTTGCGGGATGCATTCCGTAAGTTCGTTGTCGGCTGAGATCCGCTAATGGCGGCCAAAATCCCATTCGTCCGTGACATGGACTTTGAATACGAAAAAGCTCAGCAGGTCAGCCCGCTGATCCGGCGTCTCGTCGCCAACAATCCTGGGCCGTTCACGTTCAGAGGCACCGGCGTATACATTGTCGGCCACGGCGAAGTGGCGATCATTGATCCTGGGCCGGACGACGCCGCGCACATCGACGCGATCGTCGCGGCCGTCGCGGGCGAGACGGTCACCCACATTCTCGTCACCCACCGGCACATGGATCACTCGCCCGCCGCACATCCGCTCGCCGAACGCACCGGCGCCAAGGTTTATGCGAGTTCGATCCCCCCGAAGCCCAGCGAATGCGATGAGTTGCGTCTGGAGGCCGGTGACGATCACTACTTCACGCCCGATATCGATGTCGAAGACGATCAACGCTTCAGCGGCCCCGGTTGGACGATCGAAGCCGTGTTCACGCCCGGCCACACCACCAACCACATGGCCTACGCGCTGGTGGAAGAAAACGCCCTCTTTCCCGGCGATCACATCATGGGATGGTCAACCACTGTCATCGGACCGCCGGACGGCGACATGACCGACTACTTCAACAGCCTCGAGAAAGTGCGCGACCGCGACTATGCCACGCTTTGGCCGACGCACGGCCCGCCTGTCCACGACGTGCGCCCGTTCGTGCAAGCTTTCATCGATCACCGTAAGGATCGAGAAGCGCAAATCCTCGCGCAGATGCGCGACGGTCAAGTCCGCATCAAGGACATGGTGTCGGTGATCTACGCAGACGTCGACAAGCGCCTGCATCCAGCCGCGTGCCATTCAGTGCTCGCGCACATGATCAGGCTGGTACAACTAGGACAAGTCGTCAGCATGGACCCGCCGTGTGTCGACACAGAGTATCGGCTCGCTTAGCGGAGCGTGATGATCGCCGCGGACGTTAGTGTACGGTTGGCGGCGGGCCGTCGAAATCCTCGAGCGTGACGATGCAGCCCTCGTTGCGCAGGTCGCGGATCTGAAAGCCGGTCGCGCCGAGTTGTTGACGCACCGTGGCGCTCCACACATGTGCTTGGAGGCGCGCGGTCGCCAGTTCAACGTCTAGCGGCGAACGTACGAGGCAGACAGAGCCCTCGTCGGTGGTTTCTCTCAGGAACTCAATCCGGTAGCGCACAGCCCGCTCCCTCCTGTTTTGGAGATGCGAATTTAAGGGCGACCGGATGCGCCGCGTATTGGGGCAAGCGGCCTATGCCGTTGGCGCTAGCGCACAGAAACGGCCCCGGTGGCCCGGAGCCGTTTCAATGGTGTCGATTGACCTTGATCCAAAGGGCGGGCCGTGGGGTAGTGCCTTCAGCGCGGTCTGGCGTAAGAACGCCGACACCGCAGCCGGGTTCCACACTCTATTCCGCCGCTTGGGTGCTCGGGAGCTTGTACTCCTTGAACATCTCGCGGAGCGCGAGCTTGTTTATCTTGCCCGTGGCGCCCAACGGTATCTTCTCGACGAACGCCACGTCGTCGGGCGTCCACCATTTCGCGATCTTGCCTTCAAGGAATTTTAGCACGGCCTCTTTCGTCGGCTGCGTGCCCGGCCGCGGCTCGATGATCAATAGTGGACGCTCATCCCATTTGGGATGAAGCACGCCGATCACCGCCGCGTTGGCGACGCCATCGGCGCCCATGGCGATGTTTTCGATGTCGATCGAGCTGATCCACTCACCGCCGGACTTGATCACGTCCTTGGCGCGATCGGTGATCTGCATGACCCCAAGCGGATCGATCGTCGCGACGTCGCCCGTATCGAAATAACCGCAGACTTCGAGGCATTCGCCTTTTTCGTTACGAGCGCCTGCATTCTTGAAATAGGCGCGTGAGACAGAGGGCCCGCGCACGAGCAGACGGCCGAACGCCTTGCCATCATGCGGCTTGGGTTTGCCTTCGTCATCGACGATTTTCATATCGACGGTGAAGAGCCCCCGCCCCTGCTTCATCTTGGCTTTGATCTGGCCTTCGTGATCCTCCAAATGGTGCTCGGGCAGCAATTTGCCGATGGTTCCGATCGGGCTCATCTCGGTCATGCCCCAGGCGTGAATGACTTCGACGCCGAAATCCTCTTCGAACGCGCGCAGCACCACCTCCGGGATCGCGGAGCCGCCGATAGCGACACGCTTCAGCGTCGTCGGCTTCAGATTGTTCTCGCGCAAGAAACCCAGCAGGCCTTGCCAAACGGTAGGGACCGCTGCCGTGAAGGTGACTTTTTCAGTTTCAAGCAATTCGTACACGCTCGCGCCATCGAGTTTAGCGCCCGGCATGACGAGTTTCGCGCCGCACATCGGCGCAACGAAAGCGATCGCCCACGCGTTGGCGTGGAACATGGGCACGATCGGCATCACCACATCATTGGCGCCGCAACCAAAAACGTCGGTCTGATTGGCGGCCATGGCGTGGATGACGTTTGAGCGATGCGAGTAGAGCACCCCTTTCGGATCGCCGGTGGTGCCTGATGTATAGCAAAGGCCGCAGGCGGTGTTTTCGTCGAAGCCACCCCATTGCGCTTCATGGCTCTGGCCGGCGATGAAATCTTCATACGCGACCAGTGGCAGTGAAGATTGCGGCAGGCCCCCGCGATCCGTGAGTGCAACGTAGAGCTTCACGGTGGTCAGCAGCGGCGCGACTTTCTCCACTATGGGCAGAAACGTCGTGTCGAAGAACAGCACCTTGTCTTCGGCGTGATTGATGATCCAGGCGATCTGCTCTGGGAAGAGCCTCGGGTTCACGGTGTGCAGCACCGCGCCCATGCACATAGCGCCGTACCAGGCCTCGAGGTGACGATCCGTATTCCAGGCGAGCGTGGCCACACGGTCGCCAACTGCGATCGAACGCTCGCGCAGCGCATTCGTCACCTGTTTGGCGCGGTTGCGGATATGGGAATAAGTTGTCCGCGTCAGCGGTCCCTCGACGCTGCGGGTCACGACCTCGCGCTGCGGGAACGCATTGTTGGCGTGATCGAGAATGCGATCCACCGTCAACGGCCAGTTCTGCATGAGCCCGAGCATCGATACGCCTCCCGTTATTATCTTTGCGGCGATTAAAGCGGCACGCACCCTTCCGGGTCAAATGCCTTTGCGCGGCAAGCGGCGCGTCAGGGGTAGAGGCGCGACTTCGTCCAGGGTAGGCTGGCGCCATATCGAGCGAACACCAGCCGATCGTGCAGCCGGAATGGGCGGTCCCGCCAAAACTCAAAGCTGAGTGGCGTCAGCTTATAGCCGCGCCAATTTGGCGGCCTCGGCACGTCGCCCACGCCGAACTTGAGAGCGTATTCCGCGATACGCTTTTCCAGCGCGAGACGGTCTTCTAGCGGTTGTGACTGCGTGCTGGCCCACGCCCCCAGCCGCGCGCCGCGGTCGCGGCTTTGGAAATAGGCGTCCGCCTCCGCCTCCGAGACGAACGAAATCACGCCGCGCGCCCGCACTTGCCGGCGCAGCGACTTCCAGTGAAACAGGATGGCGGCGCGCGCATTCTCTCCGAGCTGGGCGCCCTTGGCGCTGTCGGCGTTGGTGTAGAAGACGAAGCCGCCGTCCTCGAAGCTCTTCATCAGCACCATGCGCACGTCGGGAAATCCGGACGCGTCGGCGGTGGCGAGCGCCATGCCGTTGGGGTCGTTCGGCTCCTTTACCTTCGCCTCTTTGAACCAGCGCTCGAACAGCGAGAACGGCTCGTTTTCGGCGAACAACGTTGCGTCATCCGGGACCGGGGGGACATTCGGATCGTATTGAGGCGAAGGCGGAATGAGGTCGTCGCCTGGCATGAAATCCCTGCTCCCATTTGTCGTGCTCACGATATAAGGCTTCACGCGATCCATGTCCCACAACACGTTCGGTCACCTTTTCCGCGTCACCACCTGGGGTGAAAGCCATGGGCCGGCGCTTGGGTGCGTTGTCGATGGCTGCCCGCCGGGTCTGCCGCTCACGGTCGCGGACATTCAGTTCTACCTCAACCGCCGCGCGCCGGGGACGAGCCGTTTCGTCACGCAGCGGCGCGAACCGGATGAAGTGAAAATCCTCTCTGGCGTGTTTGATGACGATCGCACTGGGGGCCAGGTCACCACCGGCACGCCAATTTCGCTGATGATCGAAAACGTTGACCAGCGCGGCAAGGATTACGACGACATCCGCGACCTCTATCGCCCCGGGCACGCCGACTATGTGTACGACGCCAAGTACGGTGTCCGCGACTATCGCGGCGGCGGCCGTTCGTCAGCGCGAGAGACAGCCGCGCGCGTTGCTGCCGGCGCGGTCGCGCGGCGCGTACTGGGTGAAAACGTACAAATCCGCGCGGCGGTCGTGCAGATCGGCAAGATCGCCATCGACCGCGCGCGCTGGGATTGGGCCGAGACCGAGAACAATCCGTTCTGGTGTCCCGATGCCGAGACCGCAAAGCGCTGGGAAGAATTGCTCGACGCGACCCGCAAGGACGGCGACTCAGTGGGCGCAATCGTCGAAGTGGAAGCGACGGGCGTGCCTGTCGGCTGGGGCGCTCCGGTTTATGCCAAGCTCGATGCGGAGATCGCCGGCGCGCTGATGAGCATCAACGCCATCAAGGGCGTCGAAATCGGCGCTGGCTTCGGCGCGGCTGAACTCACCGGCGTCGAGAACGCTGACGAAATGCGCGCCGGCAATGACGGCAAGCCAATCTTTTTGACCAATGCGGCGGGCGGCGTCCTGGGTGGCATTTCCACCGGCCAGCCGGTCGTGGCCCGCATCGCGGTCAAACCGACCTCGTCCATTTTGACTCCGCGCCAGACGGTGACCCGCGATGGTCAGAACGCTGAGATATCGACGAAGGGCCGCCACGATCCGTGCGTCGGCATTCGCGCAGCGCCGGTCGCCGAAGCTATGCTTGCCTGCGTGCTCGCCGACGCGATGTTACGCGATCGCGGGCAGACCGGACGGGGCTGACCCCGGCATTGGCGCTGCCGCATGCGCCGTTTCACGCACCGTCCGCGCGATGTGATCGCCGATGGCGGCGGCGACTTCTGGCTGATCGAAGTACGTCGTGTGGATGAGGCTATCCCACGTCATGGCATCGCTGGTGAGCGTAGTCAGCGACGCGCTCGAGTCACCGCCGACGGTGAACAATGCCCAACGATACTTGTCGATCAACTTTCCCGCCGCACCATTGGCGCCTTCCTGCATACGCGTCGCACACTCGCCGGCGAGCACCAATTCCTGCGTTGAATGCGTATGCGACCGCGTGGACACGTTGCAGAGCACCTGATCGCCGTCGCGCCCCATGGCGACGCCGCGCATGACGCCGCCGACAAAGCGGTTCATGCTGCCGCGCACACCAATTTCCTGCGCGCCGCCAATGAGGAAACGATAGGCAAGATAGACACCCGTGAAAATGGCCGGCGCCAGCAGCAAGCTCATCAGCGTCACCGCAATGATGTTGCCCGCAATATCATCGTCCGCATTGGTGCTGTTGAAGTCGAGCAAGTCGGCCATGCCAAAAGCGTAGAGCACAGGGTTGATGAGGCCGATGCCGAGCACCATCAGCACGCCGAATGCAATCGCAGCCCCGCGCGAGCCACGATAGAGAGAGCCGCGCGGAAACGGCTCGAGATTAAGTTCTTCAACGCGCTGCAGGAACGCGATTGCTTCATCGTTCTGGTGCCAGACGCTGAACACCGAGGTTCGGGTTTTGCCGCCGGTTTTTGGCCGCAATATGCGGCGTATGCCTTGGCGCGACATGGTCAGCATGAACAAAGTGCACGGACCGACGATGAGGATGTAAACGAGCGCAACAGCGATTTGCTCCTGCCGATTCGTGATCTCCATCAAGTTCCCGCCGGTGGCGATGTCCCAAAGGATGACGGCTGCTATCAAAGGAAACACGATGGCGCTGGCCCAGGCAATCGCTACGAAAAGAATGCCGGCGAAGCGTTGCGGCGAGCCAGTGCGAACATTGAAGAACGGCGTGCCGACAGTGGTGAGACTATCGAATTTTTCGCGCGCGGCATCGCGGCGGAGGCCCCATTTCAACAACACCGCGGCATCGTTGGCGACGTTGCCGCCATGGCTGTGTGCGACGACGTGGATGGTGTCATAGCGCTTGTAGAGGCCGCGCAGACGCCCTGCGAGTTTGTTGGCGGCGCGCTCGCGATCCCAGGCGCTGTTCGCGCCAGACCACAAATGCGGGACGATCTCGCCATTTATCCCCTGCGTGCCCAGGTGCTGCAGCAAACGCTGACTGAAGGCCGAGCCGCGTTGAAACCACTTCGCCCCGTCATCGCCTTCTGCTGTGTCGCCAGTGCCGTGCACGGTGACGATGGCGACTTTGCCTTCTGACATGGTCCCACTCCCTGGTTCCGAGATTACGGCCAGGAGAGATTGCGGGCAATCGGCCGATTGAACTCAGACGCCGCGTACGCCGGTCATCCGGTCTTTCAGCATAATCTGAAACAGAGCGTCGTGGGTCAGCTGGCGAACGATAACGTCGGGCGAACCGCCCTCCACAAGCGCTGCGCTCAGTGAGGCCCAGTCGCTGTAATGTCCAGTGTCCGCGAGGGCGTAGGCGCGAGCGCGGAGCGCCGCGAGGGGATCGTCTTTGTCTGGCATCGCGCGACGAACGCGCGTAAAGTGGGGGACGTTCCTGTGGGGTCGGGAAAATGATACGCAAACGAAAGCAGCCTCGTCGCAAGCGCGTTCCATTCTCGAAAATGGTCCGCGAGATTGGCCCGAATGCCGTTAGGGCGTTTCGCTATGCCCGCGTCAGCCTCTGGCGCTTCAAGCGTAGTCCTGAACAACAAGATCGCGCCGCGAAGTACGCAACGTTTGCTTTCATTGGATTTTTTGCGATTGGCAGCGTTGACGCCATCGTCACGGGAGGCGCTGACTTCGCGCCCCATTCGGCCTACGCGGCCGAGTACCGGCCAGCTTCAATCACAACGCCGGCGCCGGCCAGCGTCCTCGCCGCAGCCGAACTGCCAACCCCCGAAGACGCGCTAAAAGCCGTAGAGGTCGATTACAGCCTCACGACCGAAACTCTGCTCGGCGGCCCCGAGGCCGAACTGGCGCAGGTTGAGCCTGCCGAGACCCCCACCCTCGCCGCAGTCGAGGGCGGCAAGTTCGAAATCAGCAAGCCGAATGCGGGCGCCGCGCTGGACGAACCGACCCTCTAACTGCCTTCGTAAAGCCGCACGCCGGAACTGGCCGCGCGCACAATTGTTTGTCGCGCGGAGACCCGTAGGCATGCTCGACAACAACCCCGTTTTGAAAGAACGCCTGATGGCGTTTGGCGCGTTCGCAGGGATCGCGCTGTTCGCGGTCGCCGCCGTAGATGTGATGGTTTCGGGTGGGTTCGACCTCGGCGCCGAACGCGCCGACTATCATCGTCAGCAGCGGCCGAGCGCCTACGTGCACGTTATGGACGCCGCCAATTATGTCAGTGATCGCTTCCGCTCGATCTCTTGGGATGAGCCGAGGTTCCCAGACAACGCAGAGGCAGCGGCCAACGAAGATTTGGCTGGCGCCAATGACGGCTCGCTGCCGCCCGAGATGTCGGAAGCGACGCCGGGTGACGAGCTTCATCAACAAATAGCGGCGCTCTACGAGAACGGCGAACCCGTCTATGACGATGCGGACGCCATCGACGGTGACTCAGCGTACGTTGAAGACGACGCGCCGGCGTATGAGAACGAGTCCGACGCTGAGGCTGACAAAACCGCTAGCGCTTCCGAAAGCGCGTCACCTTGGTAAGGAACGCGAGTTCAGTTTCCAGGACCTCAAAGCCGACTTCCGCGAACAACGCGACGAAGTCTTCTTTCAAGTAAGACGCGAAATAAGGCTCGTGGAAGCCCGCGGGAAAGAATTCGAGCATTCGGTCGAGATCGGCCGCATCTCCGGTCTGAATTGAATCCGCGAGCACAAACGTAGCGCCGGGCTTTAGAACCCGTGCGATTTCCCGCGCAGCGTCGCGCCGGATGCGCGGCGGCAGCTCGTGAAAGAGATAGACGCAAGTGGCGGCGTCGAACGCCTCATCCTCGAACGGCGCTTGCTCGATGGCGCCGGTAACGATTTCGACTTGCGGCCAGTGCGCGAGGCGCTTGCGAGCTTCGGCGCAATACGCTGGCGAAAGATCAAGGCCCGTTGCCGGAATGCGCGGCAGCGCCGCCATCACCTGGCGCAAGAAGCGGCCATTGCCTGACGCAATGTCGAGAAGCTTCACCCTGCGCTGATCGACGCCGCGAATTGCGCGCGCGAGCGAACCCAATGAAATGCGGCGCATCGCGTCAGCCGCGCCGCCGAACAGGATTTCGACTTGCGTATCATAGAGCTTGGCGCTGTCTTGGCTGAGCCAGCCGCCAGTCTGGTAGTGAAAGTTCTGCAGGTAGTAGGTGGGGTAGCGGCCGTCCCCCTTTGCTTCTTCTCGAACTTCGGTGCCGTCACGATCGAGACGGCGTTGATCGACCTTTGGAAGATCGCGGAAGAAATTCGCCGAGTTGCGCAGCGCCGCCACCGCGCGTTCGACACGGATATCTTCAGGCGCCGGATATAAGCCCATCTCGATATTGGTGCGATCCTTGGCGAAGAGTTCGAGAAACGCGGTCCGGATGCGGGCGGAATCGCCTTCCGAGGATTGCGGTTCGAACTTAGGTTCGCCTGGGCGATTGAACGGGCCGGATATCCGGCGCGCCAGCAAATACTGGCTCATATACCAGGCCACGCGCGCGCCTTGGGCGGCGGCGTAACGGGCGCGGCCAATGTCCCGCTTCAAGCTCATGGAACGCAATGTAGCGCGGCGAACCGGCTGGCTCCACCGCTCTTGTGTCACAGCCGCCTCTCTTCGCAGAACAAAACGGAGTGCGCAGAGCGCAGAACGCGGCGCGAATGTGCGCGTAATCGCATGCACGACATGCTAGCCTCCACACCTCAGCACTAAGCCGACTCGCTTTTCTGGCGCCCGCAAGGGCGGCCGAAAGCGCATGGAGCGCACGAATTTGACCGCCATGGCGAGATTACTCCGGCAAACCCCGAGCTTGTGCCTAAGCGCGAGAGAAACCGTTGACGACGTGAACGAGGCATATCTGGTCGTGCATCAAGTTATGTCACACGCGATCGGCTGCGGTAGCGACCACGATTCCGATCTGGGCTCTGCTTTGGCGCAGGCGCTGCGCGACCGCACCAAACGGCTCACCTGCTTTGAAGGCGCGCTATGAGTCCGCCCACAGCGACACTTCATATCAGCGTTAGACACAGCATATGGCGCGTGACGCTGGATGGCGTCTTCTATGGTGACTACCGGTCGCTCGGGCAGGCCACAGAAGGCGCTGACGCAGCGGCGGCGACATTGCGAACGCAGGGACGCATCGTGAAAATTGCTGCGCCCGAAACTCAGTGAGGTTCGGCATCGACGAACAAGTATCCAACGACGATTTCTTCCGCCTGCGCGATCGCGCGTACGATCTCGCTGCAACCGGACGCTACAAGCGTTGGGATCAAATTGCTTACGCACTGCAAGCCGAAGGCTTTTCGCCGTCTCTCATCACGCGGCTCAATGGCGATGCGCAATCTGTGATGATGATTACGCGCAGTTGCGACATCGCGCGCACCTAAGAGCGCGCGCTTCACCAATCGACCGCCACACCATTGTAGTGGGGCACGCGTAACACCAGTTGTGATGTGTCAGATGCTCTCTGACGTTTCTTAGAAATCCAAAAAAAATGTCGAATGAGCCCAAGATGGCGCCAAGAGCGCCTGCGAGCGATGTCGCCGCGGAGCACATGAAATGAATTATTCGGTTCGATATTTGGACAAGGGCGGCATCACGGAACGCTCTGAATTTTTGCCCTTCGACTCTGATGCCGCAGCCAACGCTCACTCAAAGATCGGCGCACCGCATCACTCCATTGTCGAAGTCTGGAAAGGCGACAACTTGGTCTCCCGCACATTCCGGGATGCAAAATCGAGCTAAGGCGCGCTCGGCTTCCTGACACGTTTGCGGGCGCGATATTTCGCCGGTGGTTTTTCGAGCGGCGCCGGCCAGCGCGTGATCCGCTTTATCAAGCCAGGCATTTTCAGGCGGCCCTCGGGCCGCGTCTGATTGCGCACCGACGCCTTTGCGACGTGGATTGTATTTTCATCACCCGATATCAGCGGATGCCACCAGAAGAGATCTTTGCCTTCGGAGACTAGGCGGTAGGCGCACGTGCGCGGCAGCCAGTCGAGTTTAGGGACATTCTTCGGTGTAAGCTTCACGCAATCCGACACGTATTGCTTGCGATTTGCGTAGTCAGAACAGCCGCAAGATTTTGTGTCGAAAAGCTTGCAGGAAACGTCGGTGAGATAAAGCTCGCCCGTATCGGCGTCTTCGATTGAGATGACACAACACTTGCTGCAGCGGTCGCAAAGCGCTTCCCACTCACGCTCATTCATCTCGGTCAGTGGTTTTTTTCGCCAGTAGCCGTCTTCAAGCGGCGCAAGGTCGGCGGTGGCGTCGCGTTTGCGGCGCGAATTTTGATAGTCGAGCAGCGTCGTCTTATTGCTCATCGCTCGAGAGCTCCGACGAGTTCGATGTGCGGGCTCCAGCGAAACTGATCGACCGGCGTGATTTTGGTGAGCGTGAAGCCGTGCTCGATCAGGACTTTGATGTCGCGGGAGAAACTGGCCGGATCGCAGGAAACATACGCCAGCTTACGGATTGGCGCGCGTGCGATCTGCTCGGCCTGCTGACGGGCGCCAGAGCGCGGCGGGTCCATCACAGCGGCGTCGAATTTTTTCATCTCGAGCGTCGAAAGCGGCGTGCGCAAAAGATCGCGGCGCAGAGTCGTGATTTCCTTCAGTGATCCCCCTGCCCCATCGGACGCCTTCTTCAATGCGGCAAGCATTTCGGTGTCGCCATCAGCGGCGAGAACTTCGGCACGCTCAGCGATCCGCAGCGCGAAGGTGCCGATGCCGGAGAAGAGATCGACGACGCGCTTGGAGCCCTGCAGCGCCTCAAGCGTCAATCGCGCAAGCGTTTCTTCGCCAAGCGCGGTCGGCTGCAAAAACGCGCCAGGCGGTGGGCTGACGACTGCGCAACCCATGCGCACAGTAGGCTTGGCGCGTTCGATGATGGTGTCGCCATCAAAGGAGAGACGGGCGAGATTGAGCGCGTTGGCTTCAGCAATGAGCTTCTCAAGCGCGGCGCGATGCAAGAGATCGATGCGCCCTGCACCCTTGATCGAGATATCGACGCCAGAGTCGGTCAATAGACATTGCATTGTGATCTCGCCGCGTGCTGGCAATGATAGTTCGGCGAGCAGCGCCAACTTCAGCACCACGGCCTCGAGCTGCGGCGCGAGCACTGGGCATTGCGTGATCGGCGTGAGGCGTGCGCCGCCACGTTCGATGAAGCCGATGCGTACTTGGTTGTTCTGACGCGCTGCATGGAGCGCTGCGCGCCGGCGACCATCTCCCCATGCCGCAATGGTGGGCTCGACGTGAGCGCCGCCGAAGCCTCGCTTGGTGAGCGCGTCAACCACCTGCTCGCGCTTCCAGGCGAGGTAGGGTTCGTCCTGCCAATGCTGCAGCTGGCACCCGCCGCAGCGGCCAAAATGCCGGCAAGCGGGCTCCTGGCGTTCGGGGCTAAGCCGCAAAACTTCCAACACCTCGGCGCGGCCGCCTGCGACGCGCGCGCGCACCTGTTCGCCCGGCAGCGCGTAGGGCGTGTAAATCGGACCGGTTTCTCCCTCAGCGGTTGAATCGCCACGCGCTCCGACGGCCGAAATCTCCAGCACGCGCTCTTCCGAGGCTGGCAAATCGGGCTTTCGGGCCTGATGGGGCCGCGACCGGGAAAGGCGGTTCATACGCTTCATGTGCCGTTCAGACTGGTTCTGCTTCTCTCAGGTTCAAGTTTAAGGGAGCCACCCCCAATGCGCCGTTCATTACTCGCCGCCGCCGCCATGGCGACCGCCCTTACGGCGTTTGCCCAACCGGCCGCCGCCCAGCAATACCGCAGCTACCACGACCAACACGTCGCGACGCAGCAACAATGTCAGAGCTCGCGAAATAACCGCACGGCTGGCGGCGCTGTACTCGGCGGCGTCATCGGCGCTCTGCTCGGCCGCGAAGTCGCCGACCGCGGCGTCCGCGGCGAAGGTGCGGGCCTCGGGGCCGTCGTCGGCGCAGTCGCTGGCGGCGCTGTCGGCCGCTCGACCGCAAATTGCGGCCAGGTTCAAGGCAGCTACGACCAATATTCCGGCCAAGCGGCCAACTATCCGTCAGACCGCCCGTACTACGGCAGCGAAGACGATGACCTCTACGGCGGCCCGAACGATGACGGCTACTATCGCGGCGACGATCGCGACTGCCGCATGGGCGAGCAAATCACGCGCGCGCCGAACGGCCGGGAATACCGCGAAGAAATTTTGATGTGCCGCGGCCGCGACGGCGTGTGGCGCCCTGAATAATCTCCATAGGTGAAGCCCACCTAACGTACGTACGCAATGACTGAAACCCCGGCCCTCATAGGGCCGGGGTCTTTCTTTGTGCGTCAGCGCTTCAAATGAACGAGACGTTCCAAATTGCCGTCGCCGCCGCGGATCGGTGAATCGATCGATGCGACAACGCGAAAGCGTTCGAGCCCATCGAGCGCAGCGATCGCGGTTTCGGCGGCAGCGCGCGCGGTTTGCTCACCCAACACACCGGCGCGGCCTGCTTTAGGTCCGGCCTCGAATTGCGGCTTGATCAGGATGATAGCGTCTGTTTTTTCTGCGGCGAGCGCAAATGGCGCCGCTAGCACTTTGGCCGCGCCGATGAAGCTTGCATCGCAAACAATAAGCGACGGCGCTTCGGGCACGAGCGCTCTTGTGAGCTTGCGCGCATCGGTTTGTTCAAGACTGACCACACGCGCCTCGCCGCGGAGCGAGTTGTGCAATTGATCGCGGCCGACATCCACGGCGTAAACGCGCGCCGCGCCACGCCAGACGAGGACATGCGTGAAGCCGCCGGTCGACGCGCCGACGTCTAGGCAGACACGATCCGCAGGGTCTATCCCGAAGGCAATAAGCGCCGCCGCCAGCTTTACGCCACCACGCGACACCCAAGGATGCGGTGGCGTGACATCAAGTTCGGCACGGTCATCGATGAGATCAGACGCCTTGGCGACGGCAGAGCCATTCGCCCGCACACCGCCCGCTTCGATTGCGGCGCGCGCTTTCGCACGGCTCTCAACCAGGCCACGTGCAACCAGCAGCAAGTCGGCGCGAATGCGAGACATGGCAGCGCTCTGGCGCGCGCTTGACGCGAAGGCAAGGGCCTTTCCCCGCTTGCGAGTGAGGTGTTCCCTGCGCCAAGGTCGCGGCACGGGCCAAAAGAGCACCGGACAAGGGGGAGTCAGATGACCGTTTCTCGCCGTGGCCTCATGGCCAACGCCGTCGCGCTGGGCGCGCTGACCAGCGCCGCCGCTTGCGAACGCCTGAACGGCGGCACAACATCCGACGCTCTGGGCGATAACGATGCGACTGGTGTTGCGGCGGCGATCCGTGGTGGCGAAATCACTGCAACGGAAGCGCTGGAAGCGGCGATCGCGCGCAGCGAGCGCGTCAACGGCGATCTCAACTTCATCGCCTCACCGCTCTATGATTTCGGTCGCGCGCGCGCCGCCGAGGCCTTGACTGGACCGTTCGCCGGCGTGCCAACCCTCATCAAAGACCTGATGCCGATGACCGACCAGCCGACGAAGTACGGCAGCCGCGCCTTCGCCAACAACATCGCCCAAGAACAACCGCCCTACATGGATGCGCTGCTTGCGGCGGGCCTTGTCCCCTTCGGAAAATCGACGACGCCCGAGTTTGGGCTGACGGCGACAACCGAAACCCTGCTCGGCGGGGCCACCAAAAATCCGTGGGACGTCACCCGTTCGAGCGGCGGCTCCTCGGGTGGCGCGGCGGTAGCTGTTGCGGCGCGCGTTGTACCGATTGCGCATGCGAGCGATGGCGGCGGATCAATCCGCATTCCAGCTTCGTGCAACGGCTTGTTTGGCCTTAAGCCCTCGCGCGGGCGAAGCGTGCTTGGCGGGCGGCCAGATAGCGGCGTCGATATTTCCGTGAATGGTTGCGTTAGCCGCAGCGTCCGCGACACGGCGGCGTGGCTCGCGGCGACTGAGAATACGGCGACAGGCGCAGCATTCGCACCGGTTGGCGTTGTCGGCGCACCGAACACGCAGCGCCTGCGCATTGCGCTCGATATTCCTAACGCGCTCGGTCACGAGCCCGACGCCGAAGTGCGCGCTGCCGTTGAAGCAGCCGCCGAACTCTGCCGCTCGCGCGGCCATACAGTTACGGAAGGCCGTCCGACGCTTGATGGCCCGCAATTCTCGGCTGACTTCATCCTGCTCTGGGCCGCGGGCGCGGCCGAGGTGGTGCAATTGGTGCAGAGCCAAGCCGGCGCAGACGCGCCGCTCGATCAATTACTCGAGCCGCTTACATTGGAACTCGCGCAACATTCGCGTCAGCAAGGCACGCCAGCATTGCTCGCGGCGATCGGGCGGTTGCGCGCCGTTGAGGCCGCTTATGCCGCGTTCTTCGAAACCACCGACATTTATCTCACGCCTGTTCTGGGCAAGCCGCCCGTGCCGCTCGGAATCATCGACGGGGCCAAAGGCATGGCCGCGTTCGAGACGCTCAATGATTATGTCGGCTACACGCCGCTTCAGAACGTGGCCGGCGCGCCGGCCATGAGCGTACCGCTGGCATGGTCGGCGGCGGGGCTGCCGATCGGCATCCATTTCTCGGCCGCAAAGGGACAGGAAAAGCGCCTCTTGGAACTTGCCTACGAACTGGAACAGGCGCAGCCATGGGCCGACCGAAAGCCGGGCGTGACAGCGGGTTGAAGGCCCGTTCCACACTCCCGCCCTGTTTGGGAGCTACCCGCGACCCCATGAAATTGCGCGTCTTGCTTTGCGCCGTGCTTATTGCCGCCGCCGCTCTGCCGGCAGCGGCCCAGCCGCGCCGTCAGCCAACACCAACGCCCGAGGCGCCGCCGGCCCGCGGCGAGGAATGGTATCGCGGCCAATTGGTCGAACTGTCCGAAGTTCTCGGCGGCTCACATTATCTGCGCGTCGTGTGCGACGGCCGCGGCGATCAACGCTGGCGCAATTACATGCGCGGCGTAATCGAACGTGAGCCGCAATATAACGGCGCGCTGGTTGAAGGCTTCAACCGCGGCTATCGCCAGGAGGAAGCGCGCTTTCCGGTCTGCGACGCAACCACCCGGCAGATGGAAGCCGAGCTGCGCGCACGCGGCCTGCGCATCGCGCAGGGTCTGCGCGCGCGGCAAACCGGGCAATGAGCACGGAGGACCCAGAAAAGAAGGGCCGCGCGCTGCAGCTCATTCTCGATGCGTGGGACACGGCGTTGCAGGAGGGCGCGGAAGCTGAAGTGATTGCGTCAGTGGCAATCTATGCGGCGCTTGCCGACATGGTGGATCGTTACGGCGAGGACGCGGTGGCGGAATTCTGCTCGTCACTGCCCGACCGCACGCGGCGCGGTGAATTTACGCTGCGGGCGAACGATCCTTAACGGCTCGCAGAGCTCGTCATTCCGGGTTCAATGCTTCGCATTGCCCCTGAATGACGGTGGTAGTTATTCACCGCGAAGCCCACGTCTCTTCCAACCATTCGCGCGACGGCGCGCCCCGCCCTGGCGCATTCGCGCGTGCGAGAAACAAATGCCGCGCGATCTCGGCTTGGCGTTCGATGTTGTAGGCGCTGAGCTTCGGCGTCTTGGGCCGGTAGGCGTAGGCAGCCTTGCCGAGTGCGCCAAGTTTGGCGCCAGCGAGAACAACGCCGCGCGCGGCCTGCCAAACGTGCGCGAGTTCATGGATGAACCAGCCTTGGTCCCACATTGGGGCATCCGCGAAATCATGGGCGGCGCGCCATTTCGAGAAAACGATGGTGCGTCCGATCGGCACCATCGCGCCGAAGCCAAGCGCTGGCGCCTGGTAGATGCGGACTTTGCTCCAGGCGATCTCGTCGCCGAATATCGAACGGCCGAGGACAATCTCACCGTGCGTCAGCGCCCGGCGCTCTCCCCGCAGCATCAGGTCTTGGCGCTTTTCCACGGCCGCTAATGTGGGTGAGAAAAGGCGGCGCCGCCAGTGTTGGCGGCGATGACACACACGCGCCAGAGCAAAGCTTGACGGCGCCGGCCAAGTGCGCGTGTGTCACCCCGTGAGTTCGCCCTTCGAAATCATCGTCGGCCGCATCGAGACATTGGCGCTCGATGCCGTGGTCAACGCCGCCAACCGGCAGCTGATGCCGGGGAGCGGCGTCGATGGCGCCTTGCGCGCGGCGGCGGGACCACGGCTCACCGAGGCGACGTCGCGCATTCCGCCGATCCTCACCGGCGAGGCCGTGATCACGCCGGGCTTTGATGCGCCGATGAAGTTTATCATTCATACGGCGGCGCCAATCTGGACCGATGAGGGACCGCAAGGCGCGAAGGTGGCGGGCCTGGCGCGATGCTACACGTCGGCGATCAAGATGGCGGCGTCGCGCGGGTTTGAGTCGATCGCGTTTCCGTGTTTGGGCACCGGCGTCTACGCTTGGCCGCGCGGGTTTGCATGCGGGATAGCGGTGGCGGCGTGCGAACAGGAATTGGCGAACGCGCCGAAGCTGAAGCGCGTTTTCTTTTGCTGTTTCACAGAAGATGACGCGAAAATCTATCGCGATGGGCTGGGAGTGAGCTAGTTTCGCGGCTTCGCGTCCCTTCTTCCTAACCGGGAAAAGGGACATCCCGCATGGAGCCGACAAAGCGCCAACCGAGTGTGTCGCCTGCGTGGAAAGGTGCGATCTCCGTTTCGCCGGCGCTGATACGTGCGGGTACGGATTGAGTTTCGCGCTCCAGCGTTATCCGCTCTTCGTTCAAAGGAAGCCCATAAAAGCGCGGCCCATGCTCCGATGCGAACGCCCCAAAGCGATCCATCGCATTTTCTTCGTCGAAGACCTTCGCGTAGCTTTCGAGCGCATGCGGCGCGCTGAAGACGCCCGCGCAACCGCAAGCAGTTTCCTTGGCCCCGACAGCGTGCGGCGCTGAATCGGTGCCAAGGAAGAACTTGGCAGACCCCGACGTTGCGGCTTTGCGCAGCGCCAAGCGGTGATGTTCACGCTTGGCGACAGGGAGACAATAATAGTGCGGACGTATGCCGCCCTCGAACATGGCGTTTCGATTGTAATCGAGGTGATGCGCCGTGATCGTCGCCGCGAGCGTCGCCGGTCCTCCCGCGACGAACGTCGCCGCCTCTTCGGTGGTGATGTGCTCAAGCACGATCTTCAACGCGGGAAAATCGCTCACCAGCTTTGACAAGATGCGATCGATGAACACGGCTTCGCGGTCAAAGATATCGACGTGCTTGTCCGTCACCTCGCCATGCAGAAGCAAGGGCATGCCTATGCGTTGCATCGCCTCCAACGCGCCGCGAATATTTTTGATGTCTGTCACGCCATGGCTAGAATTGGTCGTCGCGTGCGCGGGGTAGAGTTTGCACGCCGTAAAGACGCCTGCGGCGAAACCGCGCTCGATCTCGCCAGCGTCGCTATCGTCGGTCAGATAGCACGTCATCAACGGGGTGAAGGAAAGCCCCGGCGCAAGCGCCGCCAGGATGCGGGATCTATAGGCCTCAGCCGCCGCGACGGTGGTGATCGGGGGAGCGAGGTTGGGCATGATAATAGCGCGCGCGAATTGCCGCGCAGTGAAATTGACCACGGCCGCGAGCATTGAACCGTCTCTGAGATGGACGTGCCAGTCGTCTGGCCGGCGCATCACGAACGTAGTCATCTCAAGCCTCCGGCGTGCAGCAATTCGAGCGCCGCAGCCTCTACCGCGTCAATACTGATGTCGTCCATTGCGGCGCCCTCGTCCAGGGCGGCGTCTTCAAAACTCTTGCCGCGCAGCGTGCGCGTGCGCGGCCCTCGTGGAGCGCGGACGCGTTCGTCGGTGGGCCCAAACAGCGTGAGCGTCGGCGCGCCCATGGCGGCGGCAATGTGGGTGAGTGCGTTGTCGTTGCCGAGGCAAAGCGTGGCGCGCTCCGCAAGTGCGGCGGCGGCAAGGAGATCGGGCCCGGCAAGATCGGTGGCGGAGACGCCGTCGGCGCCGAGGCTGGACACGATCCGCGCGGCAAGCTCCGCGTCGCGAGCGGCGGCGCTCAGCACGACGATGCGCGCATTCGGCAGCGCGCTATTTGCCAGGCGACGCGCCACGGCCGCAAAGCGATCGTGCGGCCAACGCTTTGCTTCGGCGTTGCCGCCGGGCGCCAGCAGCAGCAGCGGCGCTGCGTCCGGGGCGATGGCGGCGGCAGCTGTGCGCGCCCTGTCATCGAGCCAGATCGTCGGCGCGAGGCGCTCGGCGCCAAGGAGGTCTTCTAGGTCTTCGATAAAATGACGCAGCACCTCCGGCTGCTTGCGCACGATCCGGCGCTTGGCCGGCAGCACAATCGACGCCGGCGAACCGCGCAGGTCGAGCGCGAGATCAAAGCGGCGGCCGCGGCGGCTCCAGGCCAGTTCGATAAACGGGCCGACATCGCCGACGCCCTCAACGGTGTATTTCGCTTTCAGCCCAGGTGCTGCACGGAACAGCGGCGCGACGTCGGCGCTGATGAGGATCGTGAGGAGATCACCCTCGCCCAGCACGTGCGCGAGCGCCGCCGTGGCAAGCACGGTTTCGCCAAGGTCGGCGGGCGCGAGGAAAAGGATGGAAGCCATCTCGCGCCGGTTAAAGGCGGATGGCGGGCAAATGTGAAGTCAACAAACCCAGCGCGGCAGGGTTGCGCCTGTGGGTGGCGCGGCCCAAGTGGTCGCCATGACACGCCCCGGCCGCCTCGACCGCGCTTTGATCAGCGTTTCCGGACCGGAGGCGCGCAGCTTTCTGCAAAACCTGCTGACCCAGGATTTGGACAAGCTGGACCGGGCAGATGTCGTGTACGCGGCGCTGCTTTCTCCACAAGGCAAAGTCAGCGCCGATCTTTTCGTTTGGCGGCGAAAAGATGGCCTCGTGCTCGACGCCGATCCGTCCCGCGCGGGCGATCTCCTGCGCAAACTCTCGATCTACAAACTGCGCGCGAACGTAGCGCTTGCCGACGTAAGCGATGCGTTGGACGTCGTCGTCAGCGCTGATGCATTCGAGGGCGCCACGCCGGATCCGCGATTGAGCGCCCTTGGTTTCCGCGCTCTGGTTGAAAGATCGGACACGCCCGCTGCACCCGCCGACGAACGCCGTATTGTGCTTGGCGTGCCCGACCTCGCACGCGATGCACAGCCGGAAGAGGTATTCGCAGGCGAAGCGTTGCTCGATGAGCTGAACGGCGTCGCGTTCGACAAGGGCTGCTTTGTCGGACAGGAAAATGTGAGCCGCATGAAGCGGCGCGCGACCACGCGGAAGAAGTTTTGTCCGGTCGTGTTCGAGGGCGAGGCAATCGCGTACGGCGCGCCAGTGCTCGCGGGCGAAGCCGAGATCGGCGGCATCCGCACGGGCGTGGCGGGACGCGCGATCGCGCTGGTGCGACTGGATCGCGCTCTCGACGCCGCGGCTGCCGGAAAGCCGCTTACCGCCGCAGGCCGCGAAATGCGGCTCGACCCGCCCCCTTGGCTGATCCTGCCGCAGCGCGAGGACGCGCCAGGCTGAAGCAGCATGGGTCGGCGGATTGACGCCTCCGCCCCTGCGGGTTTAACGGCGTCCTGCGCACGTGCAGCGGCGCGACAACGGGGACCTCGCTTTGACTGTCGCCATCTCTGCGACCGGCCTATGGACGCCGCCGGATTCCATTACCAACGCTGAACTCGTCGCTTCGTACAATGCGTATGTCGAGCGCTTCAACGCCGAAAACGCGGGTGAAATCGCTGCGGGTGCAACGCAAGCGCTGCTGCCATCGAGCCCCGAGTTCATCGAGAAAGCCTCGGGCATCAAGCATCGCTTCGTGATGGACAAGCAAGGTTCGCTCGATGTGAACCGCATGGCGCCGCGCATTCCAGAACGGCCGAACAACGAAATTTCGCTGATGGCGGAGGTTTCGGTGAACGCAGCGAAGCAGGCCCTTAAACGCGCGGGGCGCGATGCGGCTGAAGTGGGCGCCGTCATCTGTTCGTGTTCGTCGCTACAGCGGCCCTACCCGGCGCTGGCGATCGAAGTGCAGAACGCCTTGGGTATGAGTGGGTTTGGCTACGACATGAACGTCGCCTGCTCCTCGGCGACGTTTGCGATCCAGAACGCGACGGACATTATCCGAGCCGGTCACGCGCGTTCAGTGTTGGTCGTGAACCCAGAACTGACGACCGGCCACCTCAACTTCCGCGACCGCGACTCACACTTCATCTTTGGCGACGCGGCGGTGGCGATCTTGGTGGAACGCGCCGACATGGCGCCGAAGGGCGCCTGGGCGATCCTCGGCACCAAGTTGAAGACGGTGTTCTCCAACAACATTCGCAACAATTTTGGCTTCCTCAATCGCGGCGACGAAGCCCATCGCGACGATCCCGACAAGCTGATCACGCAACAGGGCCGCAAGGTGTTCAAGGAAGTTGTGCCGCTGGTCTCGGAGATGATCCTGGAACAACTGGCGGCAATCGATCTGAAGCCCAGCGATATGCGACGGCTGTGGCTGCATCAGGCCAATTCAAACATGAACCGGCTGATCGCCGAGCGCGTGCTCGGACACGAAGCATCGCAGGACGAAGCGCCGACTGTGCTGGACGTTTACGGCAACACCGCAGGCGCGGGCTCGATCATTGCCTTCCACAATCATCGCGATGATCTGAAGGCCGGCGATAAGGGGCTGATCTGTTCGTTTGGTGCGGGGTACAGTGCGGGGAGTATCTTCGTGCAGAAAAGCGCTTAGGCCTGCAGTCACCTCCCCCTTGAGGGGAGAGGTGACGCTCGGCATCTCTCACCAACCACACTCACGCCCGCGATTGCGGGTTTGCAGATCGTCCATCAGCGGCTGGAAGTAGCGCACCATCGCGCCGCCATCCATTTGGCGCGTGCCGGTGAAGGCTTCGAGCGCGTCCGGCCATGGGTGCGAGGCGCCCATTTCGAGCATGCGGGCGAAACGCTCGCCGACTTCGCGGTTGCCATAGACCGTGCAGCGATGCAGCGGGCCTTCCCAGCCAGCTTGGCGGCAGGCGGCTTCGTAGAACTGGAATTGCAGCACGTACGACAGGAAATAGCGGAGATACGGCACGTTGTTGGCGATGTGATACTTCGCGCCCGGATCGAAGAATTCTTCGCCACGATCGTTCGGCGGACGAATGCCTTGGTAACGTTCGCGCAGCTCCCACCAGGCGGCGTTGTAGCGATCTGGCGTGATGCGGCCGTCGAACACTTGCCACCGCCACTGATCGACCGTGAGCGCGAACGGCAGGAAGGAGATCTTCTCCAGCGCACGCTCAAGCAACAAGTTCGTATCGGCGGCGGCAGGTGGAATCTGGTTGCGGCGCAGCAGGTTGATGTCGACCAGATATTGCGGCGTGATGTTCAGCGCGATGAAATCGCCGATGGCTTCGTGGAAGCCATCGTGGGCGCCGTTGCGATAAAGGAACGGCTGTTGATTGTAAGCGCGCTGATAGAAGTTATGGCCGAGTTCGTGGTGGATGGTCTGGAAGTGCTCGGCATTGATCTGGATGCACTGCTTCACGCGGAGATCGTCGACGTTGTCGATATCCCAAGCTGAGGCGTGACAAACCACATCGCGGTCACGCGGGCGCGTGAGCAGCGAGCGCTCCCAGAACGTATCTGGCAATTCTGGAAAGCCGAGCGAGGTGTAAAAACGCTCGGCAGTCTCGGTCATCTGCACCGGCGTGTAGCGGGCGCGTGTAAGGAGTTCAGTGGTGTCGTAGGTCGCGCGGCCACCGGCTGGCCGCACCAGCGGCATCAACGTCGACCAATCTTGCGCCCACATATTGCCCAGCAGATCTGCGCGGATGGGCTGATCCATCGGCACGACCGCATCGCCGTAGCGATCATTGAGACGAGCACGGACATAGCAGTGAAGTTGCTCATAGAAAGGCGAGAGCTGACCCCATAGACGCTCGACTTCGCGCTCCATGTCATCGGCCGGCATGTCGTAATTCGACAGCCACATATTGCCGACATCCTCGAAGCCGAGATCGCGGGCGCCTTCATTGGAAATTTCAACCATCCGCGCGTAGTCGTCACGCATCGGCGCCGCGACCGCGTGCCACTTGGTCCACATCTCTTCGAGGCGCGCCGGATTTCGCTCCGTGCCCATCAGTGTTTCGAGGTCGTCGAGCGTAACCTGGCGGCCTTGGTAGTCGATGCGGCCGGTCGAGTACGTCGACGCCAGACGCGTGGTGATTTCGGAGAGCTGCCCAGCCGCGCCGTCGCGTTGCGGCGCGGGCAGCGTGAGGCTCAGGCGCAGCAGATCGACCTTGCGCCGGGTATCGGCGGGTAATTCGACATTGGCGTAGCGCCCAGCTTCTGATGCGAGACGCACACGTGCTTCCGTGGCCTCGGCGTCGGAGCGCTGCAGCAACCATTCGGTGTCGTAGGTGATGTTGGTGTTATAAACCCAAGCGACGCGCGCTTCATATTCGGAGCGGCGCATCAGCTCTTCTTCGGCGGCCGCAACGAACGCGGTGGCGGAGTCAGCGGTCGGTGCCGCGTTGCTTGAGCCCGCCGCGCCCGGCGTTGATGTCGTCGCACAAGCCGCGAGCGCGGCAATGGCGATCCAGGAAGCAGCCGCCCTGAGCAATGGTTTCGCGATCAAGTGTCTCTCCCTCGTGTCCAGCTCAGCGCGACTGACGCGCACTTTCCCCCGTCAATTGCCTTCCGCAGCAAGCCACTCGATGCCGTCCGCCGACATCATGAATACAGCCGCCTCACGTTTTTTCGCGCCGACTGCGGCGAAGAATTTTTGCGCGACGTTGTTGTCGACACCGGTTGTGATGGCGAGTTCGCGCGCGCCCAGATCGCGGGCGCGACGCGCTACGGCGCTCATCAGCTTGCGCGCCAAGCCGCCGCGCCGATGCTCCGGTCCGACATAAAGCTCACACAGCACAATATTAGGCGCCGCGCGGCGGACGTCGTAGCTTTTGGTGATCATGGCATGGGCCACAACCGGCCCGTTACTGCGTTCTTGCGCCACCCAAACTTCAAAGAGAGCGTTCGAACCGAACGCGTGCGCTTTGATCCGGTCAGTTTCCAAACTCGAAGCGGCGCCCTCCTCGCTCGCGGCCTGGGCGGCGAGCTTGGAAATGGCGTCAGAGTCGCGCGGCACCGCGCGCCGGATCGTGAGTGGGCTCTCCATGATGCGCGTTCATGTAAGGCGTACAGGCGCGCCGGACGCAAGCAAAACAGAAGGTTCGCCCGCGCTTTACGGCGAGCCTCGGCTTAGTGATCGACCCAAGGGCCCATCGGACCGTTGCCATCGTCGTGATCCCAGCCACCCGAGCGGCGCGTCATGAACGCGCCAAGCAGGGTCAGGCCGACAACGGCGCCTACTGCGACGAGGAACCAGAAGAACATACCCGCTCCGTGGTTTGGCGAACTTGGCTGGGTGTCCGCCGGAGGGCTAGCGCGCCTCCCCAATACTTAGTGTGGAGAGCGTAGCATCCGCTGGTTTGATTTTCGAGGGCAGGCCTACCCACACGCGCAGCGGGGGAACACGGCGCCCCAGATCGAAGAAAATCCAGCACCCCAAGGCGGTCACGCCAATCAGCAATGGCGCCTCTATCCAGAGAGGAAGTTGAAGCAGGTCGAGATGGTGACCGGCGACGACAATGATCGTCTGGTGGATGAGGTAGAACGGGAAGATGGCTTGCGTAAGCAATTGGCGCACTGGCCCATCAGCGTGCTTCAGATAGAGATGCGCGAAACCTATCGCCGCGACGATCGCGCACCATGCGTCGAGTTCGTGCACGCCGCGCATGATGGCGCGCAGCCACTCAGGTGGCGTCACGCCATCAGGATAGGAACCGAAATAGACGACCAATGCGGCCCATGACGCGAGCGCCACCCCGAGCGCTGCCCAACGCCACTTCACGCATCGATCGAAGAACAGCTGATACTTCGCCACCGCAAAGCCAAAAAGGAACACGCCGAAGTAGAGGGCGTGAAGGTACCAATCCTCGCGGAAATCGTGGCTTTCGCCAAAGATTGGGAAGAGCGTCAGCCGCAGCGCCGTCATCGCGAGCCAAGGCGTGAGAATAAATAACGGCCCGGAAATAAGAACGCGCGCCACCTTCGGAACGCGACGCAGCAGCGGCAGCAACGGGATCAGCGCGAGCGTGTAGAGGAGAAGGTATGCGAGGAACCACATGTGGTTGTAGGTCGGCGTGGCGAGACAGCCGTCATCGTCACACCAATTGCCGGCGCCGGTGACGTACTTGACGTAGAAATTGTCGAGCACGAGCGGGTACTGCGCCGAGAGTGACACAGGCAAGGCCCTGATCGCCTCGACGATCTCGTAATAACTTTGGGGCGGAACGATCACGAAGACCGCCAACAGCAGCGGCGGCCACAACCGCCCCATGCGGGAGCTTGTGAGCTTCCAGGCGCTCATCTTGTCCGCCATGAACCGGGTGGCGGCGCCTGAGATCAGGAACAGAAGCGTCAGCCGCCAGGGATTGGTGAGCACCATCAGCGGCTCGATCGCGTCGCCGGCGAGGCGCGATTTCACGTGCCAATCCCAGGTCACGTAAAACATGCCGCAATGGTAGAGGATGAGCAGCCCGAACGCGATGATGCGGAGCCAGTCGAGGTCGTAGCGGCGGTCGGTCATTTCTGGGCGCGTCTCCTTAAGCGCCCGCTTCTTTCGCGGTTCCCCCTGCCCCGCTACGCTGGCGCCACGCTCGGCGATCTGCCGGGACCAATGGGGAGCCACCGGTGACCACCGGCGATAAAAACGGGACGAACGGCCCGGCCCGGGGCGAGTGGACGATCGGGCCGTGGGCGGCGATCGTGCTGGTCGGCGTTGTCGTCGCGTTCGTGAACGCCACGTCGGGGATTATCGAACACGCGGGCGGCCACTGGGCCGCGCCGGTTCTGTGGGAAGGCAGCAGCTTTATCGTGATGGTTGCGATGGCGCCTGCGGTCGGCTGGGCAGTGCGCCGCTGGCCGTTCCGGCGCGAGACGCTCGCCTCCTCGGCGCTCATCCATTTCGGCCTGACGATCCCGTTCGGCCTTATTCACATCCTGATCATCTTTGTGGTGCGCGAGGCTGCCTACTGGGCCGTCGGCGCTCGCTATGGGTTCTTCGACGACGGCGTCGCGATCACGATGCTCTACGAGTGGCGCAAGGATGTGTTGGTCTATGCCGCCTTCGCCGCGACCTACGCAGTGTTTGAACGCCGCGCGAAGAGCGAGCGGGCGCCCGCAGATGAGCGCATCGAAGTGCGTGATGGCGGCGCTGCCGTGTTTCTGGCGCCTGGCGACATCACTCACGTCGAAGCCGCCGGCAATTACGTAGAATTTCACGCCGCTGGCAGAACGCACCTCGTGCGCGGCACGTTGGCGTCCTGGGAGTCGCGGCTGGTCGCGCGCGGCTTCATCCGCGTGCACCGCTCGCGCCTTGTGAACCGCACCAAGATAGCGGCGCTAAAGCCGACGCCATCCGGCGATATGGAGATCACGCTGAGCGATGGGCGCATCGTCCTCGGCAGCCGCCGCTTTCGTGCGGTGTTGAGCTAACCTTCCATCTCTTCGCGGATCGATTTGCGCGCCATCCAGAAGAGTCCGGCTGCAAAAAGTCCGGTCATTGCTGCAACGATCAGCGCCCAGCGCACGCCTTCGCCTTCGCCCATCCCGAACGAAATCGCGAAGACGTCTGAAAGCGCGCCGACAAGAAGCGGACCAAGGCCAAGGCCGACTAGATTGATGATGAAGAGCAGGATCGCCGATGCTGTTGCGCGCATGTGCGGCGCAACGATGGTCTGCGCAGTGGCGTAGACTGGCCCGTACCACAGCGTTCCAATCACTGCGCCGAAGAAGAGGCTCCCAAGCGCGACCACTGCCGAGGACGAAAGCACGCCGATCAGAAAAACCGGAATGACCGCAACCGATGCGATCGCAGGCACGCTGACATACGCGCGATAGTCGCGGCCGCCGAATTTGTCGGCGATGACGCCGCCGGCGAACGCGCCGATCGCGCCGCCAATACCAGCCATGAGCCCGAGTGCGAGGCCAAGAAAACCGCCTGCCTGCAGTCCAAACATGGCGGCGAGCTGCCCCACCTCCTCCGCGTGGTTGCGATAGAAGAAGGACGCGGCGAACGGCGCTTGGCCGTATCCGATGAAGGCTTTGATGGCGGCGGCGAAGGAGACCAGCCAAAAGGTGCGTTTCTTGCGCAACGCCGCCAACGCATCGCGGAACGGCTTGGCGTCGCGCATGGCCTGCGCCTTCGCCTTCAGTTCGGCGGCGGTCGCGCGAATGCGCGGCTCAACCAGAGTGAAGCCGGCGACAATGGCGAGAACGACGCCAGGAATGCCGCAGACGATGAACGCCATCCGCCAACCGTGCGCGTCGGCGATGAGCCCACCTAGACCCATGCCGACGAGACTGCCGAGGGGCGTTCCCATCGAATAGAACGCCAAAGCGGACGCGCGCTTTTCTTTCGGCACATAGTCGGTGATCAGCGAATGCGCCGGCGGCGTGCAGCCCGCTTCGCCGATGCCGACGCCAATGCGCGCAAGCAGCAATTGCGCGAAGTTCTGCGTCAGGCCACAGAGCGCCGTGAACGCCGACCAAAGCGCCAGTGCACCCGCAATAATAAAGGGGCGATGACCCCGCTCCGCCGCGCGCGCAATCGGCAGCCCGAGGACCGTGTAGAAGAGCGCAAACGCCAACCCGCTCATCGCGCCGACTTGCCAATCGAGCAGGCCAAGTTCGCGCTTGATCGGTTCCGCGAGAATGTTGACGACCTGACGGTCGACAAAATTCATCACGTAAATGAGCAGCAAAAGCCCCATCGCGTAGCCGCGATAGCCGGCGCTTACGACGCGCACGGCTGGTGGCGCCATAATGGCGGACTCCGTCAAAGCGCTCTCCTCCCGCTTGTTCTTTTGCGGGAAGCTTACGAGGCTTTGCGCCGAGCGCCAGTCGCGCGGGCCGGGCGAAGGAGGTCACGGGCGCGCTGCATTGGGAGGCGCGCCCGCCCCCGACGAAGGCTGATCAGCAGACCTGGACAGGGATCAGCCTCACGACTTCGGATCAGGCGCCGGCGCGCGCCCGCAGCGCCTGCCGTGCCGCCTGCCGGACCGAACGCTCGCAGCCGAGCTGGAGAACTGGACTGCCAATCTGCCGACGGCAGAACGAGGCAACCTCGTCGCGGAGACGATTATCCAGCGCGCGCTGGCCGGCCGGGCTTCGCGCCTCAGTTTGTGAGTAACTGAATCGGAACGACGCTTCGTCACTCGGACGGGCATCAGCCCGGGCGATCGGCGTCAGCACGGCCGCTACAACAGCCACCAAGGCCATGGATCGGCTCATCATCATTTGAAATCACTCTCTCAAACACCGCCGCGTAACGGCCGGCGGCAAACCGTGCTGAGAGCGTGAGCGAAGGCTGCCGCCTAAGTCCTGAGCGCGCCATGAGGCACACATGAGTTCCTGTGATCACTGCATTTCGGAGTAATTTCAGTATGTTGAGCACCTAAGTCCAGTTCTGAGAAACTTCTGAGCCGTGCAGTTCTGTCAATTTAGTGATTTTGCGATCACCACGGCAGGCGTGGTAATTGTTCCCCATGATGAGCGGGGAAATTCTCAGAGCGGGTCCGCTTGCAGTGGACCCAGCTGATCAGCGTGCGTGCCTGAGCGGTGCGCCACTCGATTTAAGCAGCAAGCCGCTCGCGTTACTCGTGGCGCTGATGCGTGCGCCCGAACGCCTGGTCAGCAAAGACGAGCTGATAGAGGAGGTGTGGGAGGCGCGGTTCGTTTCAGAGGCCGTGTTGACCACGGCGATGCGCGACCTGCGACGGGCGCTTGGCGATGACGCCCGCAATCCAACCTTTCCGTTTTGCCCGCGAGGCGGTTGAGGCCGATCCGAATTTCGCGCGCGGCTGGGAGCAATTGGCCGTTGCTCTGTTCACCCGCGCAGGACACCCCACGGACCAAGCGCGCGAAGCGACGAGCCGTGCGCTCCGTCTCGATCAGAACTTGTCGCTTGCGCATGCGCTCAACGCGGTCCTGCGCAACTATAACGCGCCATACGATTGGAGTGGCGTTACTGCGGAGCTGGAGCAAGCCGTCGATCTCGATCCAAGCAACACCACCGCCCTTCTCTGGCTTGCGATCGACATGCACAAACTTGGCTACCTCGACCGTGCGAGAGCGCTGCTCGAACACTGCCTCGGGCTCGACGCCGCGTACGATCGCTGCCGTCTGCACTTGATGTGGACGCTGCACATGCAAGGCGAAACCGATCGCGCTATCGCCGAATATCGCCACCTCATCGAAGACGGGGCAGCGCCGGATGATGCCGTTCTTCTGATGGCGTTCTTGGAGCGAGGCGACCAACGCTCAGCGCGCCAGGTGGTGCAATCGATCTCGACCGAAGAGCCAGTGCCTGACGCTGTGTATCGCGCGCTGACACATGCGAACGGTGACCGCACCGCCGCGCTGCAATCGCTGCGCACCTGGCTTGATGACCCATCGTTCAACCCGCGCGACGCTGCGCCGATTGCGCTTCAACTCGGCGCCTACGATCTTGTCCGCCCAACACAAGGCTCGTTCTTCGCGCTCTGGCTGCCAGACTTTCCGGAGTACCGGCGCTCGCCCGAATTTCAGCACTTCGTGCGTACGATGGGGCTCGACGATTATTGGCGTCTTCATGGCTTTCCACCCCAATGCCAGGCCGTCGGCGCAGATGGATTTGCTTGCGTCTAGGCGAAAGCGTTTACCGGAGCGGCGTAGAGCATTTATGTAACGCCCATGTCTCGCGCTCCCGCGTCTCCGAAAGCAGCTGACAAGCCGCGCGCCTGGCAACGCATGTTGTCGGGACGGCGGCTCGATCTGCTCGACCCCTCGCCGCTCGACATCGAAATCGAAGACATCGCTCATGGTCTGGCGCGGGTGGCGCGGTGGAATGGGCAAACCATTGGCACGCACGCTTTCTCGGTCGCGCAGCATTCACTGATCGTCGAGGAGATTTGCCGCAAGCTGGCGCCTGAATGGGATCGCAAGCGCCGTCTGATGGCGCTCCTGCATGACGCGCCGGAATACGTGATCGGCGACATGATCAGCCCGTTCAAAGCGGCGCTGGGCTTGGACTACAAAGCGTTTGAAGCGAAGCTCGAAGCCGCAATCCACATGCGCTTTGGACTGCCCGCCCATCCCTCGGCCGCCGTCAAAGGCGTCATCAAGCGCGCCGACATCATCTGCGCCTATTTCGAAGCGACCCAGCTCGCCGGGTTCACCGAAGTGGAAGCAAAACGCTTCTTCGGAGCCCCGCCGCGCGGCCTCAAGCTCAAATTGACGCCACAAGCGACGGGGCAAGTGCAAGAAGCCTTCGTGAAGCGCTTCCGGTCTCTGATCGATCCGGCGTAAACTGCCGGCACATGACCATTATCGTTTGCCCTCTCTCGCGCGCGCCCGGCATTGCCAAGGAACGCTCACCGTCACGCGCCGTCTCGCTCCTGGATCGCGACACCGCATTTCCCGCATTAGGCTTAGGCGAGCGCCACCTGCAGCTCGATGTCCACGACATCGAAGCGGAGATGGACGGCTTCGACGCCTGCTGCGACACGCGCATGGGCCGCATCCTGGAGTTCGTGCGCGGCTGGGATCGTGGCGCACCGATCCTTATCCATTGCTGGGCGGGCATAAGTCGCTCCACCGCCACCGCCTACATAACGGCCTGCGTCCACAATCCAAACGCAGATGAATTGGTGATCGCGAAGGCGCTACGCGAGGCCTCGCCCACCGCCACACCGAACCGCCGCTTTGTCGCGCTCGCCGACACAGCGCTCGGACGCGACGGGCGCATGAACGCCGCGATCGAAGCGATCGGGCGTGGGTATCCACGTTGGCCGGACATCAAAGAAGCCGAGCCGTTCACGTTGACCTCTAAGTTCGCGGCATGAGCGAAGCGCGCGTCATCATCGGTCTGTCGGCAGTCGTCGTCGCCGTGACTGAGGACGCAGCCTACGTTGTGGTGACGCGCGATGGCGGCGATGCGGCTGCGTTGCCCTTCGGTCTGTTCGATCCCGCGGGCGACAGAACGCTTGAACTTTCACTACGCGGCTGGGTGAAAGAGCAGACCGGCTTCGACATCGGCTACGCAGAACAACTCTACACCTTCGGCGATCGCGGACGCGAAATGCCGATGGCCGAAAGCGCCGGTTCAGATCGCGTCATCTCGATTTCCTATTTGGCGCTAACGCCTTCACGAGCCGTGCTCGATCGCGCCGGCGCTCGTTGGCGCACTTGGTACGATTTTTTTCCATGGGAAGATTGGCGCAGTGGACGTCCCGCCGTGATCGACGAAATCATCGCTCCGCGATTACGCAACTGGGCGCATGCGGCGCAGGATTTAGAAGCGAGCAATCAACGCCGCTCGCGCGTCCGCTTGGCATTCGCGCTTGAGGGCGCTGTTTGGAATGAAGAGCGTTCCCTCGAGCGCTACGAACTTTTGTACGAGGCGGGCCTCGCGCCGGAAGCTGCGCGCGACCGCGACCGCTTCGACGGCAAGCCGGCGCCGGCAATGGCAAGCGAGCCGGGTCTCGGCGAACCCATGGCCTCGGACCACCGCCGCATTCTAGCGACCGCCATCGGCCGCCTCCGCGCCAAGATAAAATACCGTCCCGTCGTGTTCGAACTGGCGCCTGAGCACTTCACACTTTTGCACCTACAGCGCGTGGTTGAGGCGATCGCTGGCCTCGAACTCCACAAACAGAATTTCCGCCGCCTCCTTGATCGCACTGGCCTCGTTGAAGGCACCGGGCAAGTCGACACCAGCGCTGGCGGCCGTCCGGCCGAGCTTTTCCGCGCCCGGCGACAGACTTTGAGCGAGCGCCCTGTCGGTGGCGTTCACGTGCCTGCGCCGCGCGGGGAGTAGCGCGGGAACAAATACCGCAGCGATGCGTCTTTTCGAGCGGCAGGAGGAGGTTCCATTGGCATTGAAGCTGAAGGCGGCGCTAGCCGCTGCTACCGCGTGTGCGCTGCTGGCAGGGTGCGGCGGAGATAGCGATAGTCAGGTCGGCGAGTTTTCGAACGACTTGCTGGGGAACGAGATCATGGTTGAGGCGCTGCCGGATCCCGGCATTCCGGGCGTCGTCTGCCACGTCGCCTACTTCGATCGCTCCATGCTCGACCGCATCCGGCAGGGCAATTGGTTCGAAAACCCCTCGAACTCAGCCGTGTCGTGCCAACGCATCGGCGCCATCAATTTGGCGGGCGTTGAGGCGTCGCGCTCGGGCGAAGAGATATTTAATCAGCGCACCAGCCTCTTCTTCAAGAACACCGCCATTCGCCGCATTCTCGATCTTCAGAACCGCACGATCCTCTATGTTTCTCACTCGCGCGAACTGGTTGAAGGATCGGCTAAGATGGACATTTCGAGCGTGGCGCTCACCGACGCGGAGATCGCAACGGCGCGCTGACGAAGGACACAACATGCGGATCACGGCGGCGCTCCTCCCTGCACTCTTCCTGTTGGCCTGCAATGCGGAGCCGCCACCTGCGACGCTTCAAAGTGTGCCGCCCGCGTTGGAGCGCGCCGCTCAGGCGTATGACGAAGCCCAGATCGCTGGCAACAGCGTGGCGCTCGAACACTTGATTGCCGACGACTACGTGCTCGTCGGCAGCGACGGCGCCCGGCAAACCAAGTCAGAACTCATTGCTTTCTGGGCAGCCGATGGCTTCGATCCTGCGCCCGTCATCGTGACTGATCCTGTCGCACACGCCTGGACAGATGGGGCCGCGCTCGGCGGCCTCGTCACGCTATCATGGATGCAAGACGGCGCGCCAATCAGCGTCAACATCCGCTACGTCGATATCTGGGCACTGCGGGATGGGGAATGGCAAGTTATCTACGACCAATCCACGCGCGTGCCGTAAGCTATCGCATCCCATCAGGACGTTGCAGACGAACAGGTTCGGGATAGTTCTGAATGGCCGGCGTGATTGCCGGGGGCGGTTCGAGCGTTTGTTCAACAATCGGCTCGGACGGCGTGAACGTGACGGGTGGCGGCGAAATCGGAAGCGGCTGCTGGTAGGTTTGCGTCACCGGCGTTGTTACATACGGCTGCGGCACGCCGTAGTTGATCGGATCGACCAGCAAGCCATCGACAATAACTTCATAGTGCAAGTGCACGCCGGTGGCGTTGCCGGTCATGCCCATGCGGCCCATCGGCGTGCCTGCCGTGATCCGTGCGCCGGGGCGCAAATTCGGATCGAGTTCGGCCATGTGCGCGTAACGCGTGTGCACGCCATAGCCGTGATCGATTTCGATGAAGTTGCCAAAGCCGCTCCGATAATCTGCCGACACGATGCGCCCATCGCCCGCGGCGTAGATGAAGCCACTGTCGTGATTGGCGATGTCGATGCCATTGTGTTGGCGCCCGCCCCCGTTCGCCGTGCCGCGAAAGCCGAAGCCGGACGAAAGACATCCAATCTCGGTCGGATTGCGCAAAAGCGAGCCTGCAGGCGTTTCGATGTAAGGCGTATAGTTCGTCGCTTCGCCCCGCTGCCCGATCAGCCCGAGGTTCGAGCCCCAGCTGTTGCACGCGAACAATTCGCTATGAAGCGGCGCGCGCTGCGCGTTCGTGTAGATATTTGGGCTACTCGACACGGGTGGTGAGATGACCGTCGTCACCGGCCGCGGATACGTTTCATTGGTCACAGCGCAGCCTGCAAGCGCTGCCACCGCCGCCAGACACATCGCGATACGTCTCATGGATCCCGCCATTTCGACCGCACACCCCGCGCCACTTTTGCACTCGCGCCTGAATGATAGCTGAACGAGCATAGCTCAAGAACCGCGACGCGCAGCTAGCCAATACGCTCGCGAAGCGGCTGCGCATGTGTCGAAGGTTTCCAGATTTTCACTTCCGCGTCGACGTAGCGGACACGCTTCGCTACGAGACCGGCGCGCCGCGCGGCGTTAGCGTCCACCAGCGCGCTGTCGCGTTCATGCGCTCGGCGGCGCGGCCGGCCTCGGGGCCGGAGCCGAAGAAGACGTCGCCACGAAGCGGCCCGCGGCGGATAGCGCCGCCAGTGTCTTGCGCCACGAAGAGATGGCGGAACGCCTGACCGTCATATTCGCCATCGACGAATACGACCGCGCCATAGGGATGAAACGCCGGATCGACAGCGATCGAACCCATCGGCGTCAGCGGCACGCCGGCAGCGCCGCGCGGACCTGCACTCGGATCATCGATGACTTCTTCTTGGAAAAACACATAGGACGGATCGGCGTTGAGCGCTTGGCGTGTCGCGTCGGCGCCGTTGCTGTCGCTCCAAGCACGGAAATTTTGCCATGTTGCGCCGCCTTGCAGCTGACCGGAGTCACGCAGCGCACCAAGCGCAGAGCGCCACCGATAACCGTTCTGCGCGGCGAACGCGGCACGCGATTGCGCGCCGTCGGGAAACGAAATGCGTCCCGAGCCTTGGATCTGCAGGTTGTAAACATCGACCGGATGCGCCCAGGCGAACGCTTGATCCGGCGATGGATTGAGCTCTTCCCGCTTCGGATACGGACGCACCTGCACGCCATTAAGTTGGCCTGTCAGAGCGCGCGGCGCGCCGCGCAGCGCTTCGTTGTCATACGCTTCAGCGAACGCAGCGAGGTCGACGGTGACCATGTCGCCGGGTTTGCGCACCAACGGCGCTGAATAGACAGCGTCGGGAAAGCGGCGCGCTTCGATAATTGGTTCGTAATACGCCGTGACGCGCGCCTCGCCGCCGCCGCTCACCATGCTCGGAATGAAGTTGGCTTCGAAGAACGCCCGCTCGCCGCCAGGCGCAACGCTTTGCGCGGCTGTGCACGCCGGCGCCCATTCTGCAACCGTGCCGCCGTAGCGGCCGCCACCCGGAAGCGCCGCGCCCGGATCGCGCTGACGTCTGCCATCGCACGCACGGAGAAACGCGGTGAGCGCCGGCGCAAGATCGACGCGCGTCCAATCCGGGATGTCCTCGAAACGCGCCGGCCGCAACGCGAACTCAGCCGTCGGCGCTTCAGTCTCCGTTGGCCCTGGCCGGGTCGTCGTCTCTGAAGTGCTGGCGCAGGCCGTGAGGAAGGTGGCGGCGAGCAGCGTCAGAACACGGCGCATGAGAGCACTCCTGGGCGATTTCCCGCTTTTCTACTCCGCACGATCCGCGACCGCAGCCGGGAACAGCGGTAATGGCGCCTAGTCGGCTTTTGCTTGCACGCAGGAATCTTCGGGGCTAAGTTCGCGGTCAGGTTATGCTCAATCGTAGCATAAGGGTGGGCTGAGGTCTTCTCAGCCATGTTTTGCACCCTATATATGCTCCGAAAGAGTATAAGCGCTCATGCCGGGCGCACTGGAGGCCAAACATGGCCCGCATTATCGACGCCCCCCTGACCTCCGCCGAGAGCGGATGCGACCCCCGTGCTATTCACGGCGCCTGGGGCGCGCTCGACGCCGCCGCGCGCCGGGGCCTGGCCTATACGCCCGAGATCGCCGCGGAGACCGCGCCATTCTACCAGCGCGTGAAGCACGTCATTCCCGCTGTCGAGTGGCCGGCCTACGCACCGCTGATCGCCGCCATCAACAAGATGAAGCACGCCAAGAACGCGGTCATCCTCGCGCACAATTACATGACGTCGGAGATTTTCCACTGCGTCGGCGATTTCCGCGGCGACTCTCTCCAATTGGCGCGCGAAGCGGCAGCGACTGATGCGAAAATCATCGTCCAAGCCGGCGTGCACTTCATGGCCGAGACGTCGAAGATTTTAGCGCCGGAGAAAACGGTTCTCATCCCTGACTTGCGCGCCGGCTGCTCGCTCGCCGCATCGATCACCGGCGCAGACGTGCGACTCATCAAACAGCGTTATCCAGGCGTGCCGGTGGTGACCTACGTGAACACGTCCGCCGACGTGAAAGCCGAAAGCGATATTTGCTGCACATCCTCCAACGCTGCCGCTGTCGTCGAACGGGCTGCGCGCGAATGGAAGACGGACCGCGTCATCCTGCTGCCGGACGAGTTTCTGGCGAAGAACGTCGCGACCCAGACCGGCATCCACATCATCTCGTGGCACGGCCGCTGCGAAGTGCACGAGCGCTTCACGGCGGAAGACATCGCCGAACTGCGCCAAGCGCACCCTGGCGTGGTTGTGCTCGCACACCCGGAATGCCCGCCTGACGTGATGGCGGCGTCGGACTTTGCGGGTTCGACGGCAGCGCTGCAGGATTATGTTGTCGAGAAACGTCCGGCGAAAGTCGTGCTGCTGACCGAGTGCTCGATGAGCGATAACGTAGCGCTTGCCGCACCCGATGTTGACTTCGTACGCCCCTGCAACCTCTGCCCGCACATGAAGCGCATTACGCTTGAAGGCATTTACGATGCGCTGGCTGAGATGAAGCACGAGGTGACGATCCCGGAAGACGTGCGCGTGCGCGCCAAGCGCGCGATCCAAGCCATGCTGGACCTGCCGAAGGAGAAGCCGCGCGCTTTTGCGACGGGCCGCGCGCCTGTTGCGGTAGAACTCGTCTAACCCGCGCGAACCGCCCAATTGCCGCCCATTTCGCCGCCCAACACGCTCCACGAAAGAGGAGCAAACCATGCGTGCATTTCTGATTGCTGCGGCGACGTTGGCGACCTGCCTAGCGCCATCGGCGAGCGCTCAATCGGGCGATGCGTTCGAAGGGACGTGGGCGTTTCAAACGACGTCGTACGGCACCGAGCAAGTCGGCGCGATCATGAGCGGCGCTGCCGTGATCACGCGCGCGGGCGCGGATCGCTACACCATCCGACTCATCTCGAACGAGCGCCTGGTCAATCGCGACACTGGTCAGGGCGCGTTCTTGACGGCGCGCCAAAATTGCACTGGCCAAAACGACGGCGGTCAATTCACGATCAGCTGCCAGATGGCCGAACCACTCGAAGGCTACGAGCCGGACAATTTCGTCGTGCAGCAAGGCGAAGCCGATCAGCTCGTCGGCGTGTTGAGTTCCAATACGTCAAGCCAGGTGACGTTCTCGCGGATGCGCTAGCTCGACACTCAACGTTCTCCCTTGCGGAGAAGGTGGCGCGCGACAGCGCGCCGGATGAGGGGCGCTCAGACAAGCAGACGCCTGTGGGTTTGAACGCCCCTCATCTCCTGGCCCCCTCTGCGCAAGGGAGAGGGAGAACATGACCCGTGACTCCATCGTCATCGTCGGCGCAGGCCTTGCCGGCCTTTTCCTCGCCTTGAAGCTCGCGCCGCGACGCTGCGTGGTGCTGAGCCAGGCGCCGCTTGGACACGCTTCTTCGTCCGCATGGGCGCAAGGCGGGCTCGCAGCGGCAATGGCGCCCGGTGACGATCCGAAGCTGCACGCCGAGGACACCGTCAACGCCGGCGCAGGCCTAGTCGATCCTGCGGTCGCAGCTTTGATTGCGCGCGAAGGCCCAGATCGTGTCCGCGATCTCGTCGCACTCGGCGTACCCTTCGACCGCACGCCCGACGGCGCATTGGCGCAAAGCTTAGAGGCCGCGCACTCGCGCCCGCGCGTCGTGCGTGTGTCGGGCGACCTCGCCGGCAAAGCGATCATGGACGCGCTCATCGCCGCCACTCGCGCCGCACCTCACATTTACGTCATTGACCGCAAACGCGCGCGCGCATTGCTACGAGACGCGAACGGCCGTGTCTGCGGTGTGCTGTGCGACGGCGATGAGAGATTCCTCGCAAGCGAAGTCATCCTCGCGACCGGTGGCGTCGGCGGGCTCTACGCTGTCACTACAAACCCAATCGAAGCGCAGGGCCAAGGCTTCGCGATGGCCGCGCGGGTTGGCGCGTTGATCGCCGATCCAGAGTTCGTGCAATTCCACCCCACAGCGATCGACATCGGCCGCGATCCCGCACCGCTGGCGACTGAAGCGCTGCGCGGCGAAGGCGCACACATCATCAACGCCAAAGGCGACGCCTTCGTCTCCGATCTCGCAGCGCGCGATGTTGTCGCCCGCGCTATTCACCTTGAACGCCAAGCGGGGCGCGGCGCCTTTCTCGATGCGCGTGAAGCCGTTGGTTCGAAGTTCCCGGCCCACTTCCCCACAGTTTTTGCAGCCTGCATGAGCGCCGGTCTCGACCCGCGTATCGCGCCGATCCCGATCGCGCCGGCGGCGCACTATCATATGGGCGGCGTAGCCACTGATATTTGGGGCAGAACCAGTGTCGAAGGCCTTTGGGCCGTTGGCGAGTGCGCTTCGAGCGGCGCGCATGGCGCTAATCGCTTGGCTTCCAACTCGTTGCTTGAGGCCGTGGTCTTCGCCCACCGAATCGCGGCGAGATTGCGCGATGACACTTCAGAATTCGCCCTCGCGCCGGAACCAACAACCGCCCCGCCAACGCTCGCTGGCGGACCTCGCGCTGAACTTCGCCGGATTATGGAAGCGGACGCCTCAGTCGTCCGAGACGGCGCCGGACTCAAACACGCCCTCGCCGCCGTTCACGCGCTCGGCGAAAGCCATGGCCAAGCCAATGCGCTTGTCGCAGCAAACCTTATACTCACCGCCGCGCTCGCCCGCACAGAAAGCCGCGGCGCGCACTTCAGGAGCGATTATCCCGATGACGCTACGCCGCAACGCGCCTTCGTCACGTGGAGTGGCATCGCAGGAGCGCCCGATGCTCCCGCCACTGCCTGATGTGGTGATCGAGCCGATTGTAAAGTTGGCGCTCGCCGAAGACCTGGGCGTCGCCGGCGATGTCACCACCGATGCGCTGATCGATCCCGAGACCCAAGGCCGCTGGGCGCTCCGCGCGCGCGAAGCTGGCGTGGTCGCAGGCCTTGATGCGGCGATCCTCGCAGGCGCCATGATCGACCCGGAACTCATCTTCACAGTGCGCCTGCCCGACGGCGCGCGCGTAAAGACCGGCGACACAATCATGGAAATCGAAGGCGCGGCGCGTTCGGTGTTGATGGCTGAGCGCACGATGTTGAACTTCATCGGCCGCCTCTGCGGCATCGCTACCCTGACCAGTCGCTACGTCGATGCCGTTGAAGGCATGGGCGTCATTATCGCTTCGACCCGCAAAACCACACCAGGCATGCGCGCACTGGAGAAGCGCGCCGTGCGCTTAGGCGGCGGCGGCGCCCATCGTTACGGTTTAGACGATGCAATGCTGATCAAGGACAATCATATCGCCGCGGCGGGCTCTGTCGGCCTCGCACTGGAGCGCGCGCGCGATGCGGCGGCGCACCTCACCTGTATCGAGATCGAAGTCGACAATCTCGATCAACTTCGCGAAGCGCTGCCGTATGGGCCGAGCGCAATCCTCTTGGACAACTTCACCCAAGCCGACCTGCGCACAGCCGTGAAAATGGCGAAGGGCCAAACGCTGCTCGAAGCGTCCGGGGGCATCACGATCGAGAGCGTGTTCGCGGTCGCGGAGACCGGCGTGGATGTGATCAGCGTCGGCGCGCTCACGCATTCGGCGCGGAGTTTGGATGTGGGATTGGACGCGCTCTGACCCGGATGGATTTGTTAAACCCCGGCGTTCACAATCCCGAACAGCAAGTGATCGCGCCAGGCGCCGTTGATCTTCAGATACGCACGCGCAACGCCTTCTTGCGCGAAGCCGCATTTCTCGAGCACGCGCCGCGACGAAACGTTGTCGGGCTGGCAGGCGGCTTCGACGCGATGCAGGTCCAAATCCTCGAACGCGTAGCGCACAACGGCGCGGACGGCGGCGCTGATGTAGCCTTTTCCGGTGTGCATCTGGCCGGCCCAGTAGCCGAGCGAGGCCGTCTGGGCGACGCCGCGGCGGATGTTTGAAAGCGTGACGCCGCCGACGAGCACGTCATCGTCTTCGCGGAAAACGAACAGCGCGTGGGCTTTGTCATCGCGCGCATCTTCCGTGTAGCGGCGGAGTTTGTAGCGATAGGAGCCGCGCGAGGTTTCGTCCTGCGCCCAGGTGGGCTCCCAGGGCGTCAGGAAATTGCGGCTGGCTTCGCGGACGTCAGCCCATTCCTGGTAGTCGCGCAGCTCGGGCGCGCGCACGTAGACGCCCTCCCCGTCGATCCGGCGCATGCCGTCATTGTCCTTACGCATCAAAGCCATGACGGCTTATTTTGCCCCAAATGCCTCGAGCGCGCCATGCCCCGCCTTGGGGCCAATCGCAGCGGCGCAGGCCGGACCTTCGAGCGCCTTGGCGGCGATCGCCTGAATTTCCTCACAGGTGACGGCGTCCATGCGGGCGCGGAGCTCTGAGAAATCCGAAAGCTTATCACGCAAGAATATCTGGCTGACCCGCGCCTCGGCGCGGGCGCTCGGCGCTTCCAAGCCCATCAGCATGGAGGAGCGGGTGACCGCCTTCGCGCGCGTGAGTTCCGCTTCCGTCGGCCCCTTTGCCGCCATAAGCGCCAGCTGATCGCGGACAATGTCAGCCACTTCGCGCGCATGCTGCGCTGAGCAACCGGCATAAACGCTGAGCCGCCCGTCATCCTCCAGCACATCGAGCGCTGAATCGATGGCGTACACGAGGCCGCGCGCTTCGCGCACTTCTTGGAAGAGGCGCGAAGACATGCCGCCACCGAAAATCTCTGACAATAGCCGCGCCGCGTAGATGCCCTCGCTGCCAGACGCAGGCGCGGGCCAAGAGAACACGAGGTGCGTCTGCTCAAGCTTTCGCATTTCGCTGGCGCGACCGGTAAGCGGCCGCGCCACGTCGCTCACCTGCTCCGGCATGGCCGTTAAGTGACCAAAGCGGCGCATCGCCGTTTCGATAATCGCATCACGATCAAACGCGCCTGCGACGCTAATCACGACGCGCTCCGGCGTCATGTGCGCGCTGCGGAAATCGATCAGGGTTTGAACGCTGACATTTTTCAATGCTTCATCAGTGCCGAGGATCGGGCGGCCAAGCGGTTGATCCTTGTAGAGCACGCCTTGGTGGAGTTCGAACACACGGTCGTCCGGCGCATCGAAAGCCTCGCCGCGCTCCTGCGCGACGACGCCCTTCTCTTTCTCCAAATCGTCCGCCGCCCAATGCGGTTCGAAGAGAATGTCGGCGATGATCTCAAGCGCGAACGGCGTCTGCTCGGCAACGCAGCGCGCATAATAGGCCGTGCGCTCGTAGCCGGTCGCAGCGTTCATCACGCAACCTGCGTTCTCGACCGCTTCGGCAAACTCCCGCGCATCGCGCGAACCGGCGCCCTTGAACGCCATGTGCTCGAAAAGGTGCGCCACGCCGTTCAGCGCCGCCGGCTCCCAGCGCGCGCCGACGCGCTGCCAAACCCCAAGCGCCGCCGTCGCTAAGCCCGGCATCGGGTCCAGCGCAATGCGGACACCGTTGGGCAGGCGAAAAAGTTCTAAGTCCAAGCGCGGCTCCGTTCTCGGATGTATTTCTTCACGGCTTCGGCGTCGGAGGGCAGAGAGTCAAACTTTTCAGTGCGCTGGAAAAGATCGGCGCACTTGGCCGGCAGTTGCGGGCGCACGCCGGTCGCGCGTTCCACTGTTTCGGGAAATTTCGCCGGATGGGCGGTGGCGAGATGGACGACGGGGCCGCCTTTGAGGCCGTGAAGCGCCTTAGTACGCGCGGCGACGCCGACGGCGGTATGCGGGCAGATCGCCTGATCGTCTTGCACGCTCCAGCGCATGGTCTGGAGCGTCAGCGCATCGTCGACTTCGGCGGCGACGAAATCGGCGCGAAGGCGCTCGAGTGCAGGCGCTGGAATATCGAAGCCGCCGAATTGCGCGAGCTGTGCGTAGAAGCGCGAAACGGCAGCGCCATCGCGGTCGAGCGTTTCGAACAGGATGCGCTCGAAATTGGACGCGACCTGGATGTCCATGGCCGGCGAGAGCGTGGCTTGGCTTGCGCCGCGTTCGTAGCGGCCGGTGTTGAGCGCGCGCACGAGTATGTCGTTGGCGTTGGTGCCGAGGATGATGCCGCCAATCGGCGCGCCCATTTGCTTGGCGACCCAACCTGAATAGGCGTCGCCGAAGTTGCCGGTCGGCACGACGAAATCGACGGGGCCATGGGCGCTCAGCGTGTGGGCGGCGACCTGGTAATAGACAGACTGCGCAACAATACGGGCGAAGTTGATCGAGTTGACGCCGGAGAGATGTGCTTGCGCGGCGAAACCCGCATCAGCGAAGAGCGTTTTGACGATGGCTTGGCACGCGTCGAAATCGCCATCAATCTCGATAGCGTGAATGTTTGCTGCGTTCGACGTCGTCATAAACCGGCGTTGAACGTCGGAAACACGCCCCTTCGGAGTCAGCACGAAAAGATCGACGCGGTCTCTTCCCTTCAGCGCTTCAACCGCTGCGCCGCCGGTATCGCCCGAAGTCGCGCAGATGACGCTCAGACGCGCGTTGCGTTTCCTCAGCGCCAGATCGTAGAGCGGGCCAATCAACTGCATGGCCACGTCTTTGAACGAGAGCGAGGGTCCGTGAAAAAGCTCCAGCATCCAGTCGGCGGCGCGGATTTGGCGGAGCGTCGCGACAGCTTCCGGCCATTTGCCTTTCCACGTCAGGTCGTTCGGATCCTCAGGAATGCAGATGTAGGCATCACTGGCGATCAGGATGTCCTCTTCGTCCAAATCGTCGCCCGCGAAGGCTTTCAGCACATGCTTGGCAACGCTGGCGTAGTGCGTGGTGACGACGCGCTTCGGCTCAACGCCGAGCGCAGGCCAACTCTCCGGCACGTAGAGCCCGCCGTCCGGCGCCATGCCTGCTAGCACAGCGTCTAGAAACGATACGGGCGGCGCTTGGCCTCGCGTTGAGATGTAGCGCATCAGTCCTCGCGCGGGCGCGGGCGCTGGAATGCGAGCCGGCCAACGCTGACATGGTAGGCGAAATAAATCACGAGGAGAACGAGCGCGAGGCCATACCAGGTGAGCGCGTAGCCAAGGTGGCGCGCCGGTGGCAGCACGTCGGCGCCGGCGGCGAGCGCGAATGGGTTGGCCGTCGCCCGGCCGTCGGCGCCTACATAGGCGGCGGCGATGTAATAGTCGGCCACGTTCTCAAGCCCGGCGTTCCGGCCCATCGCCGCGAGATCGACGGCGTACCAGCGCCGCACCAACGGCCGTGGCGGCGCAGTGAATGGCCCTGGATCTTCCGGACGAATGGAAGCGCCGCTGATCGGCGCACCGAAGCGCATCGCTGCGGGCACGCGGACTTCGTCTGGACTTGGCGAGTCTGTGCCGACGGAAAAATCACTATCGACGAAGATGACACTATCGCCTTCTTGCACAGGCGTGAACACGCGCCAGCCCTGCTCGTGGGTGTCTGGCCGCACAGCGAAGACGAACTGAATGCCGGCCTCGACCGGCTGGTAACTTGCGATCGTCATCTCAGCCACCGGCTCGTCGGCGGCGGCGCTTTTGATTTCGAACTTCTCCCACTGCCAGCGGCCGAACGAGATCAGCACGGCAAGCGCGATAACGGAAAGCAGAGACATGAGCGGCAGCGGTTTGAAGCGGATCATTCCACGTCCTCGTGCGTCGCTTCGCGTGCGTTGTGCTTCCATTGCAGCGCCAACAACGTCGCTTTGAACGGCGGCAAGAACGCGATGCAAAGCGCGACCGTCGCCACCAGAGTTATAATAAGCGCCACTATGTCCGGCAGAATGCGCTGCAAGATGAGAAGCAGCGGCGCGACAATGGCGCCCACGATCAAGATTACAAAGACAGCAGGGCCATCGCCTGCGTCGGCAGATTTAAAATCGGCGCCGCAAGCCGCGCAGGTGTCGCGGAAACGAAGATAGCCATTGAACAAGGCGCCCCTGCCGCACTGCGGGCAGCGCAGCCTGAGCCCCGCGGCCCAAGGAGAGGGCCGCGGATCGCTCAATTCTGCATCGTCAAATAGGGCATCACGTAAACGAAGGTGAAGAGGAAGAGCCACACGACGTCAACGAAATGCCAGTACCAAGCCGCGGCCTCGAAGCCGAAGTGCTTCTGCGGCGACATCTGACCAACCAGCACGCGCACCAGGCAGACGGTGAGAAAGATCGTACCGATGATCACGTGGAAGCCGTGGAAGCCCGTCGCCATGAAAAACGACGAGCCGTAAACGTTTGCGTTCGTCACATCACCCTGGTTGCCGAACGCGAAGCCCGCCTCCGGATACTCGACGCCGAACTGGATGTAACTGAACAAGCACCCCAACAGCACCGTGAGGATGAGGCCGTTGCGCGCGCCTTTGCGGTCGCCGGTTTGCAGCGCGTGGTGCGCCCACGTGACCGTCGTGCCCGAGAGCAGCAGGATCAGCGTGTTGATCAGCGGCAGATGGAAAGGGTCGAACGTTTCGACGTGCGGCGGCGGCCAATTCGCCCAAGCAGCGGTTGTTGCGGCATCCCAGGTCGGCACGATCCAGTCGGCCCGGTGGCCATGGAAGATCGCCAGTTCGAAGAACATCCAGAACCAGGCGACGAAGAACATCACTTCCGAGGCGATGAAGAGGATCATGCCGTAGCGCAGGCCGATATCGACAACAGGCGTGTGATCGCCCTGGCGGCTTTCCTTGATCACATCCCCCCACCAGCCGAAGCAGGTGAAGATGATGGTGATCATGCCGGCGCCGAAGAGGTACCATTGGCCCTTGGCGAGCAGCCCTTCAGCCGAGAGGCCCTTCATCAGCACCACGGCGCCGATGGCGGCAGCCAGCGCACCCACCGAGGCAATGAATGGCCACGGGCTCGGATTGACCAGATGGTAGTCGTGTTTGACGTCGCCGTGCGCCATGTCGATCCCTCAGCGTCTTTAGCTTGATTGCCCTTCGGCCGCTTCGCGCAGCGCCTGAGCTTCAGGCGAGGTGGAGCGAAAGAAGGTGTAAGATAAGGTTAGCGTGTTGATGTCGGCGGTGTCGGGGTTCGACACGATTTCCGGATCAACGAAGAAGACCACCGGCAGGTCGGCCTCCTGCCCCGGCGCGATCACGCGATCGGTAAAGCAGAAGCATTCGAGCTTGGCGAAGTATTGGCCAGCAATATGCGGCGTTACGTTGTAGGTGGCGCGCGCGACTAGCGCCTCGTTCGAGAGGTTGCGCACGCGGTAGAACGCGAGGCCCGTCTCACCAATGCGCAACGTCTCCGAAGATTGCTTTGGCTCAAACTCAACTGGGAGGTCAGGTGAAGTGTTCGCGTCGAAGCGGACTTCGATGCGGCGATCGAGGATTTGCGCCGGCGCGGCCTGCGCTTCTTGCGTCGTGCCGCCATAGCCGGTGACCTTGCAGAAGGCGGCGTAGATCGGCACTGCAGCGAAGGCCATACCGGTCATGCCGAGCACGACGGCGCTGGCGATGAGTGCGGTGCGCGCCATGCGCTTTCTGTCCGGCGTCTGGCTCATATCGGCCGATCCAGAACGCCAGCCTGCAGCTTGGCGATTGTGATGAAGAAGACCAGCAACACGAACGACGTGATCGCGAGCGCAATCCAGAGATTACGGCGCTTGCGGGCTTTCAATTCGTCCGGCGTCAGCGTGACGGTCTCATCCGCGAGTTCGGTTTGCGGCTTCACGCTCATCCGACGCCCCGTTCGGCCAGGATCGCGGCGAACAGCGCGAAAAGATAGAGGATCGAAAAGCCGAAGAGATCGCGGGCGCGCTTGTCTTCAGCGGCGATGCCCTCACCTGCGTTCGACATCAGCAAACGGCCTGCGAGGAACACAAAGAACCCACCGCCCAGCGCAGCGATCGAGCCATAGATCACGCCGCCGAGTCCGGTGAACACAGGCGCAAAGCCCAGCGGCGCGAGCAGCAGTGAGTACGCAAAAATCTGGATGCGCGTGGCCTTTGCGCCGTGCGTCACTGGCAACATCGGCACCTTCGCAGCCACGTAATCATCCTTCTGAAGCAACGAGAGCGCCCAAAAATGCGGTGGCGTCCAGACGAAGATGATCGCCACCATCAGCCACGGATTGATCGCGATCACATCCGCCTTTGCAGCCCACGCAATCGCCGGCGGCAACGCGCCAGCGAGGCCGCCAATGACGATGTTGTGCGGCGTCGTGCGCTTCAGCCACATCGTATAAACGACGGCGTAAAAGAAGATCGTGAAGGCCAAAAGCCCGGCGGCCAGCAATCCAGCAGCAAGCGTCATGGTCACGACGCTGAGGACCGAAAGTGTCAGCCCCAGCATCAACGCTTCTTCGCGCGGGACCTTGCCAGCTGGGATCGGGCGCGTGCGGGTGCGGGTCATCACGGCGTCGATATCGCTATCGAACCACATGTTGAGCGCGCCGGACGCACCTGCCGCAACTGCGATCGCCAGGATCGCCGCAAAGCCCAGCACGAAATCGTTCGGCCCCGGCGCTGCGACGTAGCCTGCGAGACCCGTGAACACGACCAGCGACATCACGCGCGGCTTCAGCAGCGCAAGATAGTCGCTCGCGGTTGCGGTCCGTTCGTTTATGAAGCTGATATCGGCCACGCCGCTCCTCTCAGTGATGCGCATCCGGCTTAATCACCGGAAGTTCGCTGAACTGATGGAAGGGCGGCGGCGAGGACAGCGTCCACTCAAGCGTGGTTGCGCCTTCACCCCACGGATTGGCGCCCGCCTTGCGGCGAACCAAGAACATCTCAACCAGCATGACCAGGAACACGGCGACACCCGCAACGGTGATCAGGTAACCGATCGACGAAATGTGGTTCCAGTACGCAAAAGCTTCCGGATAATCGATGTAGCGCCGCGGCATACCTTGCAGACCAAGGAAGTGCTGCGGGAAGAACACAACGTTCACGCCAATGAACATCAACCAGAAATGCAGACCACCGAGGAAGCCGTTGTAGCGATAACCGCTCATTTTCGGGATCCAGTAGTAGAAGCCGGCGAAGATACCGAACACGGCGCCCAGTGACAGGACGTAGTGGAAGTGCGCGACGACGTAATACGTGTCGTGCAGCGCCGTATCGACACCTGAGTTCGCCAGCACGACGCCGGTGACGCCACCAACCGTGAACAGGAAGATGAAGCCGATCGCCCACATCATCGGCACGGTGAAGCTGATCGAGCCGCCCCACATCGTGGCGATCCACGAGAAAATCTTGATGCCAGTAGGCACCGCAATCACCATCGTGGCGGCGATGAAATAGGCCTCGAGATCAAGGCCCATGCCGACCGTGTACATGTGGTGCGCCCACACGACGAAGCCGATAACGCCGATGGAGACCATCGCGTAGGCCATGCCGAGATAGCCGAACACAGGCTTTCGCGAGAACGTTGAGACGATCTGCGAGACCATGCCGAACGCCGGCAGAATGAGAATGTAGACTTCCGGGTGACCGAAGAACCAGAACAAGTGCTGGTACATCACCGGGTCGCCACCGCCGGCCGGCTCGAAAAATTGCGTGCCGAAATTGCGGTCGGTCAGCAGCATTGTCAGCGCCCCAGCGAGAACCGGCAGCGACAGAACCAGCAACCAAACCGTGACCAGGATCGACCACACGAACAGCGGCATGCGGTGGAGCGTCATGCCCGGGGCGCGCATGTTGAAGATCGTGGTGATGAAATTGACGGCGCCGAGAATTGAGCTCGCGCCGGCAATGTGGAGCGAGAGGATCAAGAGATCCATCGAGGGGCCGCCGTGGTGCGCGGGCGATGTCGACAGCGGCGCATAAAGCGTCCAGCCCCCGCCGAAGCCAGGCCAATCGCCATTGCCCGGCACAATCATAGACAAGATTGCCAGCGTGAACGACGCGGGCAGCAGCCAGAACGAAATGTTGTTCATGCGCGGAAACGCCATGTCGGGCGCGCCGATCATGAGCGGGACAAACCAATTGCCGAAGCCACCGATCATGGCGGGCATGACCATGAAGAAGATCATGATTAGGCCATGCATGGTCACGGCCACGTTGTAGGAGTGGTTCGAGTCCATGCCGAGCATGTTGGCGAGCATTGAGCCTTCAGTGAAAACCTGAACGCCCGGCTCAGCGAGTTCCCAGCGGATGAAGCCGGAAAGCGCGCCGCCAATGAGGCCGGCGATAATCGCGAAGACAAGGTACATCGTGCCGATGTCCTTATGGTTCGTCGAATAGGCCCAACGCTTCCAGTCATAGAGGCTGGGGCGGTGATCGGCGTGGTGGTCGTCACCGGCGGCGTGAGCAGCTTCGTGCGTCATGGGTCCTTGCTCCTCAGCGCGTCGTGGTCGACGGCGCAGCGGCCGGTTGTTCGGTTGCAGCGGGCGGCGTCGTGGTCGTCGCGCCCTCACCGGCGGGCGGCGGGTTGGTCGTCGCAGGCGCTGGTTCGGCTGATGCGAACGTTCCGCCGTTTGCGGCGATCCATGCGTCGAACTCGGCGCGGCTGACCGCATGAATTTCGATCGGCATGTAGGCGTGGTTCACGCCGCACAATTCAGAACACTGACCGTAATAAACGCCGGGCGTGTCGACGTTGAACCACGTTTCGTTCACGCGGCCCTGGATCGCGTCTTCCTTCACGCCGAACGCCGGTATGGCGAAGGCGTGAATGACGTCGTTCGAAGTGACCAGCACCCGCACCGTGGTGTTGATCGGCACCAGCAGCGGCTCAGTCGTCGCGAGCAGATACGGACGCCCCTCCGCCCGCGCATCTTCTTCCGGCAGCAAGTTGGCGGCGATTGAGACGCCTGCATCCGGATACTCAAGATTCCAGAACCAGGAATTTCCAGTGACCTTCAGCGTCAGTTCAGCTTCGGGAATGCGTTCTTCTCTGTAGATCAGCGGGAAAGACTTCCACGCGATCACAACAAGGATCAGAACCGGAACCACCGTCCAGATCACCTCCACCACCATGTTGTGGGTGAATTTCTTCGGCGTCGGATTTGCCCGGCGATTGTAACGGATCATGACCCACACGAGCAGCGCGGCCACAAACACGGAGATGGCTACAATGATCCACAGGAGGAAATCATGAAACGACGTAATCTCGCGCATGATGTCGGTTGCCGCCGGCTGCAAATGCACGCCGCGCGGAGTCGGTTGCCCAGGCAGCAACATCGCGTGCGCAGCGCCCGCAAATGACATTGCAACAGCGGCAATGCATGCGATCCAAGCCCCTCGCTTCACGCAGTAATCCTCCCTTGAGATTCAGCGCCGGTATGGCGCGCGCCGAAGCTCGCGCCTATACTGGCTGGGCGCGGCATACGACCGCGCCTTGCGGGTTTGTAAGTCTCCAACCGGGTGGGGTGCTAGCATGAGCCGCGCTTTGCTTCCAAGGCGCTTCTCGTTGGCGATTCTGGCGTTCGCGATCTCGGTCGCACTCGTCTCTTTCGTCGACGTCGCGGGTGCGCAACAACGCACCGATCCCACTGCCGTTACGGTGGTCGGGCGAGACGCCAATGCGCGCCGCTGCAACGATGCAGTGGGTCGTGGCGACATCAGCGACGCAACCATAGACCGCTGCACCGAAGCGCTAGAATACCGTCGGCTAACGCAGGCCGCCGAAATCCAGCTCCGCATAAATCGTGGCGTCACTTATATGCGCCGCCAGCAGAACGATGAGGCTTTGACGGATTTCGACGCGGTGATCTCGCTCCAACCGCGCCATCCGGAGGCGCACGTAAACCGCGGCGCGGCCTTGCTCCAGCTCCGCAGCTACGGACCGGCGATCACCGCCTTCACCGAAGCCCTCGGCCTGGGCGTGCAGGAGCCATACAAGGCGTATTTCAACAGAGGCGCCGCGCGCGAGGCCCTTGGTGATCTGCGCGGCGCCTACGAAGACTATAATACCGCACTCGACATCTACCCAGACTGGGGACCCGCCAACGTTGAGTTGCAACGCTTTGCCCGTCAGCGCCGCCAGACGCTCCAAGCTTCGCAAGGCGCCACGTCAAACCAATAAAATCAACTGCTTACAGTTTTGAACCGTTCCGGCTACGGCGCGGCGCGAGTCCGAGCCTATATTGAGCGCACACTATTACCCCGGAGACGACACTGATGGCCGATGGGCTAGCCGCCACCCCTGAGCATGCTGCTGAAATGGATTGGGAGGCGGCGGCGCGGATACTCGCGGACGCCACCAAGGGCGCTGACGACGGCGAAATTTTTGCCGAGGACACCCGGGCCGAAAGCTTCCACTGGGACGACGGCCGGCTGAAGTCCGCCTCGTTCGATGCGACCCAAGGTTTTGGGCTGCGCGTCGTCGCCGGCGAACGCGCCGGGTACGGCCACGCCAGCGTGCTCGAGACCGAAGCCGTCTCGCGCGCCGCCGAGGCAGCGGCGGCCGTGAAGCTTGGACACGCCGGCACGCTCGATGTCAGCCCGGCCAAGGTGAACCGCCAGCTCTATGCGGACTTCGACCCGATCGAAGCGCCCTCCTTCACCGATAAAACGAACCTCCTCGCTGAGATCGACGCCTATTGCCGGGCCAAGGACCCTCGCGTGGTTCAGGTCGCGGCAACGCTTTCAGGCGCCCGCCGCGGCCTCACGATCCTGCGCCCCGACGGACTGAAACTGACCGACCACCGCCCGCTGGTGCGGATCAACGTTTCCATCACCGTTGAACGCGACGGCCGCCGCGAGAGCGGATCGGCAGGCGCCGGTGGCCGCGAGCCATACGAAGTCTTCATTGCGCCGGATCGCTGGAAGGCGCTCGCCGACGAGGCGCTACGTATCGCGCTCGTGAACATCGATGCCGAACCCGCTCCAGCTGGTGAGATGGATGTCGTGCTCGGCCCCGGCTGGCCCGGCGTGCTTCTCCACGAAGCTGTCGGCCACGGTCTCGAAGGCGACTTCAACCGCAAAGGCACGTCCGCTTTTTCTGGCATGCTCGGACAACGCGTCGCAGCTCCCGGCGTAACAGTTGTGGATGACGGGACGCTTGAAAATCGTCGCGGCACTCTAACGATCGACGACGAAGGCACGCCGACTCAGCGCACCGTTTTGATCGAAGACGGCATCCTCAAGGGCTACCTACAAGATCGCTTGAACGCGCGTCTCACCGGCGTCGCGCCGACCGGTTCGGGACGCCGCGAAAGCTATGCGCACCGGCCGATGCCGCGCATGACCAACACCTTCATGACCGCCGGCGATCGCGACCCGGAAGAGATCGTGCGTAGCCTGAAGCGCGGCGTTTATGCGGTTAATTTCGGAGGCGGTCAGGTTGATATCACCTCCGGCAAGTTCGTTTTCCAGTGCACCGAGGCGTACTTCGTGGAGAACGGCAAGATCAAATATCCGATCAAGGGCGCGACACTGATCGGCGATGGTCCGAGCGCGCTAACGCGCGTCACCATGATCGGCAACGATCTCAAATTGGACGAAGGAGTCGGCACCTGCGGGAAGGGTGGCCAGAGCGTTCCGGTCGGTGTTGGACAACCAACTTTGTACATCACCGGACTGACCGTCGGCGGCCAGTAGTTCGCACGAGTGCATTTACTTTTTAGAGAATCGACGCAGAGCTAAGAACATCCCAATGTCTGGGGAGGTTGATACTATGGCTGCGAAAAAGAAAACGGCTAAGGTTGCCAAGTCTGGCGCGAAGACCAAAGCCAAGGCGAAGAAGAAGAAGTAACTTTCTTCAACTTCCAAAACTACGGAACGCCGCTGGGGTCACCCCTCAGCGGCGTTTTCGTTTTCAGCCGTCGCGCGCCCTCGCCGCTTCGTCGCAATGTGCTGCGTTTGCCTCGAAAATGCCCGTCGTAGTCGCGTCGAACGAAGCCGCTGCAATCATCCTGAAATATGCAGCAGCGTACTTGCGCGCAGCCGCACGCCGCGGGAGACGGCGACGGGAGGGGAGTAGAAATGCTTAGCCGCATGATGGTTTCGGCGCTGGCTTTGACCGGCGTCGCATACGCGCAGGAAGCGCCGACAACGCCGACGCCCACAACCGAAGCGGCCGTTACGCCGACGTCGAGCACAGGCGACCGCACGATCTACGAAGCCTCCGGCTTCGCTCAATACAATCCGCAAACGGCGCTCGACATGGTGCGCCAGGTGCCGGGTTTCTCATTAGACGGCGGCGCGGATCGGCGCGGCTTCTCCGGCGCTGTCGGCAATCTCCTGATCGACGGCATTCGCCCCAGCACCAAGAGCCAAGGCGTTGAAGGCATTCTCTCGCGTATTCCCGCAAACCAGGTCGTGCGCCTTGAGATTCTGCGCGGCGCCGCGGTCGCGGGCGACGCTTCGGGCCAATCGACGCTGCTGAACGTCGTGCGCACCGAAAGCTCCGGCAGCGGAGTCTATGAAGCTGGCTTCGAACTGACCTCGCGTGGCGTGCCTGCGCCGCGCGGCGAACTTTCATACAGCGGCCGCAACGGCAATGTTGAATACAGCCTCGCCGGTTCTGTGTTCAGCCAGTATCGCGACCTCCCAGGCTGGCGCTTGTTCTCCGACCAGCCCGGCGATGTGAACGCTGGCCGCGCCGAGACGCCCTCGCCGCGCGATTTTCGCGAGGCCAGCGTGACTGGCAGCTTAGCGTTTCCCCTGCTTGGCGGACGCTTGAGCACCAACGCGCAGATCAATGCGTTCCGCTTCAATGCGGACAACGACTATTACTTCTTCGATGCGCTCGACAATCCTGACTCAGCGCTGCTGCAGGACTTCCAAGAGCAGAGCCGCGGCTACGAGGTCGGCGTCAATTACGACCGCGATATCGGGCCCTGGTCACTGGGCCTCATCGGCCTGATCAATCGCTCGCGTTATGAGAGCGACGAAGAAGACCAATTCCTCGATGGCGCCAGCGCGCTCGACGGCACGCTCACACAAGACATCGTGCAAGACTCCGGCGAATCCATTGCGCGCATCACCATGTCCCGGCCGCTTGGCGCCCGCCACCGCATCGAGGTCGGCGCCGAGGGCGCATTCAATTCGCTGGACCAGCAACTCGCGCTTGGCGGCAGCTTCGCGCCGCCGCTCTTCGACAACGCCAACGTGTTGGTCGAGGAAGAACGCGCGGAGGTGTTCGCGTCGCACACCTGGCGTCCGAGCGATGTTTGGTCGCTCGAGACGCGCCTCAACTGGGAAACGTCGACGCTGACGTTCACAGGCGACAGCAACCAAACAGTCGATCTCGCCTTCTGGAAGCCGTCGATCCAGGTGACGCGGACGTTCGAGGGCAACAACCAACTGCGCTTCCGCATCTACCGCGATGTCAGCCAGCTCGATTTCGGCGACTTCGTTTCTGCCGCGGCAACGGCGGACGCTCTTGTCTCCGGAGGCAACCCCGACCTCGTTCCACAATCCGATTGGCGCTACGAACTTGGCGCAGATCTGCGCTTCCCGGGCGGCGCAGCGCTCGGCCTCACACTGACGCACCACCAGATCACCGACGTCTCGGACGTCGTCTACATTCCAGCCGCCGGCTTCGACGCGCCGGGCAATCTCGGCGACGGCGAGGCCACGAGCCTCGATGTGAACTTCTCGATGCCAGTCCCGCACATCGAAGGCGGCAGGCTCACGATCCAGGGCTATCTCTGGGACACCGAGGTGACGGACCCTCTCACCAATCAGCCGCGCATTTTCTCGTTCCAACCGGAATCGCAGGTCGAGGTGAATTTCCGCCAGGACTTGCCGGATCTCCGCTTCGCGTGGAACATCAGCGTCTTCAAGCAGGGTGAAGTTCAGGCCTATCGTTTCAACGAGATCGACACGAGCGAGGAAGGCCCGTGGGTCGACCTCACATTCGAAACGACGGCTCTACCCCACCACATGAAACTAACGGCCATCGCCGCGAACATCTTCGACGGCACCGTCTATCGCGACCGGCGCTTCTACGATGAGCCCGACGGGCTGGGCGGTTCGCTCGGCCGCAACGGCGAGAACACCTTCCGCGACTATCGCCAGCGGGAATTCGCGCACGCCCCATGGTTCATCCTGGAGCTGAGCGGCACGTTCTAACCCGGCCTAGAACGACTACACCCCGCCCCGGCGTTTTCGCAGGGCGGGGGTGCTCTGGCGCTCCAGACGCCAGAGCAAATGTCGCACGCGGTTTCCTTGACCTCTGGGGGACCGCTGCTAGTTTCCGCGCGCGCGAACTGGGGGCCTCAAGATGAGTCGCCCCCTTGGGCGCGTGGACCGGTTATGCCTGACAGAAAACCGCCCGAGGACGATCTTTCCAATCTGCGCCGGCGCGTCGACGCCGCCCGCGGAGAAGGCGCCTCGAAGTCCCAGCCAGAAACGAGCCCAGCTTCGCTGTCGCTCCGGATCGGCGGGGAATTTGGTGCGGCGATCATTGTCGGGGCATTGCTTGGGTACGGGGCCGACTACTTTTTCCACACTTCGCCGTGGGGGCTGGTGGTCGGCTTCGGACTGGGGGCCGTGACGGGGGTCGTGAACGTGGTGCGCGCGGTGCGCACCTACAACAACGCCAACCCGCCCGACCCGAACGCGCCGTCCATCCCGGACGACGACGACTGAGGATTTGAGTTTTGTCGAACGACCCGATCCACCAGTTCCACATCAACCCGATCAGCGAGCCGATTCACTTCGGCGCGGTCGACGCGACGTTCACGAACGCGAGCGCGTTCATGGTCGCAGGGGTTGCGCTTGCCGCTGGCTTCATGTGGTGGGCGATGAAACCCGCCGCTGCGGTGCCGGGCCGGGCGCAAGTCGTGGCGGAGAGCGCCTACGGCTTCATCCACTCGATGGTGAAGGACACTGCCGGGGAGGAAGGCGTGCGGCGCTTCTTCCCGTTCGTGTTCACGCTCTTCCTCTTCATCTTTGCCGCGAACATGCTCGGCATGTTCCCCTACTTCTTCACGCCGACAAGCCAGATCGTCATCACCGCGACGATGGCGCTTATGGTCTTCTTCACTGTCATCGTGGTCGGCGTCGCCAAGAACGGCTTCAAATTCCTGAAGCTCTTCGTGCCGTCGGGCGTGCCTTGGTACATTTTGTGGTTCGTCGTGATCATCGAGATCATCTCGTTCTTCTCGCGCCCTTTGAGCCACGCTGTTCGTCTCTGGGCGAACGTGCTCGCGGGTCACTTGGTGCTGAAGGTGTTCGCGGGCTTCGTGCCGGCTTTAATCGCCGCCGGCGCTGGTTTCGGCCTTCTTTCAATCTTGCCGCTCGGCATGACGGTTGCGCTTTATGCGCTCGAATTCCTGGTCGCGTTCCTGCAGGCGTACGTGTTTGCGCTGCTGACCTGCATCTACCTGAACGACGCCCTTCACCCTGGCCACTAACCGGCCATCGCAAACACAAAACTGGAGAGAGACTTATGGACGTTGAAGCAGCGAAAATGATCGGGGCCGGTATTGCTTGTATCGGCATGGGCGGCGCCGGTATCGGCGTCGGCATCATCTTCGGTAACTTCCTGCAGGGCGCGCTGCGCAACCCGTCGGAAGCCCCGAAGCAATTCGGCAACCTGATCTTCGGCTTCGCCGTGACCGAAGCGCTCGGCATCTTCTCGCTGCTGATCGCGCTCTTGCTGATGTTCACCTAAGCCAAAGGCTGATCCTATGGCGGCGACGCCTCACGCACCTGTAGTCGAACACGCAACGGGCACAGCGCATGGCGCTGATGCCGCGTCAGCGCACGGCGCCGAAGGCGGCGCGTTCCCGCCGTTCGACGCCACGACATTCGCGAGCCAGCTCTTCTGGTTCGTGCTGACGTTCGGCGCGCTCTACTTCGTTCTGTCGCGCGTGGTGCTGCCGCAAATCACTGCGGTGCTCGCCAAGCGCGCCGGGACGATTCAGAGCGACCTCGACGAAGCCGCGCAGAAAAGCGCGGCGGCCGAGCAAGCGCGCGTGGACATGGAAAAGGCCGTCGCCAAAGCGCGTGCAGATGCGCGCGCGATGGTCGATGCGGCGCGTGCGGATGTCACTGCAAAGCTAACCGCCGAGCAGGAAGCCGCCGAGCAGCGTCTGGTACAGCGGATCGCTGAGGCGGAAGCCAAGGTGGACGGCGAGCGCAAGAAGGCGTTGGCGGAAGTGCCTGCAATGGCTGAAGCGCTCGCACGCGACATCGCCGACAAGATCGCGCCCGCGAACGCACATGCGCCGCGTCAGCGCGTCGCCGGAGAGGCCTGATGCCACATTGGTTCGACGCTACGTTCGTCGCGTTCGTTGCGTTTGCGGCGTTCTTCGGGGTCATGGTCTGGCTGAAAGTGCCGGCGATGATCCTCTCGGCGCTCGACGCGCGTTCGGCTGAAATCGCCAAGGAGCTGCACGAGGCGCGCCGCCTGCGCGAGGACGCGGAAAAGCTGCACGCCGAATACACCGCAAAACGTGCCCTGGCCGAAACGGAAGCCAAGGAAATCGTCGCCATGGCGAAAGAGCAAGCTGCTGTCGTCGCCGAGGAAACGCGCGCGTCGATGCTGGCTGCAATGGCGCGCCGCGAACGCCAAGCTGACGACCGCATCATCGCAGCCGGCACTAAGGCCGCCGATGAAGTCCGCGCCGCCGCGGCCGAGGCTGCGATCGCCGCCGCCGAGCAGATGATCCGCGCCCGCATGAGCGACAGCGCCCAAGCCGGCCTGGTCCAAGAAGGCGCCGCCGACCTGAGACGCAAGTTCGGGTGAGCACGACCCCTTAGTTGATTTTTATGGGGCGGCAGGCGCGAGCTTGCCGCCCCTATCTATTTGGAGCCCCCCGCCGCCGATTGTGCTTATGTTCGCCGAGGGAGGCGCTGGCCTTGAACATTCTCTCACGCATTCTGGTTTCGCTCGTCGCCCTGCTGCACGTGGGCTTTCTGGTGCTGGAGATGTTTCTTTGGTCCGGACCGGTTGGGCAGCGCGTCTTTGCGATGACGCCGGAATTCGCGTCGCAATCGGCGGTGCTGGCCGCGAACCAGGGGCTCTATAACGGCCTCCTCGCGGCCGGCCTCCTGTGGGGCGCGCTGCGTAACAACCTCGATTTCATGATCTTCTTTTTGCTGTGTGTTGTGGTCGCAGGAATTTATGGCGGTCTGACCGCGAAAACGACGATCCTTTATACGCAGGCGGCGCCCGGGCTTGTCGCCTTGCTCGCAGTTCTGGCGGCGCGGCCGAAAGCAACCGGCTGATGTGGTTCAAGACGCGACGCTTCAGCGATAGCGAACTCGATCGCTTCCGCACGTTGCAGCGTCTCTCTTTCTCGATCCTCACGGACGAAGCGGCCAGACTCGAACCCGGCATGCTCGAACGCGACGTTGCACACCGCCTTGTACTCGCCTACCGGCGCGAAGGTGTGAAGAGCTTCTTCCATCTACCAGTTGTGCTCTTCGGCGAACGCACGGCGTTGCCCGGAGACTGGCCGGTGGGCAAGTTCTTCCCAAAGAAGCGCGAGGCGCGCGCGAACGAGTCCGTTATCTTCGACGCGTCACCGATCTTCGGTGAATACCTAGTCGACACCTCTTTCTCGTTCTGCCTCGGCGAAAGCGAGGCGCATCGCACGATGATGCAGAAGCTGGCCGGCTTTCGCGAAAGCGTGCCAGCGGCTGTCAGCAATGGCGCAACGTTTGCGGCGATCGCGGATGCCGTGAACACATCGATCGAAGCCTTTGGCTACGAGCCCGTTCACGGCAAGCACCCCGGGGCAGTGCTCGGGCATCGCGCGATGAAGCTGCCGCGATTGCCGTTCGTTTGGCGTGCGCAAGGCTTCGATGCGCTGTCGCTCTCTTGGTTCTACGGCAACGAATTTGCATCCCGCGCGCACCTTGCACGGTCTCCGCTTTGGAACACCACAAAGACCTCGAAGCATGCGCCCTATGACGGACTGTGGCTCGTCGAACCACATGCGGGCGATGGGCCGACGGGTGCGAAGTGGGAAGAAATTCTCGTCATCGAAAACGGCAAGGCGCGCTGGCTGGACGATGAGCCGCCGCACGTGAAGCAATGGCGTCTGATCGGCGCTGCACGCGACTACGGCCCGCGCACGTTGGCGGCGTAAAATTGCGAACGCGTCGCACGTTTGACGCAGCGCTTCGGCCTCACTATGTAACCCTCGTTCTCGGGGAGTAGCCGTCCGCATCTCTCAGCGGAGCCCGCGTCAACATACTTGCTGCAAGATCCATAGGTCTTGAGCATGGCGCAGGCGGCGGATCTAACGATCCACTTGGCGAGACCGGCGATGCAGCATCCAAGCGAGGGCCGTTTGGAAGCACGCGTCGTCGTGTCAGAGCAGGCCCCGGAAGAAGTTCATGGAAACGCTTTGGACATCAGCGGGCTTGGTCGCGATCGCGGAGATTGGCGACAAGACGCAATTGTTGGCGATCGTTTTGGCGGCGCGGTTTCGCGCGCCTGTGCCGATCATTCTTGGCATTTTGTGCGCAACGCTGCTGAATCACGCGGCGGCGGCGACGCTCGGTTATTTCATAGCGCAATGGCTCAGCGGACTAACGTTTCAGCTCGTCGTTGGCGGCGCGTTCGTGCTCATGGCCGCCTGGGCGCTCATTCCGGACAAGAACGATGAGCGAGCAGGGCAAACAAGCGCGGGCGGCGTGTTCCTGACGACGCTCGCTGCGTTCTTCCTGGTTGAGATCGGCGACAAGACGCAAATTGCGACGTCCCTACTCGCCGCGCGCTTTCACGACATCGCGCTCGTGACGGCGGGCACTACTTTTGGTATGATGTTGGCGAACGTCCCGGCCGTGCTGCTCGGCGAAACCGCGACCCGCTTCGTGCCACTCTCTTATGTACGCGCCACGGCGGCGGTGCTGATGGCGGCGACGGGCGTGTGGGTGATCGTTGCGGCGCTCACTACAAGCGCCGCTTGATTACTCCGCTGCGACTTTCGCGCCGCCGTCATTCTGCCCGCGCCGCCAGCGCAGCTTCGGCTGACGCGCGGCGCGCGTATCATCCAAGCGGCGCATCGGCGTGAGCTTCGGCGCCTGTTTGAAGAACTCGACCTCGCCCGCATTCACGCGCCCGGCGAGCGCGATCATCACGTCGGCAAAGCGATCAAGCTCGCGCTTCGGCTCGGTCTCTGTCGGCTCGATCAGCATCGCGCCATGTACAACCAGCGGGAAGTAGGTCGTAAACGGGTGGTAGCCTTCGTCGAGCAGCGCCTTGGCGACATCGATAGTCTCGACGCCTTTCGGTTTGATACTTGAGTCGTCCAGCAGCACTTCGTGCATGCACGGGCGGTCGCCGAACGGCGCGGTGAAGTGCGGCTTCAGGCGCGCAAGCAGATAGTTGGCGTTCAGCACCGCGTCTTCCGCGACTTGGCGTAGGCCATCGCTACCGTGGCTCATCATGTAAGTGAGTGCGCGGGTGAACATGCCCATCTGACCGTGGAAAGCGCACATGCGGCCGAAAGCCTGCGTGCCCTCGGTGTGTTCGCGGAGTTCGCGTGTCCCGCTCCGCAGCACGATGTGCGGCACCGGCGCGAACGGCGCAAGCGCAGCAGAAAGAACCGTAGGGCCCGCGCCCGGACCACCGCCGCCGTGCGGGGTCGAGAACGTCTTGTGCAGATTGATGTGCATCGCATCGATGCCGAGATCGCCGGGACGGACCTTGCCGACGATGGCGTTGTAGTTTGCACCGTCGCAATAGAAGTACGCACCGGCGGCGTGCACCGCGTCGGCGATCTTTTTGATATCGGGCTCGAACAGGCCGCATGTATTCGGGTTGGTGATCATGATCGCGGCCACGTCTGGGCCGAGTTTGGCGGTGACGTCTTCGAGATCGACACGCCCATCCTCATCGCCCTTCACTTCATCGACAGTGAAGCCAGCGGCGGCGGCGGTGGCAGGATTGGTGCCGTGGGCGGAGCTGGGCACCAGCACGCGTTTGCGCTTCTCGCCTTCGCCGCGCGCTTCGAGCGCCGCTTTGATCGCCAGCATGCCGCACATTTCGCCGTGCGCGCCGGCCTTCGGCGAAAGCGCCACCGCCGGCATGCCGGTGAGTGTGCAAAGCCAATGCGCAACCTCGTCCATCAATTCGAGAGCGCCTTGAATTGTCGACGTCGGCTGCAACGGATGGAGATCGGCGAAGCCTTCGAAGCGCGCGGCGCGTTCATTCAAACGCGGATTGTGCTTCATCGTACACGAGCCGAGCGGGAAGAGTCCGAGATCGATGGCGTAGTTTCTTTGGCTCAAGCGCACAAAGTGGCGCATCGTTTCCGGCTCGG
>JANNFK010000003.1:0-14423 GCA_031379735.1 Caulobacteraceae bacterium | reverse complement strand
AATGAGGTCGACTACAACCTCGCCGCCGAGTTCGACGCTCTGCGCCGCCGTGTCGAAGAACGCATCCTGGGCATCGAGCAACGCAGCGTTCGCACACTTGAGCAGGTCGCTGATACCGTGCAAATGCTGGAAGAACGCTTCATTGGCCGCCCCGACGGCGAACGCCAAAGCGCCTGACGCCCCGCGTTTACCCATTGGTAACCTCTGAAGCGCCTGGCTCTCATCATGGCGAAACTCAAACCGCTCCGCTCCGGCATGGCTACGTTCGCGATTTTATTCGCGATCGGATTTGGCGTCACCTTCCTCGCGACCAACCCGGCGCCCCGCGCCGAAGCGCAAACAACACAACGCGCGAGCGCTTCGGCGCCGCGCAACGTCCGCATCAACAACGCCGCCACGAGCGCGCGCATCCGCGTCATCGACGGCGACACGATCGAGGACACGCGCGACGACGTTACCTACCGCCTCGTCAACATCGACACGCCCGAGACCGGTTCGCGCGCGCACTGCCCGGCCGAACGCACATTGGGCAATCGCGCAACGGAGGCGGTGCGAGCCATGATTTTGCAGGCGGCGCGGCTCGAATTGCGGCCCACTGGCCGCATCGACCGCTATGGCCGCACCATCGCCTTCGTTGTGATCGACGGGCGTGACATGGGCGAGACACTGATCGCCGACGGCCTTGCCCGGCCTTGGCGCGGCCGCCGCGAACCCTGGTGTGACGCCGGCGGCAACCTTATTCCGTAGGGCAGCTTTGCGGCGCGGCGCTTGTAAGCCGCGCTGACGCGCCATAAGCCGGGTCCCTCCTCTGAGCCTGGAAGCTGCGCCCATGTCCGCGATGGACGATCTCATCAATCTTCTCACCCTCGAACCAATCGAGGTGAATCTGTTTCGCGGCACCTCTCCGCCGGAGGAGCGTCAGCGTATTTTTGGCGGCCAAGTCGTCGCCCAAGCGCTGATGGCCGCTTACAAGACCGTCGGCGATCACATCTGCCATTCCCTGCAAAGCTATTTCATCCGCCCCGGCGATCCTTCGATGCCGGTTCTCTACCAGGTGGAGCGCTCACGCGACGGCAAGAGCTTCGCCACGCGGCGCGTCATCGCCATCCAGAAGGGCGAGCAGATTTTCAACATGGCCTGCTCGTTTCAGGCCCCCGAAGACGGCTACGAGCACCAAAGCCTGATGCCGGACACGCCGTCTCCCGAAGAGATCGGCAAAGTTGTCGACGCTTGGATTAAAAGTCAGCCCGAAGAGAACACACGCTGGTGGCGCAACGCACCTATTGAGATGCGCGCGATCGATCCAGTGGATGTATCCAAGCCGGTCCCAAAGCCGCCGCACCAAAGCGTGTGGCTTCGTACGCGCGGCGACGCAGGCGATGACGTCGCAATGAACCAAGCATTGCTCGCCTATGCATCGGATTATTCGCTTCTCGGCACCGCAATGCGGCCGCACGGCGTGTCGTGGATGTCCGGCGTGCAGACGGCGAGCCTCGACCACATCATCTGGTTCCACCGCCCTACGAGGTTTTCGGCCTGGCACCTCTACGTGCAAGATAGTCCAAGTGCTTCAGGCGCACGCGGCTTCAATCGTGGGGCCATCTACCGCAACGACGGAACCCTCGTCGCGTCAACAGCGCAAGAAGGCCTCATTCGCAAACGTGGTTGAGATTTAGCGGAAGGTCTTACCGTAACGCGACGTGTGACGGCAGTTTCGCTAATTTTGCATTAGCACTGCGAGCCTACCATTCCGCGCGCGATGAATAAGAAGTGGGTCGACAACGAGGTCTATTTTGGACCTGACCGCCGCAGGGGTGGTCTTGGAAAGCGCTGGGGCGACCGGCGCTCGTACGACGACGCCGGTCTGCCGCCGCCGCTCAGCGCCGTGATGCGACGCCTTCGCGTACAATTGAATGGTGTGGCCACGGCAGACGACCGCCGCCGCGTCTACGACCTCGCCCGCTTCGCCGGCGCAGAAGCCGAACGCCAGCATCTCACCGGCTGCGCCGACCATCTCCGCGCCGTCATGGATGCAATCAAGGTGGGTGATTTCACTGCCGCTGACGCAGCGGTGATGCAGGCGCAAGCCGCCCTCAACAGCCGCTAACGTACTGCAGCGCGCCTTTCAGCGCCTCAGCGCAGCCGCAAAGTCGCCGGTATCGAGCGCGAGAATGCGTCGTCCGGTCGCCAAACACGTTCACCGCGCGATCGCCGCCCGCATGCGCGTACTTCGTGGTAGCCATCTGCGATCTCTGGTAAGCTCGCACCACATTTCGGTACTCCTAAGCCAACGAGGCGATTATGCGGACCACCGAACCCGTTACGGTCATTGGCGGGATTGGCATCTATCTGCCGCGAAACGTCGTCACCTCGCGCGATCTCGATGCACAACATGGTCTTCGTAACGGGTGGCTCGAGCGCAATTGCGGTGTGCGCCAGCGCCACGTCGTAAGCGGAGACGAAACTCAGGAATTCATGGGCGCGGCAGCCGCGCGCGCGGCGTTGGCGGACGCGAAGCTCAACGCAAGCGATCTCGACGTCTTGCTGTTCGCAGCCGCCGTTGGCCGCCAGCCCATCCCCGCCACTGCGCCGTTGATCAAACAAATGCTCGACACCGGCGACAGCGCATTCCCGGCTTACGACGTCAACGCGACTTGCCTCAGCGCGCTCGTCGCTGTCGACACCGCTTCGATGCTCATTCAAACCGGCCGCGCGAAAAATGTGCTCGTGGTCGCCTCCGAGATCGCCTCACGCGCACTCCCCTGGCGCACCGATCCGCGCACGGCTGGTCTCTTCGGTGACGGCGCGGCCGCGCTCGTTGTTCGCGCCGCGGACCAACCCTCGCCCCTCACACTCGGCCCGATGCACCTTGAGACTTACGCCGATGGCTATGCCTATTGCGAACTGCGCGCCGGCGGCACGCGCTACGACTTCAAGACCGAGCGTGAAGAATTCGCCGCCAACGCCGAATTCAACATGCAGGGCGCGTCGCTCTATCGTCTGAGCTCCGAAGCCGCGCCCGGCTTTATTGCGCGCCTCTTGGAGAAAGCCGGCTGGCGCCAGGACGACGTTGACCTCGTCGTGCCTCATCAAGCCAGCGCCCACGCCCTCGCGCACATCATCAAACGCTGCGGCTTTGAGTCGAGCCGCGTCGTCGACCTGGTCGCCGAGCTTGGCAACCAAGTCGCCGCCTCATGGCCGATCGTGCTCTATAAGGCGCGCGAGGCCGGGCGTTTGCAGCCTGGCATGAAGATGCTGCTGCTCGGAACATCCGCGGGCGTCTCGCTGGGCGGCGCGACCATGGTGGTGTGAGTGCGCATCATCGTCACCGGCGCGACCGGGTTTCTTGGCGGCGCGCTGACGCGCCGCCTCTTGTCGCAAGGCATTGACGTGATGGCGTTCGGGCGCGATCGCGCCAAGTTGGCCGCGATCGAAAACCAAGGCGCACAAATATGTGCGCTCGATCTCTCGCAAGACTTTCGGCCCTCAAACATCACAGCCGACGCCATCGTGCATTGCGCCGCGCTCTCCGCGCCCTGGGGCGCGCGCGCGACGTTTCACGACGCCAACGTCATCGGGACACAAAACGCACTGAAGCTTGCGCGCGGCGCAGGCGTTCGCCGCTTCGTCCATATCTCCACGCCAAGTGTCTATTTCCGCTTCCACGACCAAGTCGGGGTCCGCGAAGACGCGAACCTTCCGCCGCCGGTGAACGCCTACGCAGAAACCAAGCGCGAAGGCGAGCTACTCGTGCTCGCCGCCACCGATCTCGATCCCATCGTGCTCCGCCCGCGCGGTCTCTACGGCCCTGGCGACACCACGCTTCTGCCGCGCCTCATCGCTGCCGCACGCACCGGCGCCTTGCCGCTAATGAATGAGGGCCGCGCCGCCACCGATCTCACATTCGTCGAAGATGTCGCTGACGCAGCGCATGCGGCCGCCATCGCCCAAGGCGATCTCAAACAGCGCATCTTCAACATCTCCGGTGGCGAAGCGCTCAATGTGCGCCAGGTAGCGGAGCGCGCGGCAGCCCACGCCAACATCCAAGTGCGTTGGCGACGCATACCGGCGGCGCTCGTCTTCGCCTTCGCACGACTAGGCGAAGCTTTCTGCGAACGCTTGCCCAATCGCCCGGAGCCGCCAATCACCGCTTATGGCGCCGCCCTCTTCGCCTTCACCCAGACGCTCAACATCGAAGCGGCAGCAGCGCAATTGCATTGGACGCCGAAGATCAGCTTCGACGAAGGTCTCGCTCGCACGTTCGACGGTGCGCGCGCTTGAGCATGCGCCCCACCTTCCTGAACAGCGCATTCGTGCGGGCGCCGGAGCGCCTCGTGCTGCGCGGCGGCAGCTGGTCCGCCATCGACATTCCCGTCCGCTACGGCGTCTTCGACCATCCGCGCATCGGCCGCTGCCTCATCGACACTGGCTACACGCGCCGCGTCATCGAAGGCCGCCGCTCGCTTCCGTTGCGCCTCTACGCCGGCATCCTCTCACCGCGCCTCCAGCCAGACGCGCTGCGCGACGACGCACCCATCAACGCCATCCTGATCACCCATCTGCACGCCGATCACGTCTCGGCCCTGCGCGACTTTCCAAACGCCACGCTCTATGCCGCCGGCGCTGGACTCGATCACTTCCTCAATGGCAGCGAGCCCGCACGCGTCCGCCACGGCGTCTTCCGCGAACTGCTGCCGCCCGACTTGCAGACCCGCGCGCGACGCTTCGAGGACTGCGCCACAATCACAGCGCCACTCGGTCTCGGCCCGGCGCGCGATGTTTTCGGCGACGGCGAAGTGCTCGCGGTCGCACTACCGGGACACATGCGCGGTCACACCGGCTTTGTTTGGCCGAAGCTTGATCGCCCCCTCCTCTACGCCGCCGATGCGCAATGGCTTGCACGCGCGGTCATGGAAGATCGCGCACCGGGCCCGCCCGCGCGTTGGATCATGGACGACGTGCGCGCTGACGTCACGACGCGCCAACGCATCGCGGCTTTTGCCCGCGGCGGTGGCGAAGTGATCTACTGCCACGATCCGGCAGAGGTCGCGTGAGCGCCATCCTCATCACCGGCGCTCGCGCGCCTATCGCACTCGATCTTGCCCGCAGCTTCGCCGCCGCTGGTCACGAGCCGTATCTTGCGGACTCGATCCATCCCTGGACGGCGCGGCTCTCACGACAAGCGCGCCGCCGCTTTCACAAGCTCGCGCCACCGCGCTTCGCGTTCCCACAATTTGCGGAAGACCTTGCGCGTCTCGTCGATCAGCTGAAGCCACGCTGGATCGTCCCAATCTGCGAGGAGGTGTTCTATGTCGCGCAAGCGGGTGCGCTCCACGGCTTCGCAGATCGCGTCTTGGCGCCCCCGCCGTCAATACTGCGTACGCTCCACTCCAAAGTCGATTTCGCCGATTTCGCACGCACAAACGGGATCGCCGCACCCGAGACAACGCGCGTTGCGTCGCCGGCCGAACTCGCCGCCTGGCGCGGGCGTTCGCGCACGATCGTGCTGAAACCCGAATTCTCGCGCTTCGCCTCCCACGCCAAAATCCGCCCGACCCCGGAAGAACTAGACGCGGTTAAGCCCACACCCACTGAACCCTGGGCCGTCCAAGCCTTCGCGGAAGGCGAAGAAATATGCGTGTGGTCAGCGAGCATGAGTGGTGAAGTCACGGCCTTCGCCGCCTACAAGCCACTCTGGCGCCTCGGCCAATCCTCTAGCTTCTATTTCCAGCGCGACGACGATCCCGCCGTGCTTGCAACGACGCGCGCCATCGCCCGCGCTGCGAACGCTACGGGGCAACTTTCGTTCGACGTCATCCGCACCCGCGACGGCACAATCGTTCCCATCGAATGCAACCCGCGCGGCATTAGCGGCATCCACCTCTTCGACAGCGATCCGCGCCTGGCCCACGCGCTCTTGAACGAAGCGCCGCTGCAAACCCCAAGCGCCGAAGCCCGTCACATCGCCCCGGCCATGTGGCTCTTCGGCGCTCCAGGCGCGCTCATTCACGGAAAATTCGGCGCCTTCCAAAGCGATCTCGCCCGCAGCCGCGACGTCCTCAACGTCCCGAGCGACCCACTGCTCCCGCTCGGCGCTTTGCTCGATGCTGGCCGGTTCACACTTATCGGCCTCAGCCGCGGCCGCTCCGCCTCCGGACAAAGCACCGACGACATTGAGTGGAACGGCGAGCCGATCGCGTGACCGCACTCGATCTCTTCGACCCCCGAACCGGCCCACGCGACGGCTGGCCCGACGGCGCCGAGGCCGATCGGCTCTATCTCGAAACCTTTGCGCAGCATGGCTCGACGGCACTCATCTCAAACCTCCGCACCAAAATCATGGGCCTGCGCTCCGGCGCGCGTATCTATCCCGTCACGATCAACGAAGCCGAATATGGCGACGCCTATGTTTGCCTGCCGCACACCGCCTACGCGCTCTACGCCAAGGATGAATTGCGCATCGTCGATGCCGGGCCATGGACGCCCGCGCTTGGCTTTCTCGCCAGCAGCGCTGGCGCGATGCTGCGCGCCACGCGCGTCAATCGCATCGTGCACGTCAACAATTATATGCTCTCAACCAATCTCCATGGTGGCTGGCGCGGCGACGACATCGACGCCATCAAGACGCTACTTGTCGAACTCTTCCCAGATCACCTCATCGCTGTGCGTTCACTTAACCAATGGTCCGACGTCGAACTCTGGATGCGCTTTCGCGACGCCGGTTGGAAAATGCTCCCAAGCCGGCAGATCTACGTCACCGACGATCTCGCAAAAGATTGGGCCCCGCGCCGCGACACACGCCGCGACCGCGCCATCATGAAAGCCCGCGCCGATCGCATCGACGCGCTCGAAGAGCTTCGTCCAGGCGACGCCGCACGCATCGCCGAACTTTACGCCTTGCTCTATCTCGGCCGCTATTCGACGCTGAACCCGGCCTTCACCGCCGCCTACATCGAGGCCACGCACCGCAACCGCACATTCCAATATCGCGGTCTGCGCGAGCCGGATGGCGCGCTCTCCGCCGTCGTCGGCTGTTTCATCCGCGGCGGCGTCCTCACAACGCCAATCGTCGGCTACGACACCGCCCGCCCTCCCGGCGACGGCCTCTACCGCATCGCCAGCTTCATGCTGGCTCAAATCGCGCAGGAACACGGCGTGCGTCTCAACGGCTCAGCCGGCGCCGCAAGCTTCAAAGTCAATCGTGGCGCACGTCCGGTCATTGAATACTCGGCCTACTTCGTCGATCATCTCTCTCTTGCCCGCCGATCCGTCATCCAAGGCGTGGAGCGCTTGTTGAACAAGGTCGCCGTACCATTGATGCAGAAACGCGGCCTATGAGCGCCTTCCCGCACGCCGTCGCGCAAGGCTGGTTCCCAATCGCTTCGCTGAAGCAAGTGGGGGCCAAGCCGCTCGCGCGCACTCTGATGGGGACGCCGATTGTTGTGTTCAGAGGCGCCGATGGCCCCGCCGTGTTCGTCGATCGCTGCCCGCATCGCAACATGGCGCTCTCGCGCGGCGCGGTGCATGACGGCGAGATCGAGTGCCCGTATCATGGCTGGCGTTTCGCCGGCGATGGCCGCTGCACACTCACGCCCGGCGCCAGCGAACCGGCGCGCTATGCGACGCAGACACTTCCAGTTTCGGTTCGCGCCGGCCTTGTCTGGACAACGCTCGCGAAATCACCGAACGCCGAACCCTTCCTACCGCCGCCGCTGACCACCGAAGGTCTCGACACCTTCATGTGGCCGGTGAAATCATCGCGCGCGCGTCTTCTCGATGCGATCGAGAACTTGCTCGATCCTGCGCACCCGCATTTTCTCCATGCCGGCATCGTCCGCGCCAAGAACGTGCGCCGGCCCGTCGACGTCACCGTCCGCGTGCGGCCAACTTTCGCCGAGGCCATCTACATCGAAAACGCAAAGGCCTCTGCACTGATGCCACGCATGCTCGAAGGCCTCCGCGTCGCCAGCATCGGCCGCTTCTTCCCGCCCTCGACCGGACAAGTTGCGTTCGAAGGCAAGGATGGCCTCAAACTCGCGATCACCGTCTTTTTCACGCCCGAGAGCGAAACAACCGTCCGCCCGTTCGCACATTTCGCGACGCCGAAGGGTATAGCGCCGGCCTTCGTCAAAGAAGCACTGCTGCGGGCGTTTCACATCCCAGTGCTCGCACAAGATCGCGCCGCACTGTGCAAACAAACCGACGACATCGAAGCCATCGGCGCCCCAAAATACGCACTCGGCCCGCTCGATTTCCTCTTCCCCGCCATCAACGCGCTGGCCGCCGGCGAAACACCCGAACCCAGCGAACGCACCGCAAGAGTTGAACTTTAATCAGGCCGCCACGCGCGCCGCACCCGCCGCAGCTTCCGATCGAACGGGACATCAATGCCCGATTGAAGCTCGATCTTAGATTCAATCGCGCTAGCCTTTTCGAGCGCCAATCGTAACGCCGCGACGGCGCGCGCTGCGGCATCCGGCGCCAAATCGCGTGCGAGCGTCAGAACAACCGTGTCCACGCCCGTCTGCGTCACGCGAAAATCCAAAATCTGCCGGTCGGCATCAACAACTGCGTTCCGCATCACGTCCGGCGTCACCAAAACCAGTGCACCGCCCCGTCCGCGCAGTTGAAACACGTCGTCATGGCGTCCCTCAATGCTCGCCACAACTTGCAGCGGCGAGCCGCACGCGCACGGCGTATCCGACAACCGCAGCAGATCATTCATCCGATAGCGCGCCATGATCTGCGTCGTGCGCGTAAAATCCGTCACCAGCGGCGAAACCAACCCGCCACCGCCCGGCTCGAATTCAAACGCAACGACATCCTCGGCCAGATGCAACGTCCCTTCGGCGCAACCCACGCCGAACAATCCCTCCGTCGCCATGTAAATCTCGCGCACCCGCGCCCCAAAGCGCGCCTCCACAATCTCGCGATCCAATGCATCGAGCACTTCGGCGCCAGAGAACACATTCACCGGCCGGACGCGCGAGGTCTCCGCAAGCGCACGCAGAACCTTCGGCGGCGCAACGATCGTATCCGGCGCAAACGCCTCAATCTCAGCACGCCACGCATCAACGCCGAGCGCCAAATCGAAGAACCGCAACGACAACCGCCCCGTCTCCGCCGCCGATGCATAGAGCTTGCTATATCCAGGCAGCGCCAACGCCACTTTGTGCCGCGCGAACAACACGTCAGGCAAAGTCTTGGCCAGCATCACGCCGAGCCACGTAAACCGCTCAGCTTCGCTGATCACATAGAGTCCGCGATTGCCGCTCGTGCCCGTGCTTTGCCCGATGAAGAGCTCGCCGAGCTTTTCCTCGCCACGATCCAGCGCCGCGCGCACGTCCGCAAACCTCGCGCCGTTTACATTGAACTTGTCGAAGTTCGCCAGCAGGATTTGCTTGTCGACAACCGGCAAATCCTCAAGCCGCGTCGCGCCGAGCCCCGCGTAGAAAGGCGCGCCCACCACAGCCTCGCGCAGAAACCGCTCGAGCCGCGCCGCGCGCCAGCGCGCCACATCATCACGCGTACGCAATCGCCGCGCGAGTTGTTTGGTCCGCCAAAACGCGGCGATGGCGTGCACGACGGCGAAGTTCATAGTCGTGCCCGTTTAGCATGGCCTGTAAGGTCGAACCATGGCGCGCCATTCGCTCGGTTTCATCTACGTGACGGTGGCGCTCGACGCGCTGGCGATCGGCATCGTCATCCCGGTGTTGCCGCGACTCATCGGCGAGATCAGCAATTTCGATGCGCCCGACATCGCGCTCGCCGTCGGCGCGCTCGCAACACTCTTCGCGCTCACCCAGTTTTTCGCCGCGCCCATTATCGGCGCGCTTTCGGATCGCTTCGGGCGCCGGCCCATCGTTCTCGCCGCCAACGCCAGCCTCGCTATCGATTTCGCCATCATGGCGCTTGCGCCAAACTTGATTTGGCTCGCGGCCGGACGCTTCCTCTCAGGCATCGCCGCCGGCAGCGGTCCCGCCGCCTTCGCCTACGTCGCCGACGTCACGCCGCAAGCCCAGCGTGGCGCGGCCCTTGGCAAGCTGTTCGGCGCACAAGCGCTTGGCGCAACTTTAGGCCCAGCGCTCGGTGGTCTCTTGAGCGTCACCGATCTCCGCGCGCCATTCTGGGCAGCCGCCGCCTTGTGTTTGCTCAACACGCTCTACGGCCTTTTCGTGCTCCCTGAATCGTTGCCGCGCGAAAAGCGGGCGCGCTTTGAGTGGGCCCACGCCAATCCAATCGGCGCCATCGTCTGGCTCGCCCGCGCCTACCCGCAGGCTATCGGCATAATCATGGTGGCGTTTCTGCTGAGCTTCGCCTCGCAGGGCGCCAACAGCATCACAGTGCTCTACACAGAATATCGCTACGGCTGGACGCCAGCGACCATCGGCGTCGTCCTCACCGTCTTCGGCATCGCCAGCCTCGCCGTGCAAGCGGGCATGGTCGCTCCCGTAATCCGCCGCCTCGGCGAGCGCGCCACTTTCATTGGCGGACTTGCGCTCACGACGGCTGGGATTTTCCTGTTCGGCGCGGCCGACACCGGCGCTCTTTTCTGGCTCGCCATTCCATTGCTCGCGCTCGGCGCGATTTGCGGACCGGTGATGGGCGGCTATTTCAGCGCCATGGTCGGCGACCACGAACAAGGCCGCCTGCAAGGCGCCTGGAGCGGCGTCAACGCCGCGATGGGATTGCTTGCGCCCGGCGCCTTCACCGCCGCCTACGCACTCTCGATCTCCGGCGCCCACCAACCCGCACCAGGCGCGGCCTTCTACTTCGCCGCCGCCGTACTCGCGCTCGCCGTTCTGCTCACCACACAAACATGGCGCCGCCCGCGAGGGACAAGCGTCGATTAGAAGCGCGAGTTCGGTTGCCTCACCGCAGCGCCGCGGACGCGGTGTACAACCGTAGGACGGCAATTTCGTTGCGAAGAGAAATGAGGTCGCTAGCATCCCCAACGGGGAGGTGTTCTATGAAAAACGTAAGCCGCGTTACAAGCGTTCTGACCGCTGCTGCACTTTTGTGCGCGACGGTGACGCCGAGTTACGCACAAGATCCTACGCCGCCAGCGACAACACCCGCGCCGGTTGCATCGGGAAACGACACGGTGACCGTCATCACCTCGATTGTCGCCCTGATTACGACCACCGTTCAATTCAACCAATTGCGCTCGCAAGGCCGAGCCGCGCGGCTGGCGCCGGCTATCGCCGATAGAATAAGGTATCCCTACCCAGGCGGGGAGAGCAGCGCCACGCTCACAAGATTTAACCAGCAACTTTATATCTCGATGTCGCAGCGGCGTCCCGTAATCGGCTTTGTGCCGCCCTCGGGTCAAGGAACGGCGCTGAGCGGCATCACCGCCACATCACTAAGGACACGCGCGCCGGCAGAGCGCGACGTTTCAACGATATTCGCATGGGCGCAGATGACTGCCGACGAAGCTGGCGCGCCTCCTCAGGTGCTGGTGTGCGAAGACGGCCTCTTCCCGGTGGCATTGTTTCCAATTCTCAATGCGCTCTTCACGGCGCTCGCACCTGCAGCGCTCAACTACGCAAAGACCCAGCTTGCAAACCGGATGAGAGACGAATTCACGACGGCCGCTCGGCCCTATCGCATTCGCGTCTTCATTCCTGAGGATACGCCCACGGATCGATACGAGACCACAGACGTTGTCCGTGTCGAGTTTGTTCACTGGCCAGCCAACCAAGCGTTCGACTGCCGAAGCGGTAACGGCTGAAACCCACCCGTGTCGTTCCGCCACGCGCTCCTCGCTGCCACCGTAGTTCTGCCACTCGGCGGCTGCGAGACGCTGCGCGGCGTGTTCGGCAGCAGGGCGGATCGCGATCCGAATTATTGCGACAACAACCCTACGGATGAGCAGTGCCTTAATGCCGACGGCAGCTCCCTCGCCGATGCGCTTGCGGCCGGCGAAAGCTTCGGACCGTCGGCGCCACCGCCAAATGCGGAGGAACGGTTTCGGGCCGCTCTGCTCCCCTCGCTCGGCGCTTTAACCTGGAGAGATCAGGAGAGCCAAGAGATCCAGGGGTGCCTTGGGACCGTAATCGCCGGGGAGCGCGTGCTTACCGCTCGGCACTGCGTTCACGAAGAATTGGATACGCGCTTTACGTTGCTCGGTGACTTGGAGCAAAAGCCGCGCGATGCGGAGGGCCTTCATCAAACTGGGGAGTCCACAAAAGGGCATCGGCAATCTTTTACAAACGACGTGGCTTTTTTCGACATCTCTGGCACGAGGGCCGCAGCCGCGCCCGCATTCCCTGTCGAACCCGCACTGCTTGCGAGCGGTGAACGGCTCACGATGCCGCGCTTCAATCTCGCCGACACACCAAGCGCGCGGCTGACATTTCATGCGTGCGTGGCGCCGGTCATCACAGGTGTGGAAGCCATCTTCTCGCACGACTGCCCAGCGGAGCCATCGACCTCCGGCGCGCCCCTTATCGCAAGCGATGGCGAGTCAATGGGCATCGCGGCGATTCTGCGCAGCTATGCCGGCGGCTCCGTCGGTGGCGAGCGGAGAGGCAGGTTCGACGCAACATCGCTTCGCGGCACCTGCCACGCCGACGTTTTTGTTCAAGATCTCGTATTGGCTGAAGGCGAGACACCCGAAAAGTGCGGAAACATTCGCCTTGCCGCTGAACTCCTCGGCATTCGCACCGATGAAAACGGCGGCGTCGTATCGCCAGCCCCAAAAGCGCCGCGCCTATTCACGGTAAGCGAGACTGCGGACGCCGCGCCTATTGATCGGCTGGTCTTTCTGCCCGACCGGCAAGCGGCGAGCGCTACCGACATACCTAGAGGCCGCATGCTCGTTGCCTCTAATTCGGGCCGTCTGGATGCAATCTCGTTTTCCGAGGTAGCGGGCAGCATCAAACCTGGCGACGCATTGGCGTTAGCAGGTGAGAACGGCTTTACGTGCGACGGCCTCAACGACTTTGATTTCTCTCCCATGGCGCGCGCCTTGGTGATCGCTTGCGGCGAAGGCGTCATCCGTCTTTCCGAAAACAGTTCGGGCGTATCGGGCCGGCCGCTTAGCGCTTGGAGCCGAACGGCCATTGACGGACTCGAAGACGTGACTGCCGTCGCAGCGCACCCGAGTCGCAACATCTTCGCCACCGTCGATAGCGACTGCAACTTTTCGATCATCCGCGGGGAATCCATTGAGCCTCTGCGGTTTTCGATTTTTCCGCAATATTGCGGGAGCGGTGTAGCCGGGCTCGCCTTCGCGCCAGAAGGCGACAGGCTCATCGCGGCCAGCCGGGACCAAGTCTGCGTGTTGTCGTTTAATGACGAGAGCTTATCGCTACTTAGATGCTCGCCCTTTCACACTGCATTGGTGCAACTCGGAGACCCAACTTTCATCCGCGATCCGCAATCCGGTCAAATCAGATTGATGATCGGAGGCGGCGCTTGGCCGATCAGCGCGCATTGGACCAACAATCTTGCGACAAACACGTCGCAAGATCTGGATTTGCACGCGCTCGCCGAAGAACCGATGAAGTGGGGCCTAACCAGTGCTGATCTTGGCCTATCTTTCAACGGCACGGGCCTAGTTGCAGGCACGAACGGTGGCAGCCTCGTCATTCTGAGAGCTGCAGGTGAGAGCTGGAGCGTCTATTCGTCCATGCGCAGCGAACTGTTGTCCATCTCCGCAGTGATGACGGCGCCGGTCGGTCGCATGTACGCCAGCGATTGCATACAGCGAGGCGAACGCGATTCGAACGAATTCCTCGCTTATGCAACGCAGAGCGGCAACATATACACCGCGCTCGTTCTTGCGCCCGAGTCCAAGCAATGCTTCTAAGGCTCAACGCGCGCAAAAGCTGAAACGCCCAAGCCTGAACGCCCGGCGCAACGCGCCAATACTCAATGCAAAAAAACTTGGAGCGGGCGATGAGATTCGAACTCACGACCCCAACCTTGGCAACCGGCCCGGGTTAGATTTTCCCTTTATTTCCGGGCATTTCCTTCCACTTCCTTGCGTTGACAGGGGTATTGCGCGCGCGCCATGCCCACCCCAGAAAAATTGTGCCCCTCGTTTCCGGGCCGTTCCGTTCTGGTGGTAGCAATATGGTAGCAAATCTGACTCGAACTCGTGGTGACGAAACCAAACTTGGCTCGGAGTTTGAGTCAGGGAACGCAGCCTGATGGACGGTTTGCGCGCCCGCATCACGCTTCGCCTGATTGACGCGACAGCCCCTCCTCCCAACGGCGAACTGCGCATCTGGGACAGCGATGTCCGCGGCTTCGTGCTCAGGGTCTCATCGAGCGGCCGCAAGACCTATTGCCTCAAGTATCGCTACCATGGACGTCAGCGCTGGCTGACCATTGGCGAACATGGCAGTCCCTGGACGCCCGACACGGCGCGCACGCGCGCCAAGGAGGCGCTCTACCAAGCTGCCCACGACCAG
>JANNFK010000032.1:0-5313 GCA_031379735.1 Caulobacteraceae bacterium | reverse complement strand
CGCGATCGAAGCTGCGCGCGGTTCGAGGACATTCGGCATAAATGGCGCTGCCGCACGGCTAGCGCAGATAGGCGACCCGATCATCGTGATCGCCTATTGCCAGATGCCTGCCGAGGAAGCTCGCAACTACAATCCAAGCGTCGTCCTGCTCAATGAGCAGAACGACGTGATTGGCTGATTACCGGGTCAGACGCAGAGAGCCGATGCCTGTACCGATGGCGTCGAATGCTTGCGACAATTCTGCCGCGCTGTCGGCGCGAAAGAAGTGATCGGAGCCAGACGCGCAATTGCGCATCAGATTTTCGGTTTGCTGATCAGTCTCGCGGAAGATCACCGTATAGATCTCGATGCCGGCGTTTTTGATGTTGGTGCAGAGAGCGGCCTCACGCTGATTGACGTACTGAACGTAGCTGCCCGTCGAACTGATGTTGCGGCGATACTGGGGCGGAAGAATGCCGCGTAGGATGCCGCCGATCAGTTGGTTTAGTAAGCCACCGCTCGCATAGTCGCGCCACAGACCAAGGTGGTTGTAGGCCGAATAGTCGCTGCTCATCACCACATCGCTGCCGACATTGGTGTTCTCACCGTCCGACATAAGCACGATGACTTTGCGGACATCAGGACCGTAAGCCGCGCCTTCGGTGAAGGGCGCAGTCGGCGAGAGCACGCGCCAGCCCCAGGCGAGACCTTCGGCTTGATTGGTGCCGCCGCCGGACCAGTGACGCATAGCAGCGATATTGGTTTGGATCGTAGTTTCGTTCGTGGTGAGCGGCACGATCGGCGTTGGGCAACCACGGTTGGGCCCGCGCGTGTCCGGCGCCGAGGAATCCAGCGACGCTGCGTTGTTGCGATACTTGAAGACATTGAACATCGCGGCTTCGCGCTGTTGCTGCGTGGTGCCAGCGCCGCCACCCATATGGGTGGTCATCGTCGTGCCAGGGATCGCGCCGACAGAGTCCGTAAAATAGGAGTTCGAGGTGCCGCTAACGCCGTCGACGGTGTCGAGCCAGAAAAACGGCGCGAACATGGTGTCCGGAGTTCCAGTGTTTGGCGCAGTGTCGTTGATGTCAAACGGCTCGGGACGCGCTTCGACGCAGCCCTTCCAATCTTCGTTCGAGATCAGATCAAAGAGGCGCGTGTGGCTGACGCCATCATCTGGTGTCCAAGCGTAGCAGCGACTTGTCTGACCACCGGAGCCGCCGGTCCCACGCCGCCAGGTGATGCGGTACGGTCCAGTGTATCCGGCCGGGGTAGTGCTCAACGCTTGGCAATCAGAGCCGGTGTAGTTCACGTTGCCAACCGTCGTGTTGCGCGCACGATAGCCGATTGAACGATCTTCGAGCAGCTCGCCGCTGTATGCTGCGGCGCCGGCCTGATCCATCCAGGCAAGATGCGAAGCTTCATTGCCAATGTTCACTTGCGCCACGAAAGGCACCAAAGCGACGCGCACAGTGTCCCCGTCGAGAGAAAGCAGATCCTCGGCGAGATCGCTTGCTGCGTCGCGGAGGCCCTGCATGTCGTTCGACATCGAGCCGGTGTTGTCGAGCACGAGCGCGACTTCGATCGGCGGGCTGGCGTTCGCTTGCGCCTCCGCCGCGACCGCAAGCGTCCAGGGCTGGTTGCTGATGATGCGCGCCAGGCTCATGGGCATCGGCATCGAGACATCGACGCGGTGGCCGCCGTCGGAAAGCTGCTGGACCGTGAAGGTGACGTTACTGACCATGTCGCCAACTTCGCCATCGAAGAAGGCGCGGGCGGCTTGGGTGCGGGCGCCCATGGACAGGTTGGCACTGCGCTCAGCAACGAGTGCCGCGCCATCGGCGGCGTTCTGCATGGCGTTGCGGATGGCTTGGGCGCGCGTGAAGTCGACCGTCAGCCCGACCAGGCCGATCAGCACCGTGCCCATCAGCGCCCACATCATGGCCACGTTGCCGGACCTGTCGCGCAACAAGCCGCGCCCAGTCCGTATCTTGGTGAATTGCCCGATAACCATTTTTTGCCCCAAAAACGGACCTTTACAGGATGTCCTGGGGTAACAGACGGCGCTTAATACGAGATTTTAGAACTTGGTGAACGGCGCCGAATTCGCTTGCGTCCGGGAACTTTATGCTATTATAGTGATATCACTTTGATGGCATGAGAGGGTACGTCATGGCGCCAGCAGCCCTGAGTCACACACAAGAACGCAAAGCCAGCACCTCCAACGGTGGGATGATGCTGTTGCTCAGCTTGGCGGTTTTGATCGCCCTGATCTGGGCGATTGTTGCGCTCATCCGGGACGAAAACGTCCTGAGCGGCATCGGGACGATCGTGTTGTCGTTCGTCTTCGTCCTTCAGCTCTGTGGCTTCTACTCACTGCAGCCGAACGAGGCCGCCGCGATTACCCTCTTCGGCAACTACAAGGGCACCGACCGCACGCCAGGCCTGCGCTGGATGCTGCCCTGGTACACACGCAAAAAGATCAGCCTGCGCGTGCGCAACGTCATCGGCCAGAAGCTCAAGGTAAACGACAAGCGCGGCAACCCGATCGAGATCGCCGCCGTGGTCGTCTGGCGCGTCACCGATACGGCGCAAGCGCTCTTCGATGTCGACTCCTACCAGACCTTCGTCGACATCCAGATCGAAACCGCCGTCCGCGAGATCGCCTCACACTTCGCTTACGATCACGCCGAAGCGGGGGAAGCCACTCTGCGCGGCGACGCCGATCAGGTTTCGGCGCTGTTGCGCGAAAAGCTGCAGGACCGTGTTGCGGTCGCCGGCGTCGTGGTGGACGAAACCAAATTGACCCACCTCGCCTACGCGCCTGAAATCGCCGGCGCCATGTTGCGCCGCCAACAGGCGGAAGCTGTCCTCGCCGCCCGCCGTTTCATAGTGCAAGGCGCGGTCGAGATGGTGCAGCACGCGCTTGAGCAACTGAGTGAACGCGACATCGTGCAACTCGACGACGAACGCCGCGCGGCGATGGTGTCGAACCTCCTAGTCGTGCTCTGCGGCGACCGCGACGCTCAACCCGTCGTCAACACCGGCTCGCTTTACACGTAGCCGGCCATGGCGACCGAACGAAAAGCCTTCGCGCTCAGACTCGATCCAGCGCTGCACGACGCGATCGCCCGCTTGGCGAATGCGGAATTGCGCAGCGTGAACGCCGAGATCGAGTTTCTGCTGCGCGAAGCGCTGCGGGCGCGGGGCGTGAGGCTTGGTGAAAAAGCAACGACGGAAGACGACAAGAACGGGGGGGCATAATGTCCACAACGACCAAATCGATTATCTTCCTGGCGCTGGCGTTCGCGATCAGCTGGGCGATTGTTATTGGCGCACATCTCGCTGGATTGTCGCAGAACGCGCAGTTCGCCGTGCCGATCTTGGCGGCAATGATGACAGGCCCGGCGATCGCCGCGCTCATCTGCACGTTTGCGTTCGAGAAAGGCCGTCGCGTCGAAGCGCTCGGACTTCACTTCAAACCTAACCTCTGGTGGCTGTTGGCGTGGATCATTCCGATTGCGCTGGCGGCGCTTTCGGTTGCAGCGACGATACTTCTCTCCGACCGGACTTATGTCGACATCGGCGCTGCCTCGCGTGCCGCAGCGGAAGCGCAACGCCAGGATCTTTCACAAGTCCCGGCCGTCGTGCTCAGCACCGGCTTTATTGTTGGCATGGGCGTGGTGCTTGGCGCGCTGATCAACATGCCGATCCTCACCTTCACCGAAGAGCTCGGTTGGCGCGGTTATCTGCATGGGCTGTGGCGCCCGAGCGGTTTCTGGCGCGCTTCGCTTGGCACGGGGCTCGTGTGGGGCGTTTGGCATGCGCCCGCGATCTTCTTCTTCGGCCTCAATTATCCAGACGATCGCGTAGTCGGGCTCGGCCTCTTCGTGATCTTCTGCATGCTCTTGAGCCCGATCATGACGCTCGTCCGCGACCGCGGCGGCTCGGTTTGGGCGGCGGGTCTATTTCATGGGACGTTCAATGCTGTCGGCGGCCTCACGATCGCGGCGATCTCCAACCCTGCGTTCCCATGGAACGGCATCGTCGGCATTGGCGGCTTCATTGCGCTGGCGCTGAGCGCATTGCTGGCTCTGCTTCTGCAACGTCCCGCGACCGCAACAGCGTCCGCGACCGCCTGATCCTCGGGATAGACCCGCGCCGGCGCCAGCGCGGGCTTGTCGGCCCGCCCCGCCTGCCCTAAGCACGCGCGATCCCCCTGAAGGATCGATTCTTAGCCGCATACGCGGGCGGAGACGCATGCCGAAACGTACTGACATCAACTCGATCCTGATCATCGGGGCCGGGCCGATCATTATCGGGCAGGCGTGCGAGTTCGATTATTCCGGCGTGCAAGCGGTGAAGGTGCTGAAGGCCGAGGGCTATCGCGTCATCCTGGTGAACTCGAACCCGGCGACGATCATGACCGATCCGGATTTGGCGCACGCGACCTACATCGAACCGATCACGCCGGAGATGGTCGAGAAGATCATCGAGAAGGAACGGCCTGACGCGCTGTTGCCGACGATGGGCGGTCAGACGGCATTAAACTGTGCGCTGACATTGGAGCGCACCGGCGTGCTGGCGAAGTACGGCGTCGAGATGATCGGCGCGAAGGCCGACGTGATCGAGAAGGCCGAGCACCGGATGAAATTCCGCGATGCGATGGACAAGATCGGGCTCGAAAGCCCGCGCTCGCGTGCGTGCACCACGATGGAAGAAGCGCTGGCGGCGCTCGACTACGTGCAACTGCCGTCGATCATCCGCCCGTCGCTGACGCTTGGCGGCTTAGGCGGCGGCGTCGCTTACAATCTGGAAGAGTTCAAAGAGATTATTGAACGCGGCTTGGCGGCCTCGCCGATCACCGAAGTGCTGGTCGAAGAAAGCATCATCGGCTGGAAGGAATACGAGATGGAAGTCGTCCGCGACAACGCGGACAATTGCATCATCATCTGCTCGATCGAGAACATCGATCCGATGGGCGTGCACACCGGCGATAGCATCACCGTCGCGCCTGCGCTGACCCTCACCGACCGCGAATATCAGATCATGCGCAACGCAAGCATCGCGGTGCTGCGCGAGATCGGCGTCGAGACTGGCGGCTCGAACGTACAATTCGCCGTAAACCCGCGCGACGGACGCATGGTTGTCATCGAGATGAACCCGCGCGTGTCGCGCTCGTCGGCGCTGGCCTCGAAGGCCACCGGCTTTCCGATCGCCAAGGTTGCGGCCAAGCTCGCGGTCGGCTACACGCTCGACGAGCTCAAGAACGACATCACCGGTGGCGTGACCCCGGCCTCGTTCGAACCGACCATCGACTACGTGGTGACCAAG
>JANNFK010000018.1:0-148700 GCA_031379735.1 Caulobacteraceae bacterium | reverse complement strand
TCAGAGCGCGCGCATCCGTATGCGCGCGTGCTATTGCTCGTTGTTCGACGAATGCTGGATTGCCGAGACCGGTGTCTTCCCGCCACGCCCGGTAGATGCTTGCGCAGCGCCGCCGCAGCAACCCTCCGCTAGCCCCTGACCATGCGCCCCTTCCGCATCTCTTCGAACTCCCATTTCATATTCGCGCGCGATGTTTCACCTAGCTCTTGCTCAAAGAGGTCGGTCCGGAACGTGCGTGTTTGTTCAAGCTGCTTCGCCAAGAAGGCGCCGCGACCGCCTGCAAACGCTGGATCGACGATATGAGGATACTCGCGGCGAATGCCTGCCGCATACGCGCAGTAGGTCTCCCAGGGCGCACCGAGAATGGCAATATCCATGTCAAGGAAGAGCGCGGCGTCGCCGTGCGCTTCGCCTTCGGCGTGGTTCTTGGTCATCTCGATCACATGCGCCACGCGTGCAGCGAGGTTGGGTTCCTGCGCGAGCGACGTTCGCGCCCACTCCGCGCTCAGCGTCTCGTTATCGGGACGGCCAGGCTCATAAACAGCGTCGTGAAACCAGATTGCGTAGCCTACGAACGCGGCGTCGCGGATTAGCGCCGTGCGCCGATCTGCTTCATCCAACAACCAAACGAGATGGCTTAGATCGTGATAGACGCGCTGCGGCTCATCTCACGCGCGGATGAGCGCCTCACCCAGCGCATCGGCGCCTTCTCCCGCCAGCGATCGCCAGCGTTGGAGAAGGCCTGCCGTCACTCCGCCTTCGCGGAAACGATCTTACCTGGATTGCGGGGAGGCTCACCCTTCGGGAGTGCGTCCACAGCTTCCATGCCTTCGCTGACTTCACCCCAGACCGTATATTGCTTGTCGAGGAAGCGCGCCTCGTCGAGGCAGATGAAGAATTGGCTGTTGGCCGAGTTCGGATCGTTGGTGCGCGCCATCGAGCAGACACCGCGCGCGTGCGGCTCCGCCGAAAATTCCTGCTTCAGGTTTGGCCTGGTGGAGCCGCCAGTGCCATTGCGCTTACCGCCGTCGCCACCCTGCGCCATGAAGCCGGAAATCACGCGGTGGAACGGGACATCATTGTAGAAGCCCTCGTTCGCGAGTTCGCCAATGCGCTGGACATGGTTCGGCGCAAGGTCCGGACGAAACTTGATCTTCACCGTGCCGGTGTCGAGTTCAAGCGTCAGGGAATGAAAGGAATGATCGACCACCAGCTTCTCTCTCTGTTCGGATTACGCGGCACGCGCGCGGGGATTTGGACGTCACAAACCGAGAAATCGGCGCGGCGTTCGCGGCGCGTTTCATCGATCAGATCGCGGAACTGCGGACCGTCCGTACGCAGCACGTAGATTGGGGCGCGCTCGGTTTCCGGCAAGTCAGCGGCGATGCGAACGGCGACCATCCGATCCGGACTGGGCGGCGGGTTACCAACGGCAATTTGCATCACCGCCTCTTGGCCCCAGACGACACGCCCGAAGATCGTGTAGCGTTTGTCCAAGGCCGAGTTAGGTTGGCGCATGATGAAGAATTGGCTGTTAGCCGAATTCGGATTGTCAGAGCGCGCCATCGAAACAACGCCCTGACAGTGCAGCGCATTCGCGGAAACGCGACCATCGCTGGTCACAGCCATTTGCGCGTCTGGCTGGCTTTCGATCGGCAGCGCTTTGTAAAACCCCAGGCGCGCGCGGCTTTGCTCGGCGGCTTGAATGAACGGCATCTCCGGCCCGCGACGAAACATGAATTCTTCGCGGAGATCCGGCAGCGAGGAAGCGCCCTCGCCTGTACCCAAGGGATCGCCCGTCTGCGCCATGAAGTCATCAATGACACGGTGGAATGTTAGGCCATCATAAAAGCCAGCGCGCGTCAGTGCTTTGATGCGCTCGACGTGTCGGGGCGCGATCTCCGGATAGAGTTCGACGACGATACGTCCATGGACGGTGTCGATGTAGAGTGTGTTCTCCGCATCGACTTGGCGCCAATTGCGCGGGTCGGGCGTCTGTGCGGACGCCGCACCAAACATCCCAACAAGCCCCAGGGCGACAACCGCCGCGGCCAAAAACTTTCCAAAGCGCAGCATTAAGACACCCCGAACTTAGCCTTCAGTCGTCCTTCTACTTCTTTGGGCACGAAGTGCGCGACGCTTCCTTGCAGTCGCGCGATTTCCTTCACCAGCCGGGACGCAATCGCTTGGTGCGTCGAGTCAGCCATGAGAAAAACTGTTTCGATGGTTGGATTTAGCTTTTGGTTCATCCCAACCATGGCGAATTCGTACTCGAAGTCGGCGACCGCTCTAAGTCCCCGGACGATGATTTGCGCCCCTACGCTTTCCGCGAATGACATCAGCAATGTGTCAAAAGGTTGAATGACGATCTCGGCGCCGTCTTTGATCTTGGCGCACTGCTCCTGAACCATGGCCACGCGCTCTTCCAGGTCAAAGAGCGGACCCTTATCCTGGTTGATGGCGACCCCAATGACGAGCCGGTCCACCAAAGTGGCGGCGCGCGTTATGATGTCCACGTGGCCATTGGTGACGGGATCGAACGTCCCGGGATAGAGGCCAACGCGGACCCTTTTTGTCACTTGCCGCTCCCCTCGCCCTCAGCGCCGGTCTCGGCGCCATCGCCGGCATCGGCCGTATCGACGCCCAGCGCTTCGAGACGCTCGGCCGCCACAACATGCTCGTCATCACTGACATTGATCAAGATGACACCTTGGGTGGCGCGTCCCGCGATGCGGATTTGATCGATTGCGGTCCGGATGAGCTGCCCCTTGTCGGTGACAAGCAACAGCTCCTCTTGGTCGAGGACTGGAAAGGAGGCCACGATCCGCGCATCGCCTGTGAGCTTGTGCGCAATGAGCCCTTTGCCACCGCGATTGGTGACACGGTACTCGTAAGCCGACGCACGCTTGCCAAGGCCGACCGTCGTCATGGTCAGGATGAACTGCTCTTGCGTCTTCAACCAGGCCAGGCGTTCGAACGGCGTCGGCGTCTCGCCATCGGCCGTTGGCGCAGCGTCCTCCGGCTCCACTTCAACATCCCCACGGGACTGGGCGTCCCACTTGAAGTAATCGCCCACTTCCTTTGAGGTCACGTCGACATGACGAAGCACGGCCATGCCTATAACGTTGTCGTTGTCCTTTAGATCGACGCCGCGCACGCCGGTCGAGTCGCGACCTTTAAAGACGCGAACGTCCGTGGTGCGGAAGCGTACGCACATGCCGTTCGACGTCGTCAGCAGGACGTCATCCTCCTCGGTGCAGATTTGCACGCCAATGATGCCATCACCCTCGTCTGGCTTCATGGCGATCTTGCCGTTGCGATTCACTTGGGTGAAGTCGCTCAGCTTATTGCGACGCACGCCGCCCGAGCGGGTTGCGAACATAACGTCGAGCTTGTCCCAATCACGCTCATCTTCCGGCAGCGCCATCACTGAAGTGATGGTCTCGCCCTGGCCAAGCGGAAACAAGTTCACAAGCGCGCGGCCCTTGGTGCGGGGGTCGCCCGCCGGGATGCGCCACGCCTTCATTTTGTAAACCATGCCCGACGAAGAGAAGAATAGGATCGGCGCGTGCGTTGAGGCCACGAACACGCGTGTGACGAAATCCTCGTCCTTCATCGACATGCCAGCGCGGCCTTTGCCGCCACGGCGCTGCGTCCGGTAGGCCGCGAGCGGCGTGCGCTTCACGTAGCCACCGTGCGTGACGGTGACGACCATTTCTTCACGCGGGATCAGCGCCTCGTCGTCAATGTCGCCTTCGGATTCCGAGAAGGCTGTCCGGCGCGGCACACCGAAGGCCTCCTTCACGTCCCGAAGTTCGGTGCGAATGATCTCGAGAATGCGTTCGCGTGAGGCGAGGATCGAGAGCAATTCCTTGATCTCGTCGGCGATCTCATTGGCGGCCTTCGCAATATCGTCGCGGCCAAGACCGGTGAGCCGAGAAAGCTGCAGCGCCAAAATGGCGCGCGCTTGCTCATCCGAAAGCCGCACCGCCTGGCCTTCGACAACGATGGTACGCGGGTCGGCGATCAGCGCGATCAACGGCATCATGTCGCCTGCGGGCCAGTCACGCGACAGCATGCGCTCGCGCGCGGTCGATGGATCCGGGCTTTCGCGGATGAGCTTGATGACTTCGTCTATGTTGGCGACGGCAATAGCGAGGCCGACCGTTTCATGCCCGCGCTTGCGCGCCTTCGCCAAACGGAACTTGGTGCGGCGCGTAACCACCTGTTCGCGGAACGAAAGGAAGATTTGGAGTATCTTCCGGAGGCCCATCTGCTCGGGCTTGCCCTGGTTAAGAGCCAGCATGTTCACGCCGAACGACGTTTGCAGCGACGAGTAGCGATAGAGCTGGTTGAGGACGACATCCGGCACAGCATCGCGCTTCAATTCGATCACGAGCCGAACACCGAGACGGTTGGACTCGTCACGAACTTCGGCGATGCCTTCGATGCGCTTCTCACGCACCTGCTCGCCGATCTTCTCGACCATCTCCGACTTGTTCACCTGATACGGAATTTCGGTGAACACCAGCGCTTCACGTCCGCGGATGGTCTCGTTGTGATGCTTGGCGCGGGTCATCACCGAGCCGCGACCCGTCATCAGCGCCAAACGTGCGCCGGCGCGCCCGAGAATTTCGCCGCCGGTCGGAAAATCCGGGCCCGGTACAATGTCCAAGAGATCGATGTCGGTGATATTTGGATTGTCGATCATCGCCAATGTGGCGTCGATGACTTCCGACAAATTGTGTGGCGGAATGTTCGTCGCCATACCGACCGCGATGCCGCCGCCGCCATTGACCAGCAGATTCGGAAACCGCGCCGGCAACACAGTTGGCTCTTGCACGGTGCCGTCGTAATTGTCCTGGAAGTCGACGGTACCTTCGTCGATGTCGTCGAGAAGCGCGCGTGCGGCCTTCGTCAGGCGCGCCTCGGTGTACCGCATTGACGCCGGCATATCGCCGTCGATCGAGCCGAAATTGCCCTGGCCATCGATGAGCGGCAGGCCCATCGAGAAATCCTGCGCCAAGCGCACCAGCGTCATGTAGATAGCCTGGTCGCCGTGCGGGTGGTAGTTACCCATCACTTCGCCGACGGACTTCGCGCTCTTTCGATAGGACTTGTCGTGCGTGTTCCCGGACTCATCCATCGCGTAGAGGATGCGGCGGTGAACTGGTTTCAGGCCGTCGCGCGCGTCAGGCAAAGCACGCGAGACGATGACGCTCATCGCGTAGTCGAGATACGAGCGCTTCAGCTCGTCTTCGACGCTGATAAGCTGAACGCCTTTGGGAAGAGTTGGCCCGCCGTTCTCGGCGGGATCGGACGTGTCTGACACGGGACCCGGTCTAATCTCTGAGGGCTCAATGGGAGCGGTTCTGGAAAACAGAAAAGGCTAGAAAAAACTGGCCTCGATTCCGTTGGAAACTACCATTGTGACGGCTCCGCCGCAAACCAAGGACCATTCCATGCGCTCACTCGCCGCCATCGTTTTTGCAGCTCTGTTGACCGCCTGCGCGGGAACGCCGGATAGCGCGGACCTCGCGCGGTACCTTCAGCCTCGAACGGTGTGGATAGTTGGCGGCGATGGGCAAGCGGTTGGCCAGGCGACGTTCACAGAAGCGCCAACCGGGGTGTTGATTCACTTGGAATTTTCGCAAGGCCGCCTGCCCGCCGGTTGGCACGGCCTGCATCTTCATGCACGCGGCGACTGCAGCGACTTCGCCACTGGTTTCCAAGCTTCAGGCAGTCACGTCACTCTTAATCACCGCGTCCAGCATGGTCTGTTGAACCGCCGCGGGCCAGAAGCCGGCGATCTGCCGAACATCTTCGCAGCCCCCTCAGGCATCTCCGGCGCGGAGGTGTTCTCCCCATACCTAACGCTCCACAGCGACCGTATCGGCAACCGCTTGCCGCTTTTGGACGCCGACGGCGCAGCCCTCCTGATCCACGCCAATCGCGACGATCAGGCCAGCCAACCCATTGGCGACGCCGGCGCTCGTATCGCCTGTGCTGCGCTCACGCCACTGCCTTAAAGCGCCGCTCGGCGATCGCGACCAACAATACGCCTGCAATCGTCAGCGCCGCGCCGAACAATATCTGCGGTGTGATCTGATTGTGCATGACGACCGCCGCCAGCGTGAACGAGATCACCGGCGTCATCAGCAAATACGGCGTCGTCCGCGACACCTCGTATTTCTGCACGAGTTGAAACAGAAACGCGTTGGCGACGATCGAAGAGATCAAACCGCCAAAGATGAGCGCCGCCCAAACGATCCAGTGCGCGTGGAGCGCTGCTTCCACCTGCCCGGTTTCAAACAGCAAAGATGCGCTGACCATGCTGGGCACGATCGCCAATGCAATCCATGCTTGCGTCGACCACACGTCCATACCGCCCAGGCGGCGCACCAAAACCGTGCCAAAACCGTATGAAATCGACGCCAGCGCCACCAGCGCTAGCGCGCCTCCCTGAGCGAACACGGCGGGATCAAAGTTCATCGAAGCGGTGCCGAGAAACGCCACGGCGACGCCCGCCCATCGCAACGGCGACACACGCTCCTTGAGCAACAGCGCCGCAAACACCACTGACGCCGGCGCCCAAAGCTGCATCGCCACCACCATCGGCGCGATGTCGGTCGCGAGTTTCAACCCGGTATATTGGATGCCGAAGTGCACCGGACCGATAAATGCCAGCATCAGAAAAAACAGCAGCCATCGCCCATCTGGTGGACGACGTATGAACCAGATCAACACGCCCAGAACGAACACAAAGCGGAGCGCCACAGTCATCATCGGCGGCAATGCGTCGACAGCGACCTTCGCCAGGATGTTGTTCACCCCCCAGATGAAGGCGATCGAGATCAGCTGCATGAGATCGAGCGGCGCGAGCGCCCGGGACGGGGAATTCACCCCGTGTTCCTAGTCGGATTCTCGCGCCTGGCGAGGACCGAGGTGATCCCAGGCAAATTGAGTCTCCAGCGGTCGCGCAACTCCAACTATCCTTTCGAATTGCCGACACCGACCGCCTGAAACAAACATCACGGCCCCGTGATAAGGAACTCGCAGCTCATGCGATGAATCGCCAAAGTATTCGACGAATGTAACTTGCGTTACAGGCGCGGCTCAAGCATCGGTAAGAACGGGTGCAGGAGCCCGCTCGCCAGCTCTCGACAGGGAAGATCATCGTGACCGCCGTGGCGTTCGAAGCGGAGTGGATGAAATACGTTCGCAACCCCGATTGGTTGCCGCACGACTATGATTTGCGGCGAGATACCCTAACTTTTGCGCACCTTCCCCGGGAGCAACAACGCGCCAGCGCCTTCATTGATTCAGTCCATGCCGCGAACGCAACGCTCTCTCGACCGGTGCCACTCTGGGATGTGTCCCACCAGCAGGTTCACGACGTCGCCGGGCCGATGCATTTCATCTTTCACACCGGGTTCTGCTGCTCGACCCTGCTTGCTCGCGCTTTAGACATACCCGGCGTATCGATGGGTTTGAAGGAACCCGCAGTTCTCGTCTCCTTTGCTCGCAGGCTGCTTGAAGGGCGCCAGACCCCCGCTTGCGCCCTCTGCATTTGGATTGACACTTGATCTGCTGTCGCGCCCGCTTTCGCCTGGCGAAATTCAGATCGTCAAGCCAACCAACGCCGCCAACGTGTTGATCCCGGAGATATTGCACGCACGTCCCGATGCCAAAGCGCTGCTCCTTTATTCGGATCTCGACACTTTTCTACGGGCGATTCTGCGCCGGGGCGCCGAAGGACGCATGGTTGCGCGCCAGTATTTTCGCGGGTTTGCCACGGCGATCCCACTCGAGCCGGGTTTCAGTTTAGACACCGTCTTGCTTCAAACCGATTTGCAAATCGCCGCCCAAGCTTGGCTCATGCAGATCGCTTTCATGCATTCGATTGCGCAGCGTTACGGTGACCGTGTCCGAATTCTCGACTGCAAGACATTTCTCGCCGACCGCCCAGGTACATTGGACGCGTTGTCCACATTCTTTGGTCTAGGACTTTCCGAACAACAGATCACCGGCATCGTGCAAGGCCCCGCGCTTAACGAAAACGCCAAGATTGGCGGGGTCTTGTTCAACGAAGCCGTGCAGCGCGAGAAAGACGCACGCATCAATGATGCGTACGGGGAAGAACTTTCTATTCTAGTGTCGCGATATGGACGCAACGTATGGCGGAAACCAACCACCTGCCCTTCTCGCTTCGCGAAACGTTGCTCTAGCACCGCGTGACGAATCCGGCGCCGTCCTTTTCCCTAGCGCATGGCCTCAGCTACAATCTCGTAGGCCCGCACACGCGCAGCGTGATCAAAAATGTGCGACGCCAAGATCAACTCATCCGCGCCAGTTCGCGCGATGAACGCGCCGATGCTGCGTTTCACTGTTTCCGCCGATCCAATGGCCGAGCATTGCAGGACCTGCTCCAGTTGCGCGCGCTCCACCTCATTCAGTGTTTGCTCGAAGGCGGCGTTTGGCGGCTGCAAGCGTCGTGGTTCACCGCGCCGCAAACTTGCGAACGCCTGCATCAGCGACGTCGCCAGTAACCGGCCTTCTTCGTCCGTTGGCGCCGCAAAAATGTTGAAGCCGAGCATCACATAGGGCTGACCCAATTGCTCGGACGGGCGAAACGTCGAGCGATATATCTCGATGGCGCTCATCATTTGCGCTGGAGCGAAGTGCGAGGCGAACGCGAACGGCAGGCCCAAAACCGCCGCGAGTTGCGCGCCGAATGTCGATGATCCTAAAATCCAAAGTGGCGTATTTGCGCCCTCACCCGGCACCGAGCGCAAGCGCTGGCCTGGTTCGCTTGGTCCGAGTAAAGCTTGCAGTTCGAGGACATCCTGCGGAAAGCGATCTTCGCCGCCGATAAGCGTGCGCCGAAGTGCGCGCGCAGTCGCGCCATCGCCACCAGGCGCCCGCCCAAGACCAAGGTCGATACGTTTGGGAAAAAGCGCTTCGAGCGTACCGAATTGTTCGGCGATGATCAGCGGCGCGTGGTTTGGCAGCATGATCCCGCCAGCGCCGACACGAATGGTCTTCGTGGCCGCCGCCGCATTCATGATCGTGAGCGCGGTTGCGGCGCTGGCGATCCCCGGCATGGCGTGGTGTTCGGCGAGCCAGAAGCGTTTGTAGCCGAGCCGCTCTGCATTCACCGCCAGATCGCGGCTGTTCGCCAACGCTTGCGCCACGCTCGCGCCTTCAACAATGGGCGCGAGATCGAGAACGGAAAGTGGGATCATAGAAACGATATGGGCGCTCCTCTCGGAGCGCCCAACCCGTCACGCACCAGTCATTATGAGCTCAGAATGGAATCTCGTCATCGAGATCCTGGTTGAAAGCTTCGCGTGGGCCGTCGCTGACGCGCTTCTTGCCGCTGCTGGCGCCGAAGCTCTCGCCGCCACCGCCAGCGTCATCATACGAACGCCCGCCGCCATCGCCCTTGCCGCCGAGCATCGTCAGTTCGCCGCGGAATTTCTGCAGCACGACTTCCGTCGAGTACTTTTCGACACCGGCTTGGTCGGTCCATTTCCGCGTTTGCAGCTGGCCTTCAATGTAAACCGTCGAGCCCTTCTTCAGATACTGCTCGGCGACCTTGGCGATGTTCTCGTTGAAGATCACGACGCGGTGCCACTCGGTCTTTTCCTTGCGCTCGCCCGATTGCTTGTCGCGCCAGTTCTCAGACGTCGCGATCGAGAGGTTCACCACCGGCTCACCGGAATTGAGCCGCCGCACCTCTGGGTCCTTGCCCAGAGTGCCGATCAAAATCACTGTGGTGACGCTGCCAGCCATCGCCGACCTCCTGTTTCCTGCGCTTTAACTCGATGGACGAGGCATTCGCCGGGTCGCGTTCCGGACAAATGTTCTCTCTATGTTCTATAATCCGACTCGCCCAATTGGTAAAGGGTCATTAACTTCGTGGACTGATCGGCGTCCGGAAGATGCAGGAACCAGGCTGCTCGCCGAAGTTCTGTTTTTGTTCTTGATGCACCTGCGACTCCGGCTACTAGATATGGTGTCCGCTAGGCGACCTCAGCGGTCCCGAAGAAAGACCAATGACGAGCAGAGCGCCCGCAATGTTCATCGGCCATGGCTCGCCGATGAACGCCATCGAAGACACGCCCTCAGCGCGCGGCTGGGCGGAGGTCGCTGCGCGTTTCCCGAAGCCAAATGCCATCGCCGTCGTCTCCGCGCATTGGGTCACCGACGGTGTGCGCGTGATGTCGAATGCTCAACCGCGCACGATCCACGATTTTGGACGCGGCTTTCCTCAGACGCTGTTCGACGTCGAATACCCAGCGCCGGGCAATCCTGAACTTGCTCGCGCCATCGTCGAAAAGCTCACGGCCTTTGGCGCCCAGCTCGATGATAGCTGGGGACTCGATCACGGCGCATGGTCGGTGCTGAAGCACATGTACCCAGACGCGGGCGTGCCGATCATTCAAGTGAGCCTCGACGCACGCCGTGGTCCGCAAGAGCATTACGAGATCGGACGCGCATTAGCGGCGCTGCGCGACGCCAACGTCGCTATCCTCGGCTCGGGCGACATCGTCCATAATCTGCCAAGCTTCGCCCGCAATCAGCAGACGCCCTGGGACAAAGAGTTCGACGACTACATTCTGGACGCGGCGACACGCCGCGACACCGATGCAGTTTTGAATTACGCCACGCATCCCGCAATCCCACACGCCAACTCCGATTGGGAACACTTCTTCCCGATCTTCTATGCCCTCGCTGCACGGCGCGACGGCGAAAAACCACACATCTTCAACCGTTACATCTTTCCGGGCATCTCCATGACTTCAATCGCGTTCGGCCTGCCAAAATGAAAGACGGTCTCACTCACATTCGCGTCCGCGGCGCCCGCGAACATAATTTAAAGAACGTGAATGTCGACATTCCGCGCAACGAGCTGGTGGTGATCACCGGCTTGAGCGGCAGCGGCAAATCTTCGCTCGCGTTCGATACAAGCTACGCCGAGGGCCAGCGCCGGTATGTGGAATCGCTTTCGGCCTATGCACGTCAGTTCTTGGAGCTGATGCAAAAGCCGGATGTGGATTCGATCGAGGGCCTCTCGCCCGCGATCTCGATCGAGCAAAAGACAACGTCGCGCAATCCGCGGTCCACTGTCGGCACCGTCACCGAGATTTACGACTACATGCGCCTGCTGTGGGCGCGCGTCGGCATTCCGTACTCGCCCGCCACCGGCCAGCCGATTGCAGCGATGCAGGTCAGCGAGATGGTCGATCGGATCATGGCGCTAAAGGAAGGTACGCGTTTGTATTTGCTCGCGCCGGTCGTGCGCGACCGCAAGGGCGAGTACAAAAAGGAAATGGCTGAGTACCTGCGGAAGGGCTACCAGCGCGCCAAGATCGACGGCGAATTTTACGAACTCTCCGAGCCGCCGGCGCTCGACAAAAAGTACAAGCACGACATCGACATCGTTGTCGATCGCATCGCCGTCAAAGTCGGCATCGAAACACGCCTTGCGGACTCGCTCGAACAAGCACTGAAGCTTGCCGACGGCATCGCCTTCGCGGAAATCGCGACCAGCACGTCGGAAGACGCCACCGGTAAAGCTACGCTCAAGAACAAAGCGGCGGCGCCGGAGCGCATGATCTTTTCACAGAAGTTCGCCTGCCCGGTCTCCGGCTTCACCATTCCGGAAATCGAGCCACGGCTTTTCTCGTTCAACAATCCCGCCGGCGCCTGCCCAGCATGCGACGGCTTGGGCGTGCAGCTGAAGTTCGACGCCGACATCGTCGTGCCCGACCACGACAAGACGCTGAAGGACGGGGCCGTCGCGCCGTGGGCCAAAGGTCCGTCGCCGCTCTACGCGCAGACCCTCGAAGCGCTCGCCAAGCACTTCAAAGCGAAGGTCACGGCGCCATGGAAGGACCTGCCGAAGGAGCTGAAGCAGGCCATCCTTCACGGCACCAAGGATCCGATCAAGTTCGTCTATGACGATGGCGTGCGCCGCTACGAAACGACGAAGAATTTCGAAGGCGTGCTGCCGAATCTTGAGCGGCGCTGGAAGGAAACCGACAGCGCCTGGATGCGCGAAGAGCTGGAAAAGTATCAGTCCGAAGCACCTTGCCCGACGTGCCAGGGCAAGCGCCTGAAGCCTGAAGCACTGGCCGTGAAGATCGCGATGGCCGATATCGCGACCGCCTCCACGATGTCGATCCGCAACGCCTGCGACTGGTTCGGCGCGCTCAACGAGCAATTGACGCCGAAGCAAAAAGAGATTGCGGTTCGCATCCTGAAGGAGATCAACGACCGGCTGCGCTTCCTCGTCGACGTCGGCCTCGATTATCTCTCGCTCGGTCGAAATTCAGGGACACTCAGCGGCGGAGAGAGCCAGCGCATACGACTCGCATCGCAAATCGGCTCCGGACTCACCGGGGTGCTCTATGTGCTCGATGAACCCTCCATTGGTCTGCACCAACGTGACAACACGCGCTTGCTCGAAACGCTAATGCGTCTGCGTGACCTGGGCAATTCCGTACTCGTGGTTGAGCACGACGAAGAAGCAATCCTCACCGCTGACCATGTCATCGATATGGGACCAGCTGCAGGCATCCACGGCGGCCACATCATCGCCGAAGGCACGCCCGAACAGATTCAGAAGAACAAGAACTCAATTACCGGCGACTATCTCACCGGCCGGAGGGAAATCGCCATCCCCGAAAAACGGCGCTGGGTGAACAAGAAACGGGTCATTGGCGTGCGCGGCGCGCGCGGCAACAATCTGCAAAACATCGACGCCGATATTCCGCTCGGCGCCTTCACGTGCGTGACCGGAGTCAGCGGCGGCGGTAAATCCACGCTGGTTATAGAGACGCTCTACAAAGCGGTGGCGCGCCAGTGGCACGGCGCGGGAGATCTGCCCGCCGACCACGACAAAATCGAGGGCCTCGAGCACATCGATAAGATCATCGACATCGATCAGTCGCCGATCGGCCGCACGCCGCGCTCGAACCCGGCGACATACACAGGCGCCTTCACGCCGATCCGCGATTGGTACGCAGCGCTTCCGGAGTCGAAAGCGCGCGGCTATGGCCCTGGCCGCTTCTCGTTCAATGTCAAAGGCGGCCGCTGTGAAGCGTGCCAGGGCGATGGCGTCATCAAGATCGAAATGCACTTCCTGCCGGACGTTTACGTCACGTGCGACACCTGCAAGGGCAAACGCTACAACCGCGAAACGCTAGAAATTCTCTACAAGGGCAGATCGATCTCAGACGTGCTCGACATGACGGTCGAAGAAGGCGCGAACCTCTTTAACGCTGTGCCTAGTATTCGCGACAAATTGGAAACGTTGAAGCGCGTCGGTTTGGGCTATGTGCACATCGGCCAGCAGGCGACAACGCTCTCGGGCGGCGAAGCGCAGCGTGTGAAGTTATCCAAAGAGTTGTCCAAGCGAGCCACCGGCCGCACACTCTACATTCTCGACGAGCCGACCACCGGGTTACACTTCCAAGACACCAAGAAGCTCTTAGAAGTGCTCCACGAACTCGTCGACAACGGCAACACGGTGCTCGTGATCGAGCACAATCTCGACGTCATCAAAACCGCCGACTGGGTTCTCGACCTTGGTCCAGAAGGCGGTGACGGAGGCGGCAAGATGGTCGCGATCGGCACACCGGAGGATGTTGCCAAGGTGAAGGCCAGCCACACCGGCCGTTATCTCGCCGAAGCATTGAAGCGCCACGGTGAGCGCAGCGCGGCGCAAAAGCCGAAGCAGAAAGCTGCAGCCGCTGATGCGCCGAGAACCGCACGCAAGAAGAAGCAAGCGTCAGGTTAGCGCGTTGGTACACGCAAGCGACGGTTCGACAGACGCAAGAAAGATCACGCCGCCGGTGTGATCTTGCCTTCCTGCAACGCCGCTTGCGCAGCACGAGCATTTACGCCGTACGTGGCGATGTAGAAGAGCACGCCCACAATCACACCAGCCAATTGCAACGCGCCGATGACGATCCAATTTTGCGGGTTCGCCAGCGACTGGAAGTATTGCTGGATCGCCGAGATGAACACCTGGTTCAGCTGCGTTGGATCGTTTGCCGCAGCCGTGAGGTCAGGCGCAGCCGGGCCCAATATCATCACGAAGAACGCCGCCACAAACGCGATGGTGGCGAGGAAATACAGGAAATAGAGCAGAAAGAACGAACCGAGCAGCGGCAAGAATCGTCCCTTGGTGACGGTCCACGCGTCGAAGAACGCGAACTTGCGGCGCGCAATGCTGGTGGCCGCCGCCGGCGCGAGACGAACGCCGAAATAGATCATCACCGCGTATTGGAAAATATAGATGGCGGGCATCACCGCCATCGTGGCCGTCGGGTCACCGCCGCTGTTCACGGCCATGATGCCAACCGCCACGCCCATCACCACCGTCATCACGATCGAGAATGCAATGTTGAGCAGCAGCCATATCCAATAGGAGGCCCACACCCGCCACGTCGGCGCGCCAAGTGAGAGCCCCATAAAGCCCTCAGTCTCGCCGTGGATCATCCAACGCAGGCAACCAGCCTCGAAGGCGGCGCACAGCAGATAAAGAGGCAGCATCCACAAGAAGACGCCGCCGATCACACCGAAAAACCCTGCTGGCAGCCCAGCCGCTTCGACGGCTGCCGTATCGTTGCGCGCACTGGCTTGGATGACTTCTCCGTACCATTGCACCAAGGGCCCGAGGCTCGTCCAAAACAGGGCCGCGAAGACGCCGCACAGGACGACCACGACGATAACAAACGCGATCGTCAAGCGCAGCAGTACGCCGCTTTGTTCGCGCTGCTGAAAGGCAAAGAAAGTCGCTTTGAGAGGCTGTGTGTCGGCCATGTCGTTCCCCCGATCCGGCTGACGACAAGCATGACCCGCGGAGGCGGCAAGATCAATCGCGCTTTGGCGAAGGCTCGATCATCAAGGTGGGCACGCCACAGGTTTTGTCGCGCACGGTGAATACCTTGGAGCCCGGCTTCATGCCGGCGCGGACCTCGGACACGTTCAACCCGGCCCCCGCGAGCCGGTTACGCTCGGTGTCCGCATTAGCGACGCGCCAGGACAGTCCCCAGAGGGTGTCATGCGTCAGCGTGTCGTCGCCTATGATCTCCACGATAGCGTCGCTACAGCGAAAAAACATCAGCCGCCTACCCATGACCTCGCGATCGAGCCGCATGTCGAGCCCGAGCCGCGCGCCATAGAGAGCAGCCGTGCGCTCCGGGTCTGGCGTGCGCAAAACGATGTGATCGAGCCCAGGGGTGCGCCCAGTGTCGCGCGGCCCGGTCGGCTGCATGAAGAATAAGCGCGCGCCGTTGGTGCGTTCCGTATTGGCGCGGAAGCTGCGCGCGCCTTCGCGCTCAACAATTGGCTCAGGCTCAAGGCCGACGCGCTCGCATCGTGTGCGCAGGCGATCAATGTCAGCAGTCGCGAACACCAGGCTCTTCAGCCCTTCGCCGCCATCCTCGAGCGCCGCCTGCAAGCGCGCCGCACCCGGGCCGGCCGGCGCCATCAGTTCAACGACGAGATTGCTTGTCGCAACCGTCGCCGTCGCAACGTCATCGCGCGTCGCTACCGGCGACGCAGGTTGGCCCAACAACGTCTCATAAGCCGCAACGCCTCGCCCGATATCGCGCACCGCGACGACGACGTGATCAAAGCCAGTGATCAATCGCACCCGTCCCGGTTGCCTTGGAAGATCACGCGCTCTGGCCCATCGCCGACGATCGCGATACGCAGGCGCTCGCCGTGACTATCAATGAACGCGCGCCCACCTTCCAATGTGCCGCCTTCGCCGCGTGCGACCCGCCAGCATTTCGTCGCGGCGCCTTGTGCATCGAGTTCGCACAACGAATGGCCTTCGTCCGAAGGCTCGAGCGTGTAGCGCGTCGAGACCGGCGCGCCGGTCTGGCGATATTGCAGGCGCGCGCCAGCGAGTACTTCGGGCCGTGTGCGGTCAGGCAACCAGCGCATCGTCGTTGCGCCGACATCGCGATTGATCCAGCAGCCACGCACCTGCGAATCCGGCGACACCGTCGACGGCGCCGTGGCGCATGCGGCCACAAAGAGCAGGCAGGCAGCGGCTCGTCTCATGCGGCGGACAATTCCCCGGTGGCTTCGAGTTCGATCGGACCTGTCATCAATACCCGGTCATCGCCTGCGCGCCATTCAATCTCCAGTGAACCGCCATCGGCGATGATCTCGACCTTACGCCCGGTCCGGCCTTGACGATGCGCAGCCACAACAGCAGCACACGCCCCGGTCCCACATGCTTTGGTCAATCCAACGCCGCGCTCCCAGGTCCGCAACCGGATTTGCTCCTGTGAGCGCACCTCGGCAAAACCGACATTAACCTTCTGCGGGAACAACGGGTCTGTCTCCACCTTCGGTCCCAAGGTGTCGATCGGCACAGCCCGCACATCATGCACGAAAAAAATAACGTGCGGATTGCCCATGTTGGCCGCACCGGGGCCGATGAGCCCGCCGGCTTCGAAGTCGAGCTGCGCGGTGTCCATCGCGCGCGCAATCGGAATCTCTTCCCAGCGCAGGAGCGGCGAGCCCATGTCAACGGTGATCAGCTTGTCGCCACGGCGCTCGGCATAAAGAATGCCCGCCGGCGTTTCGATCCTTCGCGACGCCGCGCCGCCTTCCTCCATCAACAACCACGCCACGCAGCGCGTCGCGTTTCCGCACGCATCAACCTCACCGCCATTCGCATTCCAGATGCGCATGTAGGCGTCACCCCGGATTGAGCGTTCTACCGCGATGACTTGGTCGCAACCAAGGCCAGTTTCTCGGTCCGCGATCGCCTTCGCCTGCGCCACCGACAGCGGCAACGAACCGCGCGACCTCGCGTCAATGATGACGAAGTCGTTGCCGCAGCCGTTCATTTTGAAATAGCGCATCGCATCACAATGTAAGGGGTTTCGCGGCTCCGCGCCATGGCATCCCCAAACGCCGCAAACCAAGCGACGAGAAGCCCTTTCGCGGCCGGGCGCAATCTGCTGAGGTGCCGTCAAATTGGGGACTTGGGGACCTGACTATGCGTTTCGCCGTTCTCGCCGCGACAGCCGTCGCCGCGCTCATTCTCACCGCGTGCGCCAGCACGTCCGCCACCTCGGCAGCCAACACAGCGAGCACGCCCGCAATGACCGGTGAAGACCCTTATCTCTGGCTAGAAGACGTCGAAGGCGAGCGGGCGCTGACCTGGGTGCGCGAACAGAACGCACGCTCACTGCCGCAACTCGAAACCGATCCGCGTTACCCGCAGCTTTTGGCGGACGCGACAGCACTCGCCAACAGCCGCGACCGCTTGCCGACCGGCGGCATTTTCGAAGGTTACTACTATAATTTCTGGCAGGACGAGGCGCACGTGCGCGGCATCTATCGCCGAGCTCGGATTGAGGCGTTCGCCCGCGATGGCAATCCGCAATGGGAAACCGTGCTCGACATCGATGCGATAGCCACCGCCGAAAACGCCAACTGGGTATTCAAAGGCATCGACTGCCTCGAAGGCACAACGCTCTGCCTCGTCTCGCTCTCCGACGGCGGCAAGGATGCGACCACCTATCGCGAATACGACACCGCAACAGGGGGCTTCGTCCGAAACGGCTTCGTCGTTCCCGAGGCGAAGTCCGGCGTGACTTGGCTCGACCGCAACACGCTGCTCGTCGCCACCGACTGGGGGCCTGGCACTATGACGGAGAGCGGCTACCCGTTTGTCGTCAAACGTTGGACTCGCGGCACGCCGCTCGCATCGGCCACCGAAATCATGCGCGGCGAGGCGACCGACGTCGGCGTCTTCGGCGGCGTGCTGCAAGACACGGACGGCGCCCGCATCCCCATCGCGGTGCGCGCCACCACCTTCTTCGAATCCACCAATTTCCGTCTCGATAGCGCAACGCCGCGGCGCATAAACCTGCCGCCGAAATCCTCTATAGCCGGCCTCTATCAAGGCTATCTGATCGCCACGCTTCAGGAAGAATGGCGCGGCCACCCGCAGGGCGCGCTAATTGCTTATCCGCTCAGCGAAACCGGCAATCCAAACCCGGGCGTCACCGTTCTTTTCGCTCCCAACCCGCGCCAATCGATTGAAGGCGTCTCCATCACGCGCGATGCGATCATTGTCTCCGGTTACGAAAACGTCCGCGGCCGCTTGCTGCGCATCTATCTTGATGCGGACAATGACTGGCAGACCACGACCATCGCACTTCCGGAGAACGGCTCTGTCACTATGGCCGGCTCATCCCCGACTGAGACCCAGGCATTCGCCGTCTTTGAGGATTATCTAACACCAGACACACTCTACGCGCTCGACCAAACCGCCACGCGCGCACGAGCGCTGCGCTCACTGCCGGCGCAGTTCGACTCTTCGCCTTACGTCTCCGAGCAATTCGAAGCGGTCAGCGCCGACGGCACGCGTGTGCCGTATTTCGTGCTGCACCGCCGCGACATGCCCTTGAACGGCCAGAACCCGACTTTGCTCTACGCGTATGGAGGTTTCCAAGTCTCCAACACGCCGGCCTATTCCCCGAACGTCGGCAAGCTCTGGCTCGACCGCGGCGGCGTTTACGTCATGGCCAACATTCGCGGCGGCGGCGAGTTCGGCCCTGCTTGGCACCAAGCGGGTCTGCGCACCCATCGCCAAGTGATCTACGACGATTTCTACGCCGTCGAACGCGATCTCGTTGAACGCCGCATCACCACGCCGCGCCGTCTTGGCATCATGGGCGGCTCGAATGGCGGATTGCTCATGGGCGTTATGCTCAATCAACATCCCGAGATGATCAACGCCGCCGTCGTGCAAGTGCCGCTGCTCGACATGCTGCGTTACGACCAGCTCCTCGCTGGCGCTTCCTGGGTGGATGAGTACGGCTCGCCCTCAAACCCAGAAGAACGTGTGTTCCTGGAGACGATCACGCCCTACCAAAACCTGCGCCGGCGCGATAATTTCCCCATGCCGCTCGTCGTCACCTCGACCAAGGACGACCGCGTCCACCCGGGACACGCGCGCAAATACGTCGCGCGCATGCTCGAACTCGGTATGCCGGTTCTCTATTATGAGAACATCGATGGCGGTCACGCGGCCGCGGCCAATCTCAACGAAGCCGCGCGCCGACGCTCACTTGAATATACATATCTGATGCAGCGGTTGATGGACTAAACCGGCGCGACGCCCGCGTCGGAGAACGCATTGGCAAACCAAAAGGACGACAAACCGACGGTCGCGGCGATTGCCGTGATTGCCGCCTGCGCGGTGACCTTGGCGCACGAAGCGATCGGCCATGGCCTCACGTGCCTCGCGTCTGGCGGGAGCATCACCCAGCTAACGTCAGCTTACTTCCAATGCAGCGCACACAGCACGGCGATGGCGGCCGCCGGTCCCGCGGGAAATCTCGTCGCGGCGGCGCTGGCTTGGTGGACGTTCTCGCGCATACCGGAGCAAGGCGCGCGAACGCGCCTGCTCTTGCTCCTCACGATGGCGTTCAGCATCTTTTGGTTCGCTGGCTATCTAATGTATTCAGCCGCGATGAAGACCGGCGATTTCTACTTTGTCGCCCGCGATCTTATCGGCGAGCCTCCGCTGGCTCTGCGCGTCGCGGCGCTCATTGCGGCAGTCGTCATCTATTTCGTCGGCATCAGCGTAACACGAAGCCTCTCTGTGCAACTCTGCAAGGATCCAAAGCGCGTAAGAGTAATGCTTTTCGTCGCCTGGCTCGCCGCAAGCGCCTCGGCAACAGCCGCCGCTCTTGCCTACGCACCCGACCGCCTCGGCGCCGCCGGTCAAGCCGCACTTCAAATCGGCGCCGCCTCGTTGCCAATTCTCTCGCGCGCGGTGGTCGCGCCCGTAGGACCCCAACAGCTCAGCGCCGTCATCCCGCAGAACTGGCCATGGATCGGGGCGTCGCTGATCATCTTCGCCTTATTCATAGCCACTCTCGGTCGCGGCATGCCTTAAGACGGCCGCCGCATGCCGCAGCCGCCTTGATTTTGCGGCCGGGGATGAGGACAAGCGCCAGAGAGGTAGCTTCATGAACGTCTTGCGCGCCGTCGTCGGAATTTTGGGTCTCGCCCTGCTCGGTCTGGTGATCTGGGCCGCTGTCGCCATGCAGGAACTGCACGGCGGGTTCCTCGACCAGTTCGGCGTCGTCATTACGTTGCCATGGGGCATCGCCAGCCTCGCCGATCTCTATATCGGCTTCGTCTTCTTCTCAGTAATCGTGTTTTTGACCGAGCGCTCGTGGATGGTTGCGGCGCTTTGGGCCGTGCCGATCTTCGTGCTCGGCAACATCTGGTCGGCAGCTTGGCTCGTAATTCGCCTGCCGCATCTGGCTAAGCAATTGTCGAAGCCCGACTGGCCCACCTCCTAAAAGAGTTCGCGCAGCACCTTCGCGAGCATGCGCGCTTCCTCTTCGCGCTGACTGCCTTCGCGCCACGCAACACCAAGCGAACGCCCTACAATCGGCACCGCAAATTGACGTACCGCGACATGCGCAGCCGCTGCGCCGGCCTCGGCAGCAATCTTTGGCAACAACGTCACGCCCATGCCGCCGCTCACCATTTGCACCAATGTGTGCAGACTGGTGGCCCCAACATCGGTGGTGCGCTTGCTCGGCAACTTGCACGCTGCCAACGCGTGATCGCGCAGGCAATGGCCGTCTTCGAGCAGAAGCACGTCCTCGGTTTTCAAATGTTCGGGCGACAGGTCATTGCGCTTCGCCAGCGGGTGGTCATCGGGACAGAGGAGGAGGAACTCATCATCCGCGATCGGCGCCGACGAGATGCCGTGCGCCTCGTACGGCAACGCAACCAACGCCGCATCGAGCGTACGCGCTCGCAGAGCGTCGACTAAACGGCCCGTCAGATCTTCGCGTAGCTGTAACCGCAACTTCGGGAACTTCGTTTTCAGCAGCGGGAGCGCTCGTGGCAGCAAGAACGGCGCGATCGTCGGAATGGCGCCGAGCCGAAACGTACCGGAGAAGGGCTCGCCCGCCGCCTGCACTGCACGGACCAAATCTTCGACTTCGCTTAACGCACGCGCCGCACCGTCCGCCGCCTTCTCACCGGCGACCGTAAGCACGGCGCCCAAGCGCCCACGCTCAACCAAAACTGCGCCCAGCGTGTGCTCCAGGTCCTTGATGCCCGCGGACAGAGTAGGCTGGGTGACCCCCACAGCCTCAGCGGCCGCGACGAAGCTGCCTCCCGCACGTAACGCTGTGAGAAACTGCAATTGCCGCAAAGTCGGCATCGAGGAGGCCGGCAGGCGCTCATCCATAGAGGGGCCCTATTCTCTTGAGCCTTTTATATTGACCCTGCGCGTTTTGACGCAAGGCGGAACGGGCGCGACATATCCACGTTCTTTTCCCGAGCCCCGCAGCGCCGGACCCTCCCCCGCGAAAGGCGCAAAATCCTCTGCCTCTCCTTGAGAGGGGAGGAGCGGGGCGAATTCGCTAGGTCTCTATTACGCGGCGGCGCGCACGTCGCCCGTTAGAGCAAACTTGAGGGGTATGCGCACGACGAAGGTGGACCCCACGCCTGCTTCGCTCGTCATGGTGACCTCGCCGCCGAGCGTCTTCGCCATGCGCTGCGCAATTGAAAGCCCAAGCCCCATCCCGCCTTTCGTGCGCGTGGTGGTACTGTCGAGCTGCGTAAACGCCTTGAACAATTTTGGCATGTCTTCAGTGGCAATGCCGACACCGGTATCGGACACCGAGACGATCAACATCTCACGATCAAAGTGTTCGCGCTCGGCATTGATCGCGATCAGACCGTTAGCCGTAAACTTGACGGCGTTCGATAGCAGCGCCGCCAAACAAACCGCGAGCTTCGCCCCATCCGTGAACGCGCGCTCAGCATCCGCCGCCACGCGCAGCGAAATCCGGTTGCCCGCCGCACGTGCGTCATCCTGCACCGCGTTAACGGCCTCTTCGAGCAATTTGCGCACTTCAACATCGCGCGGCGACAAGCCTTCAACGCCCGCATCCATGCTCGATAGATTGAGGATTTGATCGATCAAACCCAGCAGATGCCGTGCCGACGCGGTGATACGCCCAGCGTCGTCAGAAAGGTCTTTGCGGCCTTCGGCGTCGAGATCTTCCTGGATGATCTCGGCGTAGCCAATCACGGCATTGAGCGGTGTGCGCAATTCATGCGTCATCACAGCCAAAAACTCGGACTTTGCACGGTTCGCTTCTTCAGCCTCGGCGCGCTTCACTTCCGCTTCAAGCTGGCGCTCCTTCGCGGCTTGGTGTGCGGTTTTCCAACCGGCGACCATCTTGCCATTATTCAGCGCTGAGCGCGCCACGTACGCAAGAAAACCGACAACCCCGCAGCCAACGCCAATTGCAGCCGAAGCTGAACCGAGTGCGGTAGCGTCGAATGGGATGAACGGCATCGCCATCAAAGCGACGGTTGGCGGCACCGCCGCGAGATACATAAAGCGCCGGGCTTGGAACGTGAACATCATCACGCTCACCAGAGAGCTTGCCGCGATCAAAACGCCGAGCACCCGGCCCGGCCCGCCGCCCATCGCCGCAAGCATGACCGGCATGAACGCATAGATCGCCACACTGAAAAGGCTGCCCCAAACAAACAGTGTGCCGGCCGTCTTGCGATCCGCCTCGCCGCGTTGTTCCAGATACGAATTACCGAGCATGTAGTCGAAGCACATCGACAGGGCGAGCACGAGGTACCAGCCGAATCCGGCCGACGCACTTTCAAGCACCAACGCCGCGCCAATGGCGAAGATTGCGCCAACCGCCAGCCGCCAACGCAGGCTTTTCACCTGACCTCTGGCCGCTGCCAGCATTGACGGGTCTTGAACGTTGATCACCGGCGCTCCGCAGCGAGACTCAACCAGTCGTAAATTGCAGGGAATACGATTAACCGAAAGTTTGCGCGGGAATCGTTCCGAACAGATTATTGGACTTTAAGACTTACGCGCTATTGGGTGCGGCGATGAGCGATTTCGATGTTGTGGTGGTCGGTGCAGGCGCCGTCGGCCTCGCTTGTGGCTATCAATTGGCCAAGGCGGGAAACAGCGTGCTGGTGCTGGAAAGCGCCGGCCGCATCGGTTCGGGCGTGTCGTCACGCAATTCCGAAGTCATCCACGCGGGCTTCTACTATCCCAGCGGATCGCTGAAGGCGAAGTTCTGCGTCGAGGGGCGGCGCGCGATGTATCAGTTTTTGCGCGAGCACAACGTCAACTACGAGAAGTGCGGCAAACTCTTCGTCGCCACTGAAGACGATGAAATCGCCGGCATCGAAAAATACTTCAAGCAAGGCGAGATCAACGGCGTCGAAAATGCGCGCTGGATCACCGGCGCCGAAGCCAAGGCGCTAGAACCGCACCTTCGCGCGGTCGCCGCGGTCGAATATCTCGAAAGCGGCGTCATGGACGCGCACGGCTATATGGATGCGCTCGAAGGCGAGATCGAAGCGCTTCATGGCGCCGTCGTTGTGAACTCGCCGTTCCTTGGCGCAACGCGCGGGCCAGAGGGTTATGAAATCCGCGTCGGTGGCGAAAGCCCAACCACGGTCACGGCGCGCAACCTTGTCATCTCCGCTGGTCTCGGCGCGCAAAAATGCGCCGGCGCCGTCGAAGGTTTCCCGAAAGAGCGCATCCCGACGCAATACTTGGCGAAGGGCAATTACTTTTCGCTCAGCATGAAAGCGCCCTTTCAGCGCCTTATCTATCCGCCGCCTGTGCCGGGCGCACTTGGCACCCATTATCGGCGCGACCTCGGCGGCGTCGCCCGCTTCGGCCCCGACATCGAATGGATTACTGAAGAAAACTACCTCGTCGATCCGAGACGTGGCGACAGCTTCTACGATGCAATCCGCACGTTCTGGCCGGGACTTCCCGATGGCGCGCTGACCGCCGACTATGCCGGCATCCGCCCGAAAATTCACGCCGCGCACGAACCGCAGCCGGACTTCATCCTTGATAGCCCTGCCGATCACGGCATGGAGGGGCTCATCTGCCTTTTCGGCATTGAGAGCCCGGGGCTAACCTCTTCGCTCGCCATCGGCGCAGAGGTGACCCGCCGTCTGAAGGTTTGACGCTGTGGCTGCTTCCGCCTAAACACCCGCGCATGCGCCAGCTCTAGAGCTGCGCTTTGACCGGCACATGACCCATATCTGGGTCTGGAGGCTGGCGAGGCGCCCCGCCCGACGTGATCGTCCGGCGGGGTAAAACCGCTTTTTGGCGCACGGAGTGTGAATGTTTGAGGCCCTAACAGAGCGCCTATCAGGCGTCTTCGACACGCTCACCGGGCGCGGCGCGCTCAGTGAGGCCGATGTCGAGGCGGCGCTGCGCGAAGTGCGCGTCGCGCTGTTGGAAGCAGACGTTGCCCTGCCGGTGGTGAAAGACTTCATCGCCAAGGTGAAGATCGAGGCCGTGGGCGAGAACGTCGTCAAGGCGGTTAAGCCCGGCCAACAGGTCATCAAGATCGTTCACGACCAGCTGGTCGCGATGCTTGGTGGCGACGGTCCGGCCGAGGGGCTGCGCGTCAACGGCGAGCCGCCGAACGTCATCATGATGGCGGGCCTCCAGGGTTCGGGTAAAACCACAACCACAGCCAAGCTCGCATTGCGTCTCACCAAGACAGACCGCAAGCGCGTGCTGATGGCCTCGCTCGACACGCGCCGCCCTGCGGCGATGGAGCAGTTGGCGACACTCGGAAAATCCATCGGCGTCGACGTGCTGCCAATCGTTGCTGGTCAAAGTCCGCAAGATATCGCCAAACGCGCGCTGCAGCAGGCGCGCACGGGCGGTCACGACGTCCTCATTCTCGATACCGCTGGCCGCACGACCATCGACGAAGAGATGATGTCGGAAGCCGCGTCGATCGCGCAAATCGCGAAACCTGGTGAAGTTCTACTCGTCGCTGACAGTTTAACCGGCCAGGACGCTGTTGAGACGGCGAAGCGCTTCCACGAGCGCCTGCCGTTGACCGGCTTGGTGCTAACGCGCGCCGACGGCGATGGCCGCGGCGGCGCAGCACTCTCGATGCGCGCGGTCACTGGTCTCCCGATCAAGTTCCTCGGCGCCGGCGAGCGCGCTGAGGCGCTTGAGATATTCGACGCCCGCCGCATCGCTGGTCGCATTCTTGGCCAAGGCGATATTGTCGGCCTTGTCGAAAAGGCGGTCGAAAACGTCGATCGCGCCGAGGCTGAAAAAATGGCCGCGAAGATGGCCAAGGGCCGCTTCGATTTCGACGACCTCGAAAAGCAACTCGGCCAAGTGCTTCAGATCGGTGGTCTAAAGGGCGTGATGGGCATGCTGCCCGGCGTTCAGAAGATGAAGAGCCAAATCAGCGAGTCACAGCTCGATGACCGCCAGATCCACCGCCAGATCGGCATCATCCGCTCGATGACGAAAGCCGAACGGGCCAAGCCAGACCTGATTAACGGCCGGCGCCGCGCTCGGATCGCAAAGGGCTCGGGCGTCCAGGTCGTGGAGGTAAACCGCCTCGTAAAGATGCATCGGAACATGGCCGACATGGCGAAAGCCATGGGCAAGGGCAAAATGCCCTTCGCCGGCATGCCAGGCATGGGTGGCGGCATGCCGAACGCCGAAGCCCTGAAACAGCTTGGCTCCGGCAAGGCGCTGCCAGGCCTTAACCCTCAATCTGGGCTTCCAGGGCTTGCTGGCGGTCTGCCGGGACTTCCCGGAAGCAACAAAAAAAGCTAAGAGTTCAAAGGAGAAGCGCAGAAATGTCCCTGAAAATCCGTCTGGCCCGTGGTGGCGCGAAGAAGCGCCCATACTACTCAATCGTGGTGGCCGACAGCCGTAGCCCTCGTGATGGGCGTTTCATCGAGAAAGTTGGCACATACAATCCTATCCTGAAATCAGACGACCCAAACCGGGTCTCCCTGAAGCTGGATCGGATTCAAGACTGGATGACCAAGGGCGCCCTGCCGACCGATCGCGTGGCGCGGTTCCTTGATCAAGCCGGTGTTTTCAAACGCGAAACCCGCTCTAACCCCAACAAAGCCAAGCCTGGCAAGAAGATGACTGAGCGCGCCGAAGCTGAGGCCGCCGCGTCAGCTGCTCCTGCTGAGGCCGCCGCTCCGGAGGCATAAGAAAAGCTGTGGCCGAGAAGAAGTCCGCCCTGACCAAACCGAAAGCTGCCGCCAAGGCCGCGCCGGCCGCCGCCAAGAAGGCAGCGCCGGCCCCTCGCCGTGGCGAACCAATGCAGAAGAAGGCAGCTGCGCCATCAGTCCCGCCGCCCGCCAAGGCGGCGCTAAAGGCTGCCAAGCCCGACCCGAAGGCAAAGACGTCGCCCGCGCCAAAAGCTGCCGCCAAGCCAACGCCCGCTCCGCGAGCACCGGCGCCGAAGGCAGTGCCGGTTGCTAAGCCGGCGCCTGCGGCCAAGGGCGCGCCGAAAACAGCGGCGAAACCGGACAAAAAGGTGGACGTGGTGGACGTAAAGGGTGCGGCCAAATCTGCGCCTGCGCCTAAAGCCGCAGCGAAGCCGGAAGCCAAGGCCAAGGCCCCACCGCCGAAGCCTGCAGCCAAGGCAGCCGCGAAACCCGAGCCTGAAGCGAAGAAGCCCGCAAAGGTGGCGAAGGCCGCCCCTGAGCCCAAGCCGGCCAAGGTGGCGCCGGTCAAAGCCGAAAAGCCGCCGAAACCTCCAAAGCCACCCAAGCCGGAAAAGGCCCCGAAGCCACCGAAGCTCGCGCCGGTCGCTGCGGCGCTCGCATTGCCTATACCCGCCAAACCGATGGCGGTCGCCGCCGGTCGTGCGCAGCCAATCACGCGCGCGCCGCTGCCAACGCCTGTTCGGGTTGCGCCGAAACCGCTTGCGGCGCCGAAGCCAGTCGTTGCTGAGCCGGAAGTCGCCGGCGATCTCAAAGATGTGCCGGCTTTCAAGGGCAAGGGCACGACGGCCAAGGGCATGATCATGGTCGGCGCCATCGGTGGCGCGTTCGGCGTCAAGGGTGAAATCCGCCTGCGCGCGTTCACGGAAAAGAACGACGGCGTGATCTCCTACGGCCCGCTCTATGACGAAAGCGGCAAGGTACTGCTGAAGCCGAAGAGTTGGCGTGAACTGAAAGACGGCGTGGCGGTTGTTGCTCCTGAAGTGAAAACCAAGGAGCAAGCCGACGCCATGAAGGGCCAAAAGGTCTTCGTGCCACGCGCCAATCTGCCCGCCCCGGCGACTGACGAATTTTATGTCGTCGACCTGCTTGGCTCACGTGCGGAAGCGCTCGACGGCGCGGTCCTGGGCGATATCGTCGCGGTGTGGAATTTCGGCGCCGGCGACATCCTCGAATACAAGCCGCCGAACGGCGGCCCGAACGTGCGCGTCACGTTCACGAAAGAAGCTGTCCCGCACGTCGATCTCAGCACCAAGCGCGTCGTCCTCGATCCACCGGCGCCAGAGCCTATCGAGAAGTAGCGCTTCGGGTTACGAAGCGAGGCGATGTTCAAGGCCTCGATCATCACCCTATTTCCGGAGGCGTTTCCGGGCGTGCTCGGCGTTTCGCTGATTGGCAAAGCGCTGCGCGATAGTCGGTGGAAGCTTGACACCACACAATTGCGCGATTTCGGACAAGGCCCGCATCGTAACGTCGATGACACGCCCGCAGGCGGAGGCGCCGGCATGGTGATACGCGCTGATGTCGCCGCGGCAGCGATCGACAGCATCGCCCGCGATGATCGCCCGCTGATTTATCTCTCCCCGCGCGGCGACCAATTCAATCAAGAAATGGCGCGCGCGTGGGCGCAAGGCCCCGGCGTCGTGCTCTTCTGCGGCCGCTTTGAAGGTTTGGACGAGCGCGTCATCGAAGCGCGCGGCATGCAGGAAGTGGCTGTCGGCGAAGCGGTGCTAGCCGGCGGTGAAGCGGCGACGATGGTGCTGCTTGAAGCCTGCGTGCGGCTGATCCCAGGTGTCTTGGGCAATGACGCCTCCACCGTCGAAGAAAGCTTCAGCGACGGCCTGCTCGAGCATCCGCAGTACACGCGCCCGCGCGCGTGGGAAGGCCGCGCCATCCCGGAGGTGCTGACCTCGGGCGATCACGCAAAGGTCGAAGCCTGGCGCAAAGCTGAGCGCGAACGCATCACGCGTGCGCGCCGCACAGATTAGGCGCGATGTCGGCCCCGCGCTGCTACTCACAGCGCACCGCCCCAAGACGGCCTGAATTGCGCGGCAACGCCAGAAGGCTAGAATTCGGAGCCCTTATGCGCCGCACCCTCATTGCCCTTTTCTGCTTGGCCGCCTGGCCCGCCGCCGCGCAGACACCGGCGACGACCCCTGAACTGACGCGGGCCAGCCAGGCTATCGGCGCCATCTGGCGTCCAATTGAAGGTGCGGTCTCGGCGGACTCGATCCGCACCGCCTGCGCTGGAGCCGAACAGGAGATGCAGGCGCTCGATGCGGCGATGCCGGCGGAGCTCAACGAAGAAACCGCCGCCCGTGTCCGCGGCCTGCGCGGGCTGCACGTCATCCCGGTCGCGACTTCGCCAGGCGCCGCCTACTTCTTCCCGCCACTTGGGATGACCTGGTTCAACAGCGGTCTAGGCGCCTATTCAGTCATCAACGAGGCCGAAGGCTTCATCGGCGTGCGCGACGCCGGCGGAGAGGAATTGGCGTTCCAAGTCGGCCGCGCCGGCAATCGCCCCATGCTCCGCATCCGCCGCCCATCGGGCGAAATTGTAAGCTTGGCAGGGTGCCAACCGATCGCACCTTTGGAGTAGCCCCCTACCCCCTCGACAGGCGCCCTGGCTTCCCTTATACGCCCCGCTTTCCGGTTTTCCTGGAGGAGGGCGCGCCCAATCCGCGCCCCCTGGTGCGTCTATGAACTTGATCGATACGCTTGAAAAAGAAGAACTCGCCCGCGTCACGAAGGGCAAGACCGTCCCCTCGTTCGATCCAGGCGACACGCTGCGCGTGAACGTGAAGATCAAAGAAGGCGAGCGTGAGCGCGTGCAGGCCTATGAAGGCGTGTGTATCGCCCGAGCAGGCGGCGGCCTCAATTCGAACTTCACCGTTCGCAAAATCAGCTTCGGCGAAGGCGTGGAACGTGTGTTCCCGCTGTTCTCGCCGACAGTCGACTCAATTGAAGTCGTCCGCCGTGGCAAGGTTCGCCGCGCAAAGCTTTATTATCTGCGTGATCGTCGCGGTAAGTCGGCGCGCATCACCGAGCGCGCTGGCGGCGCACGCGAAGAAGCGTTCGTCGGCGAAGCTGCCGACGCCGGCGGCGACGCAGCCGAATAAGCCGCTGTCCACTTAGAATTCAAAAGCCCCGCGAGTGATCGCGGGGCTTTTCATTTGGCCCGCTCCGCTTGACCTCCCCGCCGCACACGCTCACCTGACGCAAAGCACATGAACGCGCCTACAAAGCCACCGCGCGCGGATGTCGAGATCCTGACACTCGGCTGCCGCCTCAATGCTTACGAAAGCGAAGCCATGCGCGCGCTTGCGAGCAAAGCCGCGCTTTCAAACGCCGTGATCGTAAATACCTGCGCCGTGACCGGCGAAGCGGTGCGCCAGGCGCGCCAAGCCATCCGCCGCGCTCGCCGCGAGCGCCCAGATGCGGAGATCATCGTCACTGGTTGCGCAGCACAGATCGATCCGCAGCGCTTTGCGGCCATGCCGGAAGTCAGCCGCGTCATCGGAAACGCCGAAAAGATGCGCGCTGAAAGCTTCGCGCCTACCGAAGAGCGGGTCGCTGTGGCCGACATCATGTCGGTGCGTGAGACGGCATCACACCTGATTGACGGCTTCGACGAACGTACGCGCGTTTACATCCAAGTTCAAAACGGCTGCGATCATCGTTGCACGTTCTGCATCATTCCATACGGGCGCGGGAATTCACGCTCGGCGGCCGCCGGCGATGTCGTGGAGCAGGTACGCCGCCTTGCCGCCAACGGCGTGCCGGAAGTTGTGCTCACGGGCGTTGATCTCACATCCTGGGGCGCCGACCTGCCGGGCCAGCCTCAACTTGGCGCGCTAATCGCGCGCATCCTGAAACACGTGCCAGAGCTGCCGATGCTGCGTCTCTCTTCGCTTGATGCAATCGAGATGGATGATCAGTTGTTCGAACTGGTGACGCAGCACGATCGCGTTGCGCCCTACTTGCACCTCTCCCTGCAACACGGCGACGATCTCATTCTAAAGCGCATGAAACGCCGTCATACGGGCGCTCAGGCAATTGAATTGTGCCAACGCGTGAAGGCCGCGCGGCCCGACATCGCGCTGGGCGCCGATCTCATTGCCGGCTTCCCGACCGAGACGGACGCACATTTTTCAAATACGCTCGCGCTCGTCGACGAGTGCGGCCTTGCGTACGTTCACGCATTCCCGTTCAGCGCACGAGAGGGTACGCCTGCGGCACGCATGCCGCAAGTGGATCGCCGCGTTGTGAAAGAACGCGCCACCCGTTTGCGCGAGGCCGGTGCGACGTCGCTGTCGCGCCACCTCGGCGCATGGGTTGGCCGCGAAACGACGGCGCTGGTTGAACGAGAGGGCATTGCACGGCTTCCGGATTTTACGCCGGTCCGAATCCCTGGACTGGGGGATGGGGCTTCGCACATTCGTCTGCGCTTTACCGGCCATGATGGTCAGCATCTGATTGGCGCAGCCTTATGATTTGGGGTCTGTTCGACAAGAAGAAGAAACCGGACGCGACGCCGGAGCAAGCCAAGGGCTTGTTCGACGGCTTGCGTAAATCGTCAGCAAAACTCGCCGACAGCTTCACCTCGGTGTTCACCAAGGAAAAGCTCGACGCCGCCGATGTGGCCGCGCTTGAAGAAACACTGATAGCCTCAGACATGGGCGCTGCAGCAGCGGCGCGCATCAGCGCAGCTTTGGCCGATCAGCGCTTCAGCAAAGAGAACGGCGCCGCCGAAGCACGCGAAGCCCTCGCGATCGAAGTCGCCCGAATCTTGAAGCCACGCGAAGCAGTTCTTGATCTTACCGACGGGCCGAAGCCGCGCATCGTGTTGGTGATCGGCGTCAATGGCTCGGGCAAGACGACGACTATTGGCAAGCTCTCCAAGACTTTGAGCGACGCGGGCGCGAAGGTCATCATCGGCGCGGCGGACACATTTCGCGCTGCGGCGATCGAACAGCTTAAGGTCTGGGCGGATCGCTCGGGCGCGGGTTTCGTCGCGTCGACGCAAGGCGCGGACGCTGCAGGCGTTGCGTTCGAAACCGTGAGGCGCGCCAAAGAAGACGGCGCAGACGTCGCGCTGATCGATACCGCCGGGCGTCTTCAAAACAAATCCGAGCTCATGTCCGAACTCGCCAAGATCATCCGCGTCATGCGCAAGCTTGATGAAGACGCGCCGCACGAGACGCTGCTCGTGCTGGACGCCACCGTGGGCCAAAATGCGCTGTCACAAGTCGAAAACTTTCGCTCGGTGACGGAGATTACAGGCTTGGTCATGACCAAGCTCGATGGCACCGCCAAAGGCGGCGTGCTCGTCGCCGTCGCCCAACGCCACGCCATCGCGATCCATTTCATCGGGGTCGGCGAAAGGGCCGAGGACCTACAGCCGTTTGATGCTCTGAGTTTTTCGCGCGCGCTTGTCGGCTTAAATTAGCCGCGCACCCGCACTGGCAGCGGCACGTTGCAAACATTGATGTGGCCCACCGGATCGAGAAACCAGCTTTCACGGCGGAAGCGGCGGCTGTCGATCACAGCACGGAAGCTCTGACTGTCCGTCCGCAGCGCCTCAAAGTTCACGCGCTGACCAGCAGGCAGTTCAGAACCCAAACGGACCGAGGCGATAGTCGTGCGCTCCGCCGGCGTTTCGTAAAATCCGAGCGGGCCTGTCCCGCGCGGCATCACCGACAGCAATTCCATCCCCTGCAGCACGCGCCCGATCGTGGCGATGTTGCGATCCAAATGACGCGGCGCATGGCCGATAACGACGTACAATTCAGCGCCACTGCCGCTGTCGGCGGTGTCGCCACGACCAGCGCCGACCATGCCATAGCAATGCGCCATCCAAGTGCGGGCGCCATTGCTCGCGACGGGAAACCCGTGCGCGAAGCCGACCTCGCGCGCGTAGGAATCCGGGTCGGGCAAACGTGTGATGTTGACGCCAGCGCGAGGCTGATCGAACTCCGCAGCGAGCGTGGCTTGGCCCTCACCCATCGGGCGTGGATCGACTTCGTCGCGGCCCCATTGGACGACGTAATTCTCTTGGCTGCGCACGATCGCCGCGCCGTCCCAATATTGCGCGCGCGCGAGCGCTTGGACATTCGCGGTGTGGAGCGGCGTGTAATCGGCCGCGAGTTCGATAATCACCCGCCCGGCCGGCAGCTGCATGTACAGGAGATTGTTTTGGTCGACGGCCCGCCAGTCGCTCGCGGGAGCTTGTTCCAAAATCTCGGCCAAGGAACGCACCGGGTGGTCCGGGGCCGCAGCCGGCGCCTCCGCGCTCGCGCACGCGGCCAACAATCCCAGTCCAATCAGGCCTGCAACCCGGCTAACGATCCCCATAATCCCCTCCTCATTTACCGCCGACTTCGCCCGGGAAAGCCCTCCAGCGCAAGCCGCTAGTCCGCGGACCCGGTTTCCGCGTATCAGGTCCCATGAGCGAAGAATTGACGGCCATTGACGCCACGAAGCCCAAAAAGTTGGGCAAGAATACTGGCCAACTCTGGATCGACCTCGGGCCGATCCTTGTCTTCGTGATCACCTACAATGTCCTCTATCGGATCGAGTCGACCAAAGAAAACGCGATCTACGTTGCGGTTGGCCTCTTCATCGTCTCCGTGCTGGCGGCGATTGCCTGGTGCAAACTGAAGCGCGGGAAAGTGCCGCCGATCCTGATCGTCACCGGCGTCCTGGTGACGGCATTCGGTGGCCTTACGATTCTCCTGCATGATCCCTCCATCATCCAGATCAAGTTCACCTTCACGTTTCTGTTCTACGCAGCGGCGATTCTTATCTCGTTGGCGGTTGGGCAGAACATTTGGAAGCTGTTCTTCCGGCACATCTTCAATCTACCCGACAACATTTGGAAGATTTTGGCATTGCGGTGGGCCGCGTTCTACGTGGTCGTTGCGATCGTGAACGAAGTGCTGCGTTATTATTACAATGAGGCGAACGGCAACTTTGATGTCTGGGTAAATCTGCGCACGATCCTGACCTACCCCGCGTTCATCGCCTTCGCCGCAATCAACACGCCAATTGTGCTGAAGCATCAGCTTGACGATGACGAAGCTCCGCAGGCGGAGGCGCCGGGCGCCTGATCGCGCTGCTTTCGGGCTGAATTTCGCCTCTATGGCGAACAATTCTCGATCGCATGATTGATCGCGCTGATCGCGCCGTTAATCTCCGCCGGCGTTTGGGGCGGCACAACATGGCGCGGTCGACACAGGATTCCAGCGAATCCGAACAGTTCAGGCTGGCGAATTCGCCCAGTCACTTGCTGCATCGCATCGAGCAGCTCGCCGCCGAACGCTTTGCGCAATTGGTCGGCGACACCATCACAATGCGCCAATTCATTTTGCTCGCTGCGATCTCCGAGCAACCCGGTTTGAGCCAAAGCGACCTTGGCCGCGCCATCAGCGTCGACCGCTCCACGCTTGCCGACATGATGGCGAAAATGGAAAGCCGGGGCTGGGTCGTACGAACACCATCGACCTCCGACCGGCGTGCTTATTCAGTTCTACTGGGCCAAGCCGGGGGCACCATGCTGTCGGCGACGACACAGCACGCACGCGCCGCAGACGCGGCCATCCTCGATCTGTTGCCAAAGACCAAGGGACGAATCTTCCTCGGTACGCTCAGCAAACTTGCAAAGCTTGGAGATGCGGCGGCGGCAAAGGCTGAGCGCGATCAAAAGAAACAAGCAAAGCGCAAAGCGCGAGAACGCGACGCCAAAACGTCGAAGTCGCGCAGCTTGCTGCGCGACTAGCGCAGCTAGCGCAGCGCCGGCAAGATTACGTCGCGCACCGCTTCTTCCGTCAATGGACCACGATATGCAGCGCGAATAACGCCGTCCGGCCCGACGACCACGGTTTCCGGCACACCGGTCACGCCGACCTCAAGACCAAAGCGACCGTCAGGATCCAATGCCACGACGCTGAAAGGATTGCCCAGTTCGTGCAAGAATGCGGCGGAAGCTTCCGGCCGATCCTTGTAAGCGATGCCGACAATATCGACGCCTTGGCGTTCCAGCGCCATCAACTGCGGATGCTCGGCGCGGCACGGCGTGCACCACGAAGCGAAGAGATTGATGACATAGGCGCGGCCGCTGCGTTCATCGCTTGTGACCATCGCGCCACCATCGAGGCGCGTTAGCGCGTACGTCGGCGCGGCCTGGCCGACCATGCCTTCAGTGAAACGCTCCCGTTCGCCTTCGCGGGTCAGCAACACAACGCTGACGATGACAAGCACGGCCAGCGCCAAGAGCGGTACGAACGCGATCAGTCTCACAGCCGTTTATCCAAGTCGCGCGCACGCCGCTCCCACGAACGCAGCCGCGCAACAATCACGACGGCGAGAACGCCCAGACCGCCCAGCGCCACCGCATAGGCCGGCCAAACGAATGCCCAACCGCCTTCGATCATGGTTGCCCCTTACGGAGCTCGGCGCTCTCGACACGGCGGCGGAAAATGGCGGCGCGCATATTCATGAGCGTCAGAGCGCCGAACAGCAGAAGGTAGGCGCCGCCCATCGTCAACAATGGGCCGAGCATTTCGCCGTTAATGGCCGATCCGCCGGTGCGCATGATGCTGGCAGGCTGATGCAGCGTGCTCCACCAGTCGACGGAGAATTTCACAATCGGCAAATTGATCGCGCCGACCAGGCAGAGAATTGCAGCAAGCCGTGCGGCGCGCTCTTCGTCCTCGATCGCATTCCAAAGCGCGATGTAGCCGAGATAAGTGATGAAGAGGACGAGCATGGAGGTCATGCGCCCATCCCATTCCCACCACGTACCCCATGTCGGCGCACCCCAGAGCGAACCGGTGATAAGGCAAACAGCGGCGAACACGGCGCCGACCGGCGCCGACGCACGTGCGGCGACATCAGCGATGACGTGCCGCCAGACGAGGCTAACAAAACTCGCGCCAGCCATGAACGCGTATGCGCCCATCGACCACCAGGCGGCCGGCACGTGCACGTACATAATCCGCACCGTGTCACCCATCTGATAGTCAGGCGGCGAATAGAACAGCGCCCAAGGAATACCGGTGGCGAACAGAATGAGTGCACCGGCCAACAGCACAGGCGCGGCCCAGGCTGAGAACGCCATGAAGCGAGCGGGATTGGCGAGGAAAGCAAACATCGCGGCCGCTACCAATCCCGGTTTGAAAGCAAAGGCAATGCGGTCATTCGGCCTGTAACCTGAGTGCTGCAGCCGCTGCAATCGGCCCCAGCGCGAGAGCGCCCAAAGCACAGCCGGCCAAGATACTGAGTGCGGCCGCGACGTCCTCGCCGGAGGCGACGGACGCTCCGAAAATAATCGGCGGCGCAAACAGCGGCAGGACGATCAGCGCGAGAAGAACGCCGCCGCGTTTCACGCTGGCGGTTACGGCTGCGCCGATCAAACCAACGCCGATGAAAGCCGCCGTTCCGAGCGCTAAGCTCACAACGATCAGCGGCACGCGCTCCACCGGCGCCTGCAATGCGATGGCGACCGGCACGCCCGCAAGTGCGAGCGGCAAACCGAACGCCACCCAAAGTGCTGCACCTTTGGCAAACACAATGAGTTCGAGCGGTGACGGCGACAGCATAAGTTGGTCGAGCGAGCCATCTTCGAGGTCAGCTTGAAAGAGCCGCTCCAACATGGCGAGCACCGAGAGCGCGGCAGCGATCCAAACCAGCGGCGGGCCAGCGGACTCGAGCAACGCGCGATCTGGCCCCATCGCTAACGGCACGAGCATCGCCGCACCAAGGAAGTAACCCAGCGGCGCAAGCGCACCACCGCCCGCCCACATCAAAGCCAACTCGCGACGGAACGTGACGGCAAAAGCACTCATCGCGGCACGCGGATGGTTTGTGTTGGTGTTGGGCCCAGCGCCTCATGAACCGCAGCCACCACAATACCACCGCTATTTCGTTGCGTGGCGAGCAGCTGGTTCAGCGCCGCCTTGCCGGCGTCATCGAGCGCGGCGGCGGGTTCATCCAACAGCCAGATAGGACGCGGCGCAACAATGAGACGTGCAAGCGCAAGTCTGCGGGCTTGGCCTTGGCTGAGCACACGCACCGGCAACGCCAGCACGCGCGAAAGATCGAGCGTTTGCGCGACGAAGTCTTCGTTTGGCGAACCACCGAACAATCCTGCCCAGTAGTGGAGATGCTCACGCACGCTGGCTTCGCGCTTCAACGCGTTAGCATGACCAACATAGTGCATCGCCAATGCAGGCTCATCGACGCCATCAAATGAGATCTGGCCACCGTGCGGACGCAGCAGCCCGGCCATTGCCCGCAGCAAGCTGGTTTTTCCCGAACCGTTCGCGCCTTGCACTTCGACATAAGCGCCGGGAGCAGCCGCAAAGCTCAACCGTTCGAACAACACGCGCCCGCCACGCGAAAGCGATAGCGCTTCAACGCGGATCGACGGTTTGTCTCGGAAAGGTCCGCGGGCGCTCATAATGCGGCCCCGGTTCTAGAAAGTGTTGCTTGATCCGCCAAGGCACGCTTGGTGGACGCATAGGGAGGTGCGTCGATGCGTCGTTTCTGGGCAGGTCTGGTTCTGGCTGCGGCGTTGGCCGCGTGCGGCCAGCAGAGCATGACAAGCGAAGAGGCAATGGCGCCCTCTGGCGGCGAAGCGGCCATGGGCGCCGTCGCCGACATGGAGCAAAGCCGCGCCGAGGCGCCTGCTGCCGCCCCAGCGCCTCCTACAGACGCCACAACGCCAAACACCACCGCGCCGGGTGCAAGCCAACCCTCAGGCCCTGTGCCGGTCCTCTACCTCGCTTACACATACGCCCTTGGCCTGGAGGTTCCGAGTGATCGTCTGATCGGCGTCATGGATCGCCACCTGCAAGCGTGCCAAGCGGCGGGCCCGCGCCTTTGCCAACTGGTCGGTTCCAACCGCACCGGCGATCCAGAGAGCCAGATGCAAGGATACGTCTCACTGCGTGGCGAACCCACTTGGCTCAACACGTTTAAGGCCAGCATCGCGCAAGACGCTGACGACGCTGGTGGCCGTGTGGAATCCGAGAACACGACCTCGGAAGACCTTACGCGCCAAATTGTCGACACCGAAGCACGGCTGCGCGCCCAGACGGCGTTGCGCGACCGCTTGCAGGACTTGCTGCGCTCGCGCCCCGGGCGCTTGGCTGACCTGCTTGAAGTCGAGCGCGAGCTCGCCCGCGTTCAGGCTGAGATCGATTCCGTGCAATCGGCGCTCGCCGTGATGCGCACCCGCGTTTCAATGTCGGAGCTGACGCTCTCCTATCGCTCTAGCCCGCGCTCTGTCGGGAGCGACACGTTCGAGCCGCTGCGCCAGGCGTTTGCAAATTTTCTCGCCATCATCGTTGGCGGCTTTGCAGCGATCATCACCATCATCGCGGCGCTTATCCCGTTCGCGATCGTTTTGGTCCCGCTAGGCTGGTTGCTGCTTCGCTGGCGACGGCGCCGCGGCGGCCGGTTTTTCAAGCGTAACGCCACGCCACAAACGCCGGACAGCGCCTCATCCGGCTAGTTGCGAGACGATCGCAAATACTTTGTCCAGCCGTCAATTGCGTGTTCGCAGAACGGCGCTACATAGAGCCTTGCCGCGCGCCCGGTTTGATTCCGGATTTGGGGCGCTCCCCAACGCGTTTGCATCTCTGAAGCTCTAAAAGCCGGATGCAGGACCATGCCATCTTTGAACTCATTTAACGCCCGCACGACATTGAGTGCGGGTGGCAAGAGCTACACCTATTTCGATCTGAAGGCCGCGAGCGCCAATGGCCTCGGCGATATTTCGAGACTGCCGACCTCTCTCAAAGTGCTGCTCGAAAACCTTCTGCGCACCGAGGACGGCGTCGCGGTGAAAGCAGCCGACATTCTCGCAATGACCTCGTGGCTGGTGAACAAAGGCAAAAACGAAGTCGAAATCGCGTTCAGCCCCGCGCGCGTGCTGATGCAGGATTTCACCGGTGTCCCCGCTGTCGTCGATTTGGCCGCCATGCGCGACGCCGCCGCGAAGCTTGGCGCCAATCCCGAGCGCATCAACCCGCTAGTGCCCGTCGATCTTGTCATCGACCACAGTGTCATGGTCGACCACTTCGCCAGTTCAGGCGCGTTCAAGCAGAACGTCGATCTCGAATACGAACGCAACGTCGAACGCTATCAATTCCTGCGCTGGGGCCAGCAGGCGTTTCAAGATTTCCGCGTGGTGCCGCCCGGCACCGGCATCTGCCACCAAGTGAACCTCGAATATCTCGGTCAGTCGGTATGGGTGCGCGAGATTGATGGCGAGACCTTTGCCTACCCGGACACGGTCGTTGGCACCGACAGCCACACCACAATGATCAACGGCATTGGCGTCCTCGGCTGGGGCGTCGGCGGCATTGAAGCGGAAGCCGCGATGCTCGGCCAATCGATCTCGATGCTGATTCCGGAAGTCATCGGCTTCCGCCTCACCGGCAAGTTACAAGAAGGCGCGACCGCGACCGACCTCGTGCTCACCGTTACGCAAATGCTTCGTAAGAAGGGCGTTGTCGGCAAATTCGTTGAGTTCTACGGACCCGGCCTTGAGACGATGAGCGTCGCCGACCGCGCGACCATCGCCAACATGGCGCCGGAATACGGCGCAACCTGCGGCTTCTTCCCGGTCGACGCGAAGACGATCGATTATCTCACGGCCACTGGTCGCGATCCCGCACGAGTCGCACTGGTCGAAGCCTACTGCAAAGCTCAGGGCCTCTGGCGCACCGAAATTGAGCCAGAGTTTACCGACACACTGGAACTTTCTCTAGCCGATGTGCGCCCCTCGCTCGCCGGTCCAAAGCGTCCGCAAGACCGCGTCGTACTCGGCGCACTCGCTGACGGCTTCACTAAGGTGATGACGGAGGAGTTCAAAAAGGGCGGGGAACTGAAAAAGCGCGCGCCAGTCGCCGACGCGAACCACGACATCGGCCACGGCGACGTCGTGATCGCCGCGATCACCTCGTGCACGAACACATCGAACCCAAGCGTCATGCTCGCGGCCGGCCTCATCGCGCGCAATGCCCGCAAGAAGGGCCTCGACGTGAAGCCGTGGGTGAAAACCTCACTCGCGCCTGGCAGCCAAGTCGTCACCGACTATCTGAAGAAGTCGGGGCTAAATGCCGATCTCGACGCGCTGGGCTTCAACCTCGTCGGTTACGGTTGCACGACCTGCATCGGCAATTCCGGCCCGCTGCCAGCGCCGATCTCAGCCACCATCGCTGAAGAAGATCTGGTTGTCGCGTCGGTGCTCTCAGGTAACCGCAATTTCGAAGGCCGTGTGAACCAGGACGTGCGCGCCAACTATCTCGCCTCGCCACCATTGGTGGTGGCGTATGCACTCGCCGGGTCGGTTTACACGAATCTGGAAACCGAACCGCTTGGCAAAGGCAGCGACGGACAGCCGGTCTATCTGCGCGACATCTGGCCCTCGAACGCCGAGATCGAAGAGGTCGTTCGCACATCCGTGACGCCGCAAATGTTCGCCGAGCGCTACGGCAACGTGTTCGCTGGCGATCAGCATTGGCAAAACATCAAGATCACCGCCGGCCGCACTTATGCCTGGGACGCGAAATCCACTTACGTGCAAAACCCGCCCTACTTCACCGGCATGAGCATGACGCCATCGGCGCCGCGCGACGTCGTTGATGCGCGTGTGCTCGGCCTCTTTGGCGACTCGATCACCACTGACCACATCAGCCCCGCAGGTTCGATCAAGAAAGTCAGCCCTGCTGGCGCCTACCTCACCGAGCACGGCGTCGCGCAAGGCGACTTCAACTCGTACGGCGCGCGACGCGGCAACCACGAAGTCATGATGCGCGGCACGTTCGCCAACATCCGCATCAAGAACCAGATGGTCAAAAACGCCGACGGCTCGGTCGTCGAGGGCGGCTACACCATCCATCACCCGTCCGGTGAGCGTCTGGCGATCTACGATGCGGCGATGCTTTATAAGCAGGAAGGGCGCGAACTCGTCATCTTCGCCGGCAAGGAATATGGCACCGGTTCGTCACGAGACTGGGCCGCCAAGGGCACAACGCTTCTCGGAGTGCGAGCCGTGGTCGCCGAGAGCTTCGAGCGCATCCACCGCTCGAACCTGATCGGGCTGGGCGTACTGCCGCTCCAATTCATCAATGGCCAGAGCTGGACGGGCCTCGGCCTCACGGGCGAGGAAACCGTCTCACTCAGCGGCGTGGCTGGGTTTGGGCCCCGCCAGAACGTGACGCTCAAGATCACCCGCCCAGGCGGCAAGACCGATGAGGTCGAGGTCCATTGCCGGATCGACACCGAGAATGAGGTAGAATACTTCCGGAATGGGGGAATTCTGCACTATGTGCTGCGCGGTCTCGCCAAAGGCTGAGCTGAAACGGCCCCGTCACAACGGTTTGATTCGAACCGTGGCGGCGGGACCTGCATGGTCTCGCGCATGATCGTCCGGTTTCTCGTCGCCCTGGCCATCGCCATGGCGGTGAGCGCAACCCCTGCGCTCGCCCAGACCCAAGGCCGACGCGCCGCGATGGTGGTGGAGCTTTACACCAGCCAGGGCTGCACCCAGTGCCCTCGGGCCAACCGGCTGTTGGGGATTTTTTCGCGCGACGACGACGTACTGGCGCTCACATTTCCGGTCGGCATCTGGGACTATCTCGGCTGGCATGACACCTTCGCCCAGCCCGAATTTGCCGATCGGCAACGCGCCTACTCGCAGACCCTGCGCGTGCGCGGCCGTTTCACGCCGCAACTCGTCGTCAACGGCGCGCGCACGATCAGCGCTTCCGATTGGGACGAAGCACGCGCGATCTACGATGACCAAGAACGCGCCGGCTGGCCCACCAATGCGCCTGACATATCGCTCACCCTCCTCCGCAACGGGCGCGCGCGCGGCACTGTTGGATCGGGACAGATCAGTGCGAACGCTGACATCTGGATGCTCGCTTACGATCCTGGGCCGCTCACGGTCGTGATCACCGGCGGCGCCAACCGCAACCGCTCAGTGCCGCACTACAATCTGGTGAGATGGATTGAGCGTGTCGGCACTTGGAATGGATCGGGCGTCTGGGCTGAACGCCCACGTTGCCAGCCCGAATGTGCGATCCTCGTGCAAGAACCAAACGGCGGCCGCATTATCGGAGCTGCCTATACGAGCCGGCCAAACCGCTACTGAGAGCTACTCGGCGCCGGGAACGAGACGGCTCAGCGGCGGCGCAAGCGCCCCTACTTCCATATCGCTCAACGCATAAGCCCAATCCGACGCCGGCGTGTTCAGCGCCACGGCCGCGGCCTCCTGCTCCGGCGTACTTGCACGGGCAACCAGCTTGATCCACGTGCGGTTGTCGCTCGGGATCAATTCGGCGTCGATGACAATGCCGTCAAAGGTCGTTGCGCGAACACGGGCGAGTGGTGTGCCTTGGATGGCGGGCGCGGTGCGCACATCCGTCGGCGTCAGCTGCGTGATGTGCTCGGCCGTCGAGGCGATGGTGGATTGTGCGAGCGCCTCCAACGCGGGCGACACCATGCGCCACGGCTGATCGGCGCCTTCGCGCGCCAGGATGTAGGCGCGCCCCTCGGCTGGCATGATCTCGACACGACCGATGCGTTCGGCAGGCAAGTTCATGGGCCGAAGATCGAGCCACGATGCAACGTCGCGCAGCGGCGGCAATTCGCCTTGCACCGACCAAGTCTGCGCCTCGTCAGGGCGGCGCACATAGGTGCCCGCTGTCTCTACGCCGAGAATGAGGTTTACGAGCAGCGCGCCGCGGCCATCTTCGATTTGAACCAGCACCCCACGCCCACCTTCGCGCGGATCGGTAACGCCAAGACGCTCGTGGCGTGAGGCGTCGTTGGTCATGCGGCGCACGTAGCGCAGCGTTTCCAAACCTTCGGTAAGCTGCGCCAGGCGCGAGGAGAGCACCGGATAGTCATCGCGATCGCGCATCGCCCAACCCTGCTGGGTCCGCTCGATACGATAGGTGGCGTCGGCGCTGGTCACTGTGATGCGCTGTGCGCCGCCGATTTGCTCCTCGATGCCGGGCAGCACCGGCCCCGCAGAACTCGACGGGCTTAGGCTGCGCGATTCAATTGCAATGGTGATGGCCGCCACCGCGACGAGCGCGCCGGCCATCAAGAACAGCGTAAGCGAATGCGCTTTGCGGCGCTCAGCAAGGCCCGTCGTCATCGCCCCGCACCCCCGCGCCGCTGACGGCGCCAGAACAAAAACAGCCCGGCCGCAGCGATCAGCAGCGGCGCCAGCCAAACATTGATGAAGATCACCAGCGCTTGCAGGCGATCGATGTCGCCACGCAGGTCGCGCACCAGCCCGCGAAGTTCGGTGCGTATCTCGCCTTCGCGCGTGCGGAATTGATCAACTTCCGCCTGCTCTTCCGGCGTCAACTCGGCGCCCAGATCGCCGGCAAAGAACCCCGACCCGCGTCCGCGCGCCTGAAGCGCCTCTAGCCTGGCTTGTGTCTCTTGCAGATCCGCTTCGAGCTGTTGTTGGCGGCTCTCGATACGGCGTTGGGCGTCGCGCTCCATGTCCGCGAGCAGTTTCATCGAGCGCTCAGCCGGTGCGCGCGAGCGCAGCGATACGAGCGCATCAGAGCCGCCCAGGACGTCAATCGCATTCAGTGCAAACGACGCATTGTCCGCCGCCGTGCCGCCGCTTTGCGGGTCGACATAAAAATCGTCAGCCAGGAAATCGGTGTCGGCAACGATAACGATCTGCGCGGGCGTCGCCGACTGGCGGAGTGGCGCACCCGGCGCCGCTGGTGCTGGCGCTGGTGCGGGGGTTGGCGCTGGCGTTTGTTCAGCGTCCGGCGTTTCCGGCGCCGGCGCGGCTTCGACAGGCGGTGCGCCATCCGGATAGGCCGTGGTCAGGTTTCCCGAGAGCCTCAATGCGATGTTCTCAACGCGGCCACCGGTAGGCGGCCACATGTTCAAAATGTCCATCGGCGACGGGCGCATCAGCGCCTGATCCGCCGGTAGACGCATCGTGCGGCCGCTGCTGCGAATGAGCGGCACAACCGTCACGCCTTCGCGCTCGCTACGCGTGAGACTTCCGGAGAGTCCGAAATTGATGCCGCGGCGAAGCCAAGCCGTCATCAGGTCTTCGCGGTCGAGACGTTCAGGCGAAACTTGGAAGAAGAGCGGCTGCGGCGCTTGTCCGGCTTGGCCCGTCGTTGGATCCTGCACCGAAACCGGCAGCGCGCCTTCCAGATCGAGCACAACGCCGGGAGAGAGCGCAACGCCCCATGCGGCCAGCAATGGCTCCAGCGTTGAAGACGTCGGCGGCGGCATCACCGGATTGAACGGATCAAAACCGGTTGCGCTTTGCGCCGCCTGCATCGACGCCGGATCCAGTGCAATGAAGGCGCGGCCCTTGCGCAGGATGAACTGATCAATGGCGAAGAGCTGCGCCTGCGACAGAGCGCCCGGATGAATGATCGCGAGCACGTCCGTGTCCAGCGGGATTGTCGTGAAATCCGCCTGCAGCTTTGTGACATCCAGCAAGCGGCCCATTTCCGTAGCAAAGACGGACTGCGCTGCCGGTGCGCCCATGCTCGTATCGGTGGCGGCGGCCGGATCGAGCGGCAGCGCCGTGATCAGCGCGACGTGCGTGCGGTCCGGATTTTCGAGTTCATAGATGAGACGCGTCAGCTCGTACTCAAGGAACGCTTCGCGCTGCGGGTCAAACAACGGGATAGAACGCGTGTCGTCGATCGCATTGGCGCCCACGAGGCCGAAATAGATCGGGTCTGCGCCTTCGTATGGACGCAAGGCCTGGATCCCGGCCTCGGATGCATTGTCCTCAGCTTCGGTAAACGGCTCGACATTCACCTCGGCGAAACGGATGCGGCCGTTCGAGCGCGCTTGAAACGTCTGCAGCATTTCGCGCACACGCGCGGCGTAGGCTTGCAGTTGCGGCGCTGGCTGCGCGGAGTCGCGCGAATAATAGAGCGTGAGTTGAACCGGCTCGGTAAGCTCGTTCAACGTTTGCTGCGTCCCTTCACTGATCGAGTAGAGATGGTTCTCGGTAAGATCGAGCCGCCAAGAGCGGAACCACGAATTGGCGATCACGTTCAACGCAACGAACGCGATGAACAGCGCCAAAGCAGCGAACAGTGCGTAACGGCGTGCGCTCATCGTTAGCCTCCCCGCCGCGCGTCCACCGCAAGCGCGGTGAAGCCCAAACAGAGTCCGATCAGCGACACGAAGTAGAACACCGAGCGGAACTCCACGACGCCGCGTTGGGCCGCGTCGAAATGGTGTAGGATTGAGAAACGCGCGATGCCTTCAGCCACGCCGCCGCTGACGATCCCCGAGAAGAAATCGAGCACCAGCGGCAAACCGAGCGCGGTCAGCAGGAACGAGACCAGCACCGCCAGCACGAAGGCAACGATCTGCGCTTGCGTAATCGACGACATCACCGAGCCGATGGCGATGTAAGCGCCAGCCATCAGGAAGCTCGCGAGATAGGCCGTGAAAATCGCCGCGTTATCTGGGGAGCCGAGCACATTGACGGTTGCCCAGAGCGGCAATGTCAGCACCAGAGCCGCGCCCGCAATCGTCCAGGCCGCCAAGAACTTACCGAGCACCAGCGACCATGTCGGCGCGGGCAACGTCATCAGCAATTCAATGGCGCCAGAGCGGCTTTCTTCAGCCCAGAGGCGCATCGCCACCGCCGGGAGAAACACCATAAAAATCCAGGGATGAAAGGCAAAGAACGGCGCTAGATCAGCGCGGCGCGATTCAAAGAAGCCGCCTATCTGGAACGTGAAGAGCCCGATCGAGAAGAGGAACACCGCGACGAATACATAGGCCGTAGGCGTCGTGACATAGGCAAGCAGCTCGCGCCGATAGACGGCGCCGAGACTGGCGAGACCGGGACGCTTTTTCATACCCGCTCCTCCCCGCGCGTGAGCGCAGCGAAGGCGCGTTCCAGGCTGCCGTGCTCTTCCTTGAGCGCGGCAGGCGTCTTGTCCGTGAGAATGCGGCCTTGATCGATAATGATGGCGCGCGTGCAGACGGCTTCCACTTCTTCGAGACTGTGCGTTGAGATGATGAGCCCACGCTCTTCGCCGAGACGCTTGATCAAGTCGCGCACAGCGTGGCGCTGGTTCGGATCGAGGCCGTCGGTGGGTTCATCAAGGATCAGCAGCATCGGATCGTGTAGCAAAGCGGCAGCGAGACCCACCCGGCGGCGATAGCCTTTGGAGAGCGTCTCGATCGGGCGATCGATCGTGTCGCCGAGACGGGCGTCCTGCGCGGCGCGGCGCACGGCATGGCGCGCCGCCTCCCGGCTCATGCCGCGCGTCTCGGCCACAAACCGCAAGAAGCTCCAAGGCGTCATCTCGCCATAAAGCGGCGCGCCTTCGGGCAAATAGCCCACGCGTTCTTGGGCCCGCCGGCGATCTTGAGCGACATCAATGTTGAAGATTTTCGCGACGCCTTCGTCGGGCTCGAGATAGCCCGCGATCATTCGCATCGTGGTCGTTTTACCGGCCCCGTTAGGACCGAGGAACCCGACGATCTCTCCGACGTCGAGCGCGAAACCGATTCCATCCACAGCGACGCGGCGGCCAAAGGTTTTGCGCAGACCATCGACCTGCAGCAGCATGTGGATTGGATCCTCGTCCGAAATTCGAGCGCCGCTCTTAGGGGGGATTTAGGCAAAAGGCCATGGCCCTTTATCCACAGAGATACCGAATCAACCGAGGCGATTCCGCGCGGTTCCTTAGCTAGAGTTAAGCGCTTACGACGAGGTGCACGCCGGGTACGCCCAACGGTTTGCGCGTCCTGTGGATATGCTCGCGCTAACCCGTCCGCATGGGCCAATGCGTTCTGGAAGCCTTGATTTGAAGGGTTTTCAGGAGGCAGATACAACAAAGCCCGCGATGCTCGCGGGCTTTGTCAGAAACTGTATGGCCAGCCGAAGCGCGCACCCCGGGGGGCTGGGGGGGCTGATGGATACCGGAGTACGAGCCTTTCTCCGGCCGGCCACATTGATAGGTTTGCGCCCCAATGCGGCGAGGGCAAGCACAAAATCTGTCCAAAACCCGACGTGCTTCATTTGTAATACTTTTCACTCTGCGCTTTGCTGAAAGCCGAGCGTTGTGAAGAGCATGAGGCCCTGTGGATGAGCGGACGCACTATCTTTTTCGAGCGTCCAGAACTTGATCGCTTGCTCAGATTTTACGGCCGTATGGTCGCGGCCGGCGAGTGGCGTGACTATGCTCTTGATGCCCTGCCCGATCGCGCGTTGTTCAGCGTCTATCGCCGCAGTAGCGAAGCGCCACTCTATCAAATCGAAAAACAGCCCGGCGAAGCGCGCAAGCAAGGCGCGTACAGTGTCCGCGCGGTAGATGGCCGAGTACTTCGTCGCGGTCACGATTTGGAGCGCGTGCTGGCAGTACTCGAGCTCAAGCGCATGCGAGTGGTCGGAGATTGAACGAAAACGCCCCGGCCTGGGCCGGGGCGTTGAAGCGTAGTCCAGATATTGCCGCCTAGTTGCGCGGCGACAGCAGGCTCAGGATGAATTGGAACAGGTTGATGAAGTTGATGTAGAGGCTGAGCGCCCCGTACGTCGTAGCAACCGACATCGCTCGCTGATTTCCACCGAGCTGGTAGTACATGTTCTTCAAGCGTTGCGTGTCGAAGGCCACCAGGCCCGCGAAGATGAGCACGCCGATCGCCGAAATCGCCAAACTCAACATGCTGCTTTGGATGAACATGTTCACGACCGAAGCGATGATCAGGCCGATCACGCCCATAATCAGGAACGTGCCAAAGCCGGTGAGATCCTTCTTCGTCGTGTAGCCCCAGAGGCTGAGACCGCCGAACGCCGCTGACGTCGTCAAAAACGCCTTTGCGACAAGCAGCATGCCGTCTGGAATGCGAGCGTAGTAAAACACCAGCGCGCCCATACCGACGCCAATAAGCGAAACCACACTCCAGTAAACCAGATTGGCGCCCGTCGGTGACGGGTTCTTCATGGTGAAGCTCGACACCAGCAATATCGCGAGCGGGCCGAACATAACTAGGTACGCCTGAGGACCGGAGAAAATCGCGGTCATCAGCGCCGGCGTCGTGCCGACGACCCAAGCCAGGCCCGCAGTCAGTGCAAGGCCGAGCGCCATTTTGTTGTAGATGCCGAGCATGAAGGCCCTGAGGCCAGCATCAACTGCCATATCCGCCCGGCCGGTCGGTACCGATCGTGCCCCAGCGTGGTAGTCGGACATTGAATTTCCTCCTGGCCGCAGAAGAATCCCGCGGCGCCTGCGATTGAATATGGAGATGCTGTTCCTCTGCGGCAAGAAAAAGCAGGCGCCACAGGGCGTTGCGCAGTGCGTCACGGAAGCCCAAAATAGGGCCGGATAGTGGCCAGGGAACCTTTTCCTGTCGTTAAGCTTTTCGGGTCTGCTGGCCGCGGCTGTGCGCTTCGACGTCGCCGCCGTCGAATCGCGCTACCAGCGAGCGCGGAGGGTGAGCCGGGGTGGCTGACGAGAACGATCCAGACCGGCCGGAGGACGATACTCCGCCAGAGCCGCCGCAGGGCGGCGACGAGCCGCCTGCGCCCATCGAGCGCGCGGCGAGCGAAGCTGTGCCCGAGGAAGCCGAACCGAACCAGGCTGTAGTCGACGACCCGGCGCCTGCCGACCCGCACCATCAGGTGCTATTCGAAGAGGTAGAAGCCGAGACCGAGGCCAGCCAAGAACCCGCCCCGCCTCCGCCCGAAGCGCTGCCGCCGATACCGGAAGATCTGCCGATCGCGGCCACACAGACGCTCGAACCGCCACCAGAGCCGATGACGCCGCCAGAACAGGCGCCACAAAAGCCCGCGCCTGCGCTCGAAAGCGAACTGCCGCCGAACTATTTCCGCGCCGCCGGCGATCCGGAAAACGCGCAAGAAGAACCGCCCGCGACTTTAGCTGGACGCATTCGCGACCGCATCACAACAACCGCGCGCGACGTCTGGCGCGTCATTGAGCCGAAATGGGTGGCGTTTTCCGGCGGCGCGCGCGCGTTCGGTGGCGAGATGTGGCGGCGCATCCTCGGCATCAAGCATCCGCGCAACGTGCGCGAAGCCGCCGTGTGGAGCGGCTGGGCCGCGGCGGCCGGCGTTGGCGTCATTGTCGCGCTCTTTGTCGCGATCACCTGGGACCTGCCATCGACGGACGATCTTTGGGAGGCGCGCCAAGGCCAATCGGTCACCTTCCTTGATCGCAATGGCCACGTGATCTTACGCGAAGGCGCGCAAAACGCACCGCCCGTCGACCTTGCTTCGCTGCCGCCTTTTGTTGCGCAGGCATTTGTCGCCATTGAAGACCGGCGCTTCTATGAGCACTTCGGCGTCGATGTCGGCGGCATGATGCGCGCCGGCGCCGAGAACTTGCGCGCAGGCCGCGTCGTCCAAGGCGGCTCGACGATCACACAGCAATTGGCGAAGAACCTCTTCCTCACCAATGACCGCACGTGGCGCCGGAAATTCCAAGAAATAGCCATGGCGATCTGGCTCGAAGGCCGCTTCACCAAGGACGAAATTCTAGCGCTCTATCTCAGCCGCGTTTATTTCGGTGCGGGCGCATACGGCATTGAAGCCGCGGCGGAGCGCTATTTCGACCGCCCTGCCCGTGAACTTACGCTGCTGCAGGCCGCTATGATCGCCGGCCTCGTGAAGGCGCCATCGCGACTCAACCCAGCCCGCCAAGACATCGCCGCCGCCCGTGATCGCGCCACCACCGTCCTCGACGAGATGGTCAATATGGGTTTCATAAGCGCAACCGAACGCGAAGCCGCGCTGCAAGAGGAACTTGTGATCAGCCGCCGCAACCCGGCCGGCGTGCTCTCTTATTATCGCGACTGGATCGATCCGCTGTTGAACGACGTCATCGGACAACAGCGTGATGACTTTGTCGTCGAAACCACGATCGACATCGCCGCGCAGCGTGCCGGCGACGAGGCCGTAAACGCGGTGCTGACGGAACAAGGCGAAGCCCGCCGCGTCAGCCAGGGTGCGTTGATCGCCATGGATGACGAAGGCGGCGTGCGCGCGCTCGTCGGCGGGCGTGACTATGATCAGAGCCAGTTCAACCGCGCCACCCAGGCGCGCCGTCAGCCGGGCTCATCGTTCAAATACTTCATCTATCTTGCAGCAATGGAAAACGGCCTGACGCCGTGGAGTGTGCGCGAAGACGCACCGATCACAATCCAGATAGAAGGCCAAGAGTCTTGGACGCCGGGCAACTACACCAACGAATTCCACGGTCCCACAGAACTTTTCCGCGCCTTTGCACTCTCCTACAACATGGTCGCGATCCGCGTGGCCAATGAAGTTGGCGGCCAGAACGTGATCGACGTGGCCCGCCGCCTCGGCGTGCGTTCACCGCTGTCGAACTACCATTCGCTCGCGCTCGGGGCGCAGGAAATTACGCTGCTCGAGATGACCCAGGCCTACGCCGCGATGGCATCAGAGGGTTTCAATGTCGAGGCCCACGGCGTCTCCCGAATTCGCCGCGCCAGCAGCAACGAAACTGTTTGGGCGTTCCGCCAACAAGGCCGTCAACAAGTCATTGAGGAGCGTCCGCTCCGGTACATGAACTACATGTTGCGACGCGTCGTCGATGCCGGCACCGGCACCGCCGCGCGTATCAGCGGTCGCCAAGTTGGCGGCAAGACCGGCACCGGCAACGATTACCGCGACGCGTGGTTTATTGGCTTCGTGCCCGGCATGGTCGCGGGAGTCTGGACCGGCAACGACAACTTCACCGAAACTGGGCGCGTCACGGGCGGCTCGCTGCCCACCGAGATTTGGGCGCGCTTTATGCCGACGGCGCTGCGCAACACGCCCACCCGCGACCTCGAGCTCCCGCGCGAGGAGGACTACGATACCGGCATATCGGATCCGGAAGCGCCGGAAATCACCGCCGTCGGCGCGCCCATCGGCGCCGTTATAGGCGCGCCCCAGACGACACCTCCGGACAGCGAAGATCGCTCACTGGATTTCGGTCCTGAAGGCTGACGTAACGGCTGGTTGTCCACGACCCCGAGCGTGCATTCCCCCGCTGACAAATCCGTGCCCGCAGGCTAATCCGTTGGATAGGGACGACCGTAATAGCGGCGTTTGGGGGTATGTTCATGCAACGAATTCTCTTCGTCTTATTGGCGGGTTTCTGCGCGCTTGCGCTTCCCGCGTCGGCGCAACAACAGGCGCAACGCGCGCCGCTCGATTGGTGGCTGGGCTACGACACGTTCCGCAGCGCGAGCATGTCGCCAAACGGCCGCTATCTCGCTGCCCTTAGGCACGATGATGTGGGCGACGTTTTGATGGTCGTCGATTTGGAAACGCGCCAGTCGCGTCCAATTCAACGCGCGCGCACCGATCAGAGCTTGCAAATTACCAGCGTCGGCTTTGCGTCCGACACGCGCATCGTATTTATCCTGCAGCAACGCAACCGCGTCGAATTTACGCGCGGCACGGCGGTCCGCCGCGCGAGCGTCGATGGCGGCTTCGAGACCAATACACGCATTTACGCGGCAAACCTCGACGGCACGAACCTCATCCCACTCTACGATCCGGCCCGCCAAGGTTTTGACGCTTACGTCGACGCGGGTTTGGTCAGCACGCTGCCTAAGGACGATGACAACGTTTTGCTCATCGTGCCGACACGAGGCGGCGCCGAACTGCGCAGAGTCAACGTTCATACCGGTGACCAACAGAGCGTCGATACTGGTACAATCTTCACCTTCAACTGGGTGGTCGACATCGATGGCACACCGGTGCTCAGGCAGGATGTCGTCGGAAATGGTCGCGGCTACGCATGGCTTCGTCGCGGCCCCGGCCAACGAACTTGGACTGAAATTACGCGCTACCAAGGCGCCGAAGGCGTCAATTCAGCGCCGCCATTCCAGCCTGTCGGCCCTGGCGCGCAGGCAGGACAAGTCGTGATCGCCGCGCGACGCGAAGGCACAGACACACGCGGTCTCTACGTGTTCGACTCCTCAACCGGCAATTATACCGAGACCGTCCAAGTCGATCCCAGCTTCGACATGGATGACGCCGCGATCGACGCTCAGCGCGGCGTGATCATGGCCGCATGCTGGTGGGGCCATCGCTATGAGTGCGTGCCGAAAGATCAAGAATTCGCCTTGCGCTGGAACGCGATCAAGCAAGTTCTTGGGGACAGCGTGAACGTCATGATCTCGGACGAGTCCGACGATCTGAATCGCATGCTGGTTTATACGTTCGGCCCGCAAGATCTCGGCACCTACTACCTCTACAACCACGAGACCCATTCGTTGAACGTCATCCTGCGACGCCGTCCGGAGGCGAACGCGGCCCTGCTTCCGACAGAGCGCGTCGTTGAATACACCACCTCGGACGGCCAACGTCAGTGGGGCTATCTCTGGATCCCGCCAGGCGTCACCAACGCCACCAATTTGCCGACGATCGTCGTCCCTCACGGCGGCCCGGAAGGGCGCGACATTTATGGCGACGATCTCTTCGCCCCATATTTTGCGTCGCAAGGCTATGCGGTGTTCCAACCCAACTTCCGTGGCGGCGACGGCTCTGGCCGCGCCTTTGTTGAAGCCGGGCAGCGCCAGTGGGGCCAGCGCATGCAGCAAGATGTGGCCGACGGCACGCGATACCTATTTCAACAAGGCATCGCCGATCCAGACCGCACCTGCATCACAGGCTGGTCGTACGGGGGCTACGTCGCCTTCACCGCGTCCTACATCAATACCGACGTTTACAAATGCGCGGTCGCGGGCGCTGGCGTTTCCGATCTGCGTCAGATGTTGCGCTGGGTGCGTAGCGGCTCAACGCGGAACGATGTCGACGGCTCCGGCGGCGGCGCGCAATCCATGGGCTATCAGTATTGGACCGACACGATTGGCGACGGTGGCGAGGCTTCGCTCGATCAATACTCGGCCGCGCAAAACGCCGAACGCGTTGGCATGCCGCTTCTGATCATTCACGGCGATGAAGATCAAACGGTGCCGATCGAGCAGAGCCAGCTCATGGAGCGCGCAATGCAACGTGCAGGCAAACCGACCCGGCTCATCACACTCACCGACGCCGATCACTATCTCACGCCTTTGCAAGGCGGCGTGCTCGGTACGGTGCTGACTGAGTCACTCGGTTTTGTGAACCAAAGCATCGGCCCAGGCGTCGCACCCGGCAGCCAATGATCGCTTCGAAGCCGTAAGGCGCCTGTTCACACAGGACGCCTTACGGCTTCCAGCTAGGACCGGCGGAGTGTGCACTGATGCAATGGACCAACACCAAGGACGGCTACGGCTGGCTCTCTATCGGCCTGCATTGGCTGGCCGCAATCGCCGTGTTTGCGATGCTGGCCACCGGCTTCACTGCTGATTTCGCTGGTGACGCAGGCGACCGCGCCGGGCGCGCTGCGGCAATGGGTTGGCACATCTCGATCGGCGCGTCGGTGGCGCTCATTCTGCTCGCGCGTGTTTTCGCCGGTTACGCCCAGCCCCGGCCAACGCCACCAGAGCAAGCGCCGATCCTCAAGTTTCTCGCAAGTGCGACGCACCAAGTGCTTTTGATCGCGATTTTGGTTCAAGTGATCTCCGGCCCACTCGCCGTCTGGTCGGGCGGACGCGCGATCAATGTGTTCGATCTCTTCTCGATCCCCAGCCCGTTCGCGGAACGCAACCAAGGCGTCCACGAGGCCGCCGAATTAGTGCACGCCATCGGCCGCTGGACGCTCGTCGCCGCCATTTCGCTTCATATCCTCGGCGCGCTTAAGCACGTTATGATGGACGAAGACGGCACGTTCAGAATGCTGCGGCCGCCCGCGAAATCTTAGCGCGCCATCCCAACGGCGTGCAGCTTGCACCCGTTTTCGTGCAGCCAATCGCGTCCGGCTGCATAGCCAGGCATGCACTTACCCACCAGCGCCCAAAAGCGCCGTGAATGGTTCATCTCGCGCAGATGCGCGACTTCATGCGCGGCGAGATAATCGAGCACGAAGGGCGGCGCCATAACCACTCTCCACGAGAAGGAGAGCACGCCATCCACCGAGCACGAGCCCCATCGTGAGCGCAGTTCTTTAACTTGGATGCGCTCGGGCCGGACGCCGAGCGTGATCGCATGCGTAGCGACGCGGTCGATCAGGTCGCTGCGCGCTTGGTCTTTGAGGTAACGCAGCACACGGCCCTCAAACAATGCCGCATCAGGCGCCTGCACGACGAGCCGCGGCAGCAAATCTTCCTCGATCCACGCAGGCTTGCGGCCATGCTTATAAACCAGCTCGTGCTCCACCCCGCGCAGCGGCACGAACGATCCCGGCGCCAACGAAATGCCGCGCGGAAGGCGCGACAATTCCTGCGCGATCCACCCAGCGCGCTCGGCCGCGAAGTCCGCCGCGTGTTTCAGATGGCGCTTCGATGGCGCCGTCGCGATTGCCTCGCGGCGCGTCGGATCGATACGAACGGAAACATGACGCGCTCGCGGGTTAACGATCAGCTTCACCGGCACGCGGCGGCCATCGATCGTTTCGATCTCGGTGTGACCCGGCTCGACCTTCTGTCGCGAATCGAAGCGCATGCGCAAGATTCCCACGTCCGGCTGATTCACGCGACCCGTCGCATGCGTTAGCGTACGCCAGAAGGTGAGAAGATGACTGTCTATCGCGGATCGTGCCATTGCGGCGGTGTCCAATTCCAAATCGATACCGAAATCACCGATATTTATACGTGCGATTGTTCGCTCTGCGCCAAGAAAAATGCCCTGATGACAACGGTACCTGAGGGCAAGTTTGAACTGATCGCGGGCGAAGGCAAGCTCACGCTCTATCAGTGGAATACCAAAATCGCGCGCCACTATTTTTGCAGCGTCTGCGGTATCTATCCGTTCCACCGCAAGCGCTCGATGCCGGACCACTACGGGATCAACGTGCGGTGTCTCGAGGGCTTCGATGCGAGCGAGATCGCGGTTCGCCTCGCTGAGGGAAAGATGATGACGCTGTCGGATGAGAATCCAGGTGGCGGCTGGAGCGGCCCGAAAATTTAGTTTTCGCCGACCAGCTTCAGACTTACGCGCTTCGCATTGCGCGACGCGTTCGAGTGAAACGCACGCATGAATTCGCGCACGCGCGGATAAATTTCGGTGCGGAAGCGGCGGCCCGAGAAGACGCCATAGTGGCCGACACCCGGTTGGATGTAATCCCGCCGCATCGCCTCGGGGATATTGCCGCAAATATCGTGCGCGGCTTGTGTTTGGCCGATCCCAGAAATGTCGTCGTTCTCGCCTTCAACCGTAAGCAGCGCCGTTTTGGTGATCTTGCTGGGATCAACCTTGCGGCCGCGATGCGTCATGGTCCCGTTCGCCAAGCGATACTCTTGAAACACTTCAACGAGCGTCTGGATGTAGAACTCTTCCGACAAGTCCATCACCGCGAGATATTCGTCGTAAAACTTGCGGTGCTTTTCGGCGGGCTCTCCGTCGCCCTTCACCAGGTTCTGAAAGTAACCTTGGTGCGCATCGACGTGACTCGAGAGGTTCATGCCCATGAAGCTCGCAAGCTGCAGAAAGCCTGGATACACGCGGCGAAAGGCGCCCGGATAAATCGCAGGCACGGTGTGGATCATGTTGTTCTTGAACCAGTCGATGTCGCGCTTTTCGGCGAGCAGGTTCGGCGCCGTCGGTGATTTCCGCGCATCGATCGGCGAGCCCATGATCGTCATCGTCGCCGGCGTGCACGGATCATCTTCATCCGCCATCAGCGCAATCGCCGCGAGCACCGCCGGCCCCGGCTGGCATACGGCGACAACGTGGGTCTGCGGTCCAAGCGAGCGCAGCATTCCCATGACATGGTCGATGTAATCGTTGAGATCGAAGCGGCCGGCGATCACAGGCACGGTGCGCGCGTCGGCCCAATCGGTGACGTACACTTCATGGTCCGGCAAAAACGCGCTTACCGTGTCCCGCAGCAGCGTCGCGTAGTGACCCGACAAAGGCGCAACGATGAGAACGGTTGGATCGACGCGCTCGCCTCGGGCCGCCTTTAGCCCGTCAGCGTCACGTTCGAAATGCAGCATGCTGCACCACGGCGTCGACCACGCGCTTGTCGTCGTCACCGCGACATCGACGCCATTGATCGTTGTCTTCGGCAATTTCCAGTCGGGCTTGCGATAGCGGCGCGTCATCGACTCGAAGAGGTCCGCGGCGGCGGCGGCCGTCCGGCCCACTTCCGTGTCGCCCATCGGATTTAGCGGCGAACGCAGCATCGAAGACTGCATCCAAGCCGCGATCCGCAACGGCGCCACCGAGAGGTGGCCAAGTTCATAAAACGAATAGAGCATGTCAGCCCTTCTGCTGCGGCGCAGCAACCCAGCGGGATACTGCGCGTCGTCCTGTTTCCAACAAGCTAAGACAACTCAGCAGGCGAGGCTTTCGCACTGCAGCGCCAGGCTGGCGACTATGCCTAAGGTCTTAACCGGCTCCCCCACGCCAGGTTCCGACCCTGACCGCGTTCCGTATGGACCGAATGTAATGGGACGCGCGTGCAGCGCAATAAGGCTGGCTTCCCATAATCAGGGAATGTCAGCCCCGTTCGAGCCCTGCCGCGATGCATGCCGCGATTGTCTCGGGCGACACGGGGACGAGCGGACTCTGTGGATTCATGGGATCCGCCCGGCTCATCGTCTGAATGATCGACACCGTGCGCCAGTTGCGGTCCAGGACGTAAAGCAACGACGAGTGATCGACGTTGTATTGATCCACTGGCGCGCCCGGGATCGGCGACTTCGAATGATGCACCTGGAACGAACGCGCCGCCCCATCGATCTGCTCAGCCGAGCCACTCAGCCCAACCAGACCGGGAGGGAAACCTTCAGTGTGCGCATACTCGCCCATGCGCGCGGGCGTATCGCGTTCTGGATCGACGGTGACCAATATGGGCTGCACGTCGTAGCCGCCAGGCGCCGCCAGCGCCTCCGCGAGCGTGTACATGCTTGTCGGGCAAATATCGGGGCAATGCGTAAATCCGAAATAGACGACCGCCGGCTCACCTGCGAAATCCGCCTGTGTCACGCGCGCGCCATTGGCGTCGACAAGATCAATCGGACCGCCAACGCCATCGGCATTTTCGATAATGCAATCACGCGGCGCTGCTGTCGCCGGACGCCAAAGACCATTGGTGCCCACAAGCAACATCGCGCCAAGCGCGGCTAACCCGGCTACCGCAATTGCGGGGACCACAGCGCCAGTTAAATTCCGGCGCGGCGTTTCGACGGGTTCTGCCATCCCCCAACCTAAAAGCCTGTGGCGCCTTGTTAGCAACGCGGCGCGACCGCACAGGGGGCGCAATGCCGCAGGCAAAGCTTGAGCGGAGCCGCGAATTTGCGCATGTGGCGTTGAGATGAAATTCCAGCGCACGCCTCTGATCGCGGTTGCGACCGTTATTGGCCTAGTCGCCGCCGCCGCGCTTTTCTTTTTACCGCGCATGCGAGATCGCGACGCGCCGTGCGCAGTCCATGAATTCGAGACGTCACGCTTTATCGTCTGCACGTACGACGCGCGCCGCCAAGACATGCGGCTCTACTCGCGTGCGCCAAGCGGCGGCTACTTGCGGAGTTTTGAAGCGGTACAGCACGAATTAGGACCGCAGGCGCCGCGCGTACGCTTTGCCATGAATGCGGGCATGTTCAACGACGCCGGCGCGCCGATCGGCCTCTACGTCGAAGACCGCGACGAACAAAAATCAATTTCTCTCACAGACGGGCCCGGAAATTTTCACCTGAAACCAAATGGCGTCTTCTGGCAGGACCGGGACGGCGCGCTGCGCATTGAAGTATCGGAAGACTATGCGGTCGCCATGCGCGACCCGCGCTGGGCGACGCAATCTGGGCCGATGCTTCTGATCAACGGCGAGATGCACCCGCAATTCGCAAACGACGGCGCGTCGCGCTTCATACGCAACGGCGTCGGCCTGCGCGACCAGCACACAGCCTACTTCGTCATCAGCTCTGGTTTTGTTTCGTTCGGCCGCTTCGCACGCTTCTTCCGTGACGAGCTTCACTGTCGCGATGCGCTCTTTCTCGACGGCACGGTCTCAAGTCTCTGGGCGCCCTCAGTCGGGCGCTATGACGACAATCATGAGCTTGGGCCCATAATTGTCGTCATGGATCGCAACTAGGCGTTTTGGGTTGTCGCTTGCGTGATCGCCGTCTGCGCTTGCGCCAATGCCGGCGCCGTCTGGATCTCATTTGAATGAATACGGTCGGCGAGACCCATCAAAGTCGGACCCGTCACTGCGCCATTCTGAGCTTCTTCCTCGACCCATACGCCACGCCGCCGCTCGATCGCATCGTCCCAAGCTTGGCGCACACCGCCCCAATAATCGGCCGTGTCGGCCCAGTATGAGTCCGCCGCCGCGACCGGGTATTCGTTGAACCGGTCATACGTGTTGACGCCGTCTTCATGCACAATGGCGGTGAGTCGACCGTTGCGCGTGCCGATCTTCTCGTTGTCCTGCTCATGCACCCAGCCGGTCGGCGTCAGGGCATGACGGTTGATCGAGAGATAACGCTCGTACGGAGGATTGCGGATCGCATCACGGCGCGCAAGCGGACGCGCGGTAGGGCCACTCGTCCAGATCACGCGGCCGTTCGCGTAGTCCCAACGGCCGACGCCGCCGTAGCGTGGTGAGTCATCCGTCTGCCAAACCGTTTGCGACCAGGCGCCGCGACGCGCGGCGCTCGACACGTTTGCAAGCGACCAATAATTGCGGCGCTCGTAAACGAGCACAGTACGCGGCTGGTAGGTCCAGTCTTGACGCCAATGCTTGATCACGAAGGTTTGGCCTTCGTGTTCGGCGACAAGCATGTGCTGCAACTGAATGAACTGGCCGGCATCTGCGATCACGCGGACGCTCTCATAGCCGCCGCTCGTCTTCGGCTCGAGCGGCGTGTAGTCGCTCACAAACGGCACGGTTTCATGGAAATTGAAGCGCACGTGATAGTCGCCCACCATCGCGAGAATGGACTGACGATCGCGTTCCACCGGTGAAATACGGCCGGTCTGCGCGAGCGCAGGCGCAGCGATCGCCGCGCCTGCGCCTGCAAGCGCCAGCATCGATGCGCGACGAGTAAGCGACAGGGTGGTCATCTAGGTCTCCTCAGAAACGGTAAGAGATCGAAGCGGAGAAATTCCGGCCCGGCTGCGTGTACGCGTCCACTGTCGTCGACACACCCCGCACGTCATTCCACCACCAGTATTTCTCGTCGGTGATATTGAACACGCCGACGCGCAAGGCTGCGTTCTCGCCGATATGCATGTAGGCGGTTGCGTCGAAGATCGTGAAGCCATCGGGAATGAACGGCGCACCTGTGTCGCGCTCGTCCTTCTTGCTCGAATGCGTGACCAGGAACTCACCGCCCCAGACGCCGTTCGGCGAGTTGTAGCCGATGCCCGCTACGATCCGCCAAGGCTCAATGCTCTCCAGCGGCACAGTCGCGCCCGCGCCGTCCACAAACGTGCCTTCCGCAAAAGAGATCGCCGTCTGCGCGCCAAAGCCGTTGTCCCAGGCGATGTTGACTCGGCTTTCCGCGCCCCAGATGTCCGCAGAGCTCAAATTGACGTACTGAAATACGGCCGGATCTAGCGGCGTGAAACTGCCGCTGATCTGCACCTGCTCGATGAAGTCGTCGTACCAGGAACCAAACACGTTGGCGCTCGCGCGCAGATCGCCGCCAAAGACGGTCACATCGCGCCAGCGCACGCCAAGCTCCAACGCTTCGCTGGTTTCGGGCCCGAGGTCCGGATTCGGTATCGAAGTGTATCCGATCACCGGGTTGGCGAAGCCGTTATTCACTTGGCTAGGCGAAGGCGCTTTGAACCCTTCCGCGAAGTTGAAGAACACACCGAACGTCTCGGTCGGCCATACGACGGCGCCAAAGCGCGGCGTAATCCGTGAATCGCTCTGACCTTCAATGGGTAGCGTGTAGAGCGCATCGTTAGACGGATCGAGCTCGTAGGAATCGTAGCGCAGCGCAGGGAAGAGAGAGACTCGCCCATCCATGAAATCAATTTGATCTTGGATGAACACACCCGTCTGCGTGTACTCAGTGACTGGGAAAGCGCGCGTCGGGAAGGTTTCGCCGACTGGCGGCACCGTGCCGCCGCGAACACCTTCTTGCGTCGTCACGGAATAGTCGAAGCCGTAAATGAGCGTATGCTCGACACTGCCCGTACTGAAGTCGCTCTCAAGCTGAGACGAAATTCCCCAGACTTCGTTGTCGAACGTCGTGATCCGCGTGCGATCGACGGCCGTGTTACGGTCTTCGTCGCTGAACTGATAGAGCGAACTGTCTTGCGCGTAGACTGCAACAAACGCGCGATCGATGGCGCCTTCGTTCGTGAACGTGTAGTCAAACGCTAGCCGGTTGCGCTCGCCTTCATCGACACCGTCGAGATCGAGCACGCTTGTCGACCCCAATGGCGGTCCGTCCGGCGGCAGCACAGCACGAGCGCTCAACGCTTCCGTCGTGATGTTGCGCTCACCGTAGTCCGCGGTCAGGCGAACGCGATGCATGTCGTTCGGCTCAAACACGACGCGCACCATTGCAGCGTCCGACTCGAGATCTTGCGGGTTCGGCGTGGTGCGGCGCGTATCGGGTGTATCGATTTCACCCATATTTTCTTGTTCGTGGCCTTCGCGACGGGTGTAAGCGAGGATGGCGGACCAATCTTCACCCAACAGTCCAGCCAGCGTCACGCCCGACGCAAAGCTGTCATCGGCGCTGGCGTAGGCGCCACGCAAGCGGACGCCGAATGCTTCATCATCGGCCAGGAAATCCGTAGGATCCTTAGTAATGAAGCTGACCACGCCCGCCATGCCGTCGCTGCCGTAGAGCGCCGAACCCGGTCCGCGTAAAATTTCCACCGATTGCAGCAAATCGAGGTCGACATAGTCGCCGCGCCCGAACGCCGCCGGGCCGAAAGAAAATCCGTCCGGCACGCGGATGCCGTCGAGCTGAAACAGCACGCGATTGCCGCCGAGGCCGCGAATGTTGAAGCCGCTATTGCCGTCACGGCCCGTCGACGCGAGCGCCGCGGTGAAACGCGACGGACTAGTCGGCACAGTGACGCCGGGCTCGAAGCGCACGAGGTCCTTGATGTCGGTGGCGAGATTTCGTTCGATCTCTTCGGCGTCAATAACGGTTACCGTAACGGGCACATCGAACGATTCCTGCGGTGTGCGTGTCGCTGTCACCGTGATGTCCGGATCGGCCTGGGCCAACTGAACGCCAGGGTCCTGCGCCTGCGCCTCGCCACCGGCCATGACGCCCAAAGCCAGCGCCAACGCCGACGTCCCCCAAAGTCCCCGCATCACGTACTCCCGGCTGAGCCGAAGTAGCGGTCTTATTGCGAACGCTTCGCAGGATCAATATCAAATAGAGCAGGGTTTTACCGTCATCGTGTCGCAGCCGCCCTTGAGTGGCGGCGCTGCCACAGCGATGACGGGGGATGGCTGACACCGAAGCCCGCCCCTTAGCCCCTATTCCGAGTTTCTGGAGCGCGACCAGCCGCGTCCGGGTTCGGACGCTCGTTTTGCTCCGCTGGCTCGCTATCGTCGGCCAAACCATCGCAGTCCTTTTCGTTCGCTACATCCTCAACGTCGAATTCCCGGTCCAATGGGCGCTCGCCGCAATCGGCGTGTCTGTCGCGGTGAACCTACTGCTCACGCGTCGCAGCCAAGAACTCACACGCGAATGGGAGGCGGCCGCCCAACTTGGCTACGATGCAGTGCAACTTGCGGCGCTGCTTGCGCTCACCGGCGGCATTCAAAATCCGTTCGTATTTTTATTCGTCGCCCCCGTGGCTGTCAGCGCGACGGTTCTGCGACCAGCCGTGACCGCGATGCTCGCTGCGCTTACCTTCATTTGCGTCGGCGTAATCTCGGTGTGGCGCTTGCCGCTGCCGTGGCCGGGAGACGCAGCCTTCCTGATGCCGCCGCTCTATCAAATGGGCCTTGCCGCCGCAGTTCTGGTCGGCCTCGCATTCACCAGCGTTTACGCGTGGCGCGTCGCCGCCGAAGAAGAGCGCCTCAGCATCGCGCTTGCGGCGGTGCAAGCAGTTCTAGCCCGTGAGCAAACACTTTCAGCGCTTGGCGGCCTCGCCGCCGCCGCCGCCCACGAACTCGGCACGCCGCTCGCGACCATTCATCTCGTGGCAAAGGAAATGGCGCGCGATCTCGCGCCAGACGATCCGCGTGCGGAGGATCTGCAGCTCCTTGTCACGCAGAGCGAACGCTGCCGCGGAATCCTCGCGCAACTCTCCGCCAACCGCGAACGCGGCGACGTCATGATCGCGCGCGCCCCGATCCGCTCGATGTTGGAAGAAGTCATCTCTCCGCATGAGGGCTTGGGCACTGAGATCGTCATCGACGCTCAAGGCGAAGGCGCACTCGAAGTGAAACGCATGCCTGAGATCGTTCATGCGTTAAGCGGGATCGTCGAAAACGCCGTCGGCTTTGCCAAAACCCGGGTCGATATCGAAGCCAGGTGGACCGCCGACATCATCGAGATCGCCATCCGCGACGATGGCCCAGGGTTCGCCCACGGCGTGCTCAACCGCCTCGGCGAGCCCTACCTCACCGAGCGCGATGAAGAAGGCATGGCGGGCGGCCTCGGCCTCGGCTTCTTCATTTCAAAGACTTTGCTTGAAAGAACTGGCGCAAAGCTCGAAGTCCGTAACCGCCGCCCGCCTCAGCACGGCGCCTTGGTCAAGGCTGTTTGGCCGCGGCCGGCAATCGAGGCGCCAGCGCTTTAAAATTGCGGAAAAGTAGCTAGATAGAGAACATCCGGAGCCCGTGCGCTGATGACCTTGGCAACGCCCCTCGAAGGCGAAAAAACTCTCCTCATACTTGATGACGACGCCGCGTTTCGCACGCGGTTGGCGCGCGCGTTGGAGCAACGCGGCTTCGAGGTGACGGCCGTCGCCAGCGTGTCGGAGGCCAACGACATCGCCAACAAGACGCCGCCTTCATACGCGGTGCTCGATCTTCGCCTCGAAGACGGCTCGGGGCTGTCGGTTGTCGAAGCGCTGAACAAGAGCCGACCCGATTGCCGCGTGGTTATGCTGACCGGCTACGGCGCCATCGCCACCGCGGTCGCCGCGGTGAAGGCCGGCGCGCTCGACTACCTCGCAAAGCCCGCCGATCCGGAAGACATCGTCAAAGCGCTGCTCGCTTCGCCCGACGAAAAACCGGAACCGCCGGACAATCCGATGAGCGCCGACCGTATCCGTTGGGAACACATCCAACGCGTGTACGAACTCTGCGGCCACAACGTCAGCGAGACGGCGCGACGCTTGAACATGCACCGCCGGACGCTGCAGCGTATCCTCGCGAAACGCGCGCCACGCTAATCTCGAAATGTCTCGCCGAACGTACGGGAACCGCTTAAATCTTGCGCGCGTTACTGTTGCGGCTAGGGGCACATGACGTCGAGAGACGAGAACATACCGGTGATCAGCCCGGAACAGCGTCTCCGCGAAAGCGAACAACGCTACCAAACCCTCTTCAATGCCATCGACGAAGGCTTCTGCATCATCGAATTCTTCGACGGACCACACGGCCCGCTCAGCGACTACATCCACGTCGAAGCCAACCCCGCCTACACCACGCACGCAGGCATTCCCGATGTCGTTGGGAAAAAGGTGCGGGAGATGGTCGGTGCAGAGGCCGACGAATGGGTGCGCCTTTACAGGAGCGTGCTCGAGACTGGAAAACCCATCCGCTTCGAGCGCGAGCTCGAAGCGACCGGCCGCTGGCTCGAACTCGCCGCGTTCCGCATAGAGCCAATCGAACGCAAGCAAGTCGCCGTCATCTTCCAAGACTTGACGGCGCGCAAAGCCGCCGAAACCGCCATGCGGCAGAGCGAAGAGCGCTTTCGCGTGCTGACGCGCGTCATGCCGAACCAGGCTTGGACCGCCGCGCCGAACGGCGAACTCGATTGGTTCAACGACCGCGTTTACGACTATAGCGGCGCCGAGGTTGGCGCCCTCGATGGCACAAAATGGGGCACGATCGTTCACCCCGATGACATACCTTCGTCGAGCGCACGCTGGATCGCAGCGCTGACGAGCGGCGACCTCTACGAAACCGAGTTTCGCTTGCGGCGCGCCGATGGCGCCTATCGCTGGCACATCGCGCGCGCCGTGCCGATCAAAGACGAGAACGGCCACGTCCTGCGCTGGATCGGCACCAACACCGACATCCACGATCAAAAAACAGCGACCGACGCGCTCGCCGAACTTGCGGCCACCCTCGAACACAAGGTCGAAGAACGCACAAGCCAGCTGATGCAAGTTGAAGAGGCGCTCCGGCAATCGCAAAAGATGGAGGCAGTCGGCCAACTCACTGGCGGCCTCGCGCACGACTTCAACAATTTGCTCGCCGGCATTTCCGGCAGCCTCGAACTCCTCGCCAAGCGTCTGGCGGAGGGCCGCACGACCGGTCTTGAGCGCTACCTCTCCGGCGCCCAGGACTCCGCGCGCCGCGCCGCATCGTTGACACAACGCCTGCTCGCTTTCTCACGCCGGCAAACACTCGACCCACGCCCGCTCGACATGAACAAGCTCGTGTCTGGGATGGACGACCTCGTGCGGCGCTCCGTAGGGCCAGGCATTGAAGTCGAAGTCGTCCACGCCGGCGGCCTCTGGACCACACGCATAGATGGACCACAACTTGAGAACGCGCTTCTCAATCTTTGCATCAATTCGCGCGACGCGATGGCCCCAAAGGGCGGTCGCCTCACCATCGAGACCGCCAACAAATGGCTCGACGATCGCGCCGCCCGCGACCGCGACCTACCGCCCGGACAGTACGTCTCGCTTTGCGTCACTGATACCGGCACAGGCATGGCGCAGGACGTTATCGAACGCGCCTTTGACCCGTTCTTCACCACCAAGCCGCTCGGCCAGGGCACCGGCCTCGGCCTCTCCATGGTCTATGGCTTCGTGCGCCAATCCGGCGGCCAAGTGCGCATTTATTCGGAAGTGGGCGTCGGCACGACGATGTGCCTCTACTTCCCGCGTTACATTGGCGAAGCCGATGAGCGTGACGCCGTGCAAGACACAACCGGCATCGAACGCGGCGAAGGCGAAGCCATCCTGGTCGTCGACGACGAGGTTTTGCTTCGGATGCTCATGCTCGACGTGCTGCAGGATAACGGCTACCGCGCCCTCGAAGCTGTCGACGGCCCCAGCGCACTCAAAATTCTCGCGTCAGATACACGTATCGATCTTTTGATCACCGATGTCGGCCTACCCGGCGGTGTTAACGGCCGCCAAGTCGCCGACGCTGCCCGCCGCACCCGCCCAAATCTCAAGGTGCTTTTCATCACCGGCTACGCCGAAAACGCCGTCATCGGTAACGGCCACCTCTCGCCCGGCATGGAAATCCTCACCAAGCCATTCGAGATCACCGCCTTCGGTCAGAAGGTGCGCGACATGATCGATCGCAGCTAAGTTATCCACAGACGCTACATGAACGCTCCGCAAGCCTGGCCCTCAAGCGTTGGCGGCATCGTTTCGATACGATAACGACAGAGAGCGCCTGCGACGGAAGAGCGGTGGCACAACACGGTGAGGGATATGTCTAACTGGTTTGCAGATAAGCTCGGCCCGGACCCGCGCAGCTCGGCGCCTGGCCAACAAAAGCAAGCGCAACAAAAGGCGCAGCCGACCGCGTCGCAAACACAGCGCGCGCCCCAAGCGGCTGCGCGCGCACCCGAACCGTCTCGCCAGAAAGCCGCGGCGCCTCAACCTAAGGCGCAACCCAATCCTCCACCGGCCGAGCCGCCGAAAAAGAAGAAGGGCTGGTTCTAGCCGCCTCGGCGCTTCGGCAGTCTGATCCGCTCCAGTGGCGCGAACACAAGGCCGAGCAAAATCGTCAGCGCAATCGCGGCGATCCAAACGACATACTTGCTGACGCCCAACTCACCACCCGCGAAGGCCGCGAGCGAATAGCCGATGCCCTGCCACAAATAAATCGAGTAGCCCGCGCTCATGAACGGCTTGAGCAGCGGCGACGCCGAGAGCGCATCGACGCGCTTCGCGCTCACCAACCGGCTCGCGATCAGCAGCACCGCCATCCACGCGCATGAAAACAAAAAGAACATCGCGTTCGGCGGAAATTTGTTGTGCTGCATGTCGAGAGTCACCGTCGCCGGCTGAAGCATCGCCGCCCCGAGCATGCCCGCGAGGGAAAGCGCCAGCACAAGCGCGTAGTCAAGACTACTCCAACGCTTTGGCAGCGCCGCCAGCATGAATCCGAACGCTGCCCAGAAGGCGTAGAACATCGTGTTTTTGATCAGCTGATCGTCCAGTGGCGCGGCGAACGTCACCTGCCCAAGCGCCAACACCAAAACCAACGCCGCCACTGCCAACATCCATGGCCGCACGAACGCTGGCACGCGCCTGGTCGTGATCAACGGCGCCAGCGCCGTCACGATCAGAAACGGCGCAACGAACCAAAGGTGCCAACTCAGCATCTTCCACGTATCGCCGGCGCCTCGCGTCACCGGATTGAGCCAGGCCCAGATTCGCGACACGCCTTCTTCCAGCGTCAGCTCGCCATCCCATTTGATGACAGTCACTAGCGCCGCCGCAGCAAGCACATACACGGCATACGGCAAATAAATCCGCACGCCGCGCCGCAGCAGAAAATCCGCATAGTTGCCGGGCTTCAATCGCCCCGGCTTTGCGCCTTCACCGAGAAAGTACGCCGCGCCGGTGATCAGAAAGATCGGCGGCATTTCGAACAGCAGAAGCGAGCCCGGGCCGCGCGGTAAAATTCCGAGCCAGAAAATTCCGTGGATCACAATGATGATCCACGCCATCAGCAGCCCACGCGCGACATCGAGCCCCAAGTCGCGAGTTTGGTCGCGGCCCGTTGCGGTCGAAGGCGGCGAAGCTCCGCTCAATAGATCAAGTGCTTTGCGCGCTCTGCGATCCAGGCCTGTTCATCCGGCACCGTGATCGCGTCGAGATCACCGGGCGTGGCGCTGGAATCGTCCACCCACTCGCGCAACAGCGGCGAGCCGTTGATCACATCAATGGCGAGTTTGTTGAACACGTACTCGTACGCGAACTGGCGCCACAGCTCGTAATCCGGATAAAGGCGGCGGATTGCCTTGAACGCGAGCGCCTGCACGCGCCATGGCTTGAACGCCGCATGATCGTAGTGGACAGGATCCTCGCAGTGGATCTGCACACCGTGGCAGAGTTGGCCTTCCCATTTATGAAACGTGGGCTCAAACCAGATTTCGCGCAGCGCACAACCTTTTAGCCATTGCGGCGCCAACGCGTACATCTCCGCGATGACGGCGCGCGCGTCTATGTCGGCGGCGCCGAAAATTTCCAGCGGCCGCGTCGTGCCGCGTCCTTCTGAAAGTGTCGCGCCCTCCACCATCACCGTACCTGCATAAGCGCGCGCCATCCAAAGGTTGGGCGCGTTCGGTGACGGATTGATCCACGTACGCTCGCCGATCGGCCAGCCGAAGCCGGGGGCCTCGTCGGGCTTGTAGCCTTCCATCGCAATCACACGATAAGCGACGTCGAGCCTGTAGTGCTCGATGAACCATGCGCCCAACTCGCCCAACGTCAGGCCGTGGCGCATGGGGATCGGGCCCGCGCCGACAAAACTCTCCCACCCTGGACGCAGCGTGAGCCCTTCAACCGGGCGCCCAGCGGGGTTCGGGCGATCCAGCACCCAAACCTCCTTGCCGTCCTTGGCGCAGGCCTCGATCACATAGAGAAGCGTGGTGATGAAGGTGTAGATGCGGCAGCCCAAATCCTGCAGATCGATCAGCACCACATCGAACGTGCTCATCATCTGGCCCGTTGGGCGACGCTGATCGCCGTACAGACTGAACACCGGCACACCGTACAACGGATCGGTATAGTCGCGCGACTCCACCATGTTGTCTTGCTTATCACCGCGCATGCCGTGCTGCGGCCCGAACGCCGCCGTCACGCGCACGTCACCGGTTGCCACCAGCGCGTCGAGTGAATGCGTCAGATCACGCGTCACCGAAGCCGGGTGCGCGACCAGCGCGACGCGTTTGCCGGCCAGTTGCGCGCGCAAGCTCGCGTCGTCCAACAACCGATCAATGCCAAACTTCATGGAAGCTCCAACACAAAGCCATCGGCCTGGTGAAAGTCAGGTTTGCCGGGCGGATGCTTCAGCGCCCAGTAAGACTTCGCACCGTTCGTCTCTTCAATCACAGCTGTCAGCGCCAAACGCCACGGCTCATCACTCGGCGGCAAATAGATCAGCGCGTCGACGTCGATATGGGTCGCGTTCGCGCCAGTGATGATCGCTGGCGGCGAAAGTTCAGCGAGCGCCATGCCATCGCGATACTCGGTAAAGTGATACGCCGCCCACTTCGTCGACGGCGAAAGATTGAACTCGTAGTACCCCGCGCCCGGCATCGTCTCGAGAAACGCCTCAAAACACGTCGTCTGCCAAAGCTCATCGGTACGCAGAGGTTCCGACGGCGGCGCCAGACGCACCTCCGCAATCCGCCCGGCAACCGTGTAGCGCAGCGCCAACACGCCCGGTTGAGGACGCGCGACAGCGACGTCGATCCGATCGACGGCGGCGCTTGGCGTGTCCGGGTGGCAAATCAGTTCGTGAACCACGGCGCTGGCCTAGCACACCAAGCGCTTAAGAACGCCGTAACGGGGGGGCGCTAAACACTCCGTATCGGGGCCGAGACAAATTTAAGCGGCGGCGCGCTTTGCGAATGCGCGCGTCAGCCAATACACGACCGCGCCGAGCGGGGCCGCCGCGCTGAACACCCAGCCATCAAACGCCGATCCGCTCCATGTCGCGCCCGCGCCGAACAATTGGATGGAAACAGGCACGAACGTCAGCGCGTCGGTAGCGGTATGGGCCGAGATCGTCCCGAACCCGAAGGCAATCAACAGCAGCCATAGCCAGCGCGGCTTCAAAGCGGGTTGGAAAAGCGCAGCCAGAAACGTCGCCAACATGAAGAGCGGCAGAACCACCGTAGCCGCGATCACCGCTTGCACCGCTTGCGGCTCCGCCGCGAAGTTGAACGCCCGCGCAGCTAACTCCTCGCGCGACAGCACATTCACGTGAAAGCCTTCGATGCTCCACGGCTGCTCTGCGGTGTCTCGATAAAGCGTCGTCTCAGCGCGCACGACATAATCGGGATACTCATACTCCCTTACGCCCCACAGCCGATTGCCATTCGCGCCGGCCTGCGCGCGCATCGACGTAAGCCGCGACGATGTCGGTTCGCCTGACGGCAACAAGCTTTGGATGCGATCGATCTCGGCCTGCGCACGCGCGCTCTCCCCGCCGAGCCGCGCGATCACCGCGCCGTCACGGCCCAGACGGATGTCGTCATAGGGCGCAGCCAGCGTCGCCATGTCCTGCGGGTCGAGGCCCGGCGTGTTGGAAAAATCCGGCCGCCATACGCCGGACCCAAGTGCTACGATGGCGCCCATGCCGCCAATGACGAACAACGTCGCCAGCACCGCCAGAATTGCTCTTCCCCACGGCATGCAGTCCCCTCGATTCCGTCGCGGCAGTATTCCCAGCCCAATGGTGCGAACAAGCCCCAGCTTGGTTAGTCGCCACCTGCTCCGGGCAGGTTCTCGCTTCGACTTGGCAGCGTCTCCATGCTAAGCGCCGCCGCCATGACGACCGCTAATCTCCAATCCCAATTCCTCCGCAACGCCGTCGCGCGCGGACAGTTTCACCAATGCACCGATCTGGACGGCTTGGACAAAGCCGCGGTCGCGGGCGTCACCGGCTATATCGGCTTCGACATGACGGCGCCGTCACTCCACGTCGGCAACCTGACACAAATCATGTACCTGCGCCGCCTTCAGCAAGCTGGCGGTAAACCGATCGTGCTCCTTGGCGGCGGCACGACGCGCGTCGGCGATCCATCCGGCAAGGAAGAGATGCGCCAGCTCTTGAGCGAAGAGCAGATCGTCAAGAACACCAATTCGATCCGCGGCACGTTTGAAAAATTTTTGGCCTTCGGCGATGGAGCAAGCGACGCCATCCTCGTCGACAATTCCGACTGGCTGCTGAAACTCAACTACCTTGACTTCCTGCGCACGGTCGGCCGCCACATGAGCGTCAACCGCATGCTCGCGATGGACTCGGTGAAACTCCGCCTTGAGCGGGAGCAGCCGATGAGCTTCATCGAGTTCAACTACATGATCCTGCAGGCTTACGACTTTGTGGAGTTGAAGCGCCGCTACAATTGCGTACTCCAGATGGGCGGCAGCGATCAGTGGGGCAACATCGTCAACGGCGTCGATCTCGGCCGCCGCATGGAGAGCCTCGAACTCTTCGGCCTCACGCAGCCGCTGATCACCACCGCCTCCGGCGCGAAGATGGGCAAGACCGCACAAGGCGCCGTCTGGCTCAACGCCGACATGGTGAGCCCGTACGAGTATTGGCAATACTGGCGCAATTCAGAAGACGCCGACGTCGGCCGTTTCTTGAAAATTTTCACTGATCTGCCGCTCGACGAAATCGCGCGACTCGAAGCTCTGCAGGGCGCCGAGATCAACGACGCAAAGAAAACGCTCGCATCCGAAGCCACCGCGCTGCTGCATGGCCGCGCTGAAGCCAACAAAGCCGAAGAAGCCGCGCGTGCAACGTTCGAACAAGGCGCGCGCAGCGACAATCTGCCGACGTTCGCGATCACTCAAGACGAACTCGCGCGCGGCCTCCGTATCGCCGCTGCTTTTGTCCGCGCCGAACTTGTTGCCTCAAACGGCGAAGCCAAACGTCACATCGCCGCCGGCGCGCTGCGCATCAACGACGTCGCCGTCACAGATGAAGCCGCGACCATCACCAGCGCCAATCTCATAGATGGCGCGATCAAGCTCTCACTCGGCAAGAAAAAGCACGCGCTGCTGCGTGTTTAAGCGGCGTCACTCTAAAGGCGTCGAAGGGCGCCGGAGCCCGCTCATGGAACAGGGCTCGTAGCAACATCTGAAGCGATAGGCGCGCCTTGATCCGGCGCCACTGGCGTCGAGCCAGCCGGATTGAAACTATGGCTGCCGCCCGGCTCACGCCGCGGCGCCATTTCAGCCTCGCGCTGCGGCGCTGGCTCGAAGATACGGCGCAGAATACCGGGCGTTAGCGCCGATACTGGATTCACCCCGACGCGTGGCTCACTTGCATGTCCATTGATTGAATAGGTCATGCCAAACACGCCCTCGCCGCGGCGCGATACCAAGAGATCACCGATAACGGGAATGCTGCCCAGCATTGAGAGGTTCAGCATCGGCGACGGCGCGACCACGCCATCGATATCGAGATTGTCGCGGCGAATGTCATAATTGCCAGCGCCGGTTAGCCCGAGCGACGGCCCCGCCATCCGGCCTTGAGTAAATTGCAGCCGGTCGTTCACGTACGTCATTTGCGCATCGAGCGCGCCGAAACCGATGCCATCGCCGTTCAGCATCTCGACCAAACCCGTCAACGAACCCGCCGAAGACAACAACCGCGCCATCGCCGGCAAGCGCACAACTTGAAAGTTGCGCATCTCCACCGTGAAGCGCGCCTGACTTTGTCCACCACCGCGCCAATCGCCATCCGCCGCCGCCGTGCCGCCAACGACATTCTCCGCACCCGTCAGCGCGCGCACCGCAAAGCCTGCATCGCCGGCACGGAATCGCACGCGGCTGCGCGCGTCGCCCGCACGCGGGCCAAGCGTCAGCGAGAACGCCTCGCCGCCCGGCGAACGGCCTTCGGCGACAAGCGTCAACAAGCCATCGCGGACCGTCACAAGCGATACGTTGGCATTCGCCAAGGTGGCGCCGCCGCGCATCTTCAGACGATCCACGATCACGCTGGCGCGCATCCCGGAATTGGTGTTCGCCGCTACAGTCAGAGGCGTTTGCGAGGCCGGCGTTGCTGTTGCCTGCTCCGCCGGGGCCGTCTCCGGCCCCATGAAGGGCGCCGCGTCAAACAGCGCGCCACGTACACTCACGTCCAGCACACCGTCCCGCGCGCGCTGCGCATTGATTCGGGCGTCCGAGCGGCCCTCAATCACGAGCCGCGGTAAATCTACTTCCACTAGAGTGTTGTCGGGCGACATCCGCGCACGCCCTTGCGCCACCATCCCAGCGCCGCGCGCGTCGATGTCATTGAAGGCGAGGCTGCCATCACTCTGGCGCTGCACCACGAACCGCGCAGACGCCGGCTGGCCGGCGCGCTTTGTCCAGAACCCGCGCGGCAATTCTACAACTGTATTGCGCAGATCGAGATCAATGCGCGCATTGTCGACGTCGAAGCCTCGGCCTTGGCCAGTCACCGTCACACCGATACGGCCCTGCGCGTAACGAGCGACCGGATAGCCCAGACGGTCCAAATCATCGGCGGTGAAATCGCCGGAGATTTGATATTCGGATGAAGACGCCGCGTCCGCGCCAGAACGGCCGATGTGTTCTGTCCAACGCACGTTCTGGATCGCGGATTGCCCGGCGCGGATCGGGCCGCTCACGGTCACTGCGCGCTGGTCGCCGCGGATGGTGAGTTGGCCCTGAGCCAGCGCTACGCGGCGCGTGGTCATGTTGCCGGCGAAGTCACGGACCGTACCATCTATATTGAAGCGCCACGCCTCAAACGGCGCCTCACGCACCATCGGGCGTTGAATACGTAAGTTCACACTGCCGCGTCCCGTCGCCGTCGTCGCCTCGATCGGCAAGCGTTCACCAAGCGAGATCGGCTCCATCGCCAGCACCTCGAGGATTTGCCGCGCATCGCCGTCCGCGCGCGCCGATACTGTCATCATCGCGCCGCGCGGTTTGAACTGCGGCGCCTCGATACGGGCGTTGGTGATTGTCATCCCGTGGAAGCGCGCTTCCGGGATCGTCATGTCAAAGCGATTGCCGCGCAGCACAGCCGAGCCGCGGGCGTTGGTGACGGGCGACATAGTCGTCAGAAACTGCATCGAACCGTTGGCGACGTTGAAGCGCACATCAACCGCCTCGTCGCTCAATACGCCATCTGCGATATCTTCGGGCGTTATGTTCAACCGGACTGTCGCATCTGTGACGCGGCCACCCGTGATCGTGCGCGCCAAATACTCACGCGCGCTTTCACCAAGGCCCATCGGCCACATGTGCAGCACGTCGCGCGCTTCCAAAGCGCCATCGACTGCCGCCTCAAGCTCAATGCCCATATGCGTGCGGCCCTGAGCGTCGCCCCAGTAAATCCGTCCAGCGCCATTGAACACACCGTCTCCGGTGCTCGCCGTCATCCTGGTCAAGTGGATCGACCGATCCGCCGACACAATCGAGCCAACCACCTGCACGTTCGAAAACGCCATCGGTTCGGCCAAAGTGCCGGGCACATCCAGGCGCATCGACGGCAGCGAAATGTTGAACGCCGCTGCTTCGTTCGGCCCGGCGCGCATGATCGCGGACACGTTGGCGACCCGGATTTCGCCGCCAACCCGCGTGCGGTCACCCGCCAGCGCGATCTCATCAATGATCAGCTGGTCGCTCTCAATGTCGTAGCGCCCGTGCAACCGCCCACCGCTCAGCGTCAATCGGTCACTGCCTACGTCCGCCGACCCTTCGCCGACGATCACCTCGCCCTCAAAGCCGTTCACGCCCGCTTGGCGATCGAGACCGACGGACACATTCATGGTGACCGGTGCGTCGAGGCCGGCAAACGGACCAAGCGCCGCTGCCGAGAACAACGCGCGCGGCCTTGCGTTCTGCGTGCCGAATTCAATCACGGCGCTTTGGAAGCGCGTATCTGTGGTGATCCGCAGCGACGCCGGCGCGAGGCCCTCGGCGCCTTCAAGTTCTGCGTTCGCCGCAAGCGCCAATGCCCGCCCGCGTCTCGAGAGTTCAAAGTTCGCGGCATCCGCCGTCCAGCGCCCGCCGCCCGCTTCATCAATCAATGTCAGATGCGTCCCGCGCACCGCGAGTTCGCGCAAACTGCCGCCCGCGCCGACCGGCTTGAACGCGTCTTCCATGCTGTCCAGCACGCGCGCGACACGCTCATCAAGACTTTCGTTGCCGGTGGGCGGAGGGATGATGATGTCGGGCGGTGCGCCCTCCGGCCCGAAGGCGATGTACATCGCTCCGTTCGGCCTGCGCGTGAACGTCAACGCGCCGCCGGTGAATTCCGCCCGCGATATCGAGATCCGGCCAATCAGCAGCGGCAGTATGTCGAGCGAAATCCGCGCCTCGTCCGACCGGGACAGCACGCCGCCGCGGCCATCCTCAACCGTCACCCCAACCGCGCGCAATTCGAGGGCGTTCTTCGGGCTCCACGCCAGTTCGACCGTTTCGATCCCGACTGGCCGGCCCGAGCGCGCTTGGCTCAGTTCGGTCTCGATCTGCTCGCGCATGGAATTGAGTTCGATCGGGCCCTGGCTGAACCGCCACCAAGCGACCCCGAGGCCGATCGCGAGGGCCGCGATCAGTCCGAGCACCACCTCGACAGCAATGAGCGTCGAGCGTCGTATCATCGGCCCAACTCCAGGGCCCCTCGCAAGCGTCTAGCGTAGAGCTTGTTTTCAGCGCAAAGCAAAGCCCCAGCCCAGCCGCAACTGTTGCCGGCGGGCGCGACGGCCCCCCGAACGCCTCTGGGGCCGCAAGCCTGGAAGCTCCCGATGGCTAAGACGCTCAAACCTGGCGACCCCGCACCCCCCTTTGATCTGCCGACGGCCGGGGGCGGGCGCGTGAGCTTGGGTAGCCTCAAAGGCAAACGCATCGTCCTCTACTTTTACCCAAAGGACGACACACCCGGTTGTACACAGGAAGCACTAAACTTCACTGAAAAGGCGAAGGCTTTCGCGGGCGCAAACGCCGTGATCCTCGGCGTTTCCCGCGACAGCGTCGCTAAGCACGATAAATTCGCGGCGAAACATGGGCTCAAGGTGCAATTAGGCGCCGACGAAGAAGGTGTAGTCACAGAGGCCTATGGCGTCTGGGGCGAGAAGACCCTCTACGGGCGAAAATTCATGGGGATAGAGCGCGCGACCTTCGTCATCGATGCGAAGGGCAAGATTGCTCACGTCTGGCGCAAGGTGCGCGTGCCAGGACATGTGGAAGACGTCTTGAAAGTGGTTAACGCGCTAGACGCGAAATAGCGGCGTCTTTTACTGTAATTGCACGGTTTTGGCGCGGTTCTGGCAGAAGAGCGTTAAACAAGCTGAAATTCCTGTAAACGCAGTGGGTCTCTGTTGCATTTCGAGAGGGTTTCAGGTTGAGATGAACTCTGGCGGGGCAAAACGACAGTTTTGTATTTAGGTAAATGGGCGGTGGCGGACCATGAGCCAGTTCGGATCACGGGCACGATCGTTATTCGATCGTATGTTCCCAGAACGGCAGATTTATCATCGTAGCGGCGGCACTGTCCGCTACGTGTCTCTTTCACCTGGTAAACAGGCCCTGCTCGCACTGAGCGCGGTCGGTCTCGCCGGATGGTGCGTTTACGCGACCACGAACACCTTGCTCGAAGGCCCGCAAGCAACGGCCTCGAACGCGGAGGTGGAACGCGAGCGCGCCAAATACGATCGCTGGCTGAACGAAAGCCGCGCGCAAGCTGCGGCCAGCCAAGCGCTCCTCGAAGAACGCACCCGCCAATTCGACCGCGCGACGTCCGAGTTCGAGTCGCGCCATGAAGTGCTTCGCTCCCTGCTCGAGTATGCTGGCGGCGCGAGCCTCCAGATCGCGGCCAACCGCCCGATCGAGCGCGACGGCGCACGCATCATCATGGCCGCATCGATCGACGAGGCCGAGCCGCGTCAGTCGCGCGCCGCCGCGTCTGAGGCCTACCAAGTCACCACTGTCGGCTTCCGCGCTCGCAACGAAGCGCTCGAAGGCGATCAGGAGCAAACACTCTCCGAACTCGAAGACAACGTCGTCGAGCGCAGTGAGCAAGTTCGCGGCGTACTGCGTCTCACCGGCGTATCCTTGGCCTCGCTCACCGGCCCAGAAGCCGATCCGCAAGCCGGCGGCGGTCCGTTGGTTCCGCAAGACTTCGTCGCCTATTTGCGCGAAAGCGGTCTGAACCCAACCTTCTCAGAGCGCGTCGCCCAAGTCGCGGCGCGCGTTACCGAGTCACGCCGACTCAACGACATCGCCGCATCGACCCCGCTCGCGGCGCCGGTCGCCGTCGAGTACCGCGAGACCTCCGGCTACGGACACCGCATCGATCCGTTCACCGGCCGCCCAGCCATCCATTCGGGCCTCGACTTGGCCGCCTTCGAACGCGCCCCGGTTGTCGCGACCTCGCCTGGCACTGTGGTTTATGCTGGCACCCGCTCGGGTTATGGCTACACCGTCGAAATTGATCACGGTCACGGCTTCAAGACCCGTTACGCTCACTTGCGCGACATCCAAGTCGAACGCGGCGCTCAAGTCGCCATCGGCCAGCGCATCGGTTCAATGGGTTCGACTGGCCGCAGCACCGCCACACACCTCCACTATGAGGTGTGGTTCCGCGGCCGGGCGGTTGATCCGGTCAATTTCTTGAGGGCAGGACGGCATGTTCACGAACAAGGGTAACACGCGTACGGACTCGAACTTGCCAGCTTTGCCAGAACCCACTCAGCAACGTCGTTCGTCGCCGACCCGCGCCGGCATCGCCTCGATCATCGCGAATGGCGTGAAGATCACCGGCACGATCGACGCTGATGGCGCAGAGCTCCAAGTCGACGGCGAAATCGAAGGCAACGTCCGCGGCGGTTCACTCACCGTCGGTGATACGGGCATGGTCAAAGGCGACGTCGTCTCCGAAAGCGTGACCGTTCACGGCCGCGTCGAAGGTTCAGTGCGCGCGCGCAAGGTCATCCTCGCCCGCAACGCTCACGTCCTCGGCGACATCGTCCACCAATCGCTTTCGGTTGAAATGGGCGCTGTGTTCGAAGGCCAGTGCCGCTACCTGCAAGATCCACTTTCGCAAACTGGTCCCGGTTCTCCGGCGCAGCCGCAGATCGTCTCAACGCAAGATCGCTCGCAAGCCTTCGGCGGCGGCAACTCAGTGTTCGGCGAACCCTCGAACGATGACCGTATGGTCTCGGGCGTGATCGTCACAGGCTCAAACTAATCTTCAGTCCAAACGGACAAACGAAGGCCCGGCGCAAGCCGGGCCTTTTGCTTTGGGGCGGGTCATCCGAAAGGAATCCGAGAAACGTCGCGCTATCGCGCCGTCGGCAGCGGCGCTTCCGTGCGATAGTTGGGGCGCCACCGTTCAACGGTGACAACGAACACCCCGCTCTGAATGGCGGGGTCAGCGGCCCGGATCACCTCAGCTTCATGGGCGCTGGCGACAACCACGATGGCCATGCCCCCTTCGCTATTGGAAAACCCGCCTGCCGCGAACGCGCGCCCGTCCAAGACCAGCTGGCGCCAATAGGCCGCGTGCGATCCAAGTCTCTGACCGCTCATTGGGACGTCCAGTTGCCACGCCGGTCCCGGACGATACGTAAAAACATATAGCTCGCTGGCCAGCTGCCTGTCCCCAGAGTGCGGCGGCGCCCGCGAGGACGCACCTGGAGACACGCAACCCGCAAGCGCGAAAAGTGTGAGAGTAACGAATACGTCTCGAAGGAGAGGACGACGCGCACATCGCATGGCCTAGCCTTTCAATGTTTACTTCGTATCAGGCTAAGTTGAACGACCAGAATGTCCAACGCCTGGCGACGGTCCGCCTTCGATGCTGTGGACGGCTCTCCACCCCAACCGGCGGCGTAAGCTTCCGGTTTGAGCCGGAGGAGAGCCATGAGCCAGGTAGTTACGATCGGATTGGACATCGCGAAGTCGGTGTTTCAGCTTCACGGCGTTGATGCGGCCGGCACGGTGCTGTTGCGCAAACGTCTACCGAGATCTCGGATGCTGCCGCCGTCGGAAGCATAATAAGCAAAGCTCAATGCGCCACTGCGTGTATCCCAAAAGTAAATCGTTTCGCCGCGATAAGGTGTCGCCAGCACGATGTGTGTGTCCCGCACATAGCGGCCGCCGAGCATTGGCTCAAAGCAGCGTTCATCATGGATTTCCACATTGCTGTCGAACGAACCGCGCCAGCATCCAAGCAAAGGTGAAAGCGGAGATAGCGCTTGCTGAAGCGCCACTGGAGAAGCGTCTAAAGGTGTGGACGCGCTGCGCGCGCCTGCACAGGCCGACAGCAACAGCGCCAACAGAACGGCGCGCATCAACGCCAGGCGCCGAGGATCAAGCCCATCAACGTGAACTGCAGCGTGTGATAACCGCCATTGATCAGAAAGAGCGTGAGGTTTTTTCGTTCGAACAGATAGTTGATGCCGAAGCTCGCGGTCACCCAGCACAATCCAGCCGTCAGTCCATAGAGCGCGCCGGTCATCGCATCGACGTCCGGACCAAGAAAGACCGCGAACGACGCCGAGGCGACCAGCGCCAGCACGAACGAACCGCCAAAGATCAGCGCCATGTTGCTGTTCTTCAGTTGCTCATCGCTGAGCCCCGCAGCCTTCTGCCAAGGCTTCGCGAAGAGCGCCGAATACCAAGCGCCGCCGAGAACAAACGAACTCGCCGCCGCGGCAAACACCGCGAGCCAATTGATTTCCATGACTTCCTCCCCGCTTCGCGCCTTAAGCCGGCGCTTTCGCCGCCTTTTCCAGCAGCTCGAAATGCGCGCGCAACTGCTTCACGGCGCGATCGAAATATGAAACGTCGCGATGCGTGCGCGCCTGCATGACGCCGCCTTCCATCGCCGTCAGCACAAACTGCGCGAGCGCGTTTTTGTCGGTTTTCGCAGGCAAACGCTTGCCGGCCGCAGTGAGGCAGCGCTCCACCGCACGCGTCCAATTCTCGAAATTTTCCGCAAGCAGATCGCGCACTTTCGGATCAGGTTCATGCAGCTCAAGCGCGAGAGATCCAATCGGGCAGCCGTACGTGCATTCACTCTCGACGATCATCGTACGATAGCCGTTCAGCAGCGCGAATATCTTCTCGATCGGATCATCGACCTGGCCCCAAGCCGGTTCCAGCAACATCTGCTCGATGCCATCGCGATACGCCTCCAGCACGCCGATCAGCACGTCCTGCTTCGAGGGGAAGACGTGATAGAGGCTGCCGGAATTGAGCTGCGTGCGTGAAAGCAAATCCGCAATCGAGGTCGAATTGTAGCCCTTCAGCCAGAAGAGCTCCATGGCCGCCTGAATGATCTTCTCGCGCGCGCCGCTCATCGCTGCGCCTCCCAATTCACCGGCCCATCAACGACACGCTCGTTGAGCTTCTCCAGCGTCCAAACATTGCCACGCGCGAAGAACGCATAAAGCTCATCAAACGCCTGCCCGTCGCGGTATCCGAACATCGACACACGCACGCGCGTCGAGGCTGCTTCTACCGGTTCAAACTCAATCAGCGTCACCAACTCGCGCACTTCATCGGGATGCGGAAATCCGGGTGGCGCCCGCGCGACTTGGATCGCGAACGACTGCAACGGCGCGACCGACACGACACGGTTCAGAATATTGGCGTCATCGCCAAGGCGGCCGGCTGCGTCGTACGCCGCCTCCATCATACCGCCGGGCCTAAGCTCGATCGTCGCCACCGGCGCAAGCCATGTCCGCAACTGCGCCGGCTGACTCCAGAGCGCCCAGACTGCCGCCGGTTCGACCGGCACGACAGCCTCAAAGCACAAGGTCCGCTCCCCGCCGGGCTCGACCCGGGAGCACGCCGCCACCGGCTCCGCCCACGCCACGGAAACCGTCAGAAAAATCGCCCCCAAAAGACAAACTAGGCGCCTCATCGTTCTTGTTTGAACGATCAATCAAGATCAGTCAAGCGCTGGTCGTCGCCCTAGCCCTTCGCGGGCAGGATCTCATCGTATTCGGCTTTGGTCAGTGGCAACGAGCCAAGCGGCAATCCGCCGCCTTCCACCACCAGCACGCTGAGATAGCGCTTCGTGAAAGCGCCTTCGGCGTAGAACACTGCCCCGCGCGTACCTTTGTCGGTCTCGGCCCGGCAGATAAAAGCGCGCACGTCCGGTCCGTCCGGCCACACACTCCGCATCGGTCCAAAGCCCACAGCGCGGAAGTTCGTGATCTTCAAACCCGCCATATCCGCGAGCGCCTTCGACGCGCGAAACGCCGGCGATGCGCGCAGCGCTTCGGCGCGCACGCGCTCGGTTTCCATCATGCGACGTGAAAAGAGCGGATTGGCCTGGGCCACGCGCTGCAGATGTCCTGTCATCTCCGCATCGGGCGCCAGTTTCACTTTGCGAAGGCTCTTCAGCCAAGTCTTGTGGCGTGGCGAAAGCGGTTCTTTGGCTTCAAGTTCTGCGAACTTTTTGTCCAAATCCTTGAGCGCCGCCTGCGCTGAGCGATACCCGCTCTCAGCCGCCATCTTGCGCGCCGCCTGCGGCGTGGCCCGCTTCAACCGGACCAACAGCGTCAGCAGTTCTAAATACGGATCCGCGAGCATGCTCTTCAGCCCCGCACTCGCACAACGCAGTGCAATCTCATCGCTGCCGCGCGCGCTGAAATACTGCTCGTGCCCCCCGGCTTGCACCTGCGTGAGGTAATCTCGCGCGTAGTAACTCCACAGCGCTTCGTGCGCGAACTCGCCGGGCAGAAACTGCGCTTGGTTTAAAAGCGCATCCACCCAAGCGTCGGTGGCGATAACAAGTTTCGCGGGATCATTATGGTCGGCGGCGCTTTGCGGCAGAATGATCTGATCGAACAGCACGCCCTGAAACGTCGTTAGTGGCGAGCCGCCCGGACACTGCGCGCGCTGATACTGCACGATCCAGGGGACCGGCAGTTCAATGGCCTCGGGCGCTGTGTCTGCAGTCTCTGTGCTCATGGGCCTCCGCCCAAACTCTAATCGATATCGTCCACTGGCTTGTCGCTCGCGCCACTGACGCGGGCGGCCAATGAGGCGGCCATGAACTGATCGAGGTCGCCGTTCAGGACACCCTGCGTATCAGAGGTTTCAACACCAGTCCGTAGGTCTTTGACCATCTGATACGGCTGCAACACGTACGACCGTATCTGCCTACCCCAGCCAATCTCAGTCTTGGTGTCTTCCAACTGCTGCGCGGCGGCTTCGCGCTTTTGCAACTCGGCCTCGTAGAGCCGCGCGCGCAGCATGTCCCATGCCGACGCCCGATTCTTGTGCTGGGAGCGCTCCGCTTGGCACGCAACAACGATGCCCGTCGGCATGTGCGTAAGGCGCACCGCGGAGTCGGTTTTGTTGATGTGCTGACCACCCGCGCCGGATGCGCGGTAAGTGTCCGTCCGTACGTCCTTGTCCAAAATTTCGACCACGATCGAATCGTCGATCTTCGGATAAACCCACACGCTCGCGAACGAGGTGTGCCGGCGCGCGTTGGAATCGTAGGGGCTAATGCGCACGAGACGGTGCACACCGGCTTCGGTCTTCAGCCAGCCATAGGCGTTCTCGCCATTCACCAGCACCGTCGCCGACTTGATGCCGGCGGTATCGCCGCCTTGCTCTTCCAGGAGATCGGCTTTGAAGCCGCGCGCGTTGGCCCAGCGCAAATACATGCGCATGAGCATTTCGGTCCAATCCTGACTTTCAGTGCCGCCGGCGCCGGAGTTAAACTCGATGTAGGCGTCATTGCTGTCGGCTTCACCCGAGAGCAACGCCTCAAGTTCGGCTTTCGACGCGCGCACCTGTGCGGCCTTCAAGCCCTCTTGCGCTTCGGCAATCAGACTCTCATCGCCTTCGGCTTCCGCCATCTCGGCGAGTTCAACCCCGTCGCGCAGATCACGCTCGAGCGAGAGAATGGCGTTCATGCCGTTCTCGAGCTTCGTGCGTTCGCGCATCAGTTTCTGCGCTTTCTCTGAATCGTTCCAGAAATCCTGGCGTTCCGAGAGCGCGGTCAGTTCGTCAAATCGGACTTGGGCTTGATCCCAGTCAAAGACGCCTCCGCAGCAAGGCGACGGCGGATTCGATCTGTTCAGCCAAGGTGGCGATTTCGGCGCGCATTGATGCAAGTCCTTCAGAATCTGAAGAGCTTAGATAGGCGAATGCGCGCGCGGATAGAAGTGGGCGGACTAGTAGAGTCCGCCCAAATCCTCGTCTTGCTGCTGTTGCGGCGGCGGCGTTTGCGCCGTGCGGCCCTCATTCGGCGTATCAGTGCCACTCAGTCCCGAGAGCACGCGCGGATCGATTGGCTCGGAGCCACCGAAAATGAACGGCGACGACGTCACGTCCCGCGTCGGCTCTGTGCCCGGGCGGAACGCTTCGAGGATCGTTTGCGTCGTCGTCGCACTCGGCAGACCGCCGGTCAGATAGTCGACACGCACCAAGCGCGCACCGGCCGGAATACGGAATGGCGCCGGCGACGAATTGCGCAGCGCTTCACGCATGAAGTCACGGAAGATCGGCGCCGCGATACGGCCGCCGGTTTCGCCTTCGCCCATGTCGCGCGGCGTATCGAAGCCTGCCCACACGCCAACCACGAGGTCCGGCGAGAAGCCGATGAACCATGCGTCCTTGTAGTCGTTGGTGGTGCCGGTTTTGCCGCCCAGCGGGAAACCCAGAGTGTTGACCGTCGTCGCCGTACCACGTTGCACGACGCCTTCGGCCATCGAGACGATCTGATAGGCCGTGACCGGATCAAGCACTTGGGCGCGTCCATCCGCAAGGTTGGGGGCGCGTTGACCAGACCATTCGGCGTTGCACTGGGCGCACTCGCGTTGATCGCGCCGGAACACGGACGCGCCGGTGCGATCTTGGATACGGTCGATGAAGATTGGCGAGATTTGGCGCCCGCCGTTCACGAACATACCGTACGCCGTTGTCATGCGCACGAGCGACGTTTCACCGGCGCCAAGCGCCAGCGCAAACACGGCTTGCGTCCGATCGCCATAGATGCCGAGGCGGCGGCCGTAATCGAGAATGCGCTCTGGGCCCATCTCGTAGGCGACGCGCGCCGTCATCGCGTTGCGCGACATTTCCAGACCACGGCGCAATGTCGTCGGGCCGTAGAATTCGCGCGTGTAGTTTTCCGGCGACCAGTTCGAACCATCGCCAGCTTCGATCGCCAGCGGCGCATCATCGACCAGTGTCGCCGGCGTCAGCCCATAGTCCAACGCCGCCGCGTACACGATCGGTTTGAACGAAGAGCCCGGCTGGCGTTGTGCTTGCGTCGCGCGGTTCAAACCATTCGCGTCATTGAACGAATAGCCGCCGACCATCGCCAGCACGCGGCCAGTGTGCGGGTCCATGGCGACGAGCGCGCCTTGGACTTCGGGCACTTGCTTTAGGTTGTAGCGCCCGTTCGAGGCGCGGGTCGCATAGACGATCGCGCCACGGCGCAGCGAACGCGCTTGTTCGCGGCGGGCGCCTTGCGCTGCCCATTGCGCGTCGTTGTCGCCAACCCGGCCAGTTTGGCCGTTCTCGTCCGTGAGCGTGACGACGCCGTTGCCGGTCGCGGTGACCATGGCGCGGAGCCAGCCTGAAAGCTGCGGCGCCGCATCTGCTTCGCGCAGTTGTGCTTGCACATCGCCGGCTGGATCACCCGTGCCAATCGGACCGCGCCAATCGTGGCGGCGGTCATATTCTTCGAGGCCGCGGCGCAGCGATTGCGCCGCCGCGAGTTGCAGGCGCGTGTCGATGGTCGAGCGGATCGAAAGGCCACCGTCGTAAAGCGCGCGTTCGCCGTACTGATCCTGTACCTGACGGCGCACTTCTTCGACGAAGTGCGAAGCGGCGATGTATTGATCGCCGGCAAGACGGTTGTGGACTTCGAGATCAGAAGCGCGCGCCTCAGCGGCTTGCGCCTCGGTGATGTAACCGCGCTCAAGCATCCGCCCGATCGCGTAGTTGCGGCGGTCAATCGCGCGCTCGCGGTTGCGCGGCAGCTGATAGTTCGCCGGGCCCTTCGGCAGAATGGCGAGGTACGCTGCTTCCGAGACCGTCAGATCGGTAAGCGGCTTGTCGAAATAGTTGAGCGCCGCGGCCGCCACGCCATAGGCGCGGTTACCAAGATAGATCTGGTTCAAATAAAGTTCGAGAACGCGGTCCTTGTCGAGCACGCGTTCAATGCGCTGCGCCACCAGGCCCTCGCGCAACTTCGTCCAGATCGCGCAGAACATGCCGCCAACACCGCCCGAACACGCGGCGGCGCGGCCAGTCAGCATATTGCCCGCGACTTGTTGTGTGATGGTCGAGGCGCCCTGAATGCGGTTGCCCTGAATGACGTCGAGCGGGATGCGCAGCACGGCGCGCGCCAAGCCCTGATAGTCGATGCCGGAGTGTTCGAAGAAGCGCGCGTCTTCAACCGCGACGAAGGCGTTCTTCACATAGTCCGGGATTTGTTCGATCGGCACGAACACGCGCTGCTCGCGCGCGAACTCGGCCACCAGCGCGCCGTCGCCAGCGTGGACACGGCTCGTGACCGGCGGTTGGTAGTCTTGCAAATCTTCGAGGCTCGGCAAGCCCTGCAGCGCCGCGATCAAAAAGATGATCACCGCGAGCACGCCAGCGGCGATAGCAATGCCCAATCCGATGAGGACCTTGCGCCACGGAAAACCGCCGCCACCGCCGCCGCCACGGGGTTCGCGATAGTCGCGACGATCGTAATCGTCGTCGTACTCTTCGTCTTCCCAACCGCGGTCGTAAGAACTTGTTCGCGACATTGCGCCCCGCTTCTGCGCGCTTCTGAATTACGCCGCCCGGCCTCGCCTCGTAATGAGGCGCGATTAAGGCCAGAACAGCGTTCGTGACATAGCGGATTTAGCTTGCGATTCGCGCTAAAATTAGTCCGCCGCCGCATAGAGCGCGGCAGGTGCGAAATAAGCATCAACCGCCTGCGCCAGCGCGTCGGCCATGCGCTCGCGGGCGCGCGGATCGGCCAGGCGGCGCTCGTCGGTGGCGTTGCTCAAAAACCCGGTTTCAATCAACACCGCCGGCACGTCCGGCGCGAGCAGGACGAAGAACCCAGCACTTCGGTGGGTATTCCGGACCAGCGGCGCGACTTCGCCAAGCTTCGGGATAACCAGCTGTGCAAACTGCGCCGACCGATTGGTCGTGTCGCGCTGCGCCAGATCGACCAGGATGTCGCGCGCCAACGAGTTGCGCGTGTCGCCCAGATCGAGATCCCAATTCTGAGACGCCATCATGTTTTGAGCCCGGTTCGCGCCACTGTCCGATAGCGTATAAACTGAAGCGCCCGTCGTTTCGTGATTGGGGCTGGCGTCGGCGTGGATCGAGATGAAGAGGTCGGCGTGCTGGGCGCGGGCAAAGCGCACGCGATCTTCCAACTCAACGAAATTGTCCGCGTCACGGGTGAGCGCCACGCGATAACCGCGATGCTCCAATGCGTCGCGCGCCATCATCGCGCAATGCAGCACGACGTGCTTTTCACGCGTGCCGTTGACGCCAAGCGCGCCCGGATCGCGGCCGCCATGTCCAGCGTCGATCACGATGGTGCGGCGCGTTTGCTGGCGGCCAGGGCGTTGCACCGGTACCGGCGCAGGCTCGGCCGGACCGCTCGCCGCAATATCAAAGGTCAAAGACGCGCTGCTACGGCCACCGCGCTCTTGGCGCACGAGGCTTGCCGGGGCGTTAAGGTCGAGCACGATCCGCGACACGCCATCGGCCTGCGGCGCATAGCGGAAGCGGCTGACGACGCCCGCACCCGGCCCCTGACCACTAACGCCGCCCGGCAAAGCCAGCTGCGCATTGGCGACATCAATGACGAAACGTGAGGGCTCACTCAGAAAGAACGTCCGCGCTTGCGCCGGGCGATCGAGCGCCAGGGTCACGCGGCACGCCGCACCTGCCTCCTGAACCATCACGCCACGGATCGACGACGGCACGTCCGCAAACGCGCGGCCACCCATTGCGACACTGCCCAGAGCAGTCGCGCCAAAGAAAGCGAAGGATCGACGAGTAACGTCCATGAAGACCGGGAAGGTACCTCACCCGGCTTGCTATCGAGTTGAAAAGGAAGGTGAACCCGACGCTAACCACAGTCGGATTAAAGCGACCTCAAATGGACGCCAAAGCGTCGCCTGTCGTGGCGCCCTTGAGCAAAGTTCAACGCCGTGTTCACTCTGCGGCATGCGCGCATTCATTTTTGCTGCCTGCCTCGCTGCCGCCGCCTCACCGGCAATGGCTCAGGATTATCGCCTCCAAACCAGCGCCGCGTCAGAGCTACAGACGATTTGCACCGCTGACGCTGGTCAGCTTTGGCAAGCCAATCTGTGCGGCCCGCTGATCGTGGTCGACCCGAGCACGCGTCAGGTATGGGCGACGCAGCGCGACAACCAAAATGTACTGGCTCTCACCTCAGGCGGCGGATGGGTCGGCATTTTGCCGGCAGGCGTGCCTGTCGCCAACAGTACCGTCGACTGGGCCGGCGTGCGCTGGATTATGGTTCTCGGACCGTTACCGGAGGACGCCACACAGCGCCGCGTGCTGGTGATGCACGAAGCTTGGCATCGCGTGCAGGTCTCGATTGGTCTGCCCATGCAAAGCGCCAGCGCGGCGCATCTCGAGACCGAACGCGGGCGCTATCTCATGCGGCTGGAAATGCGTGCGCTCGCCACCGCCATCCTCTCGAACGGCCGGGCGCAACGCGATGCGACTAAGGATGCCGTCGCTTTCCGGATGGCGCGGTTTGCCGCTTTCCAAGGCGCCGACAGCGCTGAAGCCGGCCTCGATCGCAACGAGGGGCTTGCTTCCTACACCGGTGTCCGGCTTGGCGCAGCAGATCAGGCGCGCTTGTTCGCCGCCCGCACACTCACGTCATATGACAACCACCAAGCTTTCGCCCGCTCCTACGCTTACGCGAGCGGTCCCGCTTATGGGCTGCTGCTGGACGAATATGCCCCCAACTGGCGGAGTTCACTGGCGGCCTGGGCGCCGGCTGACCTTTTAGTGTCGCTGCTTCGGGTGCAGCCGATGTCTTCTAGCAATCTGCAGCGCCGCGCCGAGCGCTATGGCGGTCAGCAGATTGCCGTCGAGGAGCAGACCCGCGCCGAGACCCAACGGCAATTGGTCTCCAATTTGCGCGCCCGCTTCACCGGCCCGCGCCTCGAACTGCCGCTCCAACAGATGCAGCTTGAATACGATCCCAACCAAATCACACCAGTCCAGGGCCTCGGTGACGTTTATCAGGTGATCACGCTTCGTGATGCTTGGGGCGAATTCCGTGCCAACGGCGGAGCGCTGATCTCACCTAACTTTACCCAACTTACCGCATCTGAGCCCGCGCAAGGCGGGCTCTCTGGGCCGGGCTGGGTTTTGGTATTGGCATCCGGATACCGCATGGGCGCACCCGACACGGCTGGCGTCATCCGGCCCGAACTAATCCCCATCCCACCCAGCCAAGTGCGGCGGCCTGACAACTGAGCCAGCGACCGGCGCTTCCACTTCGTGACAAATCATGCATATGTAGCGACCAACACCGTGTGTGCCGGAAGGGAGTTATCCCCAAGAGCACCCGGCGCGCTCCCGCCCTGCGGATCGGCGAAATCAGGCCCTGCGGCGCGCCTCTAATCGCCCGCGTTCGGACCTTGAGCCCCCGTATTCCAAGGCTGGCGCGTAAAACGCCGTCTATTTAGACGGCGTCAATCGGAGCCCACTTATGATCCGCACAGCGATCGATCTAAGCGCCGCAGGCCACCAAGGCCCGGGTCGCGATCGCGCAGGATCATCCCTTATGACTTTGCCTCGCCTCGCCGCTCCCGCCCCGGCACGTTCCGGACGCTCGGGAGCCTGTGCGCGCGACGCCCACGGAGCCCATCTTAATGGCCAAGACAATGCTGATCGACGCCGCCCACCCGGAAGAAACCCGGGTTGCGGTGCTCGACGGAAAAATCGTTGAAGACTTCGACTTCGAGACCCAGAACCGCAAACAACTCAGAGGCAATATCTATCTTGCAAAGGTGACGCGCGTTGAGCCGTCGCTGCAGGCTGCCTTTGTTGAGTACGGCGGAAACCGTCACGGCTTCCTCGCCTTCTCTGAAATCCACCCTGATTACTACGCGATCCCGCACGCCGATCAGGAATCGATCAAGGCTGAACTGGCCGAGGCTGAGGCCGAAGCCGAGAAAGCCGACGAGGACGATGACGCGCTCGATGAGCGCCGCCGCCGCATCCTGACGCGACGCTACAAGATTCAAGAAGTCATCCGACGCCGCCAGATCATGCTGATCCAAGTGGTGAAGGAAGAGCGCGGCAACAAAGGCGCAGCCCTCACAACTTACCTTTCGCTCGCCGGCCGATACTGCGTGCTGATGCCGAACACCGGGCGTGGCGGCGGCATCTCGCGTAAAATCACGCAAGCGACCGACCGCAAGCGCCTGAAGAAGATCGCTCAGGACCTCGAAGTGCCGCAAGGCCAGGGTCTGATCATCCGCACCGCGGGCGCCAAACGGACGAAGACGGAAATCAAGCGCGACTACGAGTATCTCTCGCGCGCTTGGGAAACAATCCGCGACGAGACGCTGAAGAGCGTGGCGCCGGCGTTGATCTACGAGGAAAGCTCGCTGGTGAAGCGCGCGATCCGCGACCTTTACGACAAAGACGTCGACGAAATTCATGTCGACGGCGACAATGCCTACAAGGAAGCCAAAGACTTCGTCCGTATGCTGATGCCGTCGCACGCCAAGCGCGTGCACCTGTGGAAGGACGCCACGCCGATCTTCGCCAAGCACGGCGTCGAAAAGCAGCTTGAGTCCATCTACTCGCCCGTCGTGACGCTGAAGAGCGGCGGCTACATCGTCATCAACCAGGCCGAAGCGCTCGTCGCCATCGACGTGAACTCCGGCCGCGCCACGCGCGAACGCAACATCGAGCAAACTGCTTTCAAGACCAACATGGAAGCGGCTGACGAAGCCGCGCGCCAGATGCGTCTGCGCGATCTCGCAGGTCTGATCGTGATCGACTTCATCGATATGGAGGAGTCGAAGAACGATCGCGTTGTCGAAAAACGCATGAAAGACAATCTCCGCTTCGATCGCGCCCGCGTGCAAATGGGCAAGATCAGCGGCTTCGGCCTGCTCGAACTTTCCCGCCAGCGCCGCCGCACTGGCGTGCTGGAAGGCACCAGCCACGTCTGCGACCATTGCCAAGGCTCAGGCCGCATCCGCTCCGTGGAAAGTGCTTCATTGGCGCTGCTGCGTGCATTGGATGAAGCATCGGCAAAACAGAAGAACCATCTGATCGAAGCGCGCACCGCGTCTGATGTCGCGATCTATCTACTCAACGAAAAGCGCGATGCGCTGACGGCGATCGAAGAAAACCATCATGTTCGCGTGCGCGTCGGTGCAGCGGGCGGCATGCATTCAGGCGACTTCGAGATCAATATCGGCGACGGCGGCTTCAGCGATGAAGAGGCCGAGGAAGTCGAGGCGACGCCGGCGCGCGGCCGCAAGCAAACGCGCCGCGATGTCGAGATTGAAGCCGAAGAAGCTGACGCGCGCGCCGCTGCCGCCGAAGGTGACGATGAAACCGAGGCCGAAGTCGAGGCCGAACTCGAAGGCGATGATGACGGCGAAGTATTGCCGTCCGCAGTATCCGCGGCTGCCGGTGACGCTGATAGCGATGACCGCAAGCGCCGCCGCCGCCGTGGCCGCCGTGGTGGAAAAAACCGCGAGCGCACCGAAGGTGGCGAGGTCGAAGCCCGCAGCGAAGACGAGATCGAAACGCCGAAGCCTGCCGCAGCCGCGCGCGAAGAGCGCGGTGGGCGTGGGCGCCGCCGTCGTCGTGGCCGCGGCCGCGGCCGGCGCGTGTACGAGGTCGATGGCGGCGAATGGCTCGATTTTGTCAGCGCCGATCTGAAGCACTTGACGCCACGTCCAGAGCGCCCAGCACGCAACGGCGATGCGCGCCGCACTGAAGCTGTCGCCGATGACCCCGAAAACGCGCCGGCGCCAGAGGTGCGGGAAGCAGAAATCATCGTGCATCCCGCGGCGGAACCGATAACGGAAACCTACAGCGAAGCGATCGGCGCCGTGCTTGAGGTGGAAGCGCCTACCTCGGCGCCAGCGCCGGATTCTCCGAGCTACGAGCCAGACCAAGAGCGTCGCGACAAATTCTTCACACGGCTCTCGCGTTGGTCGAAGAAGAACTGAAGACCTGCTAAGGCGTAAGGCCTTGCTCCCGCCTCAAACCGGCGTTTAACCGGTCTGGGGCGGGAAGCGGAATCCAAGGAGCGGGCATGGCCGCGACTCTTCTGTCATCGCTTGGCCGCGGCGCGGTCGGCGCCGTCGCCGCGCTCGGCGCCTTTGCTGTCATGGCGGCGCAAACCGCCTCAGCGCAGCCGCTTATCCGCGATGCGGAAATCGAAGACACGCTCCGCGTCTACACCAATCCCCTGTTGGACGCTGCCGGGCTACGCCACGACGACGTGAAAATTCTCATCGTCAACGAAGACAACGTGAACGCCTTCGTCGCTGGCGGACAAAACATCTTCGTCAATACCGGCCTCATCGTGCGCGCCGAGACGCCGAACGAAATCATCGGCGTGCTCGCGCACGAAACTGGCCACATCGCCGGTGGCCACCTGTCGCGATCGCGCGAGGCTCAGGGTCAAGCCATGGGCCCAATGCTGATCTCAATCGGTCTTGGCGTGCTCGCCATCGCCGCTGGCGCACCTGACGCGGGCGCAGCCCTGATCGCGGGTTCGCAAGGCTTCGCGATGGCGAACTTCGTGCGCTTCACGCAAACGCAAGAAAGCGCCGCCGACCAAGCCGGCGCCAACTTCCTCGAGCGCTCTGGCCAATCAGGCCGTGGCCTCATCTCGTTCTTCGACAGCCAGATCCGTCCGTACGAATGGCAAACGCGCCGCGCCCCGCCATGGATGATGACGCACCCCTTTTCGTCCGACCGTGTTGAAGCGCTGCGCCAACGCGTCTCCGCCGCGCCGCACCGCGACGCTGTCGATACGCCGGAGAACATCCGCCGCTTTCAGTTCATGCAAGCCAAACTGATCGGCTTCATTCGCTCTGAAGGCCAGGTGCTCAGCCGGTACCCGCTGCGCGACACCTCGGCGCCCGCGCGCTACGCCCGCGCCATCGCGTATTATCGCAACGCCAAGCTCGATCAGGCTCGCGCCGAACTCGACGTGCTTATCGCAGGCGAGCCGCGCAATCCGTACTTCCAAGAGCTGATGGGTCAGATCCTGTTTGAAAACGGCCGCGCTGCGGAGTCGGTGCCTTATCATCGCCGTTCGCTTGAATTTGCGCCCGGCCAGCCCCTGCTGCAGGTGAACCTCGCGCGTGCGCTGGTCGCCGCTGAAGGCCGCAGCGGTAGCGATGAAGCGCTGCGCCTGCTTGCGGACGCAGTGCGGAAGGAGCCGGACAATGGCTTTGCCTGGCGCGAGATGGCCACCACCCGCTATGAGCGCGGCGAAGAACCTTTGGCGGAACTCGCCTCCGCCGAAGCGAGCTTCACCGTTGGCGACTATTCAAGCGCGCTCAATTTCGCCGAACGGGCGAGGCGTGCATTGCCGCGCAACACCGTCGACTATCGCCGCGCCGACGACATAGTGAACTTCGCTGGCAACGAGGTGCGCGAGCGCGCCGGCCGTCGCAGCTGAGCTTGTCCGCCCGCCTGAAAGCGGCCATGTCAGCCCAATCAAGTTGGAGCCTGCCGTGATCGCGCGTCTTTTTATCTTCATGTGCCTTGCCCTGGTTGCCGCGCCAGCGGCCGCCCAGACCTTCAACGCGCAGGAGCAAGCCGAAATCCGCGCTGTCGTGCGCGACTATCTGGTGCGCAACCCGGACGTCCTGCGCGAAGCGCTCGACTCGCTCGCAGACCGCAACACCGCCGAACGCTGGCAGCAGATCAGAGCCGATCCGCGCGACTTCGCCATCGGCCCGGCCAACGCAACTATAACCATTGTCGAGTTCTACGATTATCGCTGCGCCTATTGTCACGCCGCCATGGAGTGGGTGATCGACCTCTCACGCACGCGCCGCGACATCCGCATCGTCTTCAAAGAATTGCCGATCCTCAGCAATGAATCTTGGGAAGCTGCACGCGCTGCCCTCGCCGCGCGTCCGCAAGGCCGTTATCTGCAATTCCACCAAGCGATGATGAGCCATCCGCTCGATCGTCCATTGGACACTGCCGCTATCGACGCCATCGCCCGCCGCACCGGCATCGATGTCGCGCGCATGCGCCGCGACATGAATGACCCCGCGATCACGGCGACGTTGGAGCAGAACCGCGCGCACGCGATCGATTACAATATCAACGGCACGCCAGGCTTCGTGATCAACGGCGAACTCATCCCAGGCTTCAACGAGCCGCTATTGGAAACGCGCTTGCGTGAAGCTGGCCGCGAGCGCCGCGCTTCGCGCTAAATACGTCCGGTCGCCGACGCAGCAATGAGCGACGCTTGACGCCAGATCAACGGCCGCTCGCGCTCTCCGCGCTCCAGGGCCTGCAGATAACCCGGAATGAGCGCCACATAACCAAACGCCGGAAACGCTGCCACAGACAGTGAGCGCGCCAAGGGTTTTGCCTCTTCGTAAGCATTGCGCGCACGTTTCAATGCATCAGCTTCAGTTGCACCTTCGGGCAGAAAGCTACGTCCGCGCGCCGCCCAGTGCGGCCCCGCACGAAGCAACCCCACGTAGCCCCAGGCCAGCGCCGCATGGTCTAAGAAACGCGCGTGCTCCACCGCCACCGCGTTGGCGCCGCACGCCGCCAGCGCCGCAACCATAAGGCCGCGTGAAGTCCCGTGTACGTAGGCCTCCAGCACCGACCACGTCGTGAACGGCGCTGCTTCGACATCCGCGGCGCGCGCCTCGACGACGCCATTCATATCTCGTGCAACGCCGGCGCTGCCGGCCCGATGCAGCGCCATTAGCGCCGGATGCGCACGCGGCGCAGCGCCACCGGCAATTTCGCTCAGCGCCGCGCGCCACCATTCCAATTTAATGTCGCCCAATGGCGCTTCACGCACTGTCTCAGGTATCCGCGCGATTTCGTAGTTGACCGCATAGAGCGCGATCAGCCGTGCCCGCACAGCTTCCGGCGCAAAACGTGTCGCCAGCCATCGATCCTCGTCGACGCGGCGCACCAAGGCATCAAGGTCTTCACTCACAACGGCGTTCTAACGCAAATTGCCCGCGCCATGACAGCGCGGGCAATTGAGTTTCCAGTCGGACGCTGGATCAGAACAACGTGCTCGCGCCCGTCATCGCTACCAGCATTGGCGCCGAGAGGAAGGTGTTCGTGCGCGAAAACAACATCGCGGTCTTGCCGGCAGCCGCCTTCGCGGCCGCTTCAAGGTTTGGATACTTGTTGTCGATGTTCAGCGCCTTCTGTTGGTTCGGCCAGATGATGAACCAGACGTTGAACCACATGATCGTCGCCAGCCACATGCCGATGCCGATCAGGATTTCCTTTGGCGCTGCAAACGCCGGATCGCTCAACGCGCCCAGTGTGTACGCCTGCAGCAGGTAGCCCTGGTTCCAGGCGAGCAGAACGCCAGTCGCCAACGTCGCCATCGCGCCCCAGCGAAACCAGTAGAGCGCCGCCGGCGCGATAACTTTCGTCACCGCCGGTTTTTGCTCATCCGGAATCTTCGGCATGTTCGGGATTTGCGTGAAATTGAAATAATAGAGATGTCCGATCCACATGATCGCGACGAGGACGTGGAGCCAGCGCAACACCGCCGACCAGAAGGTCGTGTCAGTGAATGCAAATCCCTGAACACCCATGGCGAAGTAGATCAAAAACAGAACCGCGACCGCGACAGCGGTCCACGCCACGTAGCGAAGATTGCTCAAAAACCAGGCCATCAGCTCTCCCCTATTCCGAGGCGGCAGCGCCCCGGGCCATCAAACCGGACTTAGGCCCCGTCGGCCTTCCCGGTCTATCACCGAACAGCGGTAGAGCCGGCGCCGCGATATAGATGGAGGAATACGTGGCAACGACGATTCCAAACAACATACAAATCGCAAACGGCCGCATCGTAAGGCCACCCCAGATGTAAAGCGCAGCCGATGCGATCAACACAGTGCCGATCGTCATCAACGTCCGCGACAGCGTTTCGTTGATCGAAAGATCGATAACGTCAGCCGGCGACATGGTTTTGTATTTGCGGAAATTCTCGCGCATGCGGTCGAACACAACGACCGTATCGTTCATGGAATAACCAATGACGGTCAAAAGCGCCGCGATAACCGGCAACGTGAACTCGATCCGGAAGAACGAGAAAACGCCGAGAGTCAGAATGGCGTCATGAAACAGCGAAAGCACCGCCCCGACACCGAACTGAAAATCGAACCGCATCCAAATGTAGGCCATGACCAAAATCATGGCCAAACCGAGCGACACGAGGCTGTTGACGAACAATTCGCCCGACACTTTCGGCCCAACCGCTTCAGAACTGCCAAACGACACATCAGGCACCGACGCCTGAATGGAGCGCCGCGCCGCTTGCAGGTTGGCGTCGCCTTCGGTCCGTTGCGGCGGCAAGCGCACCATCGCGTTGTGCGGATCGGAATAACCCTGGACCTGGATTTCACCAATATCGAGTTCTTCGAGCGCGTGACGCAGATTCTCGACATCGATCGGCGAGACCGCGTGAATTTCTAGCACGGTGCCGCCGGTAAAATCGATGCCCAGATTGAACCCGCGCGTCAGCACCGCACCGGCGCGATCGAGCGGCGAACCAGTCGCGTTCTCGTAAAGCGAAATCGGGCTCTCGCGAAATCCAGCCGATATCATGGAGCCGAACGAGAGCAGCACCAGGAGGATCGATGCGAACGATGCGAAGAAGGCAAAGCGCACGAAACCAAAGTGCGTTTTCTTAGGAATGAGTTTGACGAGCGGCCAAGGCACTGGGTGGTTCTCCGTCAAATCGGCAGTTTTTGGGGCCGCACGAGGCGGAACCAAATTGCAATAAAGAATTGAGTGACGAGCGTTGCGGTGATCACCGAAGTGACAACGCCGATCGACAGCGTCCAAGCAAACCCGCGCACCGGGCCGTGACCGAACCAGAACAAGATGAGCGCGACCCCGATCTGCGTCACGTGCGAGTCGATGATGGTGACCAAGGCGCGCGCAAAGCCTGCATCAATGGCCAAGGCCGGCCCTCGCCCATTCGCCTGCTCTTCGCGCATACGCTCGTAGATCAGAACGTTGGCGTCGACGGCCATGCCCATGGTGAGCACGAGGCCTGCAATGCCCGGCAAGCTCAAGGTCGCGCCGCTCAGCGACATAACACCGATGATCATCGCAATGTTGATCACAAGCGCGAGGCACGCGAGCACGCCAAACATGCCGTAAGCCAACACCATGAAGGCGACGACGCCGATGGCGCCGTAGAGTGTCGCTTGTGAACCCGCATTGACCGCATCCTGACCGAGTTCTGCGGTCACGGTGCGTTGCTCGATTACGGTCAGCGGCGCAGGCAACGCACCCGCGCGCAGCATAACGGCTAGTTCGTTGGCGCTCGCCGCGGTGAAATTCCCGCTGATCTGGCCGGAGCCGCCGCAAATTGGCTCGTTAATCCGCGGCGCGGTCAGCACCTGGTTGTCGAGCAGAATGGCGAAGCGTTGGCCGGTGTTCTCGCGCGTGATGCGGCAGAAGAGACGCGTGCCTTCCGAGTCGAGTCGGAACGACAGCACGAACTCGCCGGTCTGCGGATCAGTCGATGGCGTAGCGCTGACCAACCGTTCGCCCGTGAAGCGAGGACGACGTTCGACCACTTCCGGTTGCGCACCCATTTCCGGGTCAGGCTGCACCAGCATCGCACCCGGCGGCAGCGCACCGCCCGGCTCGACTTCGCGAACCATATGGAACGTCATCAAAGCTGTGGTGCCGATGCGCTCTTTCAGCATTTCCGGATCGGACACGCCTGGCGCCTGCACGACGATGCGGTTTTCGCCCTGGCGCACCGGGTTGATTTCGTTCGCGCCGGTCGGGTCGACGCGGCGGCGGATAACTTCGATCGATTGCTGCGCTGCTTGGCGGCTGAGATCGCGCAGAGCCGCGTCCGTCATCCGCCCTTCGATCGTGCCGTCGGCGCCTTGTGTGAAGCGGATGATCTCGTTGTTGCTGTTGGTTGTGTCCCGCGCGATCGTGCGAAGCGCTTCGATGGCGCGGCGCATTTCAGTCGGATCGATCAGGCGAACGCGCGCGGAGTCGCCTGTCACGCCGCGGCCCGTATAGCGGATCGCAGGCTCAGCGGCGCGTAGCGTCGAGGCCATCTGTTCGGCGATATTGTCGAGCTGATTGCGCCGCAGCGTGGTCGTGTCGACTTCGAGCAAAAGGTGCGAACCGCCCTGCAAATCGAGGCCGAGATTGAGCGTCTGGTGCGGCAACCACGCCGGAATATTTTCACGGAGATTCGCCGGAAGCACGTTGGGCAGTGCGAACACGAGGCCCAAAACGCCGAAAATGATCACGAGGATCACACGCCAACGCGGTAGCTTGAGCATTGGCTATTATTCCGATGTTGCTTTGGAGTCGTTTGCCGGCGCCGGTTCCGTTTTGGAGCGCACTTCGGCAATCGTGTGACGCAGCACCCGGACATCGACGTTCGGCGCGAGTTCGACACGCACTTCGTCGTCAGCAATCGACTTCACTTTGCCGATCATGCCGCCCGAGGTCACGACGATGTCATTTTTCTTCAAGGCGGCAACCATATCCAAGTGCCGCTTGCGCGCTTGTTGCTGCGGGCGGATCAGCAAGAAGTAGAAAACGACGAAGATCAGAACGAGCGGCGCGATCTGCATGAGTAGCCCGGCCGTTGGGTCTGCCCCGGCGGGCGTCTGCGCGTATGCGGAAGAGATGAACATTGATCCTCGCTAGGAGCGGCCAACAGCCGATCGGACGATTGGGAGTTTGCGGGGTGACGCCCCTTCAAGAAGGCCGGGACTATATCGGGAGGCGCCGCCTTTTCAATCAGGCGTAGCGGCCTTCGCGCGCCGTTTCGCCGCAGGCTTAGCGCGGCGCGGCCATTAATGGCGCCGGATCTAGCGCTTGGTTGCCCCGGCGCACCTGAAACAAGAGCCGCGTCCGCCCATCGGCCCGCACGCCCAATTCCGCAATCGCCTCGCCGGCGCGCACATGCTGGCCTTCGCGCACGAGCGCCCGGGCGTTGTAGGCGTACGCGGTCACATAGTTCTCTGCGTGACGGACCAGCACCAGCGCGCCCAATCCATCGATGTCGCTCCCGGCATAGATCACATCGCCCTCGGCGGCGGCGGCGACTTGCGCGCCCTCGCGCCCGGCGATTTCGATGCCATCAATGCGCGTGCCGCCCGGCTGCGCGCCAAAGCGCGTCACCACATCACCCTGGAGCGGCCACCCGAACCGCCCGGAGCCGGCAATGAGCGGGGCAGCGTTTGCTGTCTGTTGCTGCGGCGGCTCGACCACCACTTCGCGCGCCATTGCAGGCAAATAAATGCGCTCGCCCGATCGCACATTGTCATCCGGCTGCATGCGGTTCAGCAAGGCGAGCGAACGCAGATCAACATTGTAGCGGCGCGCAAGGTCCTCGAGATTTTCGCCGCGCGCGACCACGTGAAACCGCGGCGGCGGCAAATGCAGATCGCGCCCGTTTTCCAACGCGTATGGCGGTTCGATATGGTTTTGATCGATCAGCGCGCGTAGCGGAATTTGGTAGCGCGTCGCGATATCGTAGAGAGATTCATCGCCGCTAACGCGATGCGTGCGCGGCAGGCGCGCGGGATCGAATGGCTGCTCGTCGCCCGGCTGCATCGCATACGCTGACAGCGGCGTGCCGGCGCCATCTGCCCAGTTCGGCTGCTCTTGCGGCGCCGGTGCGCGGGGCCGCGGCTCTGCTTCAGGCGCCGCGGGTTCGGATGGTTGACGCTGCTCGTTCCCCGCCTGCGTGCGCCGTTCGCTGCGTTGCCGCTGCACAGTAGAACCGCCGCCACCGCTGCCATATGAAATCGGCGCGGGCGCCGCTGAGGCGCATGCCCCGGTCAGGAGCGCAAGCAGGAGTGCAACGCGCGTCATCGCCGAAGCTTCCGCCAGAATCAGCGTGACCCTCAAGCCGTGGGCGCCGCCTCACCCAATCCACGCTCCAGCGGCTGCAGCCGGATTGCCCCCAAATCCTCACGCACATTGTTGCGCATCCGGATCAAATGTTGGCTTTGTACATCGCCAAGCGGCGCGACGATCACGCCGTCCGGTTTCAATTGTTCCAGCAGCGGCTGCGGAAAGTCTTCCAGCGATGCATTGATGATAATGCGGTCGTACGGCGCGTCATCGGCCCAGCCTTCAAAGCCGTCGGCTGTATGCGCGTAGGTGCGCATCAAGCGCGCGGTGCCAAAGCGCCCGCGCGCGGCGGTCACCAGATCATTCCAGCGATCGAGCGTCACAACCTTGCTCGCGATCGCCGAGATCGCTGCCGCCTGGAAACCGGAGCCCGCGCCAACTTCAAGCACTACATCGCCAGCTTCGGGCGCCAAAGCTGCGATCATGCGCCCAATGATCGAGGGCTTTGTCATCGTCTGCGCGTGCGCTAGCGGCAGCCCGACATCATCAAGCGCCAAACCTTCGAGATGATCCGGTGCGTAGTGCGTGCGCGGCGTGCGCTCGAGTGCAGACAACGCCCGCGCGTCAGTGACGCCAGCTTGGCGCATCTCCAGCACGAACCGCATCAGCCGTGACGGATCCAAAGCGCTACTCCGCTTTTGGCGGCGCGCCGCCCAGCACGCCCTTCAACTTTTGCACCGTCTCCCCGTGCATGAGATCGATGTGCAGCGGCGTCACTGAAATGCGGCCATCATAGATCGCGCGAATGTCGGTGCCTTCCGGCGGGTTCGACAGCTTGCCGTGAAAACCCAACCAATAATACGTGCCGCCGCGCGGGTCGGTGCGCTTGTCACCATAGATGATGTGATGATCGCGCCTCCCTTGATGCGTGACTTCCACGGCCGTCACGTCATCCGGCAACGCATCCGGAAAATTGATGTTCATCAGCACGTCCTTCGGCCAACCGTGCTTCAGCAACTGACCGACAATCCCCGGACCAAACCGCTCCGCCGTCTCCCACGGGATTTTCGCTTCCTCACCGCGAAAGCCGCGCGCCTGGCTCAACGCAATCGCCGGTATGCCCAATTGCATGCCCTGCATCGCGCCGGCGATGGTGCCGGAGAAGGTCACGTCTTCCGCTATGTTTTGGCCGCGATTGACACCAGAAAGCACCAAATCCGGCGGCGCCTCCATTAGATGCTCGACACCCAGCAGCACGCAATCCGTCGGCGTGCCGCTCACCGCAAAACGCTTCGTATCGACGTTCCGCACGCGGATCGGCGCGGTCAGCGTCAGCGCCCGCGACGCACCGGATTGCTCACTCTCTGGCGCGATCACCCAAACATCGTCGCTGAACGTGCGCGCGATCTTCTCAAGAACCGCGAGGCCGGTTGCGTGGATGCCGTCGTCATTGGTGCAGAGAATGCGCATAACCGCTCGCTTAGCGCGAAACAGCCCTGCCTGTCACGAAAGCGCTATTTCCATGCCCCAAGGATGCCGCCAGCCACGCCGTAAAAGACGACAAAATGGGCCAAATTCACGGCCACTAACGTCTCGGTGTTGGAGCCATAGACAAATCCGTAAAGGCTCGCCGCGAACGCAAAAAAGATGCCCATCCAAACGCCGGTCATCGCGCCGCCCATAAGTCCCGGCGCATTGCGCCACTTGATCGCCAGCGAAAGTCCGATCGCGGCGAGGAGCGGCGGAATGATGCCAAACGCCATGCGTTCCGGATGTAGCTGGTCGGCCGTCACGCCGATCATCGCTTGGTATTGCTCCGCGTTGATGATCATCGCGAAGAGCACGAATTCAAGGAGATAAATTGTGATCGCCGCGACCAGGATCGCGAGCAAATTGTGCCCGTTGAAGCGCATATTCGTTCCTCCCTGTGAAGGATGCTAAACGGAGTCGCCGAACGGCAATCGCCAGATCACCAATCAAAGCGACCGCGCAACAAAACCGAACAACTAGAAAGCCACTCGGCATTCGCAAATGGCGACTTCGCGCCTTAACGGCAGTCGATCGCCCAGATGTCGTAGGTCGGATGCTCGAGACCATTGAGACCCGGGCTCGACGCAAACATCCAGCCCTCGAACACTTTGCGGCGCTCGGTCTCTTCGCCCTCCCGCGCAGCGGGGTGATCGTAAATCTGCAGGAAAATACGCACTTCCGGCGTCTCTTCCGGCGCCGCCTTAGAGCACGAGCGCGCAATCACTTCCAACGAGCCGACGCGCGCCGGGCGCCCAAGCGTCAGCGTGTAGTCGCGCGCATGACCGGTGATCTTATCAAGTCCGCGCACCACCGCACGTTGAGCGAAAGCGGGGCTTACGCTCGTGGCGAACATGGCCGCCGCGATGGCAAGGGTACGGATCATTGAGAGGCTTCCTCCGTAGTCCCAGAGTTCCCCGATCCTTGAGCAAAACTTGAGAACAATGTGAGCAGATCGATCGAACCTTGCGTATTCGGAATCTCACCACCGGCCGGCAGAACATCCATCCCCGCTGGCTCAATCGACACGTAACCGCCGCCAAGCAAACCATCGGTCGCGATGCGCGCGGTTGAGTCATCAAGCACTTCAATGCCGTTGTTCACGCTGATCGTGAGCACCGCGTTGTAGGTCGCTGGATCAAGTGCAACCGAGCGCACGACACCGACTTTTACGCCGGAAATCCGCACATCCGAACCAACGCCGACACCATCGACGCGCTGAAAGCTCGCGTGCAGATCATAGCCGCCCGCAGTGGTGTTCTGTCCCGCTTGTGCTGCGGCGAACGCGAAGAAGCCTACCGCCACCACAGCGACAATTGCGCCAAGAATGGTCTCGCCCCAGCGTTCAAAGTTGAATTTCACTTGGTCTCTCCCGAATCCGGTGACCAGGCCTCGTAGTCCGCGGTTGACGCTTGCCTAACGCCGCCGCGCGCCAGCGAACCTTTCGGCCGATACGCTTTTACCGTGCCGGTCATGTTCGGTTGGTGCGGCTTTTCCCAAGCCTGGCGCTTCAACGGCGCGACCGTTGGCGGGTCGGCGACGGTGTGATGCATCCAGCCGTGCCAATCGGGCGTCACGCGTGAGGCTTCAGCTAACCCGTTATAAATCACATAGCGGCGCTTGCGGCCTTCAATCGAAGGACGGCGTTCCTCGTAGTATTTGTTGCCTTCGTCGTCCTGACCCACAAATGCCCCGCGCCGGCCGATATCGAACCGCGCGCCCAAGGTGGCGCCGTTCCACCAGGAAAAGATTGCTTTGAGCATGGGCTTTTGTTTGTCTCCGCCGAGGGTTTTTTGGGCCGGTTTTGCCACTCCGACCCCTCGGGCGGCGGCAATATGACGAGCGTCGCCCTCCCCGTCCAGTGCGGGTGCGAAACAACATGCTGTAGTTATCCAGAGGTCTAACCCACTACATATTGATTGCGAGCCCGGATCAAAGGTAGAGTCGCAGCTGGCTTAGGGAGGCCGGCCATGGTTCACGATTCTGACGACGACATCCGCTCAGCTGCGGAAGCCCCGGAGGCATGGACTGACGTCATGGTCCAAACGGCGCTCGAGTCCGGTATCGCCATCGAAACCCCCGCCGGCCCCAGCCTCCGCAAAGCGCTGAAACGCGCTGCCGAACGCATCGGCGCGTGGGCTGACGATCCCGCCCTCGGCAAGGACATTCTGCAACTCCTCGAACGCGGCCAGATCCTGCTTGATGCGCCGTTGATGCGCGCATCGCTCTCCGCCGGCGCCGAACTCGCGGTCTCCGTCGCACTGTTGCAATGGCCGGCGCAACGCAGCGATGAACTCGAAGCCATCGCGCGCGCGCAAACCCTGCTCGCCGCAGGCGCGAAGCTCGGCATTTCTGGCTCACCGTCAGCGCCCGCACTCGATGCACTCGACGCCGCCGCGCGCCTTGCCGATCCGATCGGCCGCGACGGTGCGTCGATCCTCGTGCGTCCAACGCGCGACGCCGCAACGGATATCATCGCCGCCGCAACCGCACGCGCACGCGCGGGCGCGGCGCTCGCCGCGGGCGCACGCGCACTTGATGCAGCGCTGGCCGAGCTTGCCATCGAAGCGGTGCGCAATGGTCTCAACGCCGAGCATGGTAGCGTGCAAATCAAAGCTGCAAGCGCACGTCTCGCTGGCGCACCCGATGGCGACATTATCGCCGCGCTCTCCGGCGCCGTCGCCCGCGGCGCTTATACCGCCGCACTCGATGCGGGCGCTGATCCCACGCACCACCGCATCGCCATCGCCGCGCCCGAAGCGGGCAGCCACGCGCTCACCGCCTTCGCCAACGGCGCCATCGATCCAACCGGCGCGGCGCGCTCTGAAGCAGAAGGCAGCATTATCGGCGCCAGCATCGCGCTGCCGCGGTTCATGGGCGCCCGCGCCTTCGACATCGCTGCGTTCGAAGCCGCGATCCGCACGCTGGTCCGCGCACTTGACGCCGCACACGGCGGCGCAACCTCGCCCCGCCGCTCCATCCTCATTCGTCTTGAAGGTCTCGCAGCGCTGCTGATGCGCGCCGGCATCGCCTACGATAGCGACGAAGGCCGCAATCTCGCCGCGGGCACGTCAGCGCTCGCGCACGCCGCCGCCGTTTCGGAAAGCGCCACCCTCGCCGCTGCGAAAAGCGCTTACCCCGAATGGTCGCGGGTGAAACGCCAGGAAGAGGCGGCGGTCAAAATCATTCGCGAAGCCGCCAGCGCTCTCAAAGGCCCGATGGCCGAGCACGCGCAAACGATCTATCGCGCGCTGCCAGGCCCGAAGAACGCAGGCCTTCGCTGCGCCGTCACGATCGCCTTCGCCAACGACGCCGCCACCGCGCGCGCCATCGGCGCAACCGCGCCTGGCCTTGCGCCGGCGCACACAATCTCCGTTTACGGCCAACGCGAAGATGGCGGTTTCGGCCACCTGCTCGGCGACGATGTCCGCAGTGCATTGAGCGCTCACGGCTATGACGGCGAAGAGATCGCCACGATTGCCCAACACGTCGAAGGCCGCCGTACCTTGCGTGGCGCGCCGGGCGTTAGCCTGGATCGCCTCGAAAAGCTCGGCCTCACCGAGCCCGCGCTCGACGCCATCGAAGACGCCTGCGCCGACGCCTTCAACCTTCGCGCGGTCGTCCATCCGCTCGTCATCGGTCCGGAGCTTTGCGAGGAGGTGCTGAAGCTTCCGGCTGACGTCGCCGCCGGCAAGCGCGGCGATTTGCTGATGACGCTCGGCTTCACAGAAGCGGAAATCTCCGCCGCCGAAGCTTACTGCCTCGGCGCCAGCGACCTCACCGGCGCGCCGGGCCTCAAGCCGGAGCACGCCGCGATCTTCACCCGCGACATCGACGCCGGCGCTCAGATCGCCATGGCGGCGGTTATCGCGCCGTTCGCCAATACCGCGCTCGACATCACGCTCGATTTCGCTAACGCAACACGTCGCGCGTCTTTGCTCGCAGCGGCGCAAGCCGCCGGCGTCGCGCTCATCCAAATCCAAGCCGAAGCGCCGCCGATCACTCTGACGCTTTCGCCGATCGCGGACGAAGAGGATGCTCTGCGCGCTGCCGCCGCCGCGCCGAGCCCGGTCGCCGCCGCCACGCAGGTCCTTGAAGCGCCAGAACGCGTCGAACGCCACCGCCTCCCCGAACGCCGCAAGGGCTACATCCAAAAGGCCATCGTGGGTGGCCACAAAGTCTATCTGCACACCGGCGAGTACGATGATGGCGAACTCGGCGAGATCTTTATCGACCTCCACAAGGAAGGCGCCGCCTTCCGCTCGCTGATGAATAATTTCGCGATCTCGATTTCGATCGGCCTCCAATATGGCGTGCCGTTGGAAGAATACGTCGACGCCTTCCTCTTCACGCGCTTCGAACCGGCTGGCGAAGTCAAAGGCAACGAAACCATCCGTCACGCCACCTCGATCCTCGACTACATCTTCCGCGAGTTGGCGGTGAGCTATCTTGGCCGCACTGATCTCGCGCAAGTCGATCCGTTCGATGCGCGCGGCGATGGCCTCAGCAAGCGCGCCACCGACGCTGAAAGCGCTGCGCGTCTCATCTCACGCGGCTTCGCCCGCGGCGCATCACCGGACAATCTGGTGATGCTGCGGCCACGCTCGGTCGTCGAAAGCGCGACGCGCGATCGCAAGGAGGCCGCTCCGGTAAGACCGGCGGTCACCGGTTATCGCAACGACCCTTGCTCGGCCTGCGGACACTTCACCGTCGAGCAAACCGGCAAATGCGCCGCCTGCGGCGCAACCGGCGAAGCGAGCGGCGGCTAGCGTCAGCCATGGAGCGGCCGGCGTCGTCGCTGGCATCTTCAGTCGGTGTGCTGCTAACGCGTCCGCGCGCTGTCGCGTCCGCGCTCAAAGCCTGGCACATCGCCGAACTGCACCCAGGCTTGCTTGTTGACCTCATAGACGGAGCGATCCGGCGGAAACTGCTCGCTTGCGTCGAAGCAGCCGACAGCCACGCCAATGCGGCTCGGATCGCGCGAGCCGTGCCAATAGAGGCTGGTCGCGCAGACGGGGCAGAAGAAGTTAGAAAATGTATTCCCACTCTCTGTCGGTCGCGTGTATTCGCGCGCCTCGCCAATGAACATCACATGTTCGCGCTGAAAATAGACGCCCATTCCGAACGGACCGCCGCTCCTGCGCCTGCAGTCAGCGCACGCGCACGCCACCACCGCTTCGCGCTCACCCTCAACCTGCACGCGCAACGCGCCGCAGCCACATCGTGCTTCTTTCATAAGTCCGAAATAGCGACGCCCGCACGCCGCGACAACATCACATTGACGCGTAACCGTACCAAAGCACCAACAACACCAGCCGCGCCGCAAACGCCGAGCCCGTCAGCGTTGAAAGCACGATTGCCACCGTCGCCGCGATCGCGCCCGATGCAGCCGCTAGCGGCAACACATCCATCGCCGCAGCTGGCCCCGCAGCCGGCAGCGCCAACAATGTTGTCCAAAGCGCGCCCGCAATCACGAACGCCACCCGCCGTGCCATCGGCGCAAATGGCGCGACCTTGGTCAACGCCACCAGCCCGCGCGCCTCGCTCCGCCCGGCGTGCGCGGAAAGCGCAAACAGCATGAGCAGCAAGGCCGCTGGACTTGCCGCGTGCCGAAAATCCACGAACGCTCCAAGCGCCGCTACCAAGCCCGCTAACAGCAAGAACGCGCGGCCAGAGCCGATCAGCCGGAATTCCGCAACCACCAAGCCAATGGCGGCCGAAAACGTCCGCCGCGCCGCTTGTGCATTTGGCATAACACGCGGCGGCGGTCCGGCATTGAGCAACGCGCCCAAGCGTCCGGTCAGCATCGCCTTCTTCTTCGCCCTATGCGGCGCATAGATCAGCCCCGCGAACGCCGTGATTGCAATCGCAATGACCACCCACGCCAATCGCGACTCGAGATAGCCAGGCGACGTCAGGCCCGCCATTACGTCGAGATCGATCGAACCCGTCGCTAGAAATCCGCCGCCAATCGAGAAGCTGTCGGTCCCTGGAGGTGCACCGTATTTCAGCGGCGTCACGAAGCCGGCGAAGTCAAACATGTTCGAGCCAAAGCTTGCTTCGGCCTTCTCCGTCACGATCGGCGCGATGAGCGATCCGATCCACGTACAAAAATAGGCAAAGTCGCCAAAGCCCGAGCGCAATAGCGGTCGCGCATCGAACAAAATCCGCAATGCCGCCAACCCAACTAAAGCCGGACCTGCGACAACCCAGAGCGCAAAGCTCAATTCGCCCATGTCGAGCGCATCGCCCCGAAGCATAAATGTCGCCAGATACAGACCCGCGAGATTGAGCGCGGCGAGAATACCCAACAACACGCACACATCCGCAGCGAACCGGCCGAGCGCAATCGCCACACGGGATCCTGCGCTCACTTCTTCAACTTGCCAGGGCTGACGGCGTGTTGTGTTCGAGCGCAGATAAAGCCACATGATCGGCGCCACCAACGTCGACACCACGATCCCGAGTGAAACGCCCAGAAACGGTGAGGTCATCACCGGCAGCGCATTGCCGACTGCGATCTTGATGCCGCCGCCATCCTCGAATGGCAGCATGTAGCGCGCGCCAACTGGCGCCACGAGCAGCATCAACCACAGCGCGCGGCTTCGCCCATAACGCAGCAATGACGTCGTCAGCGACGAGCCCGATATCACAGCCGCGGTCACGCTTGGCTCTCCAGCACGCGCGCCGGCGACGGCGCAACGCGCCCGCCTTCAACCCGCAACACCGCCCGCGCATCGGGCGCCAATTCATCCGCCAAGTGCGTGGTCACCACCACGATGGCTCCCTTAGCGCGCTCAACGATGAGCGCGCTGAGCTTGCGTGCGGTTTCGCCGTCCAATTCTGCCGTTGGCTCATCGAGCGCCAGCACTTGCGGCTCCCCCAGCAACGCTTGCGCGAAAATCAGCCGCCGACGCATGCCGCCAGAAAAACTTGCGATCCTGTTGTTAATGTCCGCGTGCAGGCCGATCGCGTCCGTGATCGCGCCAAATTGCTTGTCGGCTTGGGCAAGGTTCAGCCCCTTGAGCGCTGCGATGTGCAGCGCAAACTCTCGCGCTGTCAGATCATCCGGCAGATCGACTGCTTGTGGCGCATAGCCAAGTGTCTTGCGCAAAGCGCCGCGCCCGCTACTGCCGTTCCACAAAAGCGAGCCCTGGTTCGGCCGCTCCGCCGTCGCGATCAGCCGCAGCAACGTCGACTTGCCCGCGCCGCTCGGGCCCACCAGCAATGTCAGCCCCGGCTCAAACCTCAGCGATACATCCTGCAGCACGCGTTTGCGGCCGTAGGCTTTGCCCACGCCCTTCAGTTCTAGAGACGCCATCCGGATCCTCCGACCGCTCCAACGGCCTTGGCCTCTGGATGCGCGGTTGGAGGTAAACAGATGCAGCCGGACGTCGGCGCACCTGCTTGGCCCGTCTCGTGCGACGATCACCCCAACTGGATTAGGAGTTGCGCCGATATGAGACGCGCCGCGTTGATTGCTTGCCTTTTTGCGTTAACGACGCCCGCTTTCGCGCAAGCTCCGTCCGCCACTGGCGGCCCGATCACCAACCAAGCAGAGCGCGACGCGATCGCGGGGCGCGTCCGTAGCGGCGCCTCGTGCGCGGGTTGCGACCTCTTTCAAATTAGCTTGGCTTATCAATCCGTGGCTGGCCGCAACTTCACCAGCGCGCGCATTCGCCAAGCTGACTTCTCGCTCGCTACGGCCGATCGCACGCGCTTTCACGGCGCCAACATGTCGTTGACGAACTTTTTCGGCGCGCGTCTTTCGAGCGCCGACCTCAGCGACACCAATCTTGAAGGCACGACGTTCGTGGGCGCCTATCTCGGCGGCGCGCGCATGGGCGGCGCTGTGCTCACGGGCGCGAACTTCTCGGGTGCGGAAATGGCGACCGCCATCGGTCTTAGCCAAGCGCAGCTGAATACTGCTTGTGGCGACGCGACGACCACTTTGCCCGCCGGGATGACTATTCCCGCCTGCGGTAACAACCAGTAACAATTCTCGCTTACTGCATATTCACTGGCGAGAATTCTTGAGGGCGCCTAACTCGGCGCCGTGCTGACACAATTGCGCTTCGCCGTGTTCGCGGTAGCCGCCATCGGGGCGGTTTCGGCCAGCCAGGCTTCGGCCTTCTGGCCGTTCGGCGCAGAGGCGCGCGTCGATATGGCCCCCGCCTATGGCGGCGTTTGCGAAGACTGCGATCTTTCCGGCCGCATTCTTACCGGCGCACGAATGACCAATTCAAACTTCAGCCGCAGCAACTTCTCGAACGCGGTGTTGGCCCGGGCGGACGGTTCGCATTCCGAGTTTAGCGGCGCCAATTTCACGCAAGCCGATCTCACCCGCACGCGTTTGATCGACGCTTCCTGCCCACACGCCCGCTTCGACCGGGCTCGCATGGCGCAAGCTGACGCACGCGGGGCCGATTTCACCCGCGCCAATTTCGCCCACGCCGACGTCACCAGCATGAATTTGGAAGACGCCGACCTCTCTGGCGCCGATCTCCGCAGCGCGCGCGGGCTCACGCAAGCGCAACTGGATAAAGCTTGCGGCGACCGGCGAACGCGTCTCCCGCGCGGCTTCAGCGTCGGGCGCTGCGACTAGCTCTTCGGCGCCTCGGCCACCCGGATGTGCAGCTCCTTCAGCTGCTTCGGCGTCACTTCGCCTGGCGCGTTCATCATCAGGTCTTGAGCTTGCTGGTTGAACGGAAAGACGATGACTTCGCGGATATTGTCGACGCCGGCGAGTAGCATGACAATGCGGTCCACACCCGGCGCCGATCCACCATGCGGCGGCGCGCCGTAGCGGAAGGCGTTCAGCATGCCGCCGAACTTTTCTTCGACAACTTCGCGACCATAACCCGCGATCTCAAAGGCTTTGATCATGATCTCTGGCTTGTGATTCCGAATGGCGCCCGATGAAAGCTCAACGCCGTTGCAGACGATGTCGTACTGGAACGCCGTGATCGTTTCGATTGTCGCGCGATCGTGCAGATCAAGCTTCAAAAATTGCTCGTGGTCGTAGTTCGGCATCGAGAACGGGTTGTGGGAGAAGTCGATCCGCTTCTCTTCCTCGCTCCACTCGTACATCGGGAAATCGACGATCCAGCAAAACTTGAACTGGTCCTTGTCGGCGAGGTTGAGTTCATCGGCGACCTTGTTTCGTGCAAGGCCCGCAAACTTGTAGAACACACTCGGATCACCCGCGACAAAGAACGCCGCGTCGCCAACCTTCAAACCAAGCTGTTCACGAATTGCGTTGGCCTTCTCCGGTCCGATATTCTTGGCGATCGGCCCTGCACCGCCTTCTTCGCCTTCACGCCAGAAAATGTAGCCAAGGCCCGGTTGGCCTTCGCTTTGCGCCCATGAATTCATCTTGTCGCAAAAGGCGCGCGAGCCGCCGTTCGGCGCGGGCACAGCCCACACGGCGTTGTTCGGCTTTTCAAGAAAACGCGCGAAGAGACCAAAACCACCGCCGCGGAAATGGTCGCTAACATCCTGCAGCACCAGCGGATTGCGCAAGTCCGGCTTGTCCGAGCCGTACTTCGAGATCGCTTCCGCATACGGAATACGCGGGAATTCGTTGGCGGGCGTGACGCGCTTGCCGTTGCCGAACTCCTCAAACACGCCGGCCAGCACTGGGCCGATAGCGTTGAACACGTCCTCCTGCGTGACGAAGCTCATCTCGAAATCGAGTTGGTAAAACTCGCCGGGCGAGCGGTCGGCGCGGGCGTCTTCGTCACGGAAGCATGGCGCGATTTGGAAATACTTATCGAAGCCCGCCACCATCAGCAGCTGCTTGAATTGCTGCGGCGCTTGCGGCAGCGCGTAGAACCTCCCCGGATGCAGCCGCGACGGCACCAGGAAGTCGCGCGCGCCTTCCGGACTAGAGGCTGTCAAGATCGGCGTCTGAAATTCCGTGAAGCCCTGATCGATCATGCGGCGGCGAAGCGAGGCAATCACTTGGCTGCGCAACAGGATCGACTTGTGCAACTTGTCACGGCGCAGATCGAGAAAGCGGTACTTCAGGCGGATCTCTTCCGGATAGTCCGGAGCGCCAAACACCGGCAGCGGCAGTTCTTCCGCCGTGCCCAGCACTTCGACGTCTTCAACACGGATTTCGATGGCGCCGGTGGAAAGATCAGCGTTCACAGTATCTTTGGCGCGCTCGACCACCTTGCCATCGACCCGCACCACGGTCTCGGCGCGCACGCGCTCAAACAACGCAAACGCGGGCGAACCCGGATTAATCACCAGTTGGGTGATGCCGTAATGGTCGCGCAAGTCGACGAACAACAGCCCGCCCAGGTCGCGCTTGCGATGCACCCATCCGCCCAGGCGCACGTCCTTACCGGCATCGGCCGGACGGAGGGCGCCGCAAGTGTGGGAACGGTAAGCGTGCATGGTTCACTCCAAGTGCGCCCGAGTCAGAAGGCCGGACACAATTCGCGCGGAAAGCGCATGGGGCTAGCCGACTTGTCAAGGCGCGGGGCGTCCCGGCAAAATAGCCCTCCTTATGTGCAACCTCTATTCCATGACTAAATCGCGCGAAGCGCTCGTGGCCTACACTCGGGCCATGCGCGACCGCACCGGAAACAGCCGCCGCTGCCTGCGATTTTCCCGGATCAGATGGCGCCGGTCGTCGGCAATTCGAAAGACGGCCTACGCGAAGTGGTGATGATGCGCTGGGGATTTCCGCCCGCCGGCGGCGGCAAGCGGCCGGTGACCAATGTGCGCAATCTCAAATCCAACTACTGGCGCGGCTGGCTCGAGGATCCGCGGTTTCGCTGCGTGGTCCCAGCGACCAGCTTTGTGGAATACACAGACACCACACCCACGGTCGCCCACTGGTTTGGGCTTAGCGATGACCGCCCGCTCTTCTGTTTCGCCGGTATCTGGCGACCTTGGACTGGCATGCGCGGCAAGGAGGAGGCAACGCACCTGCTGTTTGCGATCCTCACCACCGACGCTAACGAGCTCACGCGCCCTATCCATACGGAAGCCATGCCGGTGATGCTGACGGGAGGCGACATCGATACGTGGCTTGAGGGCTCGACCGAGGATGCAATGGCCTTGGCGAAACCATTTCCGGCTGACCAGATGAAGATCGTGCTATCTGGTCCAAGGGAAGACGCCGGAGGGGGACTGGTATGAAGTGGCTGGCTGGGATCGGCATTGTACTCGCGGCGCTGGCTGCATTCTTTTGGTGGGCGGCGCTCGATGCAAGCGCGCCAGCTGATGCAGACGACCTCGTCGACATTGCCGCCTATCGCGAACTCGTGGCCAACGATGCGCCAGAGGCGCTGCCAACCGCCGTGAACATCGAGTTCGTCGGTGAGAGCAAGGCGCCTAGCTTCGCGGTTGAATCCGGCGCCTTCGATGGTCAGCGCACGCTTTCCTACAATTCGTTTCAGGTCGTCGGCCCTGCAGGTGACACGATCATCGATGGCGCCGTCGATCGCGCCACGCTCGAACAAATGTCGCAAGGCAAAGGCAGCTTCTCGGAGCAAACCTATGAGCACGTGCTGGCCGCGATGACACGCGCGCAAAACGTAATGATCACGCACGAGCATCTCGATCACGTCATGGCAATTGCGCGCCATCCCGAGCCGGCAGCGATTGCACCACACCTTAATCTGACACCGGAGCAATTGCGTGGCCTGCCCGTGCATGCGCCGAACGGCCAACTCGCGCCAGAGATCGCCAACATCGCCACGATGGATTTGACGCGTCCGCAACGCATTGCGCCAGGCATTGTCGCTGTGGCGATGCCCGGTCATTCGCCCGGCACTATCCTGATCTACGCCAAGACCGCCGCACGCGAATATCTCTTCATCGGCGACATCGCGTGGGTGATCGGCAGCGTCGAACATCTGCGCGGACGGCCCCGGTTCATCACTTGGATGATGCCGGGCGTCGATCCGGGCCGCGCTGACGTGCTCCGTCAGTTGCGCGCGCTGCATGACGTGGCCGAAGCGAACCCGGGCCTCGTGTTGGTTCCCGCGCATGACGACACCTACCTGCGCGATCTCGTTTCGCGTGGGATTATGGCCGAAGGCTTCACCCAGCCCGCAGCCGCTTCGGCGCCGGTTCCGGAATAATACCGCTGGACGTCCCTCGATGCTTGACCACAGCCCCGGCGCGGACCAACCAGCCCTAATGCGCGTCATCACCAAGACCGAAGACTTGGAGGCGCTGTGCCAGGAAATGGCGCAGCAGCCCTACATCGCGGTCGACACAGAGTTCATGCGCGAGATCACGTACTGGCCCAAGCTGTGCCTGATCCAGGCGGCGGCGCCGGGCGGCGTTGAGGCCGTGATTGATCCGCTCGCTGAAGGCTTGGCGCTTGCGCCTTTCATGGAGTTGATGGCGAACAAGAAAGTGCTGAAGGTCTTCCACGCGGCGCGCCAAGACCTCGAAATCTTTCTGAAGATCAGCGGCCGGCTTCCGCATCCCGTGTTCGACACACAGATCGCGGCTATGGCGTGCGGGTATGGCGACACGGTCGCGTACGATGCGCTGGTACAGCAGATTTTGAAGCGGCGTTTGGACAAGTCCTCACGTTTCACCGATTGGAGCCGCCGGCCGCTCTCGGAAGCGCAACTCACATATGCACTCGCAGACGTGACGCACCTCAGCGATATCTATCCGCGCATGCACGCCAAGCTCGAGGCCGAGGGCCGCCTCTCATGGCTCGACGAAGAGCATGACTATCTGCTCGATCCAACGATTTACGACACGACGCCAGAAAATTCGTGGAACCGGCTGAAGCTGCGCAAGACGACGGCGGATTACGTACTCGGATTGCAGGTCGCGGCGGCGTGGCGTGAACGCCAAGCACAAGCACGCGACGTGCCGCGCGGGCGGGTCGTGAAAGACGAAGCGCTCTATGAGATCGCCGAGCAACGCCCGAAGAACGCCGCCGATTTCGATCGCATGCGCGCGGTGCCGCGCGGCTTCGGCAATTCACGCGCGGCCGGCGAACTGATCCAGGCGCTGGAACGGGCCTTCAACGATCCGGACCGGCCAATCTATAAATACGAGCGGCCACCGCCGCTGCCGTCGGGACTTGGGCCGACTGTCGAATTGCTGAAGGTGTTGCTGCGCTTTGAAGCGGATCGTCACAACGTGGCGCCGCGTCTGATTGCGTCGGCGCCGGAGGTAGAGTCGATTGCCGCCGACGACAATGCCGACGTGCCGGCGCTTAAAGGTTGGCGGCGCGAAGTGTTCGGCGAACGCGCCCTTGCGCTGAAGCACGGCAAGCTCGCGCTGAAGCTGAAGGACGGCAAAGTCAGCGTCGACGCCGTCTAAGCGGCCTATTCGTCCTCGATGCGGAGGCCAGCAAGCAGACCCTGCTGCCAGGTAAACAAGAGATAGCTTGTCTCGCCGTCGATCACCGACTTGTAGATGTAGCGCGTGTACTCGCCGTCGGGCGGGTCCGCGCGCAGAAAGACGACCTGATCGGCATTCTCGGCGTGCGGCCGCAACGGCGCGATGGCCGAAGCCGACTGCGGATCTGTGGCGGCGGCGCGGACCTCGGGCGAAAGCAAATCCAGCGGCTGCTCGGCCAACCCGATCTGGCGCAGTGCGCGGCGCGTATTGGCGGTGAGCTGTGGATCGGGATCGGCGGGCACGCTCAGGCGGCCGTAACTCAGATCCGGCATCGCCTTCATTTCGAGCCCGCGCGCAACGCCGCCCAGACGCGCGCCATACGTGTTGGCGAACAAGACCATCGAAACGTCGCGATCGGGAAAGTGTTCGTAATTGGCGCTGAAGCCTTGCGTCTGACCACTGTGCGTGAGCCGGGGCAAACCGCGATACTCGTTGCGGAACATGCCGAACGCGTAGCCTGTGTCCGAGCCGTCGCTGAGGCGCTGGGTGGTGAACAACAGCTCCATCGCGCGCGACGAGAGAACGCGGCCGTCGTGGAGCGCGTCATCCCAAAGCGCCCAATCGGCAAGCGTGGAAGAGATACCACCGGCGCCGAACGTGCTGGCTTCGGTGATCGGGCGGACGCCGATGCGCGCCGCATCGGGTGTCTCACCCGGTTTGCAGCCTTGGGCGAGCGCCACATTTTGGGGCGCGTAGCCGCCCATGAAGGTGTGCTGCATGCCGAGCGGCTCGAACACATGCGCGCGCAGATAGTCGCCAAAATGCTCGCCGCTCACGCGCTGCACGACTTGGCTCAACAGGAAGTAACCGGTGTTTGAATAGGACCAGCGCGTGCCGGGCTCAAAATCGAGCGGGCGATCGGCGACGATGGCATAGACTTGCGCAGGCGTCGGCGATGTTTCGTAGACGCCATAGCCGCCGGCCTCCTCATAGTCCGGCACACCACCGGTGTGTGTGAGCAGTTGGCGCAACGTCACCGGGCGCCAGGCCTCAGGGAGGTCATCGAGATAGGTGCTGACGGGCGCGTCGAGATTTGCCTGGCCGCGCTCCCAAAGCTGCAAGAGCGCCACGGCCGTGATGTGCTTGGAGATCGAACCGATCTCATAGGATGCTTCGATATCCGCGACGCCCGAACCGTCGCAGGCTGCGCCGCCCCAGGCAAACGCCTGCTCGACGTGGCCGTCGCGAATGATCGCAGCGACAATGCCCGGCGCGCGGCTGCGTTCGGCCGCGCTCTGCAGGCTTGCCGGTAGGGGCTGCGCGGCTAGCGGCGCAGCCTGCGGCGGTTTGACATCCAACAAGCGCCAACGCGCCGGCTAAGGCTAAGGTGATACGCATGGCTGTTCCCATTCGGCGCCACCTCATCACGCGCGGCTATTTCACGTTGATTGCAATGCGACGAACTACGCCAAAGAAGCGATTGCAGCGATACAGGCGGCTTTGAAATCGTATGGCGCCTCTGCGGCGCAGTCAGGCCACTTCTTGGTCTCAATCCAGTATTGGGCGAGACCAAGACGCGCGCAGAGTTTGGCAAAGCGCGGATTTTGCCACGCCGGCGCGCCACCGGTGCTGACGAAAAGCTGCAACGGCGATTGCGCGCGGGCCATGCCGAACGAGTCGTGATTATCGGCCTTGAGTTCACGGCCCTTATCGAGTGCCGCATCCATCACGTCAAAGGCCCGTTCGGCGCAGCCGTGGCTGGCGGCAAACATCCAGGTCGAAATCGCCAACGGGCCATCGCCACGCTCAAGCTCGTCGAGCAAATGCTCGCACGCCTTGCTGCGGTCGCCAGCTTCGAGCCGGAGCAGCCGCACGTAATCGCGCAAGACATCGACGTCACGTTCGGTGACGGCGCGTCGCGGCGGAACGCCAGGCGCTGCAAGTTTTTCAGCTTCGTCGGGCTGACCCGCGGCGCAAAGTAGCGCCCACATCAGATACCAGGTGAAGGGCGAATCCGGCCACCGCGCCCACGCAGCGCTTACGATTTCGCGGGCGGTTTCGACTTCGCCGCGCGCTGTTAGCAAGCTGGCGCGCAGGCCCTCGACGGCGGGCCCGAGTGGATCAAGCAAACTCGCGATTTCCAACGCGCGTGCGGCGTCCTTCAGCCGCCCGACGCTGTAGAGCCACGCGGCGCGCGCGACATGCAACGAGGGATCGTTCGGCGTGCGCTTCAGCGCTTCGTTCACCAGAAACAGCTTTTCGGCGTGGGCGCCGAAGGCCGGCTTCAAAAGCGAGAGCGCCGCGAAGCCTTGCGCGCAATCGGGATCGAGTTCGAGCGCGCGTTGTGCGGCGGCCAGTGCGGCGTCATGCGTGGGCGTGCCGATGACATCACGGTCTCGCGGCAGCAGTAATGCGCGGACACTGGCGAGCACCGCCCACGCGTCGGCAAAATCCGGCGCAAGGGTGACACAGCGTTCGAGCAGGATCGCGGCTTGATCCTCCTCGATGTCGCTCATCATCAGCCAAATCTGGCGGGCGCGGAGATAAAGATCGTAAGCGGCAGGATTGACGGGATTGGCGGCGCGATCGGACTGCGCCAGCGACCGGCGCAGCGAGCCCGCGACCTTGGCGGCGATTTCGTCTTCGAGCGCGAACGCGTCGTTGCGGTTGCCGTCGTAGCGTTCGCTCCACAACGCCACGCCATTGGCTGCGTCGATCAATTGGACGCTGACGCGCATATTGTCGCCGCTCAACCGCACCGAGCCATCGAGCACGTGGCTGGCTTTGAGGGCGGCGGCGGCTTCGCGCTTGAGGTCACCGCGGAATTGGAACGCCGAGACGCGGCCGATGACTTTGATCTTCGATTGGCGCAGCAGCGTCGAGATGATCTCGTCGGCGACACCATCGGAGAAGTAGGTCATCTCCGCCGCGTAGCTTTCATTGTCAAAGGGCAACACCACCAGCACCGGATCCGGTTTGCGGACGCGCGCGCGCTGCGCCGCGACGGTTTCGAGCGTGAAGATGTCGATTGTCTCGCTCATCTTATCCAGGTGCACGGCGCCCGCCGGATGAAGCCGCCTCGCCAACGCGCCGCGCACGGCGCGCTGAACGTCTGTCGACACCATCACCACGCCGGGCTTGGCCAATTGCTGCAAGCGGGCTGCGACGTTGACGCTGTGGCCCAGCAGGTCGCCATTTTGCGCCTGCATCACGTCGCCGACATGGACACCAACGCGAACGCTACGGCGTTCGAAGCCGGACCACACCACCTCAACCGCCGCGAGCGCGCCGGCGGCGCTACAAAACTCGAGCATGAAACCATCGCCGGCGGTGTTAAAGATGCGTCCGCCGTGCACCAGCGCAGCGCCTTCGAGCACGCCACGCAAGCGCGTCACCATGGCGAGCGCTTCCGCCTCATCCACTTCGGACATCGCCGAATAACCAGCCACGTCGATCGACATGATCGCCGCGAGCTTCCGGGGTCCGAGTTCCTCGGTCACGTGTCGGTCACTGGGGTTCCGCCATGTTGGAGCGGCTCATAGCACGGGCGTGTACGCCAGTCGCGGATCAGCCCTCCTTGGGGAGATCCTGAAAATAGGGTTCGACCTTGCCGCTATACTTGATGGTGAGTTGCTTGCCCTTGCGGTCGAGCGTCTTGCCTACCGCTAAGCGGACCCAGCCCTCGCTGACGCAGTATTCTTCGCAATTGGTTTTCTCGTTGCCGTTGAAGCGGACGCCGACGCCGCGCTCCAACAGCGCTGCGTCGTGGAACGGGCTCTCGGGATCGACCGAGAGGCGGTCAGGCGGGGTATCGCTCATAGAATTTTTGTCTCCGGGGTCAGGCCCAAAGCGGCGGCGACGAAATCCAGGCGCCGCTGCACCGTCTCGGTAATGAGGTGAGCTACCTTCTTCTTGACCCGAAGCACCAGCCTGCCGTCAACCGCCTCGACCTCGACTGCGGCCAAAAGCGGCTCGCTGCGGCCAGAAAGATCGGCGCCGAGGCGCAGCGCCGCGCCCAAAGCGGCGGCTGCGGCTTGGCGCTCGTCGCTGAGGAGCCGCATGTAGGCATCGGCATGGCGAGGCGCCGCCTTCGTGTAGCGGTGATGAATGGCGGCGGCGAGGAACGCGCGCTCTTCATGGTTGATGGCTGCGAGCGGCGCGCGCAGGATGAGGTCGAACATCACCTCGACGCGCTGATCGGGATGAAGCGGGCCGCCGACATCGGCAAGCCGCGCTGCGGCGCCGCGAAGCAATTCTTCGCGCTTCTTCGGGAAGACGTTGGGCTGGCTCGCGAAGATCGGCGCGAGCCATTCCTCGAGCGCCTGCCCGAACGCGCGCGTGCGTATCCAGCGGCCGGCGAGCGCTTCGGCGGCGGCGATCAAAGGATGGATCGCAAGCGCTTCTTCGCTCATCCGCTCGAGCAACACGCCCTCGCGCAGACCAAACGCCGACAGGACCACGCGATCGAACTGCCCAGCTTGCATGACGCTTTCGAGCACCACCGCCGCGTACGGCAAAGTCTCGGCGCGCTTGGCTGTGGATTCTTCCAAGCGTTCGAGTGATCGCTTGCTTTGCTTGCGCACGGCATCGACGACTTTGAGCACTTCGCTGCGGCTCATCTGGTGATGATGCAGCACGCCGAGCGGGTGATTGGTGAGCGCGATATCGATGCGGCCTAACGCACGCCAAGCGCCGCCGACCGCGTAGAAATCGCCGCCGCGCTTGCCCAGCAGCTTGGTCCGATCGAGCACCTGCTCGACCTGCTTGCTGATCTTTGCGTAATCGAATTCGCCGCCATCCATGAGCGTGAGAGCGCCGAGCGGAAACGTCTCGCCGCGGCCGACGCCCTTCGGACCAATCTCAATGAGTTCAAGGCTGGCGCCGCCGAGGTCGCCAACAATGCCCTTCGCGTCAGGCGCGCCTGCACTGACGCCGAGCGCTGAAAGACGCGCTTCGTCTTCGCCGCTGAGGATACGAAGCTTGATGCCGCTTTCGGCTTCCATCCGCGCGGCGAACTCGCGTCCGTCCTTGGCTTCGCGCACAGCGGCAGTACCGACGGCAAAGACATCTTGTATCTGCATTGCGTCGATCAGAGTCGCGAAGCGACGGAGCGCGCGGATGGCTTGCTCGACGCCATCCTTCGAGAGCGCGCCGGTCCTGGCGCCGTCACGGCCGAGACCAGCCATGACCTTCTCGTTCAAGATCGGCGTCATCGCACGGCCATCGATGCGATATACGACAAGACGCACGGAGTTTGAGCCGACGTCGATGACGGCGGCTTCCTGACCGTCGCGAAGCGTCCGCGAGGTCATTGTTCGGTACTCAGCTTATGACGTGCGGCGCGCGCCGATGTGATCGAACGCGGCAGGCGCATCGCCTTTGCCCGCACGTCCGCGGCCCGAGAGGCTCGGGTTGCGCATAAAGTAATTGTGCGCGCTAAAGGGTTCGTCCGGCAGCTTTGAAACATCGACCCGTGTGAATACCCCATCCTGGTCCATGTACCAGGATTGCGCCTCGTCGTTGAGGTTCGCGACCATGATCTGGTCGAGAATTTGCTGATGTACGGTAGGATTTTCAACCGGGCAAAGGACTTCGACACGCCGTTCGAGATTCCGTGGCATCCAGTCGGCGGAGGAAATGAAGACCTTGGCCTGCGGGTTGGGCAATTTCGCTCCGCTGCCGAAACAGACGATGCGGGAATGTTCGAGGAAACGCCCGACGATCGATTTGACACGGATGTTCTCGCTCATACCGGCAACGCCAGGGCGCAGGCAGCAGATACCGCGCACAACGAGGTCGATCTTCACGCCTTCGTTGGAAGCGCGGTAAAGCGCATCGATGATCTCAGGATGCACAAGCGCGTTGAGCTTGGCCCAGATGGAGCCGCCGCGACCGGCGCGTGCATGCTCGATCTCATCATCGATGAGCTCCAACAAAGTCGCCTTCGAATTGATTGGCGACATCGCAATCTTTTCGAGCTGCGCCGGACGCGCATAACCGGTGACAAAATTGAACAGCCGGTTGGCGTCGCGGCCAAATGCGGGATCGCAGGTGAACAGCGAGAGGTCGGTATAGATGCGCGCGGTCACCGGATGATAATTGCCGGTGCCGAAATGCGTATAGCTGCGCAAGCCCTCAGGCTCGCGGCGCACGACGAGGCTAACTTTCGCGTGGGTTTTGAAGTCGACGAAGCCATAGACGACCGAAGCGCCTGCGCTTTCGAGCTTACGCGCGACGTGAAGGTTAGTCTCTTCGTCGAAGCGAGCTTTGAGTTCGATCAACGCGGTGACGTTCTTGCCGGCTTCGGCGGCAGCCACCAAAGCCGCAACGATCGGTGAATCCCGCGAGGTGCGATAGAGCGTCTGCTTGATGGCGACGACGGCAGGATCAGCCGCAGCTTGGCGCACAAATTGGACGACCGAGTCGAACGATTCGAACGGGTGGTGGACCAGGATGTCCTTGGCGCGGATGGCGGCGAAGGTGTCGCCGCCAAAATCTTTGATCCGGTCTGGGAAGCGTGATTCAAAGCGCGGAAATTTTAGTTCGGGACGGTCTTCGTTGACCAGCGCCGAAAGCGCCGCAAGGCCGAGCATACCGTCGACGATGTGCACGGCGCGCGCATCGGCCTCGATCTCGCGTGCGATGAAGGCGCGAAGGTCCTCCGGCATCGACGCTTCAACTTTCAACCGCACGATATCACCCAAGCGGCGCTCTTTTAGGCGCGCTTCGAACTCGCGCACGAGATCTTCGGCCTCTTCCTGAATTTCAATATCGCTGTCGCGGACAACGCGGAACGGACCCTGTGCTTCAACGATGTAGCCAGGGAACAGCTCATCCAGGAAGAGCGGGATGGTGTTTTCGAGCGTGAGGAACCGGCGTTGCGGGCGATCGCCAGGCGCGAGGTCGGTTTGCGGATGCGCGAGCGTCACGTCGATAAAGCGCGCGACTTGGCTGGGCACGGGGATCAGCGCGTTCAGCGCACGACCGTCGCCCTTGCGCTTCAACTTCAGCGCAATGGCGAAACCCAGGTTCGGGATGAATGGAAACGGGTGGGCGGGATCGACCGCAAGCGGCGTCAACAGTGGGAAGACTTCCGCCATGAAGAGCGGCTTCAAGAAGCGGCGCTCTTCACTCGTGACTTCGTCGGGATCGAGCACTGAAATGCCCGCGGCGCGCATTTCGACACGCAACGTGCGCCAGCGATCTTGCTGGCGTTCCATGAGCGCGGTGGCGGCGGCATGAATGCGGGCGAGCTGCTCGCTCGGCGTCAAGCCGTCAAGGCTCAGAACCGTGACCCCCGCCTTCACTTGCTCGTGCAAGCCGGCGACGCGGACCATGTAGAATTCGTCGAGGTTGGACGCGGAGATGGAGAGAAAACGCAGACGCTCAAGCAGCGGATGCTTGTCGTTCTCGGCCTCTTCCAGGACACGCGTGTTGAAGGCGAGCCATGCGAGCTCGCGGTTGATGAAACGTTTGGGATCATCGAGCAACGACGACGTCTTCTGCGCCGTGGCGCGCGTTTTTCTACGCGGCTTCGCCATCTGTTAACCGTCTCCACCAGCCCAGCGCGCCTGCATCTTTTCCAGCGCTCGCTTTGCGATCACTGTCGTCACAGGTTTGGCCCCGCGCACCAGCTCCTCGTCCAATGCCGCCGCCCAAGCCTGGGCCGCAGCGAAGGTCCTCGGGAGCCTGCGCACGAGGTATTTGGCGGCATCATCGCTCAATTGGATGAATTGTTCGCGACAAATGCGGCGCAAAACCACGTCCATCAGCGCTTCATCGGGCTCACCAAGCTTAGCGACCGGTAAAGATGCGAGCCGCGAGCGGAGATCGGGGATTTGGGCGGGCCAGGTCGAAGGCGCGCTTGCCCCAACCAACAGCACCGCGCCGCGCTGGGTGCGGGCAAGATCGAGAACGCGCCAGAACATCGCCTCGTCCCGTTCGCGGTCGGCGTCGTCGATCAGGAGGCGGCCATCGGCTTCCTTGAAGATGGCGGCGGCGTCCTCGGCGACGGCGAGCGCCGAGATCTGCCGGGCCTTGGCTTCGTGCGCCCAGGCGAGCGCGAGGTGGGTTTTGCCGGCGCCGGACGGACCGGCGAGCGCCAGAGCGCCGCCCGGCCACATGCGCCAATCGGTCAATAGCTTGGCCGCATCGCGGTTTGCTTCAGCCACCACCAGCTTTTCGGGCGAGCGATCGCCCATGCGGAACTCGAACAGACGGGGCTGGTCCATCGCCGGCGGAACTACCTCGCGGCGACCCGCAGGGTCGCGCCCTGCGCTGTGTCGGCGAGGGCAACGCCGCGCCGCTGCAACTCGGCGGCTAGCTGGCCTTGATCGCCTACGAACGAGAACGAGACCAACGCGCCCTGACGGCCAACCGCTTCGATGCGGATTTCCGAGATCAGCGTTTGAGCGGCGCCTTCGAGCGCATCCTTGATCTGCTCCCACTGCGCTTGGCTCGTATAGAGCGCAGATGCCGAGATGCGGCCGCGTTGACCGCCACCAGTGGCGATGCGGCCTTTCCAATCGTTCTGAACGCGGAGGCTGGCTTGGTCGGCGAGCGAAGCGAGTGCGGCGCGAACGGCGTTTGCGTCTTCGCCGTTGATGCGGGCGGTGACTTCGCCGCGCTGGCGGGTGGCGTTGGCGTCGACTTCGACGAGCGTGGCGGTTGCTGTCCCGCCCTGTACGCGTAGCGTTGCGTAGAGCGCCGAGGCGGCGGCGGCGGATTGCGCGAAGGGCTGAGCGGTCGCCCAAGCCGGGGCGGCCTGAAGTTCGGCCGGCGCCGTCGCGAGCGGGACGAGTTCGTCGCCGAAGCCGCCAGTGGCCCAGACTTCACGCCAGATCGCGGCGGTCTCTTCCGCTGTGCCGGCTGCGACCAGCGGCGCCACCAGAACTGGCGCGGTGCGGGTATCGACGACAGTGAGATTGAATTGGCGCAATAGCGTGCGGACACCTGAGGGATCGAAGCGCACGGTGAGGCGGCCGATGTAGCGAGTGCCAGAACGGCGCTCTTCTTCGACGTCAACGCTGGAGACGAGGCGCTCAAGCGTGGAGGGTTCGACTTGCGGGATGCCTCGGGCGGTCAACTCGTCAGGAATGGTGAGGCGGCGGACGAGGCGCTCGAACCCGACCCGCTGGGCCGCGGCCAATCCGGCTTGTTGCGCGGCCGCAGCGTTTGCAGCGGTTTCATCCACACGCACCCCGGCGACGGCGTAAACATTGTCGCGCCCCTGGGCGCTTGCCGGGCCGGGCGCGAACGCGCACAAGGCCGCTAGAAAAACAGCGGCAATCGCTGCCAAAGGCGTGGCTTTCATACAGAAACCTCGGTGTCGGAAGACCCTACCCGGCGCGGAATCGCCTATCAATGTGGCGGCATCTGGACTCATGACGTGACCAATACCCCGGGAACTAACGCCCTGACCTATAGAGACGCTGGAGTCGATATCGACGAAGGCGAACGTTTGGTCGATCTCATCAAGCCGGCCGCGAAATCCACAGCCCGGCCAGGCGCGGAAGCCGCTCTGGGCGGATTTGCCGCTGCATTCGACCCTAAAGCGGCCGGTTTCAAGGATCCCATCTTCCTTGCAACCACCGATGGTGTCGGAACCAAGCTGAAGATCGCCATTGAAAGCGGCCGCCACGAGACCGTCGGCATCGACCTGGTAGCGATGTGCGTGAACGACCTTTCCGCACAAGGCGCCGAGCCACTGATGTTCCTCGACTATTACGCCACCGGCAAACTCAACGCCGAGGAAGCCGCTAAGGTTGTGCTCGGAATCGCCGAAGGCTGCCGCCAAGCTGGTGCCGCATTGGCGGGCGGTGAGACAGCCGAAATGCCGGGCATGTACGCGAAGGGGGATTACGACCTCGCGGGATTTTCGGTTGGAGCGGCCGAGCGTGGGACACTGCTGCCGCGCGTCGATGAGATGCAGGCGGGCGATGTGATCGTGGGCATCGCATCAAGTGGTCCGCACTCGAACGGCTATTCGCTCGTTCGGAAGGTTGTCGAGCGTTCAGCGCTTGCATGGGATGCGCCAGCGCCGTTTGCACCCGGCAAGACTTTGGCCGAAGCGCTACTCACGCCTACGCGCATTTACGCGAAGGCGCTGAAGCCGATATTCGACGCAAAGCTCGCCAAGGGCGCGGCGCATATCACTGGCGGTGGCTTGGTCGAGAATACGCCGCGCGCGCTGCCGGATCATTTGGAGGCGGATTTCGACTGGAGCGCGTGGAAGCGCCCTGCCGTGTTCGACTGGCTGCAGTCGACCGGTGGCGTGCCGGAAGCCGACATGCGCCGCACGTTCAACCTCGGCATCGGGATGATTCTGATTGTCGAGCCTTCGAAGGCCGATGACGTCGTCGCCAAATTGAACAACGCAGGCGAAGGCGCGTTCAAGATCGGCGTGCTGAAAAGCGCATGACGAAGAAGCGCGTTGCAGTCCTGATCTCAGGGCGCGGCAGCAATCTGCAAGCACTGCTCGATGCTGAGCAGGACGCGTATGAGATCGTGCTGGTCGTGTCGAATGTGCCGGGCGCCGCTGGTCTTGATCGCGCACGTGAAGCTGGCGCCGAAGCGATAGCGCTCGATCACAAGCCCTATGGCAAAGATCGCGAAGGGTTCGAGCGCGATCTCGACGCGCTGCTGGTGCAGCACAAAATCGAGATCGTCGCGCTCGCAGGGTTCATGCGGGTTTTGACGCCGTTTTTTGTGCGTGCCTGGACCGGGCGTTTGGTCAACATCCACCCTTCTCTGCTGCCAAAGTTCCCAGGCATGAACACGCACGCGCGCGCGCTTGAAGCGCGCGAGAGCGAGCACGGGTGCACTGTCCATCTCGTAGTGGAGACAGTGGATTCGGGCGAAATCATTGGCCAAGCGCGCATGCCAATTCTGCCCACCGACACGGCAGAAACGCTTGCTGCGCGAGTTCTCGACCTTGAGCACGCGCTTTATCCAACGTGCCTTGCGAAATTTGCGTCGCAGTAAGGTCGCGAGCGTCCGGTTTCGGACATGTTGACCGGCGTTGTTATCAGGATGCTACGAGCCTACGTACGGGGCATCGTTCGCTTTTCTTTAGGGCGCGAGCGGCTGGGAGTCTGACACTCTTGCCCCTTGAGGCGAGAACTATGTCCCCCCCGAATTTTCGTAATCGCCTGTTGCGAGCCTTGAGCGATTCTGACCTCGCTCTGCTGACCCCAGCGTTAGAGCCGCTCGCGCTTGAACTCAAACACACAATTGAGCAGGCAAACACCACCATTCCTTATGTCTATTTTCCCGAGAGCGGCATCATCTCGGTTGTTGCTGTATCCGGCGAAGAACGTATCGAGGCCGGCGTGATCGGGCGCGAGGGCGTCTCCGGCATTGCGATCATCATGGGTAACCACCGCTCGCCCAACGACGTTTACATACAAGTTGCGGGTCACGGTCATCGCGTGGCCGCCCAAGCGGTCCGCGATGCGATGGATCAAAGCGCTACATTGCGCGCGCTGCTGCAACGCTTCGCGCAAGTCTTCGCGACGCAGGTTGCTCAAGCCGCGCTCGCCAATGGACGCGCCACGATCGAAGAGCGCTTGGCGCGCTGGCTGCTGATGGCGCACGATCGGATTGAGGATGAAGACATTCGTCTCACCCACGAATTCATTGCGACCATGCTGGGCGTGCGGCGTCCAGGTGTGACCGACGCCCTCAATGAACTCGAAGGCAAAGGGCTGATCCGCGCGACGCGCGCTGCGATTAGGGTCGTCGACCGGAAAGGCCTGGAATCTGTCGCAGGCGACACTTATGGCGTGCCGGAAGCAGAATATAAACGGCTGATCGGCTAGACGGCGCTCACACAGCCCCGGTTAGTCGCTCGCGGCCGCGGCTTTCGGAAGGTAGTTGGCGACTGCCGCGATCGCTGCCGTGAGCGCGGCTAGATCGTCGCCATACCCGAGCACGGGCACGAAGTCGGCGATGGCGTCGGTTGGCACGATCAAATAGCCGAGCACCGCGATGCAAAGCCCCTTTACCCAAATTGGCGTCTGCGGGTCGCGCAGCAACCCGTGCACCTGCTTGGCGGCGTCGATCAGCTTGTCGAGACCGCTCAACGTGCTGAGCTTGGCTTTGAGGGAACCTTCTGAATACGCGCGCGAATGATCGGTCATGAGTCGCTCCGAAGTTCGGGCGACAAACTAATCGGAATTCGGCGGGACGCACGCACCTAGCGCACCTATATGGGCGGTAGGAGAAGAAGCATGGCGGAACGCGACTACGTGCTCGGCACGCATGACGACGAAATCTACCGGCTTGGCTTCCAGCATCGCGTATGGCGCCCCCGTGCGCTCGACGCTTGGGCGCGCGCACGGATTGGCGACGGCTGCAGGGTCATCGACTTCGGCGCGGGGCCTGGATTTGCGACGATGGATCTGGCGGAGATGGTCGGGCCGACGGGCCAAGTGCATGCGCTCGAACGCTCACGGCGCTTCCTCGACACGCTGGAGGCGCAGGCGAAGGCGCGCGGGTTCACGCAGGTGAAGGCGCATGAGGTTGATGTCGTCTCCGATCCTATTCCCGTGACCGGCGCGGACGCCGCCTGGGCGCGCTGGATCTTTGCGTTCCTGCCCCGGCCGAAAGAGGCGCTGAAAAAACTTGTCGACGCAGTGAAGCCGGGCGGCTCGCTCGTCTTCCATGAATACCTCGACTACGAGACCTGGAAGCTCGCGCCGCCGGCGCCGAACTTCGAGAAGTTCGTGGACGAGGTCTCAGCCAATTGGCGCGGCTCGGGCGGCGAACCGGACATCGCGCGATTTTTGCCGTCGTGGCTTACGGAAATGGGCCTGAAGATTGAGAGCCTGAAGCCCTATGTCGACGTCGTCTCGAAGGACGATAACACTTGGCGCTGGCCGATCGGCTTCTTCGATATCCACATCGACCGCTTACTCGAACTCGATCGCATCACGCCGCAGATTGCCAAGGACATGCGCGACGAGTTCGCGCGCGTGAGCGCCCAGCCCGGCACGTTGATGGTGACCCCGCTCGTGCTCGAAATTATTGCGCGCAAGTAGCTGGCGGATTCCGAAATGCCGCCCTAGCTCTTAGAGGCGCAACTCAAGGAGCGTGCACACATGGCGGACAAAAAGACCAGCGGCCCAGCCAAACCGGCGCCAGGCGGCAAGAAACTCGGCGGCACGGCTGCCCCTCCGGGACAAGTCGGCCAAGCGGGCCGCCCGCTCAATCCGAACGCCACCGGTAAAAACAAGAAGTAAAACAAAAAAGCGCGGCGCTTCATGGGCGCCGCGCTTTCCATTTGGCTTCGGTCTGAAATTTAACCGACGATCTCTTGGTCGTTGAAGAAGAATTCGATTTCGCGCGCGGCGTTCTCGGCGCTGTCAGAACCGTGGACCGAGTTAGCTTCGATCGATTCAGCGACTTGCTTGCGGATCGTGCCTTCAGCGGCGTAGGCCGGGTTGGTAGCGCCCATCACGTCGCGATATTTGGCGACAGCGTCCTCAGCTTCGAGCACTTGCACGACGACTGGGCCGGAAATCATGAAGCCGACGAGGTCACGAAAGAACGGACGCTCTTTGTGGACGGCGTAGAAGCCTTCCGCCTGGCCTTCCGACAACCAGATGCGCTTTTGCGCGATGATGCGCAGACCGGCCTTCTCGATGACCGCGTTGACCGCGCCCGTCAGGTTACGCTTGGTGGCGTCCGGTTTGACGATGGACAGAGTGCGTTCGACGGCCATGGTTCACGGGGCTCCGGGATCAAAAATTGGAGCCGGGTCTATAGCTGCACCGCAGCAAGCCGCCAAGTGCGTCAGAAGCACCCGATGGCGGCGACCCGCCCATCGCCCGCCAGTATGACGTTGATCCGACCGGGCGCGTATTCGAGCGTATTCGCCATGTTGTGACGGATCACGCGCGTGTTGGCTGGCATTGCTGCCTGGTGCGTTACAGCAAACGCCTCGCCTACAAGGTGGGCATACTCGCTCGCACCGCACGCATTGCCGGCGACCGTGAAATCATCCGGATTGAAGAACGGATCGAGGCCCGCTTGCGGCGCAGGGGTTTCCTGCGCCGCGCAGCCTGCGAGCATCAGCGCCGCGAGAACGGCGCCGCGCATGTCAATAGCACTCCAGTGAGGTGATCACCCCGGTAGCGTCGGTAATCACGTTCAGGCGCTGAGCAGAGAAATCCTGCGTCACCGGCGTATTCGGCTGGATGATGCGGATGGCGCCATCGGCCGGGAACGTCGCCGCGGCGATGTTCGTGCCGATCATCGCCCGATACTGCGTGGCGCCGCAGGTATCTTCAGCCGTGGCTTCGGCGGCTGTGGTTGGAGCCGTCGCGACCGGAGTTTCGATGGTGGCCGGCGTCTCAGTTGTGCCCGGCGCAGTGGTTTGGCCGCACGCAACCAGCACAAGCGCGGCGCATGCCGTCAGCAATGCACGCATGATAAGCCTCCCTTAGTAACAGTTGAGCGACGCGACGTTGCCGTCAGTACCGGTTGTGACGTTGAGGCGCGTGGGTACGAAGTCCTGAGTCACCATCGTCTCTGGCGTGACGATGCGCGTGCCCGCGGGAAGCATGGCGAGATCGATGGCGCTCGCGGCTGTGCCGATCAAGGCTGCGTGAGCGGAGGCGCCGCACGTGTCTTGCGCGGTGGCTTCGGCCGCGTTGGTTGGCGCGGGCGGCGTGGCCGCCGTTTCCGCAACCGGCGTTTCGGTGGTCGCTGGGGTGGTGGTTTGGCCGCACGCGGCGAGCGCCGCCAGGCAGGCTGCCGTCAAAAGAAACTTGCGCATGTATTTCCTCCTCAGTGGCGTTAGCCGCAGTGCAATCGTGTCACTTTGCCATCCGTGCCGAGATCGATGTTCAACCGATCGGCGCGGTAATCCATGGTCACAACGCAATCGTGGCAAATGACCCGCGCACCAGTGGGTAACGTCGCACGGTCGATGTTGGCGCCAACTTGGCCGATCAGGCTCTGATGCTCCGCCATATGGCAGGAGTCCGGCTGCGGACGGTTGATCTGCTCTTCGGTGGATTGGCGCGCGATCTGGTCGAGTTCCCGATAGGTCAGTTCACGCGGAGGCCCGCCGCAGGCGGCGAGACCGATGACAACAATCCCCGCCAAAACCCAGCGCATCATTGCTGCTTCTCCCAGCGCCCTGCGGCGCTTTCTTTCCAGTACGAGACAGTCATGCCCGCGTCTTTGGCCTGTTTCCAGCGCGAACGGGCCGATTCCAAGGCGGCGGCATCACGCTCATCGAAGATGAGGCAGGCGCGCTCGAAGCCCGCGATGTCGCCGAGTTCGGCGCCATCCACAATGAAGAGCGCTTGAGCGTTGTTGGGGTTGCCGGCCTCAACTGTCAGCCAGACTGGTTGCTTTGCCGGATCGCCCTCACGCGCATGCGGGACGAAACTGTCGTCACGAAATGTCCAGATCGCGGTGTCGAGTTGATCGAGGCGCTCGGGCGAGCCGGCGCGCACCAGCGCGCGCCAGCCGCGCTGTAGGCACTTCTCCAGCAAGGGCGGCAGCGCGCGTTCCAGGTCGCTCTTTTCCAGATGGTAGAACCAGAGTTCAGCCATCACTCTTCATAGCGATTTTGAACCAAGCGATTGAGCAAACGGACGCCGTAGCCGGTGGCCCAAGCGGGTGAGAGCGGGTCATCGTAGGGGCCCGGCTTCCAAGCAGTCCCAGCGATATCGAGATGCGCCCACGGCATGCCGTCTTTGATGAAGCGCTTAACAAATTGCGCGCCGACGATCGAGCCCGCGACTGGTTTGCCGGCGATGTTCTTCATGTCGGCGTTCGGCGTGTCGATGAGCTTGTCGTAGGCGGGGCTCAAAGGCAGACGCCATACCGGTTCGCCTTCTGCAAGGCCAGCTGACGTGATCGCGTGCGCGAGATCTTCGTCGTTCGAGAACATGCCCGCATTTTCGTGGCCGAGTGCGACGATGACGGCGCCGGTGAGCGTCGCCAAGTCGATTACGGCGGACGGCTCGTACTTGTCCTGCGCGTACCAAACGGCGTCGGCGAGGATGAGGCGGCCTTCTGCGTCTGTGTTCAAGACTTCGATGGTTTGGCCGGACATCGTGTTGACGATGTCGCCCGGTCGCTGAGCGTTGGAACCAGGCATGTTTTCGACAAGCGCGACAATGCCGACGACATTGGCCTTAGCTTTGCGCAATGCGATCGCCTTCATGGCGCCGGCGACAGCAGCAGCGCCGCCCATGTCGCCCTTCATCTCATCCATGCCCGCGCCCGGCTTCAACGAAATGCCGCCCGTATCGAAGGTTACACCTTTGCCGACCAGCGCGACCGGCCTCGATCCTTTCGAGCCGCCGTTCCACTTCATTGCAACGAGACGCGCAGGACGCGATGAGCCCTGGGCCACACCGAGTAGCGCGCCCATGCCGAGACGCTCCATTGCGGCGGGTTCGAGAACATCGACTTCAACACCGATGGTTTCGAGATCGCGCAGGCGTTCGGCGAAGCTCTCAGGATAAAGGATGTTGGGCGGCTCGCAGACGAGATCGCGGGCGAAGAAGACGCCCTCGACGATCGCGGCGTCCTTTTCAGCGCGCGCCTTCGCTGCGGCGGGACCGTCCATCGAGATGTCGACGGCGGTGAGCGAGGGCTTCTGTTCGGGCTTTAACTTGGTGCGGTAGGTGTCGAAGCGATACGAGGCGAGGCGCGCGCCCATCGCGGCATGCGCACCGGCTTCGGCTTTTGAGACGCTCGGCAGCGCATCGGGCTGCAGAACGAGCTTTTCAGCGCCCGAGGTAAGCACCCGCTTGACTGCGTGCCCAGCCCAGCGCTCCACCGCCATGCCGTCAGCGGCCTCCGCCTTGCCAACCCCAATAACGAGGACGCGACCGAAATCGACGCCATCGGGCGCCAGAACATCGGCGACCTGCCCGGCGCCGCCCTTAAAATTCGCAGCTTTTATTGCCTTGGCGATACGACCGCCTGCGGCGCTGTCTAGCGCCTTACCGGCGGCAAGCAGCTCGCCGCCATCGCTGGCCATTACTGCCACAACGTCGCCGCCACCAGCGGTCACAAAACGGATGTCCATGAATTCCCCATGTCGTCGGTTGGGAAAGGGAGGACGGGCATGAGCCCGCTTCAACCTTGGTCCGGCGCTGTGGTAGCCATGCCGGAAGCAATTGAAAAGCTGCGTGCGGCGGTTAGGCAGAGATCAGGCGCCTACGCCCACTTCTAAGGGACGCGATGAACACGATTTCCACCTATGTGTTCCGGCAAGCGCTGGGTCCGCTCCTGGCGATCCTTGGGGCGCTGGCGGCGATCGCCATCCTGACTCAGGGTCTGAACCAGCTCGACATCATCGTCACCAACCGCCGGGCTGGTCTTTCGTTTGCGTGGGTGACGCTGCTGGCCCTGCCGCAACTGATCTCGCTCATCCTGCCGATGGCTATGTTCATTGCCGTCGTTTACGCGCTGAACCGGATGAACAGCGAGAGCGAAATCGCTGTGCTCTATGGCGCCGGGGTTTCACGTCAGCGTTTGGCGCGGCCAATCATCCAGCTCGCTGTGCTGGCGACCATCGTTCACCTCGCCATTAACGTCGTGGTGCAGCCTTGGGCGTTCGAAGAACGGCGTAAAGTCTTCTATGATCTGCGCACCGACATTGCATCAAGCCTGATCGAAGAAGGCTCGTTCACATATCCTGCCGATGGCCTCACGCTCTATGCGCGGTCACGTGGCAGCGGCAGCGAACTTCGCGATCTGCTGATCAACGATAGCCGCGTGCAGCCATCGATCACCTACACGGCGCGCGCCGGCGCGATTGTCACCGTCGAGGGGGCGCCGTCGATCGTGCTGCGCGATGGTCAAATGCAACGCCAGACTGCCGAAGGCTCAGTCGATGTGCTCGACTTCGATCGTTACGTGCTGAAATTCGAAGGTGTATTCGAGGAACCGGAGCTGTTCTTCCTTAAGCCATCTGACCGGACGCTGTTCGACCTCTTCTTTCCGGACCGCACGTCGCACTACGACCAGCAAAGCGTGGATGAATTCTTGGCGGAAGCGCATGGGCGGCTTTCCGCGCCCTTGCTGAACATCGCCCTGGCGCTGGTGGCGCTGGTCGGCGTGTTAATGGGCGAATTCAACCGGAGAGGCTACGGACGGCGCATTATTTGGGCGTCGATCATTGCGCTGGTCATCCGCCTCGCATCTTTGGTCACGCAAGCGGCGGCGGCGGATCAGCCCGAGCTTAATCCGTTGCAATACGTGTTTCCGCTCGCCGTGATCCTCATCGCAGGAATGATGCTGGGCGGAAAAGCATCGCAGAAGAAACGGCGTGAGATGGGACCCTCGGTTCTGGCTGGGGCAGAAGCATGAGTTTCCTGATGTCGCGCATGGGACGCTACATCATCGCACGCGTCTCTGGCGGTGTGATGGTCGCGCTGATCGCCGTGCTCGCTTGTATTCTGTTGATCGACCTTGTGGAGCAGATGCGCACCGTTGGGTCGCGTACGGACATCTCGCTGCTCGATGCACTGCGGCTAACGCTGCTGAAGACGCCGATGCTGGTGGAGCAAACATTGCCGTTCATCGTCCTCGCCGGGACCATGATGGCGCTGATCGCGTTAAATCGCGGCAGCGAGCTTGTGGCGATGCGCGCTGCTGGCGTTTCGGCCTGGCGCTTCCTGACGCCGGCCGCGTTTGTCGGCATCGTGCTTGGCGTCATCGCGGTGACAACACTCAATCCGTTGGGCGCGTATTTTTATCAGGAGTTCGAAGCCGAAAAGCAGGATGCGCTCGAGGAAGTTTCCGGCTCGACCGAGAACGGCGTGTGGATACGGCAAGGCGACGAAGACGGACAGGTCGTGATCCACGCCGAGGGCGTCGATGCGAGCGGCACGCGTCTGCAGGGTGCGACCTTCATGTTCTTTGAAGTGCAACAGGACGCCCTCCGCTTCACTCGACGCATCCACGCAGCGACGGCTGAGTTGAAGCCGGGCTTCTGGCAGCTGACCGATCTGACCGAGGCGACCCCAGCCGGGCGCCCCGTCCGCCAGACTCATCTCGCGATCCCCACGACCCTCGACGCGACCGAACTCATCAACAGGTTTGTGAATCCAGCCACGCTCTCTTTCTGGGCGCTGCCCCGCTTCATCCGTGAGGCCCGCGCGGCAGGCTTCGCGCCGACCCGCTACGAGCTAAAATGGCAGTCGTTGCTGGCCTACCCGTTGCTACTTGCAACCATGGCGGGACTTGGGGCGGCATTCTCGCTGCAGTTGCAAAGATTAGGGAATTTGACCCAATGGGGGGCCGCCGGCGTCGGGATCGGGCTCTTTCTCTTCTTCTATAGCCAATTGGCTGGCGCGTTCGCGATGACCCAATCGGTGCCTTCCGCTGTCGCCGCCTGGAGCGCGCCGTTGGCGGGAATGTTCATTGCGCTCGCCCTGGTCGCGTTCGCGGAGGACGGCTGAGCCGCCACAGCCCGCGTGAAACGATTCCCCGTACGGCTTCCGGCGCTAGACGCCTGACGCCACACACGTTTAGGTAAATTCTGGGGAGTCGCCAAAGGGATGCGAATGAGCCGTGCGGGGGAGATGGCCGGCCGGTCGGCCGAACGGACGCCGTTCGGCTGGGCCGCGATAGCTGCTGCGCTGGCCGTGACGGTCAGCACGACCGCTATCGCCCAGGCCCAAACCGCCGCCACGCCACCACCGTCCGAGCAAAACGAAAGCGTCCTGCTCGAAGCCGACGAGATCATCGATGACCAGGAGGCTGGCACGATCACGGCGCAAGGCGATGTGCAGGTCCGCTACCAGGGCCGCACGATGCGGGCCGACCGCCTCGTCTACAATCTCGAAAGCGGCGAAATCCGCGCAGTCGGCGACGTGCAGATCGCGCTCGAAGACGGCTCCGTCACCTACGCTGAAGAAATCGAAGCAGACGAAGCGATGAATGTCGGCGCGGCGCGCGAACTGCGCGCACGCATCGGCGGCACCGGCACGCTGGCCGCACGCGCCGCGGTGCGGCGCGGCGAAGGCCAAAGTGAACTCCGCAACGTCATTTATACGAGCTGCCCGATCTGCACGACTGGTGATCGCCCGCCGACATGGAGTTTGCGTGCGCGCCGCGCCGTGCAAAATCGCGCCACGCGGACAATTTCGTATCAAGGCGCGGTGTTGGAATTTGTCGGCGTGCCAATTCTCTACTTGCCGTTCATGGCGCACCCAGATCCGGGCGTCGGGCGCGCCTCCGGTCTGCTGCCACCGCATATCGGCCGTAACCGGAGACTCGGCTCACACTACGAGCAGCCGTATTATTGGGCGATATCTCCATCACAGGATTTGACTGCGTCGCTGCGCCTGCATGGCAACGTCAATCCGCTTGCCGGCCTGCAATATCGCAAGCGCTTCTTCTCCGGCAGTATGGAGTTCGACACGACGTTTACGCAGGAAGAGGAATTCAACACCGAAGGCGATCGTTTGGGCGGCGAAAGCCTCTTTCGCTACAGCGTGTTCGGCCGCGGTGCGTTTGAGATCAACGACTACTGGGATTGGGGCTTCGGCATCGAGAATATCTACGATGACGAATACCTGCGCCGCTACGAAATCGACGGTGTCAGTGAACGCCGTGGCCCCTACATTGGCACGGACACGCGGCTCATCAATCAAATCTACGCGACCGGTCAAGGGATCAATTCCTACAGCTCGATCTCGTTCGTCGCATTCCAGGGTCTTCGTGAGACTGACACCTCAGAATTGCTGCCGCTCATCCTGCCGTACGCCGAATACGATCGCGTGCTCCAAGACCCGGTGCTCGGCGGCCAGTTGCGGCTGCAAGCGAACACCGCCGCATTGTCGCGGCGTGACGATGGCATCGGAACTTTTCTTGGCAGCGACGCGCGCGCCTCAGTCCAGGCGACTTGGCGGCGCGACAGCGTCTTCGGTCCGGGCATGGTGTTTAGTCCCTTTGCGACGGCGCGCGGAGACGTTTTCTACGTCGAGACCACCGACAACAATTACGAGACTTTCGGGCGGGGCTTGGGACTGGCCGGAGCCGAAATCAGCTGGCCGTTCATGCGCGCGGGCGAAAACGTTGATTTGATCGTCGAGCCAGTGGTGATGGGCGCATGGGCCAGCGACAACGCTGATGATCCGCGCATCGTCAACGAGGACAGCCTGTCGTTCGAACTGGACGATTCAAATCTTTTCCGCCCGAACGCCGCTCCCAATTACGACCTTTGGGAACCAGGCGGGCGCATCAGCGCAGGCGTACGCGCCACCGCGCGGGCGCGCACCGGCGAAAGCGCCAGTATCGTTGTGGGCCGCCGCTGGCGCGACGAACAAGCGCCGGGCTTCACGGAACGGAATAACTTGGCAAGCGAGTCCTCTGATTGGGTGGCGTCCGGTCAGATCGATTTGGGCAGCGGATTTGGCGCCGAGGGCCGGGTCCGTGTCGACGATGAGAGCCTCAAACTACAGCGGATTGACCTTGCCGTGCGCGCTTCAATCGGGCGCTTCAGCGCGAGCGGCCGATACCTGAACGTAGATCAGCAATTTACGCTCGATCCCTCTGTTCCGACTGAGGAAATCAGCGGTGTTGTTGGTGTCGAGTTGATCCGTGGCTGGCGCGCGCAGTTCGGCCTGACGCGTGACCTAGATTCAGCCATAAACCTACGTCAGGACATCCGCGCGATTTACGAAGACGACTGCACGTTCCTCGAAATCGCCTATACCCGCACGGACACGCAGCGGGGCACCATCGGCCCGGACGAAAGTGTGCAGATTCGGATCGGTCTGCGCTCGCTCGGGGTGCTGGGCGGGAGCTGAGCGGAACAGGACGGACCATGAACTTCAAATATGTAACTGCCGCCGCGGCATTGGCTGTGGCCACGTTGGGTCTCGCGGCGCCAGTGAGCGCCCAAAACGCCGAGGGCGTCGCGGCCATCGTCAACGACAAGGTGATCTCCACCTTCGACGTGCGCCAACGTGCGACGATGCTGTTGATGTTCGCCAGCCTCCAGCCAACGCCAGAATTGCTCGAGCGCGCGCGCATGCAAGCTCTGCGCGACTTGGTCGATGAACAGCTCCAGATCGACGAAGCGACCAAGTTCGAGATCAATGTCACCGGCGACACGATCGATCGCCGTATGGCCGAGATGGCGTCACGCAGCCAAACCACTTTGGCCGATCTCACCACTCAACTCGCGCGCAACGGAATCGGCGTCGGTTCGCTGCGCAACCAACTCCGCGCGGAGATCGCCTGGCAGCGTTTGATCTCCGGCATGTATGGCTCACGCGTTCGCATTTCTGAAAACGACATTGCCGAGACCCAGCAGCGGATTGCGACCAACGCACGCCGTCCACAATATGAGATGTCGGAAATCTTCCTGCCGGCCAGCACGCCGGAAGAGTTCAACGAAATGGAGCAAGGCGCGATGCGTTTGCTCGAACAGATGCAACAGCGCGCGCCTTTCCCAATGGTTGCACGCCAATTCTCGCAATCGCCGTCGTCCGCCGCTGGCGGCGATCTCGGCTGGATCAGCGCCAACGAACTGGCGCCTGAACTTCGGCCGATCGCTGAGCGTTTGCAGCCGGGCCAAGTCTCCTTGCCCGTGCGCACGCAAAACGGCGTCTATATCATTGCCATGCGCAACCGGCGCGAAGGCATTGCCGAAGGTGCAGCGTCGATCGTTTCGCTTCGCCAAATCACCGCACCTTCAGGCCGCTCGAATTCACTGGATCGCATCCGCCGTCGCGCCGGAGGCTGTGGCGATCTGGAAGAGACTGTCGGCAACATCGCCGGCGCTTCGATCCTTGATCTTGGCCAAACGATCGAGGCCGACCTCTCGCCGGACATTCGCGGCCGTCTACAAGGCGTCCCAATCGGCGGCGCATCCACGGTGGTGACCAACGGCGACCAGGCCAACATTCTGGTGCTGTGCGCGCGCGAGACGGGCGGCGCCGCCGTCCCGGACCATCAACAGATTGAGGATCGTCTGCGCGAAGCCGAACTTTCGATGCTGGCCGAACGCTATCTCCGCAACCTGCGGCGCGAAGCCACCATCATCACCCGTCAGTGATGACATGAAACCGCTCGCTGTTTCGATGGGCGATCCCGCAGGGATCGGCCTCGAACTGGCGGTGCGCGTATGGGCGGAGCGCAATGGCGCGCCGCCCTTTTTCTTTGTCGGCGATCCGGATGCGTTGGAGCGCGCGAGCGCGCGTATGGGCTTGCCTGCGCCCAAGTTGAACGTGGTCGACGATGTGGGAAAGCTCGCGGAGACGGATGGCGTGCTCGACGTGCTGCATGTGCCGCTGGCGATCGAGGAAACGCCGGGCGAACCGGATCCTGTAAACGCAGACGCCACCATCAGCGCGATCGAGCACGGCGTAGCGGCGGTGCGCGCAGGCGCGGCGAGCGCGCTGGTGACGCTACCGATAGCGAAGGCAGTGCTGCATACGGCGGATTTTGGCTTTCCAGGACATACTGAGTTTATCGCTCACCTCACCAAGGACGACGCGTGGAGCGAAACGCGCGGACCGGTGATGATGCTCGCGGGACCGAGCCTCAAAGTGGCGCTGGCGACGATCCATACACCGCTCGCCAAGGTGCCCGCCGAATTGACGCGCGAGCGTGTGATCGAGGTCGGCCGGATCGTTGGCGAGGCGCTGAAGCGCGATTTCGGCATTACGTCGCCACGCATTGCGCTGTGTGGGCTCAACCCGCATGCGGGTGAGGACGGGCATATCGGCCGCGAAGAACTCGACACGATCAATCCGGCGGCGGCGATGCTGCGCGCTCAGGGCTGGAACGTCTCCAACGCCAAATCAGCCGATGCGCTTTTTCATGAGGCAGCGCGGACGACCTATGATGCGGCGATTGCGCTCTATCACGATCAGGGTTTGATTCCGATCAAGGCGCTCCACTTCTGGGACGCCGTGAACGTCACGCTCGGCCTGCCGATCATCCGCACCTCGCCTGATCACGGCACCGGTTTCGACATCGCCGGCGACGGCACGGCGCGGGCAGATAGTTTCCGCGCCGCACTTGCCCTGGCTTGGGCGATGGCCGGGCAACGCGCACGCGCATGAACGCCGACGACCTGCCGACGCTGCGTGACGAGCTGCAAGCCCATGGTCTCTGGGCCAATAAGAGCCTCGGTCAGCATTTCTTGCTCGACCTCAACATCACGCGCCGGATAGCGCGCACGGCTGGCGATATCGCAGGCAAGCCTGTCATTGAAGTCGGACCCGGGCCCGGCGGTCTCACGCGCGCCTTATTGGAAGCCGGCGCCGATCCGCTCATCGTCATCGAGAAAGACACGCGCTTTGTACCTCTCCTCGAGCCACTCATAGCGTGGAGCAATGGGCGACTGCGGATCGTACAAGGCGACGCGCTACAGGCGGACGAAGCGGCGCTGACGAGCGGCGCGCACGCGGCGGTCGTGTCCAACCTGCCCTACAACGTTGGCACACCATTGCTGGTCAAGTGGCTAAAGGCCGGCGGGTGGCGCGGAGACATGACGCTCATGTTCCAGAAGGAAGTCGCGCAACGCATCGTCGCCAAGCCTGGCAGCGACGCGTATGGGCGCCTTGCGGTGCTAGCGCAAGCGCGGTGCAACGCCCGGCTTGAGTTCACCGTGCCCTCGCGCGCCTTCACGCCACCGCCAAAGATAGCGTCGGCAATCGTGCGGCTGACAGATAGCGCCAATCCCTACCCGCATCTCGACGCGCTGGAGCGCGTTACGGCAGCCGCGTTCGGGCAGCGCCGGAAAATGCTGCGCGCGGCGTTGCGCTCGCTTCTGCCTGAACCTGAGCCGCTTCTTCGCGCGGCTGACATTACGCCCACCGCGCGCGCTGAGGAGATTGATCAGGATGGATTCCGCCGCCTGGCGGACGCTTGGCTTACGGTGAAGACCTAGCTTCAGGCTAAATCCCCTGCTTCAGCCGCGCGACGTGCAGTTGCAGCCACATCTGGCGATGGCGCTTCAGGCGTTCTGCGGCGAGGATTTGCTTGATCTGCGTCAGCGTCTGCTCGAGCAGCGCGTTCACCAGCACGTAGTCGTATTCTTCCCAGTGCGAGATTTCATCGAGCGAGCGCGCCATGCGCCTGTTTATAACGTCCTCGGAGTCTTCCGCGCGCGTGTGCAGCCGCCGCTCTAACTCCGCCATTGACGGCGGCAGAATGAAGATGCCGACAACATCCTCCGGTGCGGCGGCGCGGAGCGCGCGCGCGCCCTGCCAGTCAACGTCGAACAACACGTCACGACCCTGGATCAACAGAGCTTCGACGGGCGCGCGTGGCGTGCCGTAATGATTGCCAAAGACCATGGCGTGCTCGAGGAATTCGCCCCGATCGGCCATGACCTCGAACTCTTCGCGCTCCAGGAACTTGTATTCGCGGCCATCGATTTCATTGCCACGGCGCGCCCGCGTGGTCGCCGACACCGACAGCGCCATGTTAGCGTCGTCCTCGATGAGCTTTCGCGCGAGTGTCGATTTGCCGGCGCCGGACGGGCTCGACAGGGCAAACATCAAACCACGGCGCGCGACGTGTTCATTCAACATTGGCGGCCTGCTCCTTGATCTGATCGACGACGGTCTTGAGATCGAGGCCGATGCGCGTCAGCTCCAAGTCCGAGGATTTGGAGCAGAGTGTGTTGGCTTCGCGCGTCAGCTCCTGGCTCAAGAAGTCGAGCCTCCGGCCCGCGGGTTCGGGTTTGATGATAAGGCTACGCAGTTCCGCGGCGTGGGCGCTAAGGCGCTCCAACTCCTCCTGCACATCGGCGCGCGTGGCGGCGATGGCTGCTTCTTGTGCTAGCCGTTGCGGATCAAGCTTGAGATCAGGTGCGAGCGAGTCGAGCCGCTGGCGGATGCGTTCAAGCGCCGCTGCAGGCGCAGCCGCGGCGGTCTTGCGTGCCGCGGCGATCAGACTATCGAGCCGCATCGCCGCCTCGCCGAAGATGCCGGCTAACGAACGGCCCTCGGCTTGGCGCGCTTGGGCAAGCACTTCGAGGGCGGAGTTAAAGCCGGCAACAAGCGCTGCTTCGAAGGCGAGGCGTTGCTCGTCGGAAAGTTCGGCGCCGTCCTCACTTTGCACGACGCCACGAACTGCGAGGATGCCGTCCCAGCGCGGCTTGGCGACGCGGCCCTTGAACTGTTCCCCTGCGGCGATGAGACGTTCAGCCAATTCGACATCGATCTTGATGGGTGTTGCAGCGGCGGCTTCACGCGCGACCGAAAGTGAGGCCTGCACGGAGCCACGCTTGAACTTTGCGTTGATTGCGGTGCGCGCGGCCGGTTCAACCGCGTCGAAACCAGGCGGCGTGCGCAGCTTCAGATCGAGGCCGCGGCCGTTGACGCTCTTCAACTCCCAGATCCAACGCTGTCCGGCGTGCTCGCCTTCGGACCGTGCGAATCCCGTCATTCCGGAAATGGTCATAGGCCCTTTTCGCGCATTTGTGCGCCAAGTGTCACGCGGGCTTTATGCGATAGTCTTGTCTCAGCGGCCGGCGCGCTCTGCTGCGAGGCGTTGGGCCTCGATCTCGCGCCAACGCACGACGTTGGCCTGGTGCTCGGCGAGTGTGGACGCGAACACGTGACCGCCAGTGCCATCGGCCACGAAGAAAATGGCGTTCGATTGGGCGGGATTGGCGGTGGCTTCAAGTGCGGCGCGGCCTGGATTGGCAATCGGGGTCGGCGGCAGGCCATCGATGCGGTAGGTATTATAGCCGGTGTCCATTGCGATCTCGCTCGCGCGGATCACGCGCCGGTTGCCCTGCGCATCCACCAAGCGGCCATCACGGCAGCGCTCCGGGTGACGCAGGCAGACGCCATAAATAATGGTGGGGTCGGTTTCGAGCCGCATTGGACGGCGCAGGCGGTTGATAAACACCGCCGCCACCAATGGCCGCTCCGAGGCGACGCCGGTTTCGCGCTCGACGATCGCAGCCAGGTTCACCAGATCATCGGGCGTTTCGAGCGGCAGGTTCGGTTGACGCGACGCCCAAATTTCCGCGACCGCCTCGTCCCGGGCTTGGCGCATTTGCTGCAACAGCGCTTCGCGCGTCATGCCGCGCGCCACGTGATACGTGTCAGGCATGATCGAGCCTTCGGGGGGCGCGGCGGGCATATCGCCGGTGAGCACGTCACTCTCCTCGATGATCCGCATCACGCTGGCGATCGTGATCCCTTCAGGAAAAGTGAGCGCGTGCTGCAACGCATCGCCGCTCGTCATCAACTCGACGATGTTTTGCACCGATGCGCCCGCAGGAATCTCGTACTCACCCGCCTGCAGAGATGCGCCGCCATGCAGGCGATTGGCGATGCGGAAGAGCAACGCGTCGCTGATCAGACCCTCCGCCTCGAGCTTGTCGGCGATGACGGCGCCGGACGAACCGCGCTCGACCACAAACGTGCGCGGTTCAGCGTACGGGCCAGGCCGCGCAACGGCGCTGGTGAAATAGAAGAAAGCAAAGAGCGCTGCTGCACCCGTGAGCACTGCGACCCAGAACAGAAAGGAAAAAAAACCACCGCCGCTGGAACGGCGCGCCGCTGCTCTGGCCATCAATCCACCGCTGTCAGGATCACCGCGGCGTTCGTGCCGCCGAACCCGAACGAATTCGACATCGCTGCCTTCACCGTCCGTTTCTTGGCGGCCTTGGGCGTCAAATCTATGGCGGTCTCAACCGACGGATTTTCCAAATTTAATGTCGGCGGAACGATGCCATCGCGGATCGCGAGCGCGCAGAAAATCGCTTCAACCGCGCCGGCGGCGCCGAGCAAATGGCCGATTGCGGACTTCGTTGACGAGAGCGACAGGCCAGCAGCGGAATTGCCAAACAAGCGCTCAATCGCCTTCAATTCGATCTCGTCGCCGAGCGGCGTCGAAGTGCCATGGGCGTTGACGTAATCGATGTCGCCTGCCCCGAGTCCTGCGTCTTTCAACGCCATAGTCATAGCGCGGAAACCGCCGTCGCCATCATCGGACGGCGCGGTTATGTGATAGGCGTCGCCAGAGAGCCCGTAGCCTTTGACTTCGGCATAAATTTTTGCGCCGCGCGCCTTGGCGTGCTCGTACTCTTCAAGCACCACACAACCAGCGCCTTCGCCCATGACGAAGCCATCGCGGTCCTTGTCGTACGGGCGCGACGCTTTCTCCGGCGTTTCGTTGAAGCCAGACGACACAGCACGCAACGCACAAAAGCCGGCAAGTCCAAGCCGGCAGATCGCTGCCTCGGCCCCGCCCGCCACCATGACATCGGCATCGCCGTGCACGATAAGCCGCGCCGCATCGCCGACCGCATGCGCGCCGGTCGCGCAAGCCGTCACCACCGAATGGTTCGGCCCGCGAAAACCGTGACGGATCGAAACTTGACCTGACGCGAGATTGATCAGCGCGCTTGGGATAAAGAACGGTGAGAGCCTGCGCGGGCCTTTTTCCTCGAGCAGCAGTGCATTGTTGGCAATCGCGTTGATGCCGCCAATGCCCGAACCGATCAGGACGCCGGCGCGGTTCTTCTGCTCGTCAGTTTCAGCTTTGTAGCCGCTGTCGGCCACCGCCTCATCTGCGGCCGCGATGCCGTAGAGAATGAAATCGTCGACGCGCGTCTGTTCTTTCGGCGAGAGCGTGTTGTCTGGATTGAACGCGTGGGGATCGCCGCCGCCGCCGCCGCGTCCATCGACCCGGGGGACCAAGCAACCGATCTGTGACGATAAGTCGTCGACCTTGAAATGTTCGATCTTGTTTGCGCCGGACTTGCCAGCAAGCAAGCGCTCCCACGTCGCCGGTGCATTCGCAGCCAGCGGCGTGACGAGCCCAATGCCTGTGATGACGACGCGCCGCATCAGCGCGACAGGGCCTTAGCCCTGCTTCTCCGAGATAAACTTCACGGCATCGCCAACGGTCTGAATATGCTCAGCCGCGTCGTCCGGAATCTCGATGCCGAACTCTTCCTCGAACGCCATGACCAGCTCGACATTGTCCAAGCTGTCGGCGCCGAGATCGTCGATGAAGGAGGCCTTTTCGACCACCTTCTCGGGCGGGGCTTCGAGGTGCTTGATCACGATCGCCTTAACGCGCTCAAAAACTTCCGACATGCACGCCTCGCCAGCTGAAAAATTGGTCACGTCCACTCAAGGACGCTTGTGAGCGGCCTTTTGACCACAGGCGCTCCCCGGCGCAAGCCCTTTTCGCCGCCGGAGTGCAGGGTGGCCCCTCAGATCATGGCCATGCCGCCGTTCACATGCAACGTCTGACCGGTCATGTACCCAGCTTCTTCGCTCGCCAGATAGACGGCCGCGGCTGCTACATCAGAACCTTCGCCAAGCCTGCCAGCTGGAATTTTCGTCAGTAGCGCGGCCTTTTGCGTGTCGTTCAAGACATCGGTCATCGGCGATGAGATGAAACCCGGCGCAATACAATTGGCCGTCACGTTGCGGCTGGCGACCTCGGCGGCGAGCGCCTTGGTGAAGCCGATCATGCCAGCTTTGGAGGCGGCATAATTCGCCTGTCCGGGGTTTCCGGTGACGCCGACAACCGAGGTGATGCCGATGATCCGGCCCCAACGATTTCTCATCATGTTCTTGAGAGCGGCTCGCGACAGACGAAAATAGCCTTCGAGATTGATCTTCACGACGTTCTGAAAATCCTCGTCTTTCATGCGGAGCAAGAGCCCGTCCTTGGTGATGCCGGCATTGGCCACCAAAATGTCGAGGCGCCCGCCAAGCGCCTGTTCAGCCTGGCCAACCAGCGCATCGACCGCAGCGGAATCAGAGAGATTGCACGGCGTGATCACATGATCGCCGCCAAGCTCCGCACGCACCTTCTCAAGCGCTTCAACCCGCGTCCCCGAAAGCGCCACCCGCGCGCCTTGCGCTGCCAGCGCTTTCGCAATGGCGCCGCCAATGCCCCCCGAAGCGCCGGTTACGAGCGCGGTTTTTCCAGTCAGGTCGAACATATGTCCCTCGTTTGCGGACGGCTTATGCTTCGCGAAGCGCGTCGGCAAGTTTCGTCACCGTGTTCCAGTTTCGGGCGCTGCCAAGCTTGGGCAGTTTGAGCTTCGACACGCCCTGCCCGTTCGGAAACTTGATATAGAGGCAGTCCTTGCCTTGTTTGAACGCTTCGCCGGTGAGCGATGTTTTCGCCATCGCCTCCAATTCTGTGGCGGCGGCAGGACCGCGCATGAAATACACAACCAGGAAGGACGAATTGGTCTTCGTGAACGCTTTGAACGGGTTCGCGGCGATAATAGCGTCGAGCTCAGCCAAGTCGCGAACGAAGACGTCGGACCTCATCTTCAGACCATCGACGATGACCTTCTCAAGCTTGGCTTCGAGTTTCGCGTCCGTGAGCTTCGAATTGACGATGAGGTTGCCGCTGGCGAGCAAGGTGCGAACATCAGTAAAACCCGCAGCCTCGCAGATCTCGCGCAGCTCCGACATGATGACTTTGCGGCCACCGAGATTGACGCCGCGCAGAAATGCAGCTTGCAGTGGCATCAGATCGTCTTCGCGAACGCTTCCAAATCCGCAGCCTCGTTGAGCGACAGCGCTTCGGCGTCAGGTGCATTGCGCTTGACCATACCGGCGAGTTGCTTGCCCGCGCCGATTTCCACGAAGCGGCCAATGCCACCCTCTTTCGCCATCCATTCGATACTCTCACGCCAGCGGACGCGACCGGTGACCTGCTCCACTAGCAGTCTGCGCACCATCGCAGGCTCAGTCACAGGGCGCGCAGTGACGTTCGCCACCACCGGCACGATCAGCGGCGCGATCGTCGCTTGCGCCAAGGCTTCCGCCATCGCGTCGGCGGCTGGTTGCATCAGAGGTGAGTGAAATGGCGCGGAGACGTTGAGGGCAATGGCGCGCGCGCCTTTTTCCTTCGCGTAAGCTAGCGCAGCATCGACACCGGCCTTGGAGCCGGAGATGACGACGTTGCCGACGTTGTTGTCGTTGGCGACGACGCAGGGTCCCACTTCCGCACCCTTTGCAGCAATCTCTTCCGCCAGCGCGACATCGACCTTGCCGATGAGCGCGGCCATTGCGCCTTCACCTACGGGCACCGCAGCCTGCATGGCGTTGCCGCGCGTGCGCAGCAGCCGCGCCGCATCGGAAATCGTTAGCGCACCGGCGGCGGCGAGCGCGGAATACTCGCCGAGTGAGTGGCCGGCGACGAACGCGGCCTTTGAGACGCTGACGCTAAACTCGCTGTCGAGCGCACGGATGGCGGCAAGGCTCACGGCCATCAAAGCCGGCTGCGCGTTGGCGGTCAGGGTAAGGTCATCGGCCGGGCCTTCGAAAATGAGCTTGGAGAGCTTTTGGCCAAGCGCCTCATCGACCTCCTGAAACACCTCGCGCGCGGCCGCGAAGGCGTCGTGCAGGGACTTGCCCATGCCGGGCGCTTGGCTTCCCTGTCCCGGGAAAATGAAGGCTGTGCTCATGGGGTCGCGAGGTAACCCCGGGGGGTAACCGAGACAAGGGACCCCGGCTCCCCCGGTGCTTGAAAACGCTACCCCTACATGTAGCCCTATGGTCAGATGGCGACGGACGCAGTGTTTTCAGTGCTCGCTTGGCGGCGCGGCTGAGGTGCTTGGCGGCCGGCTCCGCCTTACGAGCTGGCCGGCGACGTGCTCGGATTCTGGCCTGCCTCCCCCCGCCATGGCGCCAGAACCGTCCCACAAAGGGTGCGTCGCCGGCCTTTCTCGATAAACCAGCCAAAGGCTTGCTTCCGGGGCCGAAATGCGTATTTTCCGCGCCTTCGCGATCCGCGGCCTCGGAGGCATTCGCCATCCGGGGTCCATCGTTTTGACCGGTTCTTCCCCGGTCGGAGCGCCGCGGGTTCAACGGAAGAGGAAAACATGGCTTTCTACGAGCACGTGCTCATCGCACGTCCCGAGATCTCGCCTCAGCAAGTCGATACGCTGATCGAAGAACTCGCCAAGACGATCAAAGAGTTGGGTGGCAACACCACGAAGACCGAATACTGGGGCCTTCGCAACCTTACCTACCGGATCAAAAAGAACCGCAAGGGCCACTATGCGCTTCTCAACATCGACGCTCCGGCGCCGGTGGTGCACGAATTCGAGCGCCGTCTGCGCATCAACGAAGACGTGATGCGCTTCAAGACGATCCGCGTCGAAGTTCTCGACGAAGAACCCTCGCCGATCCTGGCCCGTCGCGACCGCGACGAGCGCCGCCGCTCACGCCGTGAAGGCGGACGCGATGGCGAAGAAGGCGGCGTCGAGTTTGAAGGCGGGGAGGAATAGTCATGGCTCAGAAGATTCAAAAGGGCGCCCCGAAATTCAACATCTCGAACATTCCGGCGCGCCGTCCGTTCGGACGCCGGCGTAAGGTTTGCCCGTTCTCCGGCCAGAATGGCCCAAAGATCGACTACAAGGACGTGAAGCTGCTCCAACGCTACATCAGCGAAAAGGGCAAGATCGTCCCGGCGCGCATCACCGCCGTTTCCGCCAAGAAGCAACGCGAACTCTCGCGCGCGATCAAACTCGCACGCGAACTCGCTCTGCTGCCGTTCGCCGTTCAGTAAGGGGGCAAGCCACATGCAAGTCATCCTACTTGAGCGCGTCGAAAATCTCGGCGCCATCGGCGACGAAGTGAAGGTGCGCGACGGTTACGCCCGCAACTTCCTGTTGCCCAACAAAAAGGCGCTCCGCGCCAACGACGCAAACCGCAAGCTTTTCGAAGGCCGCCGCGCTGAACTCGAAGCCAAGAACGCCGAGACTAAAGCCGCGGCGGAAAAGGCTTCTGGCAAGATCGACGGCACGTCTTACGTGCTGATCCGGCAAGCCGGCGAAGCTGGCCAACTCTACGGTTCAGTGTCGTCGCGCGACGTCGTTGATGAGATCGTGAAAGCCGGCGGCAAGATCGATCGCAACGCGGTGGTTCTCGACAAGCCGATCAAGACTATTGGCGTTTACGACGTTCGCGTGCGCCTGCACGCGGAAGTGTCGGCCATGGTGAAGATCAACGTCGCACGCTCGACCGATGAGGCCGATCGTCAGGCGAAGGGCGAAAACGTCATCGCCTCGGCCGTTGAAGCCGATCGCGCTGACGAAGCAGCACAAGCCAAGGAATTGGCCGCGAACGCGTTCGTCGACACCTCGCCGCGCGAATAGCGCCCCGAGCACTTACAAAATTAGGCCCGTTCATCTTTCGATGAACGGGCCTTTTGTTTCGGCTCCGACTCGGAGTGCGGCGTCAACAGCAAAGAGTCGTCAGCGACTCATCGAAAAGCGCGGTCAAGGTTTCGGTAGCTAAACGATTGCAGACCCGAATCGCGCCATCTTGCGCGCATGTCGAACCAGCCCGCTCTCCCTTTGGCCCAACCGGGCCAGCCGCCCACGCCGCGCACGGCGCCTCACAATCTTGAGGCCGAGCAAGCGTTGCTGGGCGCAATCCTGTTCGATAACGAGACCATCAACCGGGTTACGTCGCAGCTAAAAGAGCAGCATTTTTACGATCCGGTCCACGGCCGCATCTTCGCGACTTGCGCGGAAATGATTGCGACCGGCCAACTCGCCGATGGCGTGACGCTGAAAGAGCGCTTCGCCCGCGACGGCGGCATCAAGGAAATAGGCGGCGCGCTTTATCTGATGAAGCTGTTGGAGAACGCAGCGCCGCTTTCCACGCACGCGCAATCGTACGCCGAACTGATCTACGATCTAGCGCTGCGCCGCGCGTTGATCCGCGTCGGCGGCGAGATCGTCGGCCTGGCGGAGAATCCGCCGGAAGATAAAGACGCCAAAGATATTATCGAAGAAGCCGAAAAGACGCTGTTCACGCTGGCCGAGGCCGGCACCGCGAACCGCGGCTTCCAGGACTTCAAAACCGCGCTGACGGCATCGATCAACGTCGCAACAGCCGCGAAGAACCGCGGCTCGGATGTCTCTGGCATCGCCTCAGGCTTTCGCGATCTGGATCATTTGCTCGGCGGTCTGCATGGCTCCGACTTGCTCATTCTCGCTGGCCGTCCATCCATGGGCAAAACCGCGCTAGCCCTCAACATCGCTATGAACGTCGCACACGCGAAGCTGAAGGCGGTCGAAGCTGGGGAGGCCGAGCATTACGGCGGCACGGTCGGCTTCTTCTCGCTCGAAATGTCCGGCGAACAATTGGCGACGCGTCTATTGTCGGACTTCGCCGAGATCGAGTCTCACAAGATCCGCCAAGGCAAGATCACGACCGAGGAATATACCCGCCTCGCCGATAGCGCGATGACGCTGCAAACGTTGCCGCTGCACGTCGATGAAACCGGCGGTATCTCGATCGCGCACCTGCATAACCGCGCACGGCGCTTGAAACGCTCGCCTTCAGGGCTCGACCTGATCGTCGTCGACTACCTTCAGCTCGTTACCGCCTCCGGCAAGGTCGAAGGCCGGGTGCAGGAAGTCAGCCAGATCACGCAAGGCCTAAAAGCGCTGGCGAAGGACTTGAACGTCCCGGTGCTGGCGCTGTCGCAGCTCTCACGTCAGGTTGAAAGCCGCGAAGACAAGCGCCCGCAGCTTTCCGATCTCCGTGAATCCGGCTCGATCGAACAGGACGCCGACATCGTCATGTTCGTTTACCGGGAAGAATACTATCTAAGCCGCGCCGAGCCTGAGCAGAACACTGAGGACTGGATCAAGTGGCGCTCAAAACTTGATGGCGTCGCCAACCGCGCCGAACTAATCATCGGCAAGAACCGCCACGGCCCAATTGAAACGGTGCAGCTCAATTTCAAAGGACAATTCACCCGCTTCTCCTCCCTCGCCCGCGCCTGAGCCGCCGCGGCTGGTGCGGCTTAAGGTCGATCACGCCGCGATCGTCGAGAACTGGAATTATTTCCGGAAGCTCGCGCCGAGCGCTGCCGTGGCCGCCGTTGTCAAAGCCGATGGGTATGGGTTGGGCGCCGTTGGCGCAGCGCGCGCACTGGCGCAGGCGGGCGCGCGCGTGTTCTTCACCGCAACAACGCAGGAAGGCGCATGGGTTCGCCGCGCGCTGGGCGATGGGCCGCAGATCTTCGTTCTAAACGGCCCCGCCGATGATCTCGCCGTGCTCCAGAACGCCAAACTGACGCCGGTGCTGAATTCGTTGGCGCAGATCAAACTCTGGGACGCGCGCGCGCCCGCAGCCTTACACATCGACACCGGCATGAACCGGCTCGGTATCGGCCCCGAAGAACTGCCGCACGCCATGAGTGCGCTCAAAGACACGTCGCTGGCCTTGGTAATGAGCCACCTAGCCTGCAGTTCGGATATCAAGCACGCCTTCAACGCAGTGCAGATGCGCCGCTTCATTGACGCGTCGATGCTCTTCCCGCGCGCGCCGCTCTCGCTGGCAGCGACGGCCGGCGCGCTCATGGGCGCGGACTATCATTTCGATCTGATCCGCCCAGGCATTGGTCTCTACGGCTCAGGCGGGCTCGACGCGGACAATCCAACACTCTCCGCCGCCGCAATGATCGAAGCGCCGATCCTGCAAGTGCGCGATGCATTACCAGGCGAAACGTTCGGCTACGGCGCCACCTTCACCGCGACCGAAAAGATGCGGACCGCCACCGTCGCGCTTGGCTACGCCGACGGCTACTTGCGGTCGCTGAGCGGACGCGGCTATGGCGTGCTGGGTGGCGCCAAGCGCCCGATACTGGGGCGCGTCTCAATGGACCTGATTATCATCGACGTGACCGGCTGCGTCGAGGCACAGCCAGGGGCGATGGTTGAATTTTTGGGGCCGAACGCGCCGCTTGATGATGTCGCGCAACTTGCAGGCACTGCGCCCTACGAAATTCTCACGACCTTTGCGGGCGCCGTGCGCAAGACCGGAGTTCGCGCGTGATCAATCCCTTTGCATCGATCGGGCGCGGCACACTCTCGACACTAGCGGAAATCGGACGCTTCTCAGCCTTCGCCGGACGCGCTGTGGCGGCCAGCGCGACACCGCCCCTCTTTGTTGGCCAGTTTCTACGCCAAATCCTGCAGATCGGTTATTTCTCGTTGCCGGTAGTCGGCGTCACGGCTGTCTTCATCGGCGCGGCGTTGGCGCTCAACATCTACGTTGGCGGCGCGCGCTTTAACGCCGAGCAGTTCGTGCCGAACATCGTGGTGCTCGGCATCACGCGTGAGCTCGGACCAGTGCTTGCCGGACTCATGCTCGCAGGTCGCGTGAGCGCCGGGATTGCGGCCGAGATCGGGACCATGCGCGTCACCGAACAGATCGACGCGATGACGACGCTTTCAACCGATCCGTTCAAGTATCTTGTGGCGCCGCGCGTGTTGGCGGCGACGCTGACATTGCCGGTGCTGGTGCTGGTCGCCGACATTATCGGCGTGATGGGCGGCTATCTCGTTGCGGTGAATAGCCTCGACTTCAACGGCGCCGCCTACCTGCGCAACACCTTCGAATTCATGGAGCCGCAGGACGTCGGCCTGGGCCTGATCAAGGCCGCGGTCTTTGGTTTTATCATTGCGACGGTCGGGTGCTATCAGGGCTACAGGTCAAGTGGCGGCGCGCTCGGCGTTGGCCGCGCAGCCACCAACGCCGTCGTCGGCGCCATCGTGCTTATACTGATGGTGAATTATCTCATCACCGCGTTCTTCGTGGAGTGAGCATGACTGCGAAACTCCAGCTTGTTGGCATCAAGAAGCAGCTGCGCGGGCGCCAAGTGCTCGACGGCGTGGATATCGACGTGAACCAAGGCCGTTCGCTCGTCATCATCGGCGGGTCGGGCCAGGGCAAGTCGGTGACGCTAAAATGTGCGCTTGGCCTGATGAAGCCTGACAGCGGCCAAGTGCTGGTCGATGGCGCCGATGTCACCAAGATGCCGGGGGAAATCCACCAAC
>JANNFK010000002.1:0-4706 GCA_031379735.1 Caulobacteraceae bacterium | reverse complement strand
GATACGGAACACTTCACGGCGACCTAGCAGCGTGAAGAGCGCCAGAGGAATGGCATGGCTCTCAGGTTCGTGGCTCTCGCCAATGCCCTCCTCCCATGCGGCGCCGGCAGCGTTGAAGTAGCGCAGGTGCGCAAACGCGCCACCACGTTGCGCGGCCGCCACTTCGCTTAGACGTTCGGCGTCGACCTTGTTTTGACCATAGGGGCTGGCCGGCGCCAAGCGATGGCGTTCGTCCATCGGCAAATACAGAGGCGCTCCATAGACGGCACAAGACGAGGAAAAGACGAAGGGGCGCACGCCAGCATCGCGCATTGCATCGAGCAAGGTCTGCGTGCCGCCTACGTTTACGTCATGAAAACGCGCCGGCGCCTTCACCGACTCGCCAACTTCGATCAAGGCGGCGCAGTGCAGGACAGCGTCGGGCCGATATCTGGTCAACACGTCGCGGAGCCGTGCAGCGTCGCGGATATCGCCCTGTTCTAGCGGGCCCCATTTCGCGAACTTGGCGTGGCCGTGGGAAAGGTCGTCGTAAACGACGACCTTGTGCCCTGCCCGCGTCAGCGCAAGGCAGCAATGTGAGCCCACATACCCCGCGCCGCCCGTGACAAGAATTGTCGCCATGCCCGCGTCCTGTTAGAGCGTCACCGTCATGAACGCCACCATGAAGCAGGCCTGGGCCAACGTCGAGACGCAAGCCGCGCGGCTGCGCCACATGAGGCTCTTTGAGCTCTTTGCCGACGCCGATCGCGTAAAGCAGCTGACGGTCTCCGCGCCGCACCTCATCGCTGACTTCTCCAAGCAACGGATCGATTCTGAGGCGCTTCTTTTTCTCGCAAATCTCGCGCAAGCCGCCGATTTTAGCGGCTGGCGGACGAAGTTGTTTAGCGGCGGGATCGTCAACACCACTGAAGGCCGCGCCGCAAAGCATTGGGCGTTGCGCATTACCAATCCACCAGGCGGCGGCAACGAAATCACGCGTGTGCTCGATTCAATGCACGCGTTTGCGCATGAGATTGCCGAGAGCGGCGATTTCGATGCGGTGATCCATCTTGGCATTGGCGGTTCTGACTTAGGGCCGCGCGTCGTATTGGATGCGCTAAAAACATATCGCCGGCCCAACATCGACGTGCGCTTTGCCGCCAACGTCGATGGCGCTGATGTAGCGGATGCGATCGAAGGCCTCGATCCAAAGCGTACATTGCTGATCATCGCATCGAAGACCTTCACCACACAGGAAACGCTCGCTAACGCGGAGTTCATTCGCGCGTGGGGACCAGCGCGGATCGCAGCGGCGACCGCCGCGCCAGATAAGGCGGCCGCTTGGGGTGTAGCGGAACGCGACGTCTTTCCGTTCTGGGACTGGGTCGGCGGCCGCTATTCCTTGTGGTCGTCAGTATCGCTCGTCTGCGAGATCGCCCTGGCGGAAGGCGTCTTCTCGCGCCTGCTGAACGGCGCATCGAAGATGGATGACCATTTCCGCGACACGCCCTTCGTTGCAAATTTGCCGGCGATCTCTGCGGCCGTGCAGATGTGGAATCGCGAGGCGCTGGGTCACTTCTCCTACGCGATGATCCCGTACGCAGAACGCCTCCGCTTAATGCCCGCCTGGCTGCAGCAACTGGAAATGGAATCCAATGGCAAGGGCGTAACGCGCGATGGCGCGGCGCTCGAACGCTCAGCCTGCGCAGTAACATGGGGTGCGGCCGGGACGAACGCACAGCACTCGTTCTTCCAATTGCTGCATCAGGGTATCGACGAAATTCCAGTCGAGTTCATCGTCAATACGGGCGCGTCTGAAGGCCCCCAGTCTCATCGCGCCAAAGTGTACGCCAACGCTTTGGCGCAAGCGCGCGCGCTTATGGTCGGCAAAAGCGCGTCACACGCAAAGGCGGAGATGATCGCCAAGGGCGTGAGCGAAACCGAGGCCGAACGGCTCGCACCGCACCGCGCCTTCAGCGGCAACCGCGCCTCCACAATGATGGCGATCGACGCGCTTTCACCGGAGGCGCTGGGCGCCCTGCTCGCCTTCTACGAGCACCGCACCTTCACGCAGGCGCTGCTCGCGGGTGTCAACCCGTTCGACCAATGGGGCGTGGAGCTTGGCAAGGAAATGGCCAACGCGCTTCTGCCCGCCCTGGAGGGCGGGAGCGCACCTGAAAATCTCGACCCCAGCACTGCCTTCTGGCTGCGACAGCTGCGCACGTAGCTCGCGCACCCTATTCATGGCGCCGAAAGCGTGCGCTAGACTGGCGACTTGGGACGCAAACCGGCTGCTGAGCCCAGCCGGTGGGGACAGTGATCATGCGCAAGGTGGTAGTTGCGTGCTTAGTCGGCCTGCTAGCGCTGAATGGCGCAGTGGTCATGAGCGATGCGCTCGCTCAGCAACAACAGGGCGGCGGCAAAGGCAAACAAGCGCCGCGCCCGTCACCGCCGCCGGCGCCGCGTTGCCCCGACCTTGGCGTGGGCACGACCGCTTACCTCACCGAAGCGCCAGGTGGCGCGCTTGCGCCGAACGAAGTCGCGATTAGCTGGCAGGTGCGCAATGACGGCAACACCCCGTTCGGATCGGCTGCGGCCGCCGATCAATCGGTTGCGCTCGAATACACGACGCCTGCTGGTGCGACGCAATTGGCGAGCGCGCCTGCCATCGCCGTCGGCGCCGACGGCCACGTCTTGCTGGCGCAAAACCACGCCGTGCGCGGCGTGATCCGCGCCGTGATACCGGCCGAAGCGCAGGGGCGGCGTCTGCGCCTCCGGCTCATCTATGCCAGTGAAGGCTCGCGCTATGGCGTCCCCGATTGCAACGAGGCCAACAACGTCGCGCCACTGCCGCGCCCGCCTGCAACTTTGACAAGCGCGCCGGCGCCATAAGCCCACATTGACCTGATACACTCGAATTCGGCACGGGCGCTTTGGGACCCGCAGCGGCGGGTAAGCGCGTTTAGCCTGGATTGCGCAGAACCAAGTGCCAGTGATCGTCGTGTTTGCGCGCCGAGCGCACTGCAGGCGGTGGCCGCACCCACGCCTGCATATAGGTCGGGTTGCCGGGCGCCCATGCAGTCAGAATACGATGACCTGCATTCATGCCGAGCACCAAAGCGTCATAGATCGGACCGCGCCCGACATAGATGATCTCCGCATCGCCTGAGACACTGGCGAAGAGCTCACGATTGGCTTCGATCCACTCCTGCGTGCGATCCCGCGCTTCTTGCCGTTCCGGCAGCTTGTTGATGTCTTCAGTCGCCGCCTCCGCGGCCATTTCGATCGTGAAGAGTATGCTGTCGGTCTTCTTGCATGGGCGGCCAGAGAAGCACTCGTTGTCTAGCAGAGGCTCATCATCGTCGGTCAGGCCGCTTGCGTAGCGCAGATCTATGGTCCGGCCGTCATGATGGGTTTCGTGATCCAGTATGGAGCGCCCGGCCTGGCCGTAGCGGGCTGAATGCATGGCCGAGAAGTCATTGACCCAAAGATTGCTGCGCGAGCGTAGCCACTCAATCGTCTCGAAGGTGCTCCAAAAATCGTAGCCGACGTCGGGGTCGCGGCCGCTGAAGCGGGCGTTGCCGGGGCTCAGACGGTTGGTCGAGAATGTCGGCACGAAAGTCGCTGGGTTTTGATCACCGACACGAACGAGCGCCGTATCACGCACTTCGCTCTCGCCGACCTTGGCCGTGACTTCGATCGCCAAAGTGATTTCTCCGTCAAACGGATCGAGCTGCATCGGCGGAATATAGAAGTTCGAGATCTCGACGCGGGTCCGCCCGCTAGGCGTCTCTGCGGAGGTGATGCTGAGATTATTGCCGATGATATTTTCAGATGGGCGATCGATGTTCGGCCCGGTCACACGCACGCGCAGACCTATGAGGCGCTCGATCCGACCTTCGTATTCAAAGGTCAGCGTTATCGGCACCTGCCGCAACGTCTCGCCGTAAGGCAGCGAAAGATAGAGCGGACCGGAAGCCTCGCTGCAAGTCTCGCCCGTGGTTGCAAAGAGGCAGACCGGATTTGTGATGTATGAATAAGGACTGGCCAGCGTCGATATCGGCGCGAACGCGGCGCCTACGAGATCGAAAGACGCCTTTGTATCCTCATCGCTTGCGCCGCCAGGATTGAGCTCCGGTTCGCGCGCCGCGGCCGCTCCAGCGCCAAGCGCCAGCGTCATGGCCGTCATGAGTAATGCGCGCCCCCGCATGCCTCGCCTCCTCACCGCAGCAAGAAAGTTAAGCTCCTCTTTTCGGGGAATCAATCACCCCAATGGGTCAAGCCGCCTTCGCCGCCGCCACAACCGCCGCCTTCACGTCGTTCACGGCAGAGCGGACGAGGCTTTCGTCATCACCTTCGGCCATGATGCGAACCAGCGGTTCGGTGCCGGACTTGCGCACAAGCATGCGCCCGGTGCCTTTCAGGCGCTCTTCGGCGTCCTTGATTGCAGCCTTCACGGTCGCGGCTTCCATCGGATCGGGCTTGCCGCGCTCGTAGCGAACGTTTTCCAGAATTTGCGGCGCCGGTTCGAACTGCTGGCAGACTTCGCTGGCGGGCTTGCCGGACTGCACGATCACCGCAAGCACTTGCAGCGCCGCGAGCAAACCATCGCCGGTGGTGGAAAAATCACTGAGAATGATGTGGCCGGATTGCTCGCCGCCGACATTGTAGCCCTTGGCGCGCATCTGTTCGACGACGTAGCGGTCGCCCACATTGGTGCGCTCAAG
>JANNFK010000085.1:0-19441 GCA_031379735.1 Caulobacteraceae bacterium | reverse complement strand
GAAAAGCTGATCCTGCGATCCTGATTTCTCTCCCATCATCGCCGTCTCCATCAGTCTCGTCACTGCACAGATGGAATCACGCTTCGCGCTTCAAAAGAACCTTTTGAACGCCGACTTGTTCAACAAAATTGACCCGTTCCTGTCATTTCGGCTTCGACAGCATGAGCGTCCAAGCAAGGAGCCTCCTCATGTCCGCCGCCGCAAACGACGCCGCGCCCGACGACGATCTGCTGACCGACGAGGACGTCGTGGCCCGATATCGCGGCCGCATCACGCTCGGCACCCTTCGCAACTGGCGCGCCCTCAAGATCGGGCCACCCTACATCAAGGTCGGCAAGGCCGTCCTCTACAGCCGGACCGCGCTCCAGGCCTGGGACAAGCGCAACACGGTCGCCTGCAGCAAACTCGGCTGAGGCGTCAGTTACCTCCCGTGGGCGCGCCGGCGGCACGGAGCAGATCGCCAACCGAACCTCCGTCCACCCTGCATACGGCGATCACGCGATCCCACACGATGACCCGCCCACTTCGCCCTCGGGTCGCCCTGCACGTGGCTTGGCGGCCCATGGCGATTTGTTCGAGGAATCGCTTCGATCGTGCGCCATCTGGTGAGCGCAATTCCGGCGCATCGAAATCACCAAGCCGCACTTCGATCCACGTCGCGGGATTGTCGCTCGCGCCGACGCAGAGGCTGTCGCCGTCGCCGACATATCGCACCGTCCCGCTGAACGTCTCACCGGAGCGACGCGGCAGCTCCGCCGTGCAGGGATCGGCGTGCGCGAGGCTTGGCGCCAGAGCAAAAAGACCGAGCGTGACGATTGCGGCAACGAGCTTCATGATCGATCATTCTCCACGTGATGGAGTATTTCTCGATTCCAATTTCAACGCGAATATGCGATGACGTGATCGAGCGTGTTTTGAGTGTGCTGAGAGTGATGATCACGAGTGGGGTAAGTCGAACTGATCCCCAGTGCGCCACCCTCTCAGTGCGCGCGGACACAAATACGCAAGTAGTTCAACGGCGAACGCGCATCACGGGATTGGTCCATAATCATCCGAGCGGCGATCCCAAACCCAGCGCCGCCGACATCGCCATCACCAGCGAAATCGTCGACGCCACCGCCTCGATCAGCGTCCGGGTCCACGATCACCTCATCATCGGCCGCGAGCGCGTCGAGAGCTTTAAAAGTCTCGGGCTGTTGTGAAAATCCGCGCCATCGAACCTCGTGACAGACAGGCTTGGGCGACTATGCGCGCCGCGTTATGGCCGGACCAAGATCCAGACTTCCTGGGCCACGAAACGCTGATGCACTTCTCCGGAACGAAACTCGCCGAAGCGGTGTTCGTGGCGGAAGACGTCGATGGCAGCGCCTGCGGCTTTCTCGAACTCAACCTGCGCCCCTACGCAGAAGGTTGCGCCACGTCGCCGGTGCCGTTCGTCGAAGCCTGGTACGTATCACCGGGCGCGCGCCACAAGGGCGCGGGGCGCGGATTAATGTCCGCCGCGGAACATTGGTCGCTCATCCGCAACTTCACCGAGATCGCCTCCGACACCCAACTCGACAACTCGCAAAGCCAGGCCGCTCACGCAGCGCTTGGCTACGAGGAAGTCGAGCGCCTCGTCACCTTCCGAAAGTCGCTTCGCGTTTGACCTACCCCCCCTTGCCCGCCACAACAGCGGCAAAACAAGTGGGGGATGCATGACAGAGGCGAGCGCAACGCCAGCCTTTCAGGGCTACGGCACTAAAGCTTACCGCGCCTACGTGCTGTTCGTTCTGGTCATCATCTACACCTTCAACTTTATCGACCGCCTGCTGATCTCGATCGTGCAGGAGCCGATCAAGGCCGAGTTCGGCGTTTCGAATTTTCAACTCGGCCTGCTCGGTGGCCCGGTGTTCGCGATTCTTTACACGCTGCTTGGCATCCCGATCGCGCGTTTCGCGGAGCGCGCCAACCGCATCACCATCGTATCCATCGGCGCCGCCGTTTGGAGCATCATGACTGCCGCGTGCGGCATGGCGGGCAATTTTGTTCAACTCGCGCTTTGTCGCTTGGGTGTCGGTATCGGCGAAGCGGCGTGCGTACCGCCCTCGCAATCTGCCATCGCCGACTATTTCCCGGCCGACCGCCGCGCGTCGGCACTCGCGATCTTTTCGCTCGGCATCCCGATCGGCAGCGCGCTTGCCTACGTGGGCGGCGGTTGGCTGGTGTCGAACTTCGATTGGCGCACAGCGTTTCTGCTGCTCGGCGCACCCGGCATTGCAGCAGCGCTGCTGCTGAAGCTGACCGTCAGGGAGCCGCCGCGCGCCGGCTCGCAACTGAAACCACCTAGCTTCAGTGAAACGCTGAAAGTGCTCTCGAAGAAGGCGTCCTTCTGGCACATCGCTTTCGGCGGCGCGCTCATCAGCTTCGTCGGTTACGGCAGCTCGCAATTCCTCGTCTCGCACCTCGTGCGCAACTATGATCTCGGCGCGACGATCCAAGAAGAATACGCGCACGCCGCATATGCAATGGGACTTGTTGCGGGTATCTCGACCGCCATCGGTACGTTCCTTGGCGGCTTCCTCGCTGACCGCCTCGCGCCCAAACACAATCACGTCAATTCATGGCTGCCCGCGCTTGGCGTCGCGCTCGCCATCCCGTTCTACATTCTCTCGTTCTACCAAACCGAATTCATCTGGGCCTTCGCTTTTCTGATGGTCGCGCCGATTTTCCACTACATGTATCTCGGGCCCATGTACGCGGTGACCATGGGCGTCTCGACGCCGCTGCAGCGCGCCACGGCCGTCGCCATCCTGATCCTGATCGTAAACCTCGTCGGCTATGGCCTCGGCCCGCCAACTGTCGGCGCGCTGAACGACGTGTTCGCAGCCAATATTCTACGTGACATCAGTTCCGGCGCGTTGACGCTAGCGCAGTGCAACCCGCTTACCATGGCGAGCGTCAACGCCGCCTCATGCGCCACCGCCCAGGGTCTCGGGCTCAAGTACGCGCTGGGCTGCACGATCTTCGTGCTCGCCTGGGCCGCTCTCCACTTCCTGCTAGCAGGCCGGACGCTAGTGAAAGACCGCGTGAGTTGACGAAACGCATCGGTGGTCGCATCAACCGCTCATGATTCCACGCTATGCACGCCCCGAAATGGTGGCGATTTGGGAGCCCGAGAGCCGCTATGGCATCTGGCTAGAGATCGAAACGCTCGCCATGGAGGCCATGGCCGAGCTCGGCACGATTCCAAAAAGCGCGGCGCAAGAATACCGCGCCAAAGCCAAGTTCGACGTCGTCCGCATCGATGAGATCGAGCGCGAAGTAAAACACGACGTCATCGCCTTCCTCACCAGCGTCGCCGAACATGTCGGCCCCGAGAGCCGCTTCGCCCACCAGGGCATGACGAGCTCCGACGTGCTCGACACCTGCCTAGCCGTCCAACTCGCGCGTGCAAGCGATCTGCTCATTGTCGGCTGCGAACGCATCATGGCGGCGCTCAAAAAGCGCGCCATCGAACACAAGATGACGTCGACCATCGGCCGCAGCCACGGCATCCATGCCGAGCCGACGACGTTCGGCCTAAAGCTCGCCGGCCACTATGCCGAATTCGAGCGCAACCTCGAACGCCTTAAGGCCGCGCGCAAAGAGATCGCCACCTGCGCCATCTCCGGCGCCGTCGGCACATTCGCGCAAATCGATCCACGCGTTGAGACCTACGTTGCCGAAAAGCTCGGACTCGAAGTCGAGCCCGTCTCCACGCAAGTCATCCCGCGCGACCGCCACGCCGCCTTCTTCGCGACGCTTGGCGTCGTTGCCGCCGGCATCGAGCGTCTCGCCACAGAAATGCGACACCTGCAACGCACCGAAGTACTCGAAGCGGAAGAATTCTTTGAGCCGGGCCAAAAAGGCTCGTCGGCTATGCCGCACAAGCGCAACCCGGTCCTGACGGAGAATCTCTGCGGCCTCGCCCGCCTCGTGCGCAGCGCGGTGACGCCTGCAATGGAAAACGTCGCCCTATGGCACGAGCGCGACATCAGCCATTCATCCGTTGAACGCGGCATTGGCCCGGACGCGACGATCCACTTGGACTTCGCCCTTCACCGCATGGCGATGGTGATCGAAAAACTCGTCATTTATCCAGAAAACATGGCGCGCAATCTGGCGCTGCTCGGCGGCCTCCACAATTCGCAGCGCGTCATGCTGGCGCTGACGCAAGCCGGCGTCTCCCGCGAAGACGCCTATCGCCTCATCCAAAAGAGCGCGATGCAAGTATGGCAAAGCCCGCCGCCGCGCGCTGAAACTGCGCTGATCGACAAGCTTCGCGCGGATCCAGACGTTACCTCCAAACTCGACGCCAAGACCCTCGAGGGCTGCTTCGACGACGCGCACCACTTCTCGCGCGTCGATGTCATTTTCAAGCGCGTGTTCGGCTAAGGTTCGACATCGCGCATCCGCGCTTCGACGATCGCCGCCATTTCCTGCATCTGCTCTTGTGCGCGCTGCACCCGCACCGCCTGACGCCGCAGGCGCTCTGATGTTTCCCGCCCCTGATTGCGCACTCGCACATTGTGAGCCATCTGCGCCAGGCGCGATTGTTCGACAACAAACCGCGACGCTGCTTGTTGCAGCCTCTGTACATCGTCGCAGGCGACGCGCGCGGCGCTGCGAATGTTTTGAATCTCCGGCCACTGCAGAATCGTCAGATGCGCGAGCATCCCGCGCACCGGATGCTGAAAATCGTTAGTCTTCACGAACCCCGCCGCGAACGCGATCATCACCGAAATATCGACGCTGGTGACGCTGCCGGCCTCACCCGCCTCGTCCGGAATAATCGGCCATGACACCCCCGACTGTTGCATCTCGCGTGAGTACGCTTGCACGGCGCCGCGCAACAACGCTCGGCCATCGCTCGAACAAATGCCCGCAGGGCCGCTGCCCGCCGCGAAAAGATTAAGCAACTCCGCCGCCCGCGCCGCAGGCATCTCAACAGGCGCTGGCGCGCACGCGCAAAGCGACGCTGCAAGAGCGAAAGCAAGTCCGCGCTTCATTGAAAAGTCCCACTACCCATCCGCATTATCTGGCGGCGTCGTGAGAGAACCGTTCATTAGGGCGGTTAAGGCCGGTTAGCCATTGCCCGCGCAGCCGAATCCCTAGCGAAGCGGAGCGACGGCAGAGGAAACACTATGGCCAGCGACGATTTTACCACAGACGATGAGTGGGACGAGGACGTGATGGTTGAGGTCCGAAAGTTCGGCCTTGAGCACGCGATGATGGCGCATCTGCACAAACGCGAGGGCGCCGCCGACTTGAACGCCGTCTTCAAAGACGCCGATCGCATCGTCAATTACGTCCTCGGGGACGTGAGTCCTTAGCGCCGGATATTCTCGCCTTCGACCGGCTCAGGCTGGCGAGCGTGAGATCGCGGCATCGGATACGAAGATGGCGTCACCCTGAGCTTGTCGAAGGGCGACGCCACGCACGTTGGCATTGCTTAGTTACCGGCCGCCACTGAGGCGCGCGCTTCTGCGAGGCACTCGTCCATCTTGGCGCGGATCTGGTGGTCCGAGAGCTGAATGGCGTGCTGATCAAGATCGGCGCGGAGTTTCCGGAACAGGTCCTCGATGCCGGCCTCCTCCAGGTCAGCCACAACCACCGACTTCGCATAGTCGGCAGCTGCCTCGTCGGCCAGGCCCATCAAGCCAGCCGCCCAAAGCCCTGCCAGCTTGGCCCGGCGCGCTTGCGCCTTGAACTCAAGCTCTTGATCCAATTGATATTTTGTCTCTGAGGCGCGCTTGCGGTCGTCGAACTGGCTCATGGGCCTACTGATCTCCTCTGTCCCGACCATGAATAGTGACGCCACCGGCCCCAATCAACCGCAGACGGGCGCCACTTCTACGGTTGTGGCCGATTGTGACCCCGCCCCCGGCGCCCTAAGTTCGTAAGCACTTGTGTTGCGGCGATTCCGCCAGCGCCTGAGCCATGCGCGCCGGCCGCCGCCCCTCAAGGAGGGAGCAACCTCATGTCGCGTCGCAAGAAGATCTACGAAGGTAAGGCCAAGATCCTGTTCGAGGGTCCTGAGCCCGGCACCATCATTCAATACTTCAAGGACGACGCTACCGCCTTCAATGCGCAGAAGAAGGCGATCCTCGAAGGCAAAGGCGTGATCAACAACCAGATCAGCGGGTTCATCATGACGAACCTGAACGCGATCGGTGTCCCCACCCATTACATCAAGACCATGAACATGCGCGAACAGCTATGTCGCGAGGTCGAGATCATCCCGCTTGAAGTGGTCTGCCGCAACGTGGCGGCTGGTTCGCTCTCGACGCGGCTCGGTATCGAAGAAGGCACGCCGCTGCCACGCTCGATCATCGAGTTCTATTACAAAAAGGATGAGCTCAACGATCCGATGGTCGCCGAGGAGCACATCACCGCGTTCAACTGGGCCTCGACCCAAGAGATCGACGACATCATGGCGCTGACTTTGCGCATCAACGATTATCTCTTCGGCATGTTCGGCGCCGTCGGTATCAAGCTCGTCGACTTCAAGCTTGAGTTCGGCCGCCTCTACGAGGGCGACATGGTCCGCACTGTTGTCGCTGACGAAATCAGCCCCGACAGTGCCCGTCTCTGGGACGTGCAGACCAACGAGAAGATGGACAAGGACCGCTTCCGCCGCGACCTCGGCAACGTCACCGAGGCCTACGTGGAAGTCGCGCGCCGTCTCGGCATCGTGAAGCAAAGCGCCGCCGGTGGCGGCGAAAGCGTCCATTGAGTGAAGTAAACGAGCCAACCTCGCCCGTGTGTTATGCGGGCGAGTTGGCTGCGAGGGGGAAATCGATGAAAGCGATCGTCACCGTGGGTCTTAAGCCCGGCGTTCTCGACGTGCAGGGCAAGGCCGTCGCTGGCGCGCTCAAGGATCTCGGCTTCGGCGGTGTCCACGACGCGCGCGTCGGCAAGCGCATCGAAATCACGCTCGACGGCAATCTCGATCCCGCCACCGCTGAAGCGCAGGTGCGCGAAATGTGCGAAAAACTCCTCGCCAACACGGTGATCGAAAGCTACCGCGTCGAAATCGCGAGCTAACGTGTTGCAGCGAGAGTAGCAGCGCATGCAGCGCTACTGGTTCAAGCCCAAACGCTACGGCCTCGGCGCCGCGCCCTCGTACCGGCAAGGCTGGGCGCTCGCGCTCGCCTACTGCCTCGCCGTCACAGCGCTCGGCATTTGGTTCGGCAGCGAAGCCGCCATCATCAATGAGCGCCTGACGCCCTTCGCCATCATCGTCGTCGCCTTGACGATCATCTTCGTCGGCGTCGTCTGGCGCACCACCGACGGCGGCTTCCATTGGCGCTGGGACGGCAAAGACTAGGAACGGCGTGCGCGTTACGCGCCAGCGGCAAAGCTATCCGCCTGGATCGGGCGGTCCGGCCATCGAGACGACGGCTAGCAGGACCACAAACACAACCCCGATAGCTACGGAAAGCAGCTGGATCGGCATCATGCTTTAAATATGGGAAGGCGCTTTACGCAGCGCCAGCGGCCAGCAGCTCAAAAACTCTTCCCATCGACCGCCACAATCTTGATCGCCGCCCGGTCGAAGTCAGGTGCGCAGCGCAAGTTCACCGCCACCATCTCTTTACCGTCAGATGTGCGCCCGCGCGCAAACGGTTGCGCCCCGCACGTGGCGCAGAATTTGTGATCGATATTGTGCTTGTTGAAATTGTACTGCGTCATCGCGCTTTCATCGCCGGTGACGGTGAACGTCTCCGGCGATGTGAACCACAGGATGAAACCTTTGCGCTGACAGTGCGAACAATTGCACTCGATCGCCTGTTCCGGCGCGCCCTCGGCGCGAAACGCGATCTTCCCGCAGTGACAGCTACCTTCAACGGCCATGCACATATCTCCAATCGCAAAGAGCCTACAGCAAGAGGACGGAGGCGAAATCCGCGTCCGCCCTCTTTTTCTTGGAGGTTATTGCGCAGGCGGAGGCGCTGACTCATCCGCGAGCGGACGCGCCAGCAATTCTGCTATCGAAAGCCCCACTTCGTTGTGCCCGCCGAAGGCCGTGCCTGTGTGATTTTCAGCAACGCGCGTGGTGTAGGCGGCATACGCCTCCGCCGGGAGCGGCACGTAGCCAACACGCGGCGCCAAGCTCGCGGCGTTCTCAAGGAAGTAGTTCACGAAGCGACGCACTTGCGGGCGGCGCAGCGCTTCAGCGTTCACGTAGATAAACATCGGGCGCGACAGCGGATACGCACCGGAAGCAATCGTCTCTGGCGAAGGCGCCACGCCGTTGATCGAAAGCGCCTTCACGCGTTCGCGGTTCTGCTCGTAATACGCGTAGCCGAAATAGCCCATCGCGCCCGGATTGCTGGAGACGCCTTGAACGATGATGTTGTCATCTTCGCTCGGCGTGTAGTCCGTACGCGAGGCGCCGCCATCGCCGTTCACGGCCTCCGTGAAGTAGTCGAACGTGCCGGACGCCGTACCTGGGCCATACAATTGCAGCGCTACCGCCGGGCCTTGGGGATTCACCTGGCGCCATTGCGTGATCGTGCGCTCAGCCGCCGGCTGCCACGCGCGGCGGAGTTCCGCCATGGTGATGTTGGTCAACGGATTGCTCGGGTGGACGACAACACTGATGCCATCGAACGCGACCGGAATTTCGACATACTGAACGTCGCCGCTCGCGCAGGCTGTCATCTCCTCGGCCGAGATCGGTCGCGACGCGTTTGAAATCTGGGTTTCGCCGCGGCAGAACTTGCCAAAGCCGCCGCCTGTGCCGCTTTCACCGACGGTTACGCGCGCAGCACCGGTCTGCGAGTTGGTGAAGGCTTCAGCTGCAGCTTCGGCGAGTGGGAAAACCGTGGACGAACCGTCGATCGCAATCTGCTCTGACGTCGTGCCGGCTGGCGCTGGCGTACCGCCATCGCCGCACGCCGCCAATCCAAGCACCGCAACCGCCGCGACCGCGCCGCGCAACATCGTATGGCCCATCATCTCGTCACCTCATTTGTTCGAAGTCGCGCGCCTTGTGGCAGCGTTCTGTGACACTTCTGTTGCATTGAGCGCGATCAGTCGCCGCCGCCATCGGAGCCGTCGTCGTTCAATGCATCCTTGCGATCAACGCTTGTGTCGCCGGCGGGAACAACGCCGCCACCGCGACGTTTCGCGCGCTCAAACGCAGGCGCGTTCATGCGCCAGAACACGAATGTCAGCAGCGCCGTCGCGACGATGCTCCCGATAGCGGCGACAACAATCCAACCCGGCATGGGCGCTCACATAGCATCGATCCCGGTGGGCGCCAGATAGGTCCCGCCGGAGCAGGGCCAGATCGGGGTCAGAACAATGCCCTTCTGACGCGCGCTCAAGGCGACTTTGCCACCCCCGGGCCTTTAAATCCCGGGCGGCGCAGCTTATTGAAGCCCCATGAAATCCGCCGTGATCGTGTTCCCCGGGTCCAATTGCGATCGTGACGCAGCGCGCGCGCTGGAGCGCCTGACCGGTAAACCCGCAAGCATGGTTTGGCATAAAGACACCACGCTCCCAGACGGCCTCGATCTCGTCGTTCTACCCGGCGGCTTTTCCTACGGCGACTACCTCCGCTCCGGCGCGATGGCGGCGAAGAGCCCGGTTGTCCGCGCCGTCATCACCCACGCTGAGCGCGGCGGCCTGGTGCTCGGCATTTGCAACGGCTTCCAAGTGCTCACCGAAACGCGGCTCTTGCCCGGCGCACTTGCGCGAAATGCCGGCCTGAAATTTGTCTGCAAGGACGTGCCGCTCGCCGTCGAAAACGCCAACACTGCATTCACCCGCGCCTACCGGGAACAGCGCGACACCGAAATTCCGATCGCACATGGCGACGGCCGCTTCGTCGCAGACGAAGACACTCTGGCGCGCATCGAAGGCGATGGCCGCATTGTCTTCCGCTATCTCGACAATCCAAACGGCTCGGCGCGCGACATCGCCGGCCTCATCAACGACCGCGGCAACGTGATGGGCATGATGCCCCATCCAGAACGCGCCTCCGATCCCGTGCTCGGCCGCACCGGCGGCGCCGCAGTGTTCCAGAGCCTGCTGGAAGCGGCATGACCACCAAGAAACCAGCAACCGCCACCGGCTTCGACGCCGAAGTGGATTCCGCGCGCAAGCGGCTGGAATCCGCGCTCAACGAGGAGACTGGCTTCGACGATCTCGCAGCACTGCAAGCGCTCGCGCCGATTCTCGCAGAAAAAATCTCCTCACGCCGTCTCGCCTTCACGCTCGGCGATGAGGACGACGAGGAAACTCAAATTATCGTGCTCCACGTCCAAACCGATGAAGAACTCGGCTTCATTTTTGCGGAAGACGGCGAGTACGTTTTCGAGTCCAACCTCGAAGCCTATTTCGATGACTTCGTGGATGACGACGCGGAGCGTTTCGTGGAGCGCCTTTACGAGACCCTACGCGCTGATTTGCCGAAGTACGAAGTCGAGCACAAAGGCTAGCACCGCACGACCACGTCTCGGCCTGCAGCAAACGCCGCGCGGCCCTCGCAATCTCGAACAGACGTCGATCAAACTGCCCACGCCATCGCCCGCGCTCGGATTTCTCTGAGCGTCGTGTGCACCCTAAACAAAAGGCCCTCCGCGTTTCCGCGAAGGGCCAAGGCTATGGAGTTTGTTCGGTTAGATCATTCGACCGTGAAGCGCTCCGATTCCGCACGGACGCTGGCGTCTTCCTCACGAAGCGCCGCCATCACGCGTTGCATGCGCGGATCAGAGAGCGCCGCATTGATACGCACCAGCGCTTCAACGCTATCCGCCGACGCGCCGAACATACGTCCGAACGCTTCGAACGGGCTCTCGACCGTCGGGTAGTAGCGCAGTTGCACGCGGGCATCTTCTTCGATGCCGGCCAGCGCGCGAGCGCGCGCCACCGCCACCGAGAAGCCCCCGAGGTGATCGACCAGCCCGCGCTCAAGCGCCTGCTGACCCGTCCACACCCGGCCTTGTGCAACCGTGCGCACTTGCTGTGGCGTCATACCGCGGCCCTCGGCAACAAGGCCGAGGAATTGCGTATAGGCGCGGTCAATGAAACCGGCGAAGGCCGCGCGCTCGGCTGGGCTGAATCCGCGCTCGGTGGTGAACATCTCCACCATCGGAGAGCCGACCGTTATCGTCTCAGTGTTGCTGGAGAGGTAGTAATCCATCGCCGGGCCGATGATCAGCTTGCCACCGACAACACCGATCGAGCCGGTAATGGTCGAAGGCGAAGCGATGATTTCATCAGCGAAAGCCGAGACGTAATAGCCGCCCGATGCCGCGACATCACCCATCGAAACGACGATGTGCTTGCCGCGCTCCTTGGCCGTTCGAAGCGCCGCCAGGATTTGATCCGAGGCGACGACCGAACCACCAGGGCTCGAGACGCGGAACACGATGGCCGCCACGTCTTCATCTTCCGAGGCGTCGAGCAAAGCTTGCGCGATCGCGTCGCTATTCATCGCCGACTCGCCGCCGAAGACGTCGTGGCTTTCTGGACCGGAGATGATAGCGCCTTCGCCCTGCACGATCGCGATGACGCGGCCGCCAGAATGAACCGGCGCGCGATAGTCAGCGAAGTCCACGAGTTCGGAATTCTCGGCGCGCGCCAATGCGGCGCGTTCAGCTTCTTCCGGACGGCCGATCTGATCGATCAGCGTCAGTTCACGTGCGCGTTGCGCCGTAAACGGCGTGGATTCAACCGCCGCGCGGGTTGCTGCTGGCGTGATGCCACGGTCGGTCGCGATGTTGGCGAGCATGTTGTCGTAGATGCCGTTCATCAGGCTCGTGATCTCTTCACGGTGAGCCGCGGTGAAGGTGCGCTGGGTCAACGAGTTCGGATAAGTCTTGTAATCCTCACGCTGCTCGAACTGTGCTTGCATATGATAGCGCTGCAGCGTTTCGCCGAAGAACGTGACTTCAGCCGAGAGGCCCATGGGCTGGAATTCGCTGGTCTCTTGCAACCAGACCTCATCGGAGTCCGCGATCGCCATGTAGCCCGGCATGCCCATACGCACCCCGTCATTTTGCAAGTGCGCGACGACGAACTTGCCGGACTGACGGAACGCCGCGAGCGCTGCACGCAATTCTTCGGCTTGGGCCGCCTGCAGGCCGCCCGTGTTGGCGCGGATGTAAATGCCTTCAACGGCGTTGTCCGTCCGGGCGCCGTCGATCTTGGCGAGCACGTCGAGTAAAGCGCTGCTTTCACCGCTTAGAGCCGCGAAAGGATTGGCTGGACGCTGGTCAGTCAGCGGTTCGCGCAGATCGAGCGCCAGAACCATATGCGAAGGCTGGGCTGGCTGGCCGCCGAACGAGGCGGCTAGCATGCCAATGAGCAGGATCGGACCGATGAACAGGAACAGGACCAGACCTGTCAGCACGCCCGCCACGGTGATGAGAAATTGCTTCAAGACAGAAGACTCCACCCCGGCCCTCTGCCGGATTTATCGATAAATGATATGGACCAGGGCTGGAGGCAAGCGGAATTTTATCGAAAAATGATAAACTCAGCTGGGGACGCCTTCCTACGGCGCCGAACCTTGCTGCCGTGCCCTATTTTCCCCAGTCGCGACCTGGCCCATGATCAGCAGCGGAGGGGTGCGCTCCAAATGACAGTTTCGCGCGGCAGACCCGCTTTCGCTACGGATGACTGGATGCTGGAGCAACAGCTCCGGGCAGAGGTCGAGGCTGAAGGCTGGCGAAGCCTCCGCGAGAAACTAGCCGCCCCTCAGGCGCTCCCGCCACCCCAGCCCGTCCCGTCCACAAGCATCCCGGCCGGCGGCGTCGATCGTCACCGCACCGGCAGCACTATTTTCAAGGCGTTGGTACGCTTCATGCTGGCCGCATTTGCCGCCTATTTAGCCTATCTGGCCGCGGTGGATTCGCGCCTGGGCGAATTCGAAATCTGGCTGGCCGTCGGCTCAAGCTTCGTGGTGGCGCTGGCGCTTTCGATGTTTGGCGCAGCGCGCGAGTTTGTGCACATGGCCGCTGAGACCATGCGCTGGGTGCTGCTGATCGGGATCGGCCTCGGGGCGACGTATCTCGCCTTCAACTGGCCGGGCTAAACGGCCGCTTCGGGAATGCGGCCTCGCAAGTGGTCGGAGTAGCAAGATTCGAACTTACGACCCCCACGTCCCGAACGTGGTGCTCTACCAGGCTGAGCTATACTCCGACGCTTGCGCGAGGCGCGCCTTTTACACCGTTTTACCGGCGGCGCAACGCACGCCGCCAGCGAGGTTAAAGCGCGGACTTGGCTTCGGCGAAAGCCGCCACGGCCAACTCCAACTCGGCCCGGGTATGAGCCGCTGACATCTGGGTCCGGATCCGCGCCTTGCCCTTCGGCACCACAGGGTGCGAAAAGGCGATCACATAGACGCCGCGCTTCAGAAGCGCTTCGGCCAACGCCACAGCGGGCTTGGCGTCATAGAGCATGACCGGGATGATCGCGTGTTCGCCCGGCAGGAGATCGAACCCAGCCGCCTCAAGCCCGCTGCGGAAGAAGGTCACGTTAGACTTCAGCTGCGCACGCAGATCATTGCCTTTCGCCGCGAGTTCAACTGCTTTGCGTGCGCCTGCCGCGATCGGCGGCGGTACTGTGTTAGAAAATAGATACGGTCGCGAGCGCTGACGCAGTAATTCGACGATGGCGCGCTTGCCGCTGGTGAAGCCGCCGCTTGCACCACCCAAGGCCTTACCCAGCGTACTCGTCAGAATGTCGATGCGATCGATGCAATTGCAATGCTCAGCCGTGCCGCGGCCGCCTGCTCCAACAATGCCGGTCGAGTGTGAGTCATCGACATGGACGAGCGCGCCGTAGCGTTCGGCTAGGTCGCAGATTTTATCGAGTTGGGCGATGACGCCATCCATCGAGAAGACACCGTCAGACGAGATCAGCTTGAAGCGCGCACCGGCCGCGTCGGCGGCTATGAGCTGCGCCTCAAGGTCGTTCATATCGTTATTCTTGTAGCGATAACGCTGCGCCTTGCAGAGCCGCACGCCGTCGATGATCGAAGCGTGGTTCAACTCGTCAGAGATGATCGCGTCTTCGGCGCCGAGCAAAACTTCAAAGAGGCCGCCATTGGCGTCAAAGCAGGACGGATAGAGAATTGTGTCTTCAAGCTGTAGCCACTTCGAGAGGTCGGCTTCGAGTTGCTTGTGCACTGTCTGCGTGCCGCAAATGAAGCGGACCGAGGCCATGCCGTAGCCCCATTGATCCAAGCCTTCATGGGCCGCGGCGCGGATGCGATCGTCTTGCGCGAGGCCAAGATAATTGTTGGCGCACAGATTGATGACGGACTTGCCGCCGGTGACGCCGATCTCGGCGCCCTGCGGCGTCGCGATCACGCGCTCTTCTTTGTAAAAGCCCGCATCGCGAATGCCGGCGATCTCTTTTTCAACATGCTTTTGAAACGCGCCGTACATGCTTACGCCTCATCCCAGTTCAAAACGACTTTGCCCGACTTGCCCTCCAGCATCGTCTCAAAGCCCTCTTCGAACTTATGATACGGCAGGCGGTGCGTGATGATCGGCGACAGATCGAGACCGCCCTGAATGAGCGTCGTCATTTTGTACCAGGTCTCAAAAATCTCACGGCCGTAAATGCCTTTAATCGTCAGCATATTGAAAACGACTTTATTCCAGTCAACCTTCATGTCGCCGGACGGAATGCCGAGCATAGAAATCTTGGCGCCGTGCGCCATGTTGTCGATCATGTCACCAAGCGCGTTCGGCGCGCCTGACATCTCCAAACCGACATCGAAGCCTTCGGTCATGCCGAGCTCTTTCTGTACGTCGCCGATCGTCTCCTTCGAAACGTTGATCGTGCGCGTCGCGCCGACCTTCTTGGCGAGGGCCAAGCGATAGTCGTTGATGTCAGTGATCACGACATGGCGCGCGCCGACGTGCTTGGCGATCGCCGCGGCCATGGCGCCTATTGGCCCAGCGCCTGTGATCAGCACATCCTCGCCGACCATGTCCCACTGCAGCGCCGTGTGCGTGGCGTTGCCGAAGGGATCGAAGATCGAGGCGATGTCGAGATCGATGCCGTCATGGTGATGCCAGACGTTCGCATTCGGAATGACAATGTATTCCGCGAACGCGCCGTCGCGATTGACGCCGACGCCGCTGGTGTAGGGGCAGAGGTGACGGCGCCCGGCCATGCAATTGCGGCAGCGGCCGCAAACGATATGGCCTTCGCCCGAGACAATCATGCCCGGTTTGTAGTCGTTGACGTTGTCCCCGACTTCGACGATTTCGCCGACGAACTCATGGCCAACCACCATCGGCACGGGAATAGTCTTCTGCGCCCACTCGTCCCATTTGTAGATGTGAATATCAGTGCCGCAGATGGCGGTGCGTTTGACGCGGATCTTCACATCATTCGGACCCGGATTAGGTTCAGGCACGTCTTCGAGCCACAAACCGCGGGCGGCCTCGCGTTTGACCAGCGCTTTCAACGGCCTCTCCTCTAGTGGCGGTACGCGCGCGCGCTGTCGGCGCGCGCAAATCCAAGTCGTTGGAAATCAGTCCATTATCGCCTACCTAGCGGCACGACAATCGCCTAACGTCAGGCAACCCGCAGCATGCTCTCCGTCCTCGACCTCTTTCGCATCGGCATCGGCCCCTCGAGCTCGCACACGCTCGGGCCGATCCGTATTGGCAAGCGCTATCTGGAAGACCTGAAGGCGCATGTGGAATTGCCGCGTGTCGCCAAGGTGGTTGTGGAACTGCAGGGCTCGCTAGCGCTGACGGGCAAGGGCCACGCGACACCAAAGGCCGTGGTGCTCGGCCTCTTCGGGCTCGACCCCGAAACGCTCGATCCGAACGTGGCAGAAGCCACCGTGGAGCGTGTCGCAGCTGAAAAGCGCGTGGCGCTGCTCGGCGAGCATGAGATCACGTTCGATCCCGACGCTGACATCGTTTTTGCTTATCACATCATCCCCGAGTTGCACCCGAACGGCATGAGGCTCACGTCCCTCGACGCAGGCGGCGAAGTGCTGTTCGAGCAGACTTATTACTCGACTGGCGGCGGATTCATCGCGACGGAGAAACAACTGCGCACGCCAGCGCCGAAAGACTTGATCGCAACCGGTCGCAAAGTACCGTTCCCGTTCGGATCCGGCGCGGAGCTGCTTGAGCATTGCGCGCGCGAAAACAAGTCAGTCGCGGAGATCGTCTACGCCAACGAAGACGCGATGCGGCCACGCCAAGAGACTGACGCGCGGCTTGATCGCGTCGCGGCGGTGATGACCGCCTGCATCGATCGTGGTTTGGTTCGCGAAGGCACGCTGCCGGGTACGCTTCAAGTAACGCGCCGCGCGCCGGCGATCTGGAGAAAGCTCAAGGATCAGCCGCAAGCCAACGAGCCGGAGCGTTTGTTCGATTGGCTGAACGTTTATGCGATGGCGGTGAATGAGGAAAACGCAGCGGGTGGCCAAGTGGTGACCGCGCCAACCAACGGCGCGGCCGGCATTCTGCCCGCGCTCCTCCGCCACTATTGCCTGAACGGCGAGAACCCGACCCGCGATGCGCGTCGCTTCCTGGTGACGGCGGGCGGCATCGGCCTCCTCTACAAACAGCGAGCCTCAATCTCGGGCGCCGAGATGGGCTGCCAGGGCGAAGTGGGCGTCGCTTGCTCGATGGCGGCGGCGGGGCTCGCGGCCGTGTGGGGCGCAAGCCCGCAGCAAGTCGCGAACGCAGCCGAGATCGGCATGGAGCACAATCTGGGTCTGACTTGCGATCCAGTCGGGGGCCTTGTTCAGATCCCCTGCATTGAGCGCAACGCCGTCGGCGCCGTGAAGGCCGTCAATGGCGCGCGGCTGGCGCTGCATTCGGATACGCCAAGCAAAGTCTCGCTCGATCAGGTGATCGAGACCATGCGGCAGACCGGGGTCGATATGTCGGCGAAGTACAAAGAGACCAGCCAGGGGGGCCTGGCCGTCAACGTTGTCGAATGCTGAAGACGGGGAAACCCCGTCCGGCCAGGGACTTGCGTTAAAGCGCCAATGCGTCAGCGGGGCGCTGTTGCATCGGCGGGCGGGCGCCTCTAAGTACCCGCTTCGCCGGTTTTGGGGTGTCGCCAAGCGGTAAGGCAGCGGTTTTTGGTACCGCCATTCCCAGGTTCGAATCCTGGCACCCCAGCCATCCTTCGCTCTGCGGAGGATGGCCAGCGCAAAACCGAAATGGAAGTGACTAACGGACCGCTTGTCAGCGAGTTGACCAGTGGCCCATGGAAAATTGCGTTTCAGAACGGAGCGATGATGGCGCGTAAGAGCTACACACCCGGTGATTTCGAACTCGTCGTGAAGCGCTCGGCCACAGGGCTTGGGTTGTTCGCCGAGAGCGAGATACCAAAAAACGCCTGCGTAATCGAATATATCGGCCCGCAGATCAGCAAGGAGCAGGAAGAAAAGAGCCGCTCTAAATATTTGTTCGAGATTCACGCACGCAAAACCATTGACGGCGCGCCGCGCTGGAACACAGCGCGCTACATCAACCACTCATGCCGCGCAAATTGCGAGCCGAACATCCATAAAGGCCGCGTGTTTATCCACGCCAAGCGCAAGATCAAGCCGGGCGAAGAGCTGAACTACGATTATGGTAAGAACTATTTCAACGAGTACCTAAAGGACATTTGCGCTTGTCCAAAGTGCGAAGAAAAGCGCGCATCAGTGAAAGCCGCAAGCGCAAAGAGCGCCGCCCGTAAGCGCGTTAGCGCCAAGACAGCAGCCAAGAAAGCAACGACCCGCGCGTAAGGAACGTTAGAGCGTCTTTACGTCAGCGCCTTTGGCTTTGCCGATAATCACGATTTGGCTGAGGCCAATGAAGAGGCCATGTTCGACGACGCCCGTAATCTGCTTTAATGCGGCGCCGAGCATGGCCGGATCGGAGATGCTTTTGGCGTGGGCGTCGAGGATGTAGTTGCCGCCATCGGTGATGACCGGCTCGTTGGCCTTGCCGCTGACGCGGAGTATGACTTCATCGCCCGCGCAGCCAGTGGCGCGCAGCGCTTGCACCACACGCTCCTGCGTCAGCGCGAAACCGAAGCGCGTCACCTCGACAGGCAGCGGGAAGTCACCAAGGGTTTCGACCCATTTCGATTCATCGGCGATGACCACCATCATCTTCGATGCAGCGGCGACAATCTTTTCCCGCAGCAATGCGCCGCCGCCGCCCTTGATTAGGCGAAACCCGGGATCGACCTCATCAGCGCCATCAACGTCAACATCGATTGAAGTGATTTGGCTGATCTCAACCAAAGGCACGCCAACTTGCTCGGCCAAATTGCGGGTGGCCTCTGAGGTCGGCACGCCCTTGACGCGCAGGCCCTGGCGCACGCGGTCGCCGAGCTGCCGGACAAAATGCGCTGAGGTTGAGCCAGTGCCGAGGCCAACGACCATACCATCCTTCACATAGTCCAGCGCCGCTTGCGCCGCGTTGAATTTGGCGATGTCTCCGCTCACGGGGCGCTCTCCTGCACTTGCGCGCGACGTCCGAGATTCTGGCGTAGCAGCCGCCGCAAGCCTGCGATGGCTTTAATCGAGAGGTCACGCTTGGGAATAATCTGAATCGCGCTCATTTTCTGCCGCAGAATGAATAGCGCGCCAGTTTCGATGGCGCCGCGGTAGGCGGACCACGCTGTCGTCGGCTCGCTGCGTGTTCCAACACCTGAGGACGATGCGATATAGGTAACCGGCGTCAGGTGTCCCGGCGCACGCGCATTGAGACCAGCGGCGAAGTAAAAGATTGGAAGCACGGCCACAGCGACGATGCCGGCCGCGGCAGCTATGTGCGTCACCATCTCAAGCACGCGCGTCGCGGCCTCGACGCCTTCGGTACGCTTGAAGTGCAGCATGCCTTCGGCGACCGGGGGTATCAAAATCGCCAACCAGAAGAGACGACTGCTGAAGCCGTCGAAGAGCAACCCCCAAAAATAATCGGAGCGCTTGCGCGTGACCGTGATTTCGAGACGATCTCCCGCCGTCACGTCTCGGACTTCTTCGCTGCTTTAGCGGCCAGTTTTTTCTCGCGGTTCTTAGTGGCCCAACCGTCGAGGTTCACTTGCCGGCCGCGTGCGACGCCGAGCGCGCCAGGCGGCACGTCTTTAGTGATGACGCTGCCCGTGCCGGTGTAGGCGCCGTCGCCAATCGTGACGGGTGATACAAGCGCCGTGTCGGAGCCAATGAAGGCGTCGGCGCCGATGGTGGAGCGATATTTATCGAAACCATCGTAATTGCAGACGATCGTGCCGGCGCCCGTGGTGGGGCGCGGGGCCAACAAGGGGGGCCCGCGGTTGTTGCCCCGCGGCCAAAACTCGGCGCCGGCACGATCGTCTGCAATTACGATGGTTTCGATAAATATCGCTCCACCATCGGCGCCGACGCCTTCATTGGCTCCGACACGGCGCTTGTATCACCCGTCACGATTGGCGACGG
>JANNFK010000084.1:0-37258 GCA_031379735.1 Caulobacteraceae bacterium | reverse complement strand
GCTGCGCAAAGCGGCGGCGCGAACCAACAACCGGCTCCGGCGCGCGCTCAGGCACGCGTTGTCCTGCTTTACCCCACGAGAGTGCGCCAACTTCTTCGCTCATGCCGGCTACGCTTCAAACTGAACGGAATCGGCTCTAGCGCACAGAAGCGTGCTGATCCGGCCGGCCGACATTGATTGTGCGCTCGTTGTGCAGGCCGCCGGTGCCCGTAGCGATGAGCTGTACACCGCTTGTGTGTGCCGGAAGTTTAACTTCGGCGGAGGAGCCCGCCAGTAAGTAACGAGGTGAGGGCAGGCGTTCGTCGTTCTGGATCAGATTGATCTGGGCGAAGCTGCCGCCTTCGTTGGTGAGTATAATGCGCTGGCCTTCAACAACTGATGTCACGTTCGCGGTTGCGCCAAACTCCTGTATGATCGAGGGGAGAATGGCCTAGATCGATTGGAATATCGGACGGTCGAATTGTTCGAAACTTGCGAATTCTCGGTAGGAAACGCGATTAAGCGAATGGCGGATTGTGTAATTTGGCACTGTGCGATCAAAGGAAAACGGCTCCCCTTCAAGTTGTAGGAGTTATCCTGTGATGTCAGAGTTATTCGCACAGTTTGAGTCGGAGTACGCATGTCAAACAGGATCAGCGTCTCGTCTGCAGAGTTCATCCGTAAGATCGGCTACTGGCAAAACGAGGCTCTGCGCCAGCCGATCTCCATCACCCATCATGGTCGCGAGAGGCTCGTGCTCGCAGCGCCAGACGCGTTTCAATCCAGCGCAGGTTCGGCCGATACCACGAAGGCGTTCTCGACACTTCGTGCCGACGTAGCGCTGGTCCAAGACAATTTAGATGACGGCTACCTGAGCTTCGATCCGGAGCTCTGTATTCGCCACAGCAACTCTGTCGCCGAAGCCTTTGTTGGCATGTCGCGCCAGGATTTGGGGGGCATGTCGATTGCCGCGGCTCTCCCGCAACCGCTTGCTTCCATCCTTTGCGATCGCGTCCAACGCGTGATCCGGACACGTCAGGCTGAGCGCTTTGAGGTTGGCGCCACTGACGGCCGCCATTTCGCCGTGACGGTGTTTCCGGTCTCCGTTGGCGCCGCCGCACTTTTGCGTAACGTGACGGAGATGCACGCCCTTCGCCGCCGCATGGAAGATGGCGACGCGCTCCAACAGACAGTGCGCGTCCACGACCGCGCCGCCGCCATAAAGCTCGATGCACGCGGTCGGGTTGAAAATATTGACGAGACGTTTACTGCTTGGACCGGCTTCAGCGCATTGGATCTCGTCGGCCACCGCGTTCTCGACCTTGTCTCCGCTGGTCAACGCCGCGAAGCGGCTGAGGTCATTGATCGGGTCTTGCGCGAGGGCGTTCCTCGCTCGATTTCCCTGACCTTGCTTGGGAAGCGCGGCGATGAGATCGATGGCGTGCTCGCAATTGCGCCGATCCTCACCGATTTCATTGCGCACGGCGCGTACGCCATGTTTGTACCGTCCGGCGCCTCGGGCGCCGCTCAACGCGCCGCCTGAGGTTAGCGTCGGATTGAGCTAGCGCAGCCATTGCCTTGCCCTGTATCTTCGGGGCGAGGGATGTATGGCGCGCACGCAAGCGGCTGAGTACGACGAACGCAAGGAGGCGATTGTGCACGCGGCGGCGGCACTGTTCGCGTCGCGCGGGTTCAATGGCGCGTCTGTCGCTGACATCGCCCAGCGCTGCAAGACCTCGAAGTCGCTCGTCTATCACTATTACGAGGCGAAAGAGGACATCCTCTACGACGTGATGATCAGCCACGTCCGCGCGCTGGAGGCGGCGGCCCGCGATGCGATGGCGGGAACGGCGCAGCCCGAGCAAAAACTGCGCGATTTAGCGCAACTCTTCATGGCGCTCTATGTCGGCGCCGCCGACCGGCACAAGGTGCTGCTAAATGATCTCGACGAACTGCCGAAAGCGCGGCGCGCGGAGATCGTCACGGTCCAGCGCGGCCTAATCGAAAATGTACGAACGCTTTTGTCGGAGATCGAGCCCGCTCTAAAGGGAAACACGAAGCGAAATCTCGCAGCTGCGATGCTCTTCTTCGGCATGATCAACTGGACCCACACCTGGTTCGATCCGAAAGGCGCGATAAGCGCTGAAGAAATTGCTGAAATGACCGTGGACCTGACGCTTGGCGGGCTGACCGCCGCCGCCGGGTAGAGGTTAGACGTCGTAGGTCAGCGCCACGCCTTCGGTCAGCGGGGTAGCTTGGCAGGTGAGCACGTAGCCGTCGGCGATCTCCTGTTCGGAGAGGCCGTAATTCACTTTCATGCTCACTTCGCCCGCGGTCACCTTGGCGCGGCAGGTCGCGCACACGCCGCCCTTGCACGCGAACGGCGCTGGCAGGCCGGCGGCGCGGATGTTGTCCAGGATCGAGTGTTTTTCCGGATCGAACGCGACTTGCATGCGGCGCCCGTTGAGCGTGACGCTCATCTTCAAGCCTGCCGCTTTCTCTTCCATCACGCGCGCCGCAGCGGCTTGCGCCGCCGAAAGCGGTCCGGTGGTAAAGCGCTCGATCAAAATGCGCGGCTTGTCGGCGCCCTTGGCGGCCAGCGCTCCTTCGATTGCATCCATCATGGGGCCGGGGCCGCAGATGAAGAACGCGTCCGTGTTGCTCACGTTGACGAGCGTCGAGAGAATGTGTTCCGCCTTGGCGCGATCGAGACGCCCATTGAACAGTTCGATTTCCTCTTCCTCTTCCTCAAGCAAGTGGAAAACCGAGAGCCGATCGATGTAGCGATCCTTCAGCCCAGCAATCTCTTCCAGGAACATCACGCCCATTGAGTTGCGATTGCCGTAGAAGAGCGTGAAGCGCGACAGTGGCTCCGTCGCCAGCGCCGTCTTCAGCAGCGACAGGATCGGCGTGATGCCGGAGCCGCCCGCGAATGCGACATACTCGCGCCGCGCATCAGGATCGAAGCTCCAGCAAAAGCTCCCGTGCGGCGCCATCACGTCGAGCTCGTCGCCGGCCTTCAGCTGGTCATTCACCCAGCTCGAAAACACGCCGCCAGAAATCTTCTTCACGCCGATCTTCAGCATGCCTTCGCTGGGCGAAACGCACACGGAGTAATTGCGACGCACTTCTTCGCCGCCAAACTCGCGGCGGAAGGTGAGGTGCTGACCCGCTTTGAAAGAGAACGTCTCCCGCAGCGCCTCCGGCAAGTCTAAGCGCACCGACACGGCATCCGGTGTCTCGCGCTTCACTTCGGCCACGCGCAACTTGTGAAATTCGATGCTCGCCATCAGTGACACTTGAACCGGTCAAACGGCTCCATGCATGCTTTGCAACGCCAAAGGGCTTTGCAGGGCGTAGAGCCGAAGCGCGAGATTTCCTCGGTGTTGCTCGAACCGCATTGCGGGCACTCGGCCAGCTCTTGGTTCTTCAGCATCGATGCGCTCGCGCCTTTCGGCGGCGGCGCGATGCCATAAGCACGCAACTTCTCGCGACCCTCGTCGCTGATCCAGTCGGTGGACCACGGCGGCGACAGTGTCGTCGAAATCGCCACTTCGGCAAATCCATTGGCGTCGAGCGCTTGCCGGATCGATTGCTCAATCACCAGTGTGGCTGGGCAACCCGTGTAGGTCGGCGTGATCGTCACCGACCCGGGCGCGATGTCGCGAACGATGCCGAGATCGAGCACCGATACCGCCGGAATCTCTGGATCGGGCACGCGCGAAAGGATGGCGCGGATGCGATCGGTCTGCGTGATTGCGGTCACCGCGCTCACCACGTCGCGTCCGGATAGGCGCGCTGCAGGAACTGCATGTGGCTCAACAGATGCCCCAAATGCTCGGAATGGCGGCCAGCGCGGCCGCCAAGCACCGGACGTCGTGCGGCAGGGCGCGCAAGCGTTGCATCCGCGAGCACCGCATCAATCCGTGCGTCCCAAGCTGTGCGTAACGCAGCCTTGTCGACACCAACGCCGGCCGCTACCGCCGCAGCGTCGATTTCGTCCATGACGAACAACTCGTCCGCGAAGCGCCACATCCAATCGAGGCCCGCCACCATGCGGGCGTTGCTCTCATCTGTGCCGTCGCCCAAACGCACGACCCAATCGCTCGCGAGCACGGCATGATACGCAGTTTCCTTGACTGCCTTCGCCGCAATTGCCGCAAACCGGGAGTCCCTCGACGCCGCCAAAGCCGTGAACAGCAGTTCCTGATAGTGTGAGAACAGAAACTGCCGCGCGATTGTCTGGGCAAAATCGCCATTCGGCTGCTCGACCAGCAGGCAATTGGTAAAATCCATCACATCGCGGTGAAACGCGAGCGCATCGCCGTCGCGTCCTTTGCCTTCGATCTCGCCTGCGAGATTCAGAAAGTGCGTGGCCTGCCCGACGTGATCCAGCGCCACGTTCGCCAACGACAGATCAACCTCAAGCGCCGGCGCATGGCCGCACCACTCGCCGAGCCGTTGGCTGATGATCAGCGAGTCATCGCCTAATCTCAGCGCATATGTAGCGATCGCATCCATTAGATGTGCGTGATGCCGTCAGGGATTTTGTAGAAGGTGGGGTGGCGATAGACTTTGTCTTCCGCTGGCTCAAACAATGACGCCGCATCGCCCGGATCGGACGCGATGATCTGCGCCGACGGCAGCACCCACAAACTTACGCCTTCCATACGCCGCGTATAAGTGTCGCGCGCGTGCTCAAGCGCCATTTTGCCGTCCGCGGCATGCACGCTGCCGGCGTGGCGATGTGAAAGTCCGCCCTTGCCGCGCACGAACACTTCCCACAGCGGCCATTCCTTGCTCGGATCGCTCATTGCTTCACTCCGCCGCCAACTTCGCCGCTGCGCGCTTTTGCGCGTGTACGCGCGCCGCATCGCGCACCCACGCGCCTTCGTCCCACGCCTTCTGCCGCGCTTGCATGCGTTCTTTCGCAACCGGCCCTTCGCCTTTGACGACAGCGTAGAATTCTTCCCAATCGACTGCGCCAAATTCGTACGAGCCGCGATCTTCGTTCCACTTCAGCGCCGCATCCGGCACTTTGAGGCCAATCGCCTCGGCTTGCGGTACGGTGATATCGACGAACTTCTGGCGCAGATCATCGTTGGTGTCGCGTTTGATACGCCAACGCATGCTTTGTTCGGTGTTCGGCGATTTGTCGTCCGGCGGGCCAAACATCATCAGCGACGGCCACCACCAACGATCCAATGCATCCTGCGCCATGCGCTGCTGCGCAGCTGTACCTGCAGCGAGATGCATCATGATCTCGTAGCCCTGGCGCTGGTGAAAGCTCTCTTCCTTGCAGATACGAACCATCGCGCGCGCGTACGGGCCATACGACGTACGCTGCAGCGGCACCTGGTTCATGATCGCTGCGCCGTCGACCAGCCAACCGATGGCGCCGATGTCAGCCCATGTGAGCGTCGGATAGTTGAAGATCGTGGAATACTTGGCTTTGCCCGAGAGCAGGGCTTCCGTCATCTCATCGCGCGACGTGCCCAGCGTCTCTGCAGCTGAATAAAGGTAAAGCCCGTGTCCGGCTTCATCCTGCACCTTCGCCAAAAGGATCGCCTTGCGGCGCAAACTCGGCGCGCGCGTTATCCAATTGCCTTCCGGCAACATGCCGACAATTTCGCTGTGCGCGTGTTGGGACATCTGCCGCACCAGCGTCTTGCGATACGCCTCCGGCATCCAATCCTTCGGCTCGATGAATTCGTCTTTCGCGACGCGCGCTTCGAACGCGGCGATCAGCGTTGGATCTTCGGTGACGGTTTCGGCCTTTGCCTTGCCGCTCATATCGGTCGTGTACACGGGCGCACCTCTGGAATATGTCTAACATAGCATTCGCTGACCGATCGGTCAATCAATTACCGCGCCGCCGGTGGTACGCGAAAGCCCAGTGAATTCAGCGATGACGCGGCCGTCGGCGGTGCGGACGCCAACTTGATAGACGCCGCTCCGGCCCGCGCGTGAGATTTCGCGCGCCTCCGCGATCAGCACGTCGCCTGCCTGCGCTGGCGCCAGGAAGGAGATGGTGGCGCTCTGCGCCACCGTGTTTTCATTGCGCGAATTGCAGGCGTAGGCAAACGCAGTGTCGGCCAACGAGAAGATCATCCCACCATGCGCAATGCGGTGGCCGTTCAACATGTCATCGCGCAGTGTCATCCGGATGATCGCATAGCCTTCGCGCGCATCGTCGATGCCAATGCCCCACGCCGGCCCTGTGCCTTCGCGTTGCAACAATGTCTCTGCGATACGGCGCGCGAGCTTGTCCGCTTCGTTCATGCATCTCTCGTGAATTGACCGACCAAGCGTTCTATCATACGCCACCGCGACGCGCGAGGAGGTGATTGATGAACTACGAGACAATACTGCTGGAAATCGCCAACGGCGCTGCGCGTCTCACACTCAATCGTCCCGATCGCCTGAACAGCTTCACCGTGCAGATGCACGACGAAGTTTCGCGTGCGCTCGAAGCCGTGTCGCGCAGCGATGCGCGCGTGCTTGTGCTCACTGGCGCCGGGCGCGGATTTTGCGCCGGGCAAGATCTCTCAGATCGCGCTGTAGCGCCGGGTGGGGACGGCGTTGATCTCGGCGAGTCACTTGAGAAGCGTTACAATCCACTTATTCGCCGCCTCACCAGTCTCGACATGCCGGTGGTCTGCGCTGTGAACGGCGTCGCAGCAGGCGCGGGCGCCAACATAGCGCTCGCCTGCGATATCGTCATCGCGGCGAAGAGCGCGAAATTCATTCAGAGCTTTGCCAATATCGGCCTCATCCCTGATAGCGGCGGCACCTGGACGTTGCCGCGCCTCGCCGGCCAGGCCCGTGCCATGGGTTTGACGCTTACTGGCGAACCGTTGACAGCCGAGCGCGCGGAGGCTTGGGGCGTCATCTGGAAATGTGTCGACGACGATAAGCTCGTCGCAGAGGTCGACGCGCTCGCGGCCAAGTTCGCGTCAGCGCCGACCAAAGGGCTTGCCGCCACGAAAAAGCTGATCCGCGACGCCGCCGCGCGTACCTTCGACGATCAACTCGATGTCGAACGCGATGCGCAGCGCACGCTCGGCCGAACCAGCGACTATAAGGAAGGCGTCGCCGCCTTCACGGAAAAGCGCCAACCAAAGTTCACCGGAAATTGAACCATGAAGCCGAGCACGCTGCAGAACTACGCTGAGGGCAAATGGGTCGCGGGTTCCGGAAGTCTCGCAGAGCTGCGCTCCGCCGTGAACGGCGACGTCGTCGCGCTGACCTCGTCGCAAGGACTCGACTTCGGCGGGATGCTGAAATTCGCGCGCGAGCACGGCGGCGGCGCATTGCGCGCGCTCACCTTCCATCAACGCGCACTCATGCTGAAGGCGCTCGCCGAAGCGCTCACCGCAAAGAAAGAGGAGCTTTACGAACTCAGCTACAACACCGGCGCTACAAAATCCGATAGCTGGATCGACATCGACGGCGGCATTGGCACGTTCGCGGTGTATCAAGGCAAGGGCCGTCGCGAACTGCCGAACGAGCGCATCCTGATCGATGGCGCCCTCGAAGCGCTCTCACGCAATGGCAGTTTCCAGGGCCTGCACGTTTACACATCGCTGCAAGGCGTCGCGGTTCACATCAATGCCTTCAACTTCCCCGTCTGGGGCATGCTGGAAAAGTTGGCGCCAACCTTTCTCGCCGGCGTGCCCGCGATCGTGAAGCCTGCCAGCGCGACGTCTTATCTCACGGAAGCCGCCGTCCGCATCATGCTCGACGCCAACGTGCTACCGAAAGGTGCGCTTCAGCTTATTGTTGGCTCAACCGGTGACTTGTTCGAGCATTTGACCACGCAGGATGTCGTTTCATTCACCGGGTCGGCCCTCACGGCCAGTAAGTTGAAGAGTCACCCTGTCGTTATGCGCGAAAGCGTGCGCTTCGTAGCGGAGCAGGATTCGCTCAACGCTTCAGTGCTTGGTCCGGATGCAACGACGGACTCGCCTGAGTTCGACCTCTTCGTCAAAGAAGTTGCTAAGGAAATGACGGTGAAAGCGGGCCAAAAGTGCACCGCCATCCGCCGCGCCTTCGTGCCTGCAGATTTGCTCGACGCCGTGCAGACGGCGCTCATTGCGCGCCTGGAGAAAACCATCATCGGTGACCCGCGCGATGAAGCTACGCGCATGGGCGCACTTGTCAGCACCAGCCAGCGCAACGACGTGCGCGAGAAGATCAAAGAGATTTCGGCCGATGCATCGATCGTGTACGGCGATCCGAATGCTACGCCAGTCAACGAGAAGGGCGCTTTTATTTCGCCCGTTCTGCTGCGTTGCGAAAATCCCTGGCAGGCCCGCGCCGTGCACGATGTGGAAGCCTTCGGCCCCGTATCGACGCTGATGCCCTACAAGAACGCAGAAGACGGGGTCGCCCTCGCCAACCGCGGCAAGGGCTCGCTCGTCATGAGCGTTTTTACGCATGACGCTGAGTTCGCGCGCGATGTTGTGCTAGGCGCCGGCTCATTCCATGGCCGCTTGGTCTTCATCGATCGCGACAGCGCCAAGGAATCGACCGGTCACGGCTCGCCGATGCCGCACATGATCCACGGCGGTCCAGGCCGCGCCGGCGGCGGCGAAGAGATGGGCGGCATTCGCGGCGTCACGCACTACATGCAGCGCACCGCGCTACAGGGGCACCCGCGCGTCCTCTCCGCAATCGTGAACCGCTACATCGCCGGCATGCCCGTGCAGGAAGCGACCGAGCACCCGTTCCGCCGCAAATTTCATGATCTGCCGATTGGCTACCAGCTCAAAACCAAAGCGCGCGAGATCACCCTCGAGGACATTGAGCACTTCGCGAATTTCACTGGCGACACGTTTTACGCGCACATGGATGAGGAAGCTGCCAAGGCCAACCCGCTCTTCGGCGGTCGCGTGGCGCACGGCTATCTCATCCTGGCTTTCGCCGCTGGTCTCTTCGTTGATCCTGATCCCGGCCCGGTGCTCGCGAACTACGGGCTAGACAATCTGCGCTTCGTCAAACCGGTTAAACCCGGCGATACCGTGCAAGTCGCACTCACGGTGAAGGACAAGACTCTGCGCAAGCCAGATCAAGGCGAGGTGCGTTGGGACGTTGTGGTCACCAATCGCGATGGCGAAACCGTCGCCGCCTATGACCTGCTGACGATGAACGCCGCTTAGGCGACAGCCTTCAACGCTTCCACGAACCGCGGAATATCCGCTTCGCGCAGCCCCGCCACGTTGATGCGCGCCGCATCCGTCATGTAGATGCCGTGTCGCTCGCGCAGCGTCGTAACTTGCTCGTTGTCCAGCGGCAGCGTCGAGAACATGCCTTTTTGATCCGCGATCAAATGCATCGGCATGGAGTTGACGCGCGCGGCGGCCAAGTGCTGGCGCGTGTTCTTAATATGATCCCGGATATGATCGAGTTCCTCGCGCCACGAGGCGCGCAATGCTTCGTCGCTCAACACTTCGCGCACAATTGCCGCGCCGTGATCCGGCGGCATCGAGTAATTGGCGCGCGCGATCGCCGCGAGATTGCTCACTACCGCAGGCCGCGATTTTTCCTTTGCCTTCACAAACAGCGCTCCAACGCGTTCGCGATAAATCCCAAACGACTTGGCCTCCGAGACCGCAATGATTGCTTCCGGCACGCGCTCCAACAGGGCCCGCGCGCCGGCGACATCCTCATCAATGCCGTCACCAAAGCCCTGATAGGCGAGATCAACAAACGGAACGATGCCACGCGCGTTCAGCGCTTCGGCGATTTGCGTCCATTGCTCAATCGAGAAATCCGCGCCGAGGGGGTTATGGCAGCAAGCCTGAATGATAACGCCGTCGCCGCGCTCCGCCTGCGCAAAGCCGCCGAGCAGCGCGTCGATGTCAATGCGCTGTTCGGCGATGTTGAAGAACGGAACGTCGACGGATTCCAGGCGCGCGGCGCGCACGATAGACGGATGGTTTGGCCAGCACGGCGCGGGCAGCAGTACGCGTTTGGCGCCAGTTTCGCGCAGAAGATCGCAGCCAAGGCGCAGCGCACCGGTGCCGCCGACAGCCTGGATCGAAACAAACTCACGCGACATTTCACCGAACGCCAATTGTCCGACGAGCCTCAGGAAATCGACATCGCCCTGTTGGCCGACATAGGTCTTCGTCTTCTGGCTCGCGAGCAGCAGCGCTTCGGCATCCTTCACTGCCTTCATCACCGGTGTGTTGCCGGCGGCGTCTTTGTAAACGCCGACGCCAAGGTCGATCTTGTCCGTCCGCGGGTCCTCGCGAAACATTTTGATGATCTTTAGGAGCGGATCGGGCGCTTTCGGCGCAAGTGTTTCAATCATCCGTTTGCCTTCAGTCTCCGAGTGGCCAGGTCTCAAGCACTTCGACGAAGCGCGTGAGCCAAGCATTGGTTTGATGGCCATCGAGCGCGCGGTGATCGATGGTGAGTGAAACGTAGGCCATCGGCTTGATGACCATGGCGTCTGCGCCGCAGACGGTTCGCACGACGACGCGTTTCTCGAGCTTGCCGACGCCAAGGATCGCCGATTGCGGCTGGTTAATGATGATTGGCGTCGCAACCAGTGAGCCCGAGACGCCGTGGTTCGAGATCGTAAATGTGCCGCCTTGCACATCGGCGGGCTTTAGCTGATTTTTGCGCGCGCGTTCCGTGAGATCGCCCAATTGCGCCGCTGTTTCCTTCAGCGTCAGCGTCTGCGCGCGTTTGATCACTGGTACGATCAGGCCCTTGTCGCCGAGCGCCACGCCCATGCCGATGTTGGCGTCGTCGAACACCTCGAGGAAGTCGTCATGCCAGCGCGCGTTGACGTTCGGCGAAATCTTCATCGCCTCCGCCGCCGCGCGCAAGATGTAAGCGGAGTAGGTGAGCGGCGCGCCCGCTTTGGCGTAAGCATCCTTGTGCTTAGCGCGGTGCGTGGCGATGGCGGAGAAATCCGCTTCGAACACCGCCGTCACGTGCGGCGCAATCGCAACCGAACGCGCCATGTGCTCTGCGATCGAGCGACGCATTGCATCATGTGGAATGCGGCCGCCTTTAACGGGCGCTGCGGCCGGTTTCGCCGGCGCCTTTGCCGGGCCACGCGCAATGTGGTCTTCGACGTCCTTGTGTGTGATACGGCCGTCGCGGCCTGTTCCACTGATGCCGGCGGCATCAAGCCGGTTGTCCGAGAGTAAGCGCTTCACCAAAGGAGACAGCCGCCTTTCTTTCTCTCCGGCGTTTTGGGTGGAGCGAGGCGGGGACCCGGAGCTCAGGGCAACCGGCGCGGTGTCGGGGCCTGTGTTCTGGATTGCGCTCCGCGCGTCTGAAACGACCAGTGAGAGAACGCCTAACGTCACGCCAGGCGGCGCTTCGTCGCCTTCATTCAACGCTATCGACGCCAAAACACCGTTCGCCGGCGCCGGCACTTCAATTGCGACTTTGTCCGTTTCAAGCTCGACGATCGGCTCATCCTGCTTCACCGAGTCGCCAATCTTCTTCAGCCACGCGCGCACGACTGACTTCGAGCCCTCTTGCTCCAGTGGCATCACGATGTTCGCCGTGTCCGCCATCAGAATGCGACCTGTTCTTTGAGCTTCGCCGCAATGCGCGAGACCGATGGCAGCGCCCATTCCATCAAATCCGGATGATGCGGCGAGGGGATGTCTGGCATCGTCAGGCGCGCGACCGGTGCGTCGAGATCAAGGAAGGCTTGGTCGGCGATAACCGCCGCGATTTCGGCCCCAAAGCCTGCAGTGCCGATATCCTCATGCACGATTAGGCAGCGATGCGTGCGCCGCACAGACGCCAGCACTGCCTCGCTATCCCACGGCGCTAGGGTGCGCAGGTCGAGGAGGTCGGCGCTCACGCCGGCTTGCTCCGCAGCCGCCTCGCAACGCTCAACCATAGCGCCCCAAGCAACGACGGTGACGTCGCCGCCTTCGCGCACACGTTTAGCGACACCAAACGGCAGCGCAAAGTCATCACCGGGATAGGGGCGGCGCGCGCTCGCCGCATCGAGCATGTTGCGGTGTTCGAGAAACATCACCGGGTCGTTGCCGCGCAAAGCCGTGCGTAAGAGTCCAACCGCGTCTTCGGCATTCGATGGACAAACAACCCGCCAGCCCGGCGCATGAACGAACTGCACTTCGTTGGTCTGCGAGTGCCAAGGGTCGCCGCACTTAAAAAAGCCGACCGGCATGCGCACCACCATCGGGGCGGCGAACCGGTTCGCGGTACGCCACCGCATGGTGCCGCAATCGTTGATTTGCTCGCACGCAGGGTCGGCGTACTTGCGGAACTGAATTTCCGGCACTGGCATCAGGCCAGCGATCGCCATGCCCACTGCCCGGCCAATAATGCCTTCTTCCGAGAGCGACGTATCGAACACGCGGCCGTCGCCATACTTCTCCTGAAGGCCAAGCGTGACGCCGTGTACGCCGCCCTTTGGGCCGACGTCTTCGCCGAACACGAGCACGCGCGGGTTCACCGCCAATTCGTGGTCGAGCGTGCGGCGGATCGCGGTGATCATGTTTATCCGCGCGCCTTCGGGCTTTGCGGTGTCAGTAACGCGCGGCGCCGCATAACCTGAGTTCCAAAGACCGCCTTCGTCCTGCAGCGCCTCGTCTTCACTGAACACGAAACGCGTCACCTGCGATGGCTCCGACACCGGCCGCTGATCAGCGACTTGCGCCGCGCGCCGCACTGTCTCTTCCGCCTTAATCTGCGAAGCATCCCAATCCTTTTCGCTCATCAGCGAGGGGACGACGTGGGCCTTGAGTTTCGGCAGGGGATCGCGCGCCCATTCGGCGTCAACGACGGCTTTCGGCTTGTAGGCTTGGGTGTCTTGAAACGAGTGCCCTTGCAAGCGCGGCACGGTGAGGCGCACCAACGCCGGTCCATTGCCCGCGCGAACGTGCGCAACGCCGTCCGCGATCAGGTCTGAAGCAATCTCCGGATCGGCGCCGTCGCCATCGCAAATCTTTAAGCCGCCAAAGCTCGCCAAATTCTGCGCGATGTTGCTGCCCGGCGTCTGCAACCAGCCAGGCGTGGAAATGCCGAAGCCGTTGTCCTCGATGTAGAACAGCATTGGCAGCTTCAACGTCGTCGCCATGGTAAGCGCCGACCAAAAACCGTTGGTCGCCACCGAAGCGTCGCCGCCGAGTACAACGCCGATTGCGCCATCATACGAGCGGTCGCCCAGCACGTTCTTCGCGTACTCGATTGCCTGCGCGTAGCCTGCGGTCGGCGTGTATTGCGCGCCAACACCGCCACACATCGGCAGCGCCGATGCGCCGGTCGCGTTAGGGTAGTTGAATACGACGCCGATATCGCGCCCGTCGCTATAACCGCCGGCGCGGCCCATCGCCGAGCCGAGCGCATCCTCAAGCGCGACGCCAAGCGACAGCAGGATCGGCCGCGAACGATAATAGCCGCAGATCGCGTCCTTCGGGTGTGTGAGGTGAAGGCCCAGCAGCACTTGCGCCATGTCGTGGCCGCGCGCGCTGAACTGGTAGAAAATCTTCTTTCCCGGAACGAGTTCGCGCTCCTCGATCTCGTCCATCGCGCGTGAACAATGGACGAGATCGACCACGCGTTTCCAATCGGTTTGGGCGGCGGTCTTCAGGCTTTGCTTCGGCTTGGCGCTCATCAGCAGAAATTACGCCAATTCGAACGCAATTTCCGTGCAAACAGATCGGCTTTGCGCCATAAAATGCATGAAACGTGCGAATATTGGCAAAAAACGCAAACAATGTGAGAAAATGGCGCGTGGATGACGCAGATCGCAGGCTGTTAATCGCCCTTCAGAAGGACGCCTCCGTGTCTCAGGCCGATCTGGCTGAGCACGCTGGTGTCTCCGCCAGTCAAGTGTCCCGTCGGCTTACCAAGCTCAAGGAGGAGGGCGTGCTGCGCGGCATTGTCGGCGTGCTGGAGCCCAGGCTGGCGGGCCTCACCTGCTCGGCGATCATCCGCGTGCGCCTACGCGACCATGCTGCCGCGAACGTTCGTGCTTTCCGCGATTTGGTAGAACGCATGAACGAAGTCACCTTGTGCGTGATGACAACGGGCGAGACCGATTATCTGATTAAGGTCGTCGCGCGTGACCTGCCGCATTTCCAAGAGATCGTGCAATCGAAGCTGCTGCGCTGCACCGCCATCGCGCACATGGAAAGTTCGATCATCCTCGAGCATCTCAAGGACACAACCGAACTGCCGCTCGATAAGGCCTAAGCTTGCTTCGGTTGCTGCGGCGCGGGTGTGAGCTGCGGCACGGCGCCGAGGGCTGTCTGCTTGTAGAACTGCAAGCGCCGGTCATCGTCCAGTAGCGCCAGCAATTCCTCGACCGACGATGGGCGAGAAATCAGATAGCCCTGCGCCAGATCGCAATTCATGCTCGCAAGTAGCGCGAACGCAGACGGCGTCTCAACGCCTTCCGCCGTCACCATCATACCGAGGCCGTGCGCGAGATCGATTGTGGAGCGCACTAAGAGCGCATCGCGCTGGCTTGCCGTAATGTTCTGCACGAACAGCTTGTCAATTTTCAACTCTTGCGCTGGAAGCTGTTTCAAATAGGCGAGCGATGAAAGCCCCGAGCCGTAATCGTCGATCGCGATGTGAATGCCGTTCGCCGCGAACAATTCGATGTTCTCAAGCGCTGCAATCGGATTGTCGATGACGGCGGTTTCGGTGATTTCGAAGCAAATTTGAAGCGGCGCCTGGTGCGCAAGCGCTACTGCGCGCTTGGCGAAGTCCGTGTCGCTCAGCAAGCGGGCAGAGATGTTGACGGCGAGCTTGATAGCATGCCCGCCATCTTTCATCGTCTTTTGGTCTGCGATCGCGCGCTCCAACACCCATTCCGTCAGCGCGCGAATGTGACCGGTCTCTTCCGCCATAGGGACAAAGAGATCGGGCGCGATGTTGCCGCGCGTCGGGTGGCGCCAACGCACCAGACTCTCGGCGCTATCGACGCGGCCGGTGCGAAAATTGTACTTCGGCTGATGCGCGAGATAAATCGCGCCAGTCTCCAGCGCGCGTAACATTTCACCCATGAGCGAGAGATTGCGCGCTGGATCTCCGTACGCCGCCTCATCGTACATGCCGGCTTTTTGGCCGCGTTGCCGCGTTTGATCGAGCGCGATGGAGGCGCGTTCGATCATTGCCGATGATGTCTCTTCCTTGCCGCCGGGCTGCGCGATGCCAATGGTGACATGAACGTCGATCACATGCTCGCCGAGCGACACAGGTTGCTCGAGATTGGCGATCAGCGCATGCGCGCGCTTCAACGCGTCCTGTTCGCTCGTGCCGATGAATGCGACGCCGAGTACGTCGCTAGAAAGCCGCGCCATTGGTGCATTCGGCGCAAGGTGCGCCAGGCGCCCGCCAAGCTGGCGCACCAATTCGCCGGCAAGCGCGTAACCAATGGCGCCGCGCACATGCGCGAAACGGTCCACGCCAATCGCCGCCAGATACAAGCGCTCCGGACGCGCCGCGGCGTTGAGTTTGCGCTCAAGCGCCACCCGGTTTGGCAGGCGTGTTTCGCCGTCGTGGAACGCCAACTGCGTGATCCGGCGTTCGCGTTCGCGAATCGCGGCAGTCATGGCGTTGAAGCTCTCGGCGACGCGCGAGAGCTCGTCCTTGGTGCCGACGACAACCGTTTCGTAAACGCCCTCGCGCAGTTTTCGCGCCGCAGCCTCCAATGTGGAGAGCGGCTGTGTGATGCCGCGCGCCAGAAACCACGTGCCGGCGATCAGCAACACCACGCCAGCTAAGCCAATCACGATCAGCGTGTTGAACAGCGCGCCATAGGGCGAAAGCGCGCTCGATAGCGAGTGGTGCAACAGCAGCACCGCGAACGTGCCGTCGAGTGAGGGCAGGCGCGTCGCTAGCGCGATGGAATTGCCCGCTTCCGTTTGAAGGGGGTGCGCGCTTGCTCGTTCGTCCTGCAGCGATTGCTCGATGAACGCGCTAAGCGCGGCGAAATCCGGCGTATCGTTTGCGCCCCAGCCTTGGCCTTCGCGCGCGAGCACGCTGACTTGCACCGGAATCGGTGAGAGCGAACGCAGCTCGTCCATTTGCTGCGACGCCAAGCGGACGCCGGCGACCATCCAACCATGGTCACCAGGAATTGGCGCCGCTGCAGCCTGATAGAGTTCGCCATTCTCGCGCAGTACGCCAGGAATTGGCCTGCCGTTGGTAAGCGCGAGTTGCAGGCCTGGCGAGACAGAAGAACTTGCGCCAGTTTCGGTGACGATCAGTCCCTCGCGTGTAACCACGAAGGCGATCTCGGCGTGTGATCGCGCGCGCAAATCCGCCAGGTGCGCGCGGATTAGGGCATCGTTGCGCGCAGCTACAGCATCCGAAAGCCCGGCCGTGCGCGCGGTCCGTGAGGCGGCGTCCTGTAGGTGGTCGAGCCGCCCATCCCAGACGCGCGCGAACACGCGGGCGGTGTTCGCCAGCTGCTGCTCCGCGAGCCTTTGCGTATTGCCGGCGATGACAAAGTAAGCGACGGCGCCAATCAGCAGTAGCGCGAAGCAAAAGAGGCCCGCGTACATAAAGGTCAGTTTGGCTCTGAGCCGTCTAAACATCAGTCGGACTGCTCTTCGCGGGCGCCGGGAAACGAGCGAGAATCAGTAATACACTTGGCTGAAGCGAGCGTTAATTGCCGTGCTCGGCGCTATGCTCGGCTCCGGCGCCTATGCGGCGAACGGGCAGGCTCACGTCGATTGTGCCTGCGGTTTCAAAACTGAGTTGGACGGGGATCTCCTGGCCTTCAACGAAGGGCGCAGTTACGCCGTAAAACATCAAGTGCATGCCGCCAGGCGCGAGCTGGACATCCTGTCCGGCTGGGATTTCAAGTTGTGGCGCCGGCCGCATTTGCATGACCGCGCCATCCATCGCCATTTCATGAACTTCGACCCGCTCAGCACGCGGACTCGTTGCATTGAGCAAACGATCGTTCCCGCCAGTGCCGTTGCTGATCGTGAGATAACCGGCCGCAACATCGACGCCGGCCGGCGTCGGCGCCGCCCACGCGTCATGCAAAACTACTTCGGCGGCAACCGATGTTTCTTGCGCGGCTTCCTCGCGAGGCGAGGGGCCACAGGCGACGGCAAGGAGAACCAGACACAGCGGAAAAAGGGCTTTCATGCCCGAATCTATGACGTTAGCCGGCGCCGCTGTCCACCGCCGACCTCGAAAAATCGCCTTCGTCCCGCGCGGTTCGCGCGGGACGAACGGCGTCAATCGTTACGGCGTTTGCGGGTTGCCGTCGTTGGCTTCTTGAGCTGTTTGTTCGACAGCTTGGCCAGCGGATTGGACGTCTTCGCCAACGCCTTCAACCGTGTTGCAGGCAGCCAGCGCCGACGCGCCAAGCAGGGCAAGAGCGATCAGGGGCGACGTGATCTTACGCATAAAATAACTCCATCTAGTGTGCGCCGCGCCGATCATGCGGCGCGCGACGGTAAACGCGCCGCATGCGCGGCTGTTCCCGGTTGCAACTAATTCAGATTGCCCGTGCTCTCAAAAAACAATGCCTGGCTCACCGCCGCACGCACCATGTCTGGCGAATACGGTTTTGTGATCAGGAACGTCGGCTCGGGGCGCTCGCCAGTGAGCAGACGCGCCGGGAATGCCGTGATGAAAATCACCGGCACATTGAACGATGCTAGAATTTCTTTCACCGCATCGATGCCTGACGAATTGTCCGCGAGCTGAATGTCGGCGAGCACCAAGTCAGGGCGTTCGCGCTTCGCTGCAGCAACTGCGCCTGAGGCGGTTGTCTCCATGGCGCAAACTTCGTGGCCTGCCGCGGTGATCAGATCGCTCAAATCCATCGCAATCACGGCTTCATCTTCGATAATGAGCACGCGCGCTTTGGTTTGTGAGTCGAGCTCTTCGATCGCTTCGTCGAGCAATGCGCCGACCTCGTCGGCGTCGCGTCCAAGAATTTCGCTCGTTTCTTGCGGCGTGAAGTTTTCAAGCGTGGTCAGCAAAAGCACTTGGCGAGTGATTGGCGAGAGCTGGCGCAGACGTTCCTGCGCTTTGCGCGCGCCGGCGTTGTCTTCGTCGTCGCCGTCGACTTCAATGTTCGCGCTTTCCCAAATGCGATGGAAAACTTTGTAGAGCCCGGCTCTTGGCTCAATGTCTGTCGGGAATTCTCCCGGATTGGCTACGATTGCTTCCAATGACGCGGCCACAAACGCGTCGCCACTAGCCTGGGCGCCCGTCAACGCCCGCGCGTACCGGCGCAATAGCGGCAGATGAGGCGCAATTTCCCTGGCGAGCGACATATATAACCCCTTGTTTTGAGCTGAATTTTGTTGTTCCGCGGCCACGCTTTGCATGTCATTCTCCCATGCGGCGAGACCAATGGAACGCTCCGTCCTGAAAAAAGTTCCGGCGGCGCGGAACAGGTCGGCGGTGTGAACGTTTAGAGGCACTGGGAATGCCGTTGCGGGTGTTCCTCCAGCCGTTTGCGGGGCAGGCGCATGGATAATGGGAAAGACGACGACGATATGGACGCCGTGTTGAACAAAAACCCAGAAGACGCCGGTAAGCGAAAAGGCAAATCGGCAGCCAACAAAGGGCTTATTACGCGTAACTTGCGCTTGGCCTATGGCGAAGTTGCCGGCGAAGGCGTGCCCAAACGGTTTCTCGATCTCTTGGATCAGATTGATGAGAGCGAGGGCAAAAAATCGTGACCAACGCTCTCGCCTCCTTCAAAGCCGATTTGATCGAGCTGCTGCCTAGCCTGCGCGCGTTCGCGCGTTCGCTGGCGCACAATCCATCACTGGCCGATGACCTCGTGCAAGACACGCTGGTCAAAGCGCTGGCCAACGTCGAGCGTTTTGAGCCCGGCACGAATCTGCGCGCATGGCTCTTCACCATTCTGCGCAACCATTACTACTCGCAGCTGCGCAAGTCGAAGCGCGAGGTCGAGGACGCCGACGGCAAGTTCGCGGCCCGGTTGTCATCTCGTCCCGAGCAAGATGGTTCGGTCGATCTTGAAGACTTCAAGGTTGCCTTCCAGCAGCTGGCGCCCGACCACCGTGAAGTGCTGACGCTCGTCGGCGCCTCAGGCTGCTCCTACGAAGAAGCCGCGAACATTTGCGGCTGCGCCGTGGGCACCATCAAGAGCCGCGTCAACCGCGCGCGCAAAAAGCTCGCGGATCTGTTGGGCCTTGACGAGGAAGACGCGCCACTCCCTAGCGAAGCGCGTAGGATTGAGGATACTGCGAGCGTGTGAAGACGCTCGAAGATCGTTCATTTCGGTTCTGGCCGGAGGCCTTATCGCTGCGCTCTATGCGCGGGCGCATCGCGCTCCTGCTCGGATTGGCGATGCTTCCTGCGGGCGCAATCGCGATGCAGGTCGGCTTCAACGCCGCCGCCGCAACTCAGGCTGCCTACGAGGAAAATCTCAGCCGGCGGGCGCTGGAGTCAATCGGAGCTGAGCGCCGTACGATCGATGAGCTTCGTGAAATGCTCCGGGTGTTGGCGACCACCCCACAATTGCAGCAAATCGCGTCTGGTGATTGCCGCGAGTGGCTGAGCGACATCAGGGACCGTTACACCTACATCGCATCTCTCTCCGTCACGACAGACGATGGGGTCGTGCGATGCAGCTTTCCGGCTGTCCAAAATAATCTCCAATTGCCGGATTCCGAACTGCGCCGCCGCGCTCGCGCCCGCGATGCGTTTACGATGGGCTATACAGAGCACGGGACAATATCAGGACTCGCTGTCGTTGGAGCGCTTGAGCCGATGCGCAACGGCGATCGGCGAACTGGCTTCGTCGGCGCCTCGATCCCGACAACCGAACTCACCGCGTTGCTGGAACGCAGTCGTGCCGCTAACGACGCGCTTCGCAATGCGCGCGCAGCCATAGTCGATCTACACGGCCGCGTGATCGCAGAATCGACGCCGGCAGGAGGGGCGCCTCAATTGCCGTCTCCAGAGCTGATAACCAGCAAATTTGGCGGCGAGCCCGTCTTTCTAGAGGTGCCCGGCGGCGATGCCGTTATCGTGCCGCTGTACGCGCCCGACCTCTACGCTGTTATGTCCTGGGCCCCAGACCAGCCTCTCTGGCAGCGCGCCGGTGGGATCGCATTCTCGATTGCAGCGCCGTTGCTGATTTGGCTGCTGGCGATCGGCGCCGGATGGTTCGCCATTGAGGTTTTTGTGGCGCGACCATTGTCGAGCCTTGAATCGGCCGCCCGCGGCTTCGCGCGCGGCGAAGAAGTTAGCGATCCACCAGCGCTCTTGAGCGCGCCAGCTGAAATCCGCTCCTTGCGCCGTACGCTGGCGGCCATGGCAAAAACACTGCGCGGACGAGAGCTTCGGTTGGTGGAAGCCCTCGCTGAAGAGCGCGCCTTACTCCGCGAAGTCCACCATCGCGTGAAGAACAATCTGCAAATGGTTGCGAGCTTGCTGAACATTCAGGCGCGCGCAGCGAAGGATGAGAGTGAGGCTTGGGGCCTGGCGCGCGCGCATGACCGTGTTCAGCTTCTCGCCGTCGCGCACCAACGTATCTATTCGTCAGGTGAGCTCCGTCAGGTCCGTGTGGACGACATCGCCGCCGAAGTTGCGCGTCAGCTGCTCCAGTCGCGGGGTGCGCCGGCGAAGGAAATCAATCTTGTAATGGAGCTTGGCAGCGCACGTTCTGGTGTGGATCGTGCCGTACCGCTGGCGTTCTTGATTGGGGAGAGCATATCCGCTGCGCTGGATGCGCTCGCCGATATCGGTCCGGTCGAACTCCGTCTCATGCTCCAACAGGACGAAGACGGCGTCACCCGTTTCGCGGTGGACGCAAGCATTGACGCAGAGCGCGCCCGAACTGTGGGCTCGGGCGCGCGTCTGATTGATGCTTTTGCACGCCAACTCGGCGCCACGATCGGCCGGGACTCATCCCGGCCGTACATGCTTTGGGCGCTGGTGCCGCCCGAGCAGCAAGTCGTGGATTAGCGGCGCGAAAGCAGCAGGCCGATCAAGAGACCCGCGCTGAGCGAAATGCCCATCGCGGCGCCGGGATGGGCGCGCACTTTCTCGATCGCAAAGTCTGCGCGTTCGCTAGCGCGGCCGCGAATATCTTTGCCAAGTACGTCGAGGCGCTGGCCGGCGTGCTTCACTTCCTCGCGTGCGGCCTTGTTGGCGGCGTCAGCGAGACGGGTCATGTCCTTACGCAGCTCGCTGAAATCATCGAGAACATCGTTCGCGCGAGCGCGCACTGCGGTACGCGCGTGGCCATTCTTCTTGCCGCGCATAGTTGAGTCGAGCTGAGCCATGATTGTCTCCATTAACGCATTGAAATCGGGCGGCTTCGCTACCGCAGCAGGATAAACACCAAGCCTGCGTTCGAGTTCCGCAATTCATTGGAACATCGCAGCGCGCCGCTGCGTTGCGGCCATGCATACACGTCGGAGACTTACACCGTGCTTGGCTGGGCTATAATTTTCGTTGTGCTGGGGATCGCCGCTAGATACCTCGGCTTCTTCGCACTGGCAGGCGTGGCCGCTGGCATTGCGAAAATCCTCTTCCTTCTTCTCCTAATCGTCCTGGTCGTTGGTTTCGCCGCTCGCGCGTTCAGCGGCAAATCGGTGCTTTGAGGTGAACCTTCTCAACGTCATCTTCGGTGAAAGACCCAAATCCAGAACTGGGCCGCTGACGTCGCCGCCGAACGGCGTCAAGTGGCGCCAGGTACGCGTCAAGGAAGCCCCAGCCAAGCGCGCATGGTTGGCGGAGGGTGATTGCCACGTCGACACCGAACACGGTGTGCTTCAAGCGCGCGGCGGCAAAGACTATGTGCTCGCGCATGGCCCCAGCGACCATAGCGTCGTCCGCAATGATATCTTCGAAGCGACGTACGAACCGCTCGGCGGCGGGCTTTATCGCAAGCGCACCGACGTTATTTTGCGCTACTTCACCTTGAAGCGCCGCATCGTCATCCAAACCTTGGAAGGGCCGCAGGTTGCGGCGCCCGGCGATTGGATCATGCAGGGTGTCAAAGGCGAATTGTGGCCAGTTTCACCAGAGAAAGCGCGGGAGAAATACGAGCCCGTGTGAGGAGATTTCCGTGACGTTCAAATTGCCCGAACTACCTTACGATGCTGGCGCGCTCGAACCGCACATCTCCAGAACCACAATGGAGACACATCATGGCAAGCACCACGCCGCTTACATCAAGAACATGAATGCGATCCTGGCCGAACGCGTTGACGCGCCGGTCGCCCTGGAAGACGTTGTCCGCCTTGCCGTGCGTGAGAACAACAAGAAGCTCTTCAACAATTCCGCGCAAGCATGGAATCACGGTTTCTTCTGGCAGTCGCTGTCGCCCGAAGTGCAGGGCGGCCCCAGCGGCGATCTCAAAACCGCAGTTGAAAAATCCTTCGGCTCGCTCGATGCATTTAACGAAGAGGCGAAAGCCAAAGGCGTTGGTCACTTCGCGTCCGGTTGGCTTTGGCTCGTTAGCGACAGAAACGGCGCGTTGAAACTCACTGATCTGCACGATGCCGATACGCCGATCACGGACGAAAATATCACGCCGCTTCTCGTGTACGACCTCTGGGAGCACGCCTACTATCTAGACTACAAGAACGAACGGCCGAAGTTCGTGGACGCGTTCTTGTCGACGCTCGCCAACTGGCGTTTTGCTGAAGCCCAATTCCAAGCCGCGCGCTCGGGCAGCGGCGCGTGGGTCTTTCCGACGTGAAAATGGAACTTGAATGAAGCCTCCGCGTTTTCATTCCAAGTTCATTTCAGGAGGACGCAAATGCTCAGCTGGGCTCTTATCTTTTTCGTCGTGGCCATCATCGCGGCCGTATTCGGTTTCGGCGGCATCGCCTCGGCCTCGGCTGGCATCGCCCAAATCTTGTTCTTCCTTTTCCTCGTCCTGTTCGTCGTATCGCTGATTATGGGGATGGCTCGAAGGGGCTAACGGGTCGCGGCAGCTCACACCGGCGCGGCATTTACCCGGATCGCATTTGACGCCATAAGAGCGGCAAATTCCGACCGGGAGGCCCCGCCGATGCGCGCGATCCGTAACTTTATCAATGGCGCCAGCGCGTCCGCTTCCGGCGGGCGCGCTGGCCGCGTTTTCAACCCTAATACTGGCGCGCAGCAGGCTGAAGTCGCGTACTCAAACGCCCGCGATTTGGACGCCGCCGTCGCCGCCGCAAGCGCTGCTTTTCCGGGCTGGGCCGCCACCAATCCGCAACGCCGCGCGCGTGTGCTGTTTGCCTTCAAATCTCTCGTCGAAAAGAACATGGACGAGCTCGCGCATCTGCTCTCGTCCGAGCACGGCAAAGTCATCGCCGATTCCAAAGGTGACATTCAGCGCGGCCTCGAAGTCATCGAGTTCGCCTGCGGCATTCCGCATGCGCTGAAGGGCGAATACACTGAAGGCGCCGGCCCCGGCATCGACGTTTACTCGATGCGCCAGCCCCTCGGCGTTTGCGCCGGGATCACGCCGTTCAACTTCCCGGCCATGATCCCGATGTGGATGTTCGGCGTCGCTATCTCCACCGGCAACACTTTCGTGCTGAAGCCCAGCGAGAAGGACCCGTCCGTTCCGGTTCGCCTGGCCGAACTGATGATGGAAGCCGGCGCGCCAGCGGGCGTCCTCAACGTCGTCCACGGCGACAAGGAAGTCGTTGACGCCATCATCGCGCATCCAGATATCAAAGCCATCAGCTTCGTCGGCTCGTCCGACATCGCCCACTACATTTATAGCCATGGCGCCGCGAACCATAAGCGCGTGCAAGCCATGGGCGGCGCCAAGAACCACGGCGTCGTTCTGCCCGACGCCGACATGGATCAAGTGGTGAAAGATCTCGTCGGCGCCGCCTACGGCTCGGCCGGCGAACGCTGCATGGCGCTGCCAGTGGTCGTTCCGGTCGGCAAGAAAACCGCCGACGAATTGCGCGAGCGCCTGATCCCCGAAATTGAGCGCATGAAGGTCGGCATCTCGACCGACGAAGCCGCCCAATACGGCCCCGTCGTCAGCGCGGCGCACAAAGCCAAGATCGAAGACTATATAGCGCTCGGCGTGAAAGAGGGCGCCGAGCTCGTGCGCGATGGCCGCGGTTTCAAGTTGCAAGGCTATGAAGACGGCTTCTTCGTCGGCCCGACATTGTTCGATCAGGTTTCGACCGAGATGCGCACCTACCAGGAGGAAATCTTCGGCCCGGTGCTGCAGATCGTGCGCGCCGAAAGCTTCGAGGAAGCCCTGGCGCTGCCCAGCCAACATCAATACGGCAACGGCGTCGCCATCTTCACGCGCGACGGCCGCGCCGCGCGCGAGTTCGCGAGCCGTGTGAATGTCGGCATGGTCGGCATCAACGTCCCGATCCCGGTGCCGGTCGCCTATCACACCTTCGGCGGCTGGAAGCGCAGCGCCTTCGGCGATACCAACCAGCACGGCATGGAAGGCGTGAAATTCTTCACCAAAGTAAAAACCATCACGCAACGCTGGCCGGAAGGCATGACCGACGATTCAAGCTTCGTCATTCCAACGATGCGGTGATGGATGAACCAGTGTTTGCACGACCTCTGCGCCACGTTCTGATCGACTCCCCCTCATCCGGCGCTTCGCGCCACCGTCTCCCCCTCGCGGGGGAGACGCGAGCGCAGAGATGAACACCTTTGTTTTCATCCTCATCATCACGATCGTGCTCGGCGCCATCGCCGCGCCCGTCGTCTTCGCGCTGCGCCGCCGCGCGCGCCTCGCCGCGCTGCTCGCCGGCACGATCGGCTTTGGCGCGCAGGCGTTGTTCGTGACCTACCTGCAATCCGGTGCGCTCGGCCCGGAGCAGGGCGCTCTGGCGATGATGATTGGCATTCCCGCCATAGCGCTCGCCACGTGCGCCGTCACCGTGCTCGTGATCGCGCGCTACACCAGCGTCGCTAAGCCCTGACATCGCTGCATGCGTTGAAAAACTAGTCCGCCGCTTGATCCGCCGCGTTGCCCGGCGCAAAGGAAGACGCAGGGCGGGGCTCGCATGGATCTCTTCGAATACGTCATGGTGCTGGCGTCGATCGTCATCGGCCTCGCCATGACGCACCTGCTGCAAGGCCTGCTCGACATCATTCAGCAACGCCCCCGCGTCTACTGGGTGCACTTGGTCTGGGTCGGCTTCGCTTTCTTCCAGACCATTTTCTGGTGGTGGTGGGAGTTCAGGTTCAGCACGCTCGAGGCTTGGACGCTCCCGCTCTACCTCTTCATCATCGGCTACGCATTCCTCCTCTACTTGCTGTGCGGCTTGCTGTTTCCGAGAAGCCTCGTGGGGTATGGCGACTACAAGACATATTTCTATGCGCGGCGTGCGTGGTTCTTCTCGGTGTTCGCTGCGGTCTTTGTGGTCGACTTCGTAGACACTGCGTTAAAAGGCGCAGCCCATTTGGCTCGGCTCGGCTTGGAGTATCCGATTGTGGTTGCGTTGCTGGTCGGTGGCGGGATCACGGGCGCCATTACGAAGAACGAGCGCTTTCATGGCATATTCGCGGTGGCGGTGCTCACCTATATGATCGCCTGGGCGCTGCGCGGATATTTCACGGCGAACTCGTAACCGGCCTGAGCTAGATGGCGACCATGAGCGAAATCCTCACCTCCGCCGCTAACGGCCTTGGCCACATCACGCTAAACCGCCCCGCAGCGCTGCACGCGCTCAACACCGCGATGTGCGCCGCCATGATCGACGCACTTCAGCAGTGGCGCGATGACGCAAGCATCCACGCCATTCTGCTCGATCACGCCCCCGGCACGCGCGGCTTCTGCGCCGGCGGCGACATCCGCATGATCGCCGAAAGCGGGGCAGGCGACGGCCGCGAAGCACGCGCATTCTTCTTCACCGAGTATCGCCTCAACCATCTTCTGTTCACGTACTCAAAGCCGATCGTTGCTTTGATCGACGGTGTCACCATGGGCGGCGGCGTTGGCATTTCGATGCCGGCGCGTTTTCGGGTCGCCACTGAGAACACGACCTACGCCATGCCCGAAACCGGCATCGGCCTTTTCCCTGATGTCGGCGGCGGCTGGTATTTGCCACGCAAGCCCGGCCAAATCGGCATGTGGCTTGCGCTCACCGGCGCGCGCCTGAAAGCCGCGGACTGCCTCATCGCCGGTATCGCCACGTACTTCATGCCGACGGAAATCCTCGCCGCTGCGCGAGCGCAAATCGCCGGCGCCGCGCAAACGCATGACGCGGGCCGTGCGCTCGAAAGCGGCTTGGACGCGCTTAGCGAAGGCGCCGGAAAGCCTAAAGAGCTCACGCCTGAGAACATCGAACGTATCAATCGCATCTTTGCGTGCGACTCCGTCGAAGCGATTTTCGCCGCCCTTGAAGCCGACGGCTCCGATTGGGCCAACGCCCAGTTGGCGACTCTCCGCACTAAATCGCCGCAAGCGATGAAAGTCAGCTTCCGCCAATTGCGCGAAGGCGCAACGAAGCACAGCTTCGCCGATGAAATGCGCACCGAATATCGCTTGGCTTCGCGCCTCGCCGCGCGCCACGATTTCCAAGAAGGCGTCCGCGCTCTCATCGTCGACAAGGACAACAAGCCCGTCTGGAAGCCCGCCATATTAGAGGGCGTCACCGACGCGCTACTCGATGACATCTTCGCGCCGCTACCGTCCGCCGACGAATGGACGCCGCTCGTCGCAGGCTGAAGCTAATAACCCATACGTGATTGGCCCTCCCGCGCCTGACGGCACGAACTAGGGCCTACTCATGAGGGAGGGGACATGCTTCGCGCCATCGCACTCGTTGCGGCACTCATTGCTACTCCCGCCACTGCGGCTGAACGCAACTACGCGGCGGCGCTCAACGGCGTCACTGCGCCCACCAACACCGGCTCCGTCGCTACCGGCGCCGCGCGCGTAAGCATCGACACACAGGCGCAAACCGTCAGCGTGCACATGCATATCAGCGGCATCACGCTCGACGAGCTTTGGGATCACGTCATCCATGCAGGCATGGGCCCGGTGCATCTCCACCTCTATGCCGCGAACGGCGACATCTCGCTGCTCGTGCCGTTTCCGTATGGCGCAAGTTATACCGCAACCCCGGACGGCTTCACGCTTGCCGTCGAGGATTATCCGTACGCCGAAGGCGCGGCGGTGCTGCAGTCGGACGTCAATTTCGATACCTTCATCACCACACTCGGCGGCGAATTTGTTTATCTCAATGTCCACACCGATACGTTTCAAGACGGCGAGATCAGTGGCCGGCTGACGCCTGCCAGCTGAGTTCCGGGCATCTCTCTTGCGTCATACGCGGCGGCTCGTATGACAGGCGCTCGAACTCGAGGAGCACACCATGACCCGCGTCGCATTCATCGGCCTTGGCAACATGGGCTCTGGCATGGCGGCAAACCAAGCCAAGGCCGGCCGCGACGTCGTCGCCTTCGATCTCTCCGCTGACGCGCTCAATCGCGCCAAGGAACAAGGCATGACGCCGGCCGCAAGCGCCGGCGAAGCCTGCAGGGACGCCGACATGGTCATCACCATGCTGCCCGCCGGTCAGCATGTGCGCGAAATCTACATGGACGCGATCCTGCCGAATGCGCCCAAGGACGCGCTGCTGATCGATTGCTCCACCATCGACGTCGATAGCGCCCGCACGGTCGCGCGTGACGCATCGATGCAAGGCTTCCGCACCGCCGACGCGCCGGTTTCTGGCGGCGCCGCAGCCGCTGCCGGCGGCACGCTCACCTTCATGGTCGGTTGCCGCGAGCAGGACTTCGCCGAGATCGAGGACGCGCTGAAGCCGATGGCCAAGGCGATCATCCGCGCCGGTGATAGCGGCGCCGGGCAGGCGGCGAAGATCTGCAACAACATGCTGCTCGGCATTTCGATGATCGCGACCAGCGAGGCGTTCGCGCTGGCGGATTCGCTTGGCCTTGATGCGCAAAAGTTCTTCGACATCTCGTCGCAAGCCTCAGGCCAAAACTGGTCGATGACGAGCTATTGTCCGTGGCCAGGCCCGGTGCCTGCAGCGCCCTCGAACCGTGACTACGAAGGCGGTTTCGCCGCAGCCATGATGCTCAAGGACTTGAAGCTGGCGCAGGAAGCTGCCGACGCATCAGGTGCGCCGACGCCGCTCGGCGGCGCCGCCGAGGCGCTTTACGGCGAACTCGTACGCGGCGGCTACGGCGCCAAGGACTTCTCCATTATCCTGCAGATGTTGCGCGGAACGCTGCAGCTAAACCGCGAATAAAGCTTCGATCGCCGCGATCAAATCGCGGCCCGAGACCGGCTTCACCAGGACGATGTTTGCGCCTGCCGCGCGCGATGCTTCGGTGTGCTCGCGGCTCGCGTTGCCGCTGATCATGATGATGCGCGGCGCGCCCAACGCCGGGTTGGCGCGCACGTTCTGAATGAGCGAAAGCCCGTCCATAACCGGCATGTTGCGGTCTGCGAGAATGAGCGTGGCTGGCCGTTCGTTCAGCGCCGCCAGCGCCGCCGCACCACTCTCCGCTTGCCGTATCAGCCGGACGCCAAGCTTTGAGAGCACGCGCGCCAGCAGGACCCGCATGGCTTCGTCATCATCCACGATCCGCACTTCGAGATCGGCTGCCTTCAGGTGCGCGAGGCTAGCTTGCGTCGCCTCAAAAAAAAACGGCCGGAGCTTTCGCTCCGGCCGTCAGCTTTAGTCCTTGCGGACTGATTAGTATTGCAGGCGGATCGAGACGCCGTAGGTGCGCGGCTCGTTCGGGAAGATGACCCGCGAGTTCTGCAGCGGCGGCGCGAAGGCGCCGACAAAGTAAAACTCGTCCGTGAGGTTCTGGCCGAACAGCTCGACCGACCAACGCTCGTTCTCCGGACCGATGCCAATGCGGCCGTTGAAGATCGCAAACGATTCGTTGTCGGTGGTCGCTTGGCGGTTCAGCGTTTGAGTGCGGTATTCGCTGTTCCAGCGGCCGTCGAGATAGAAGAGCGCGCCAAGGTTGGCGCTCAACGGCACGCGGTAGGCAACAGCACCCGTGGCGACCCACTCAGGCGCGAACGACAACGGATCGCCAGCGCTGATGGTGTTCGGCACAGGATCGAGTGGGTTGAACACGACCGTGCTGTCATAATAGGCGTCGTTATAGACGAGGCCCGCATTGATGTTCAGGCCCTCGATCGGGTTCGTGGTCAGTTCGAGTTCAACGCCTTGGCTGATCACGTCCGGTACGTTCCGGGTGATGAAGTTGAAGCCGTTGAAGTTGTTCGACTGATAATCCGTGATCTGCTGGAAGTAACCCGTGACGTTGAACGTCGTCGAGCCGCCGAACAGCGTGGTCTTCAGGCCGACTTCGTAGGCGTCAGTGAATTCCGGCTCGAACGCGAGCGACGCGACGCTGGTGGGCGCGGTGGTCGACGCGAACGTAATGTTGAAGCCAGAACGGTCGACGTTGAAGCCGCCCGCTTTGTAGCCGCGCGAGTAGCTGCCGTAGATCATCATGTCGTCGTTGATGTGATAGGCCAGCGACGTCGTCCCGCTAAACTCTTCCTCTTCGCGATCGCCAGCGTAGCTGCCGTTCGTGATCGGGTTGACCGCCGGGTTGCAGGCGAAGGCCATGGCAGTCGCGCCCGCAGCCGTACTTTGAATCGCCGACACGATACCCCCTGGAGTCGGGACGGCGGCGCTCGTCGCAAGTTCCATTGCTTGCAGCGAGGTGCAGGCGTTGTTGGCGCCGCTAAGATCTGCCGTCAGGTCCTTGGTCTCTTGGCTGTAACGAACGCCAACCGTCAGCACGAGATCGTCGCTGATGTTGATTTCGTTGTGCGTGAAAAGCGCGATGCTTTCCGTTTCGACGCTCCAGTTGTCCGATGCTTGGCCTTGACCCGACGTGGTCGGCACGAGGCTTCCGGCGTTGGGGCCGGGGTTCTGCGTTTGCACGGCAACCGCCACGGCCGGGAAGGCCGCGAAGGTCGTTGCCGCGACGGCTTGGAAGATTGAAGGCACGCCCGGGCCGCAGAAGTTGAACAGTTCAAACGAACCGGCGCAGCCCGACGAAACGGCGAGGTTGCCGTAAACCGCAGCTTGCGTGCCGACTCGAATGCGGTCGGTCGTGTCGAGATCTTCGTTTGCGTAGAACGCGCCGACCAGCCAATTCAAGCGGCCGACTTCGCCCTGCAAGCGAACTTCTTGAGTCATCGTGTTGAACTGTACTTCCAGTCCATCGCGATAGGCGATGTCAGCGGAAGTGAAGTCCACGTCCTGGTCACGCTCGGCCTCCCACTCGCGAATGGAGGTGATTGACGTGAGGTTCACGCCGCCCAGATCCCAATCAAGTTGAGCGGAGAAGCCGCTTTCTTCGGTCGTTTCTGCGAAACTGCGGCCCGGCGTAACCGTCATCCGGCGATCTTCCGCGGGAGTTGTGAGAACGCCCGTGCCGGCTGTCAGCGCATTGATCAGCGCCGACGTCGTGCCCGGAGTTAAGAGCACCGCGCCGCAGCAAACCGAGTCGCTTTCTGCAGCGTCAAGAATGAAGCGCACCGAAGCGTCCGGCGTGATGTCGAGGAGCGCTTGAGCGCGGGCCGACCAACGACCCGAGCTATTGATGTCTGTGCCGCTGGTTGCGTCGGTGATGTAGCCGCCGCGATCACGGATGACGCCGTCTACACGGAAAGCGAGCCGGTCGCTGACCGGGACGTTGACGCCGGCTTCCATGCCGACTTCTTCCAGATCATCGAGACCGTAATCGGTCTCGATGTACATACCCGGCTCAAAGCCCGGGCCAGCCGAGATGACGCTGATGGCGCCGGCTGAGGTGTTGCGGCCGAACAGCGTGCCTTGCGGGCCGCGCAGAACTTCAACGCGCTCAAGTTCCGGCAGGTCGGCGAGAGCAGCACCTGCGCGTGAACGATAAACGCCATCGATGAAGATGCCGACGGCGCCTTCGAAGCCTGGGTTATCCGAACCCGTGCCGATGCCGCGGATACGGGCGATCGTGCCCGAAGAATTTGATTGGCCGGTGCCCATTTGCAGGGAGGGAGCAACTTGGGTCACGTCGCGCAGATCCTGCACGCCGGAGTTTTCGAGTTGCTCGCCACTTACGGCCGTAACAGCCAGCGGAACGTCTTGAATCGCCGCCGCACGGCCGGTGGCCGTAACGACGATTTCATCGGTTACTTCATCTGCGTCTTGGGCCATAGCGGGCGCCGAAAGTGCGCCCATTGCCGCGAGCGACGCGCCCGACAGCAGAATCCGACCCCAATTTGACTTTTTGCTCATCGCCGTCCTCCCAGTGCCCGGATCACCTTCTTGTGGGTGTCCGCGGCAGACCATAGGCGTGGTTGGGCTGACGAGCGGGTGCCTCCCCCCGCGCCCTACCTGTCCAGTTCCGCCATAGCAGGCGCTAACCTTATAAGTGTCAACGGTGCGGCACGGTATAACTTGACGCCAGCGTCATGGCGCACGCGCCCTGAGGCGGCACGGTCACACTGTCGCGGGGGCAGTGTGAATGGACGTTAGGCCCTTTGGCCTATGCGTCAGGCTCAACTACCGTTAGGCGCCACTTAAAGTGGCGCCTAAGCGGTTTGATTGCGCCACAATTGCAGCCGTTCGACGACTCGCCCGCTATAAGGGCGCAATGTCTTCCGCCCTCGTCTTGTTTTCTGCCGGCCAGGATTCGGCGACCTGCCTTGCTTGGGCCCTTTCCCGATTCGAACGAGTCGAGACCATCGGTTTTGACTATGGCCAGCGCCACGCGGTGGAGTTGAGCCAGCGACCCGTCCTGCAATCTGTGATAGCAGGCATTCAGACCGCTTGGGTATCTCGTTTGGGGGATGATCTGGTCGTCGATCTCAAAGGCTACGGCGCCCTGGCTGAAAGCGCGCTTACAGCAAATCGCGCAATCGAGATGACCGAAAGCGGGCTCCCCAGCACGTTCGTGCCCGGCCGAAACTTGGTGTTTCTCTCTGTCGCCGCCGCCCACGCGTACCGGCGCGGCCTCGCTACCCTGATCGGCGGCATGTGTGAGACAGACTATTCCGGCTATCCCGACTGCCGGCACGAAACCATCGACGCGATGCAGCAGGCGCTATCGCTTGGTCTTGCGACGCCGCTGACGATCGAAACACCGCTCATGCGCCTCACCAAGGCGCAGACATGGGCGCTCGCGCACGATCTCGGCGGCGATGCGCTGGTGCAGGCAATCCTTGAGCACAGCCACACTTGCTACGAAGGCGATCGCTCGCAACGCCACGTGTGGGGCTATGGCTGTGGCGCATGCCCGGCATGCGATCTCCGCGCCAGGGGTTGGCGCGAATTCGCTGCAGTATAACGGATTCAGCGCAAGAGAGTACGCCAGGGCGGGCGGGGCGAACGGGGATAGGGGCCACAGGACCCGCCCTAGCGCTTCGCCGACTTATCGCGGGGTGGCGATGTAGGCGTCGGCGACTTTCACGGCAAACTGGCGGATGGCGCGGCGCGCTTCGGTCCAAGTCGTAGCAGGGCCGACAATGTCCGCGAGCGAGTGATTGTAGCGGCGATGTGTGACTTCGGCCGTTGCGCCGCTGGCGGTATGAATCACGGCGCGCAGTTCTGCGCCCCCAATTGAAATCGAGGAGCCGGCATCGAGCGACGGCTGATCGAACAATTGTTGCATTGTCGGCCGGTTCGGCTCGGCGTCCACAATCGTCACGTTTATAGCCAGGCCGCTGTTCGACACGCCACGGCGCGCGAGTTCGGCTTGAATGGCTTGCTCGACGGCGGTGCGAAGATATTCGCCTTCGCGCACGCCGTACTCTTCCTCGAGCGCGGTCTGGAATTCGGGAGAGAACGAAACTGGCGTCGATTGCGCCCACGCCGGTGCGGCAAATGCGAGCGCGGCGGCGCCGATCACGAGATGACGAAGTTGCATTGGCGGCTCCCAGCTTTGGTGATGCGAGTATGCCTGCGACCGGTCGATAGACCACTCACGATCCCGTCAATCACCAAGCCGTTATAGCACAGCGCGAGAGACTAACGATCGTCGTCCTTATCGTCGTCGTCATCATCTTCATCATCGCCGTCTGGGATTGCCGCGCCAATGATCGCGCCCGTGGCGCCTACAGTCGCGCCCACAACGGCGCCGGTAACGCCGACCGCCGTGCCCACGACTGCGCCAACCACGCACGCCGACAAGGCCGACGTTGCAAGCAATACGAATAGTAACGCCCGGACCATGTAACTCCCCGCTGGTCTATGTTGTGGACCCTGAGCGCGTGCTCAAATCTTGGCAAGCGCAGGCCGCAGATTCATGCAGTCCAGCGCAAATCGTCGAGGTCCAGTTCGTCCTCAGACGATTCTTCCGACATGTCTTGCCTGTCAGAATCGCGACGGAGCGGTCCGGCATAATGGGGATCCTGTCCAAAGCGACGGTCGGGACCGAAGAACCCATCAGTGCGCACGAACATACGTGTGTCCGTCAGCACGTTCGAAATGCGATCGAACAGCAGCCGTGCGCTGATCGGCTTCTTCACGAAGCCGCTGACGCCCGCGTCGCGCGCCGCCGCCACACGCGAGATTTCCGTGTGCGCCGTCAGCATCAGAATAGGGATGTAAGGGTTTGGGCTCTTCGAGTGGCGCCGGACCATGTTGGTAAAGGCAAGGCCGTCCAGCGGCGCCATCTTCCAATCGACAATGATGAGATCGACGGGGCTCGCGCTCATGACCTCGAACGCTCGCGCGCCGGTCTCCGCCTCCGTGACTTTGCTAATGCCGCCCGCACGCAGCAAGCAGCGCACAAGAAAGCGCATTTGCTTGTTGTCGTCGACAACCAGTACGTGAATGTCGTTCAGCGTCGCCACTGACCGCCCCGCTTCGAACCCCGTCCCCCTAGAAGCGCGCGAAAGTGCAAACGGATCGTAAATTTCCAAGGTTTCGTGAAGCGAATGCCGGCGCGAACCAGTAAATTGGCGGCGTAAGCAAGATTTCAGTAGCGGACGAATGAACGTGACGGCGGGTTCAACTTCACGGGGCGTCGACCAACACGATTTCCGCATCTTCGCTGGCGTCGATGCGAAGCTCACTTTCGTCCCGTATCGCAGCGCCATCGCGCGGGCCTAGCTCGACGCCGTTGACGCTCGCTTTGCCCTTCGCCAGCGCTAGGTAGGCATAGCGGCCTTCGCCAAGCTGGTAAGCCACGCTCTGGCCGCTCCTCAGCGTCGCCGCCAACAAGCGCGCGTCCTGGCGGATTGGCAGTGCGCCTGCGTCCTGATCATCGCTGAAGCCGGAGGCCAGCGTCACCAGCGATCCTGCTCGCTCGTCCTTCGGAAACTTGGCCGCGCCCCAATACGGTTTGCCGCCGCGCTCTTTCGGCACGATCCAGATTTGATAGAGCGTCGTGGATTCGTCCTCGAGATTGTACTCGGCGTGCGTGACGCCGGAGCCTGCGCTCATGACCTGCACGTCGCCTGCTTCGGTGCGGCCCTTATTGCCCATCGAATCCTGGTGCGTGATCGCACCGGTGCGGACATAGGTGATGATTTCCATGTCCGAGTGTGGATGCGGCGGAAAGCCAGTCTTGGCTTTGATCGTGTCGTCATTCCAGACGCGCAGCGCGCCCCAATGGAGGCGCTCCGGATCGTGGTAGCCGGAAAAGCTGAAATGATAGCGGGCCGCGAGCCAGTCGGCGTCGAACTGGCCAAGGCTCTCGAACGAACGTTTCTCAATCATGGCAATACCCCTTCGCCGCTAAAGGTGGCCCGTCGCATTTCATCCTCAAGGCACAAGCCTGACACCACCCGCGACTTGACGAAAGCGTCCCGGAAGAGTGCATGGGCTGCAAAAGGGGAGGACCATTCATGATCCGCACGTATCTCGCAGCCAGCGCTGTTCTTTTGCTTGTGGCCTGCGGCCAACCTGCCGCGCCGACAACTGAAGCGCCGCCCGCGCCCCAGGGTCTCTACGAACAAATCCAAGCGGCGAGCCCTGAAAATCAGCCTGTGCTCGCCTATCAGCAATTCATTGCCTACCAGCAAGCGCACCCGGAAGTGACGCCACCCTGCACCGCGGTGCGCGGCACCGAGCGCATCAACGTGCCGGACGATGTCGCCGCCGACAGCATATACGCGGCGCATCGCGGCCATGCCGTGTTCACGATTCAATGTGGCGCGCTGATCAGCGCCACGCGCATGGACTTCAACGAGAAGTGGCTGGTGTCGTTTGCGCCGGGCGCAACCGAGCCGACGGTCGAGCATTGCCTCGGCGACCGCGAGACTGACCGTTGCCCGCGTCAAGTGCCGACAGCCGTAACGACGACGCCTTAATTGATGCGGCGGAAGCGGGCGACGTCCGCCCCGCCGATATCATAAAGCACAAGTTCGCCGCCTTCCTGGCGCGCGCTTTGTGTGTCGTTTAGCGCTTGGAGGAATGCACGCTCGGTCGCCATTTGTGGCTCGGGGCAGGCCATGCGTGTGGTGCCTACGTTGCCGAACGTCAGCGCGGCTTGATTCCGCTGCGCCGACGAGAACCAGCGATTGCAACCTGCGTTGCCGGAAGCCCCGCGCTCAGTGAATGCAATCGTCGGCGCGGGCGTGGCGCTTGTGACCAGCACCCACGAGCTGCCCGCCAAGTCGAAGGACGGCGTCTCTTGCGCAGGCTGAGTCGCACACGCGACGAGTGTGGCGGCAAACGCAAGAGCGGCAAATGCAGAGCGTTTCATGGCGTTGCTCCTAGTGTGGCAGCGTGCTGTTGAACTCTGCGATCTGGGTCTGCCGCGCGTCCATGAGAACGAGCGCTTCCTGATCGTAATGCGCGTAACGAGTTCGTTCGATCACGTGCAAGAAGTTGCGCTCCGTATCCATCTGCATGCCCGTATTGCAGGCCATTTCGGTCACCGCCACCATACCGAAGCGCAACGCTTCACCGTTCTCTGTCACATTCGCCGTCCAGCGATTGCAGCCGGTGTAGCCCGAAGCGCGATTGCCTTCGAACTCTAGAGTCGCGCCATGCGGGTTGGCGTTCATGTCGTCAACGCGCAGCCACTTGGTGCCAGAAAGCTGCACCGCCGCGTCGGTGTGCAAAGGCGCATCATTCACCGGCGCCTGTGCGCAAGCGCCGAGCAGCATCAAAGCGAGAAGGGTAGAGCGCATCGCCATCTCCCTCAAACCGGATCGTACGGAAACACCGAGGCTGATGCACCGACATCGGTGTAGCTCGCCTTCATCGCAGGCAGCGCCTGCTCGATCAGCGTCTGGGGCGTCCAGCCATCGAGGCGGCCCATCGTGCGCACCGGGCGCGGCTGGTTGAACAAGAACACTTCGTTGCCGCGCACAGCGAAGATCTGGCCCGTCGTGTCCTTCGCACCGTCAGCGCATAGTGCGATGGCAAGCTGCGCCACTTGGTCGGCGCGCATGTTTTTCTGGATGCGCTCGACACGCTTGGCGCTCGCTTCATCCTTCACCGGGATAGACGCGATCATCCGCGTCCACGCAAACGGTGCGATGATGTTGGAGCGCACGTTCTTCGCGAGCCCTTCCATCGCCACGATCCGCGACAATCCCATTACGCCCAGTTTCGCCGCGGCGTAATTGGCTTGTCCAATGTTGCCGATCAGCCCCGACGTCGACGTGAACAGCACGTACGAGCCGTCTTGCTGCTCCCGGAAGTGCTCGACCGAGGCGCGCGTCACATTGAACGCCCCATGCAAGTGCACGTCGATCACCGCTTTCCAATCTTCCGGCGGCATTTTGTGAAACATGCCGTCGCGCAGAATGCCTGCCGGATTGATCACAGCGTGCAGGCCGCCGAATTTCTTCTTCGCCTGCTCGAACATCGCCGCGACCGCATCGTAATCGCTGACGCTGTCGGAATTCGAAATCGCTTTGCCGCCGGCCACGCGAATTTCCTTCGCAACCTCTTCAGCTGGCCCCGCTGACCCCGCGTCCTCGCCCTTCAAGCTGCCGCCAAGATCGTTGACGAGTACGCTTGCGCCCTCGCGGCCCGCCAGCAGGGCGCATTCCTTGCCGATGCCGTTGCCACCGCCTGTGACAACCACAACCTTGCCGCTCAGCACACCCATCACGTCTTCTCCGCTTCTTGGTTCAACTTTATCGCGTTTTGCGCCTCAGGGGGAAGCGATTGAGTCTCGAACCCATCCGCCTTCGCAAGCGCCGGAAACAGCTTCATCCATGCTGAAGACGCCACGACAGCGCCGACGCCGCCGATGGTCACCGCCATTACCGGTCCAAATATCCGCGCTATCAGGCCAGCTTCGAAATCGCCTAGCTCGTTCGATGCGGAAATGAACACGAAGCTCACTGCCGCCACGCGCCCGCGCATCGCGTCCGGCGTTGCAAGCTGGATGAGGCTGGAGCGCACATAGACTGAAATCATATCGACGC
>JANNFK010000055.1:0-4938 GCA_031379735.1 Caulobacteraceae bacterium | reverse complement strand
CCCGTGGATCGCTCCGACACCATCGTGGCGCGCCTCGATGCAAACGACATTTGGTTCGCCGTTTTCTAAGCTACAAACAAAAAAGCGGCCGGCTAGAGTTAAGCGCGCACGTTTACGATGATGCCCGGACGCGGGCCGCGCCATGTTTGGCCATAGCCATCTGTTTGCGTGTTTTCGCCGCGCGAGATCTGGTTCACCAAAGTTGCGGCAAACATCGGATCGAGTTTGAGGGGCGGTGCGCGGCGATCGCTGCTGCGGCGGTCCGTTCTGCGCTGATCGCCGATTTCCTCGAAATCGGCGTCCAATGCAGCAGGCGCGGGGCGGGCGGCGCTCATGCTCACACGTTCTGCATTTCACGTGCCAAACGAAAATTAACCGCTAGCGTTAGCCAAGACGGAGGCGCGCATGCAGAACTTTGCGGACTATGACGGGCTCGGGCTGGCGGAGCTCGTTCGCAAGCGCGACGTGACGCCGGGTGAGCTTCTTGACGCGGCAATCGAGCGGATCGAGCGGCACAATCCCAAGCTCAATGCCATCGTTCACACAGCTTATGACGAAGCGCGTACGGCGGCCACGAGCGCGCTGCCCGAGGGTTCCTTCAAAGGTGTGCCGTTTCTGATCAAAGATCTGGGCGTGCGCGTGAAGGGGTGGCCGCGCACGAGCGCCAGCCGTTTTGCGCAAATCGATGCTGATGCAGAAGATAGTGAACTGACGAAGCGCTACCGAGCCTCCGGTGTCGTGCTGGTGGGAAAAACCAACACGCCGGAGTTCGGCATTCCTGGCGTCACGACATCGGCGCTGCTCGGGCCCTGCCGCAATCCTTGGAATACCGATCACATTTCAGGCGGCTCCTCCGGCGGCGCAGCAAGTGCGGTGGCGGCCGGCATCGTGCCGCTGGCGCACGCGAGCGACGGCTTAGGCTCGATCCGCATTCCTGCTGCGTGCTGTGGGCTCGTTGGCCTTAAGGTTACGCGAGACCGCAACCCGAACGGCGTGCACGACACCGATCGCGTGATCGGCTTTTCGGTTGATCACGTCGTCTCGCGCACGGTGCGCGATAGCGCGGCGATGCTCGACGCCACCTGTGCGCCGCAGCCGTCGAGCCCATACGCCTCACCGCGCCAAGACGGGCCGTATATCGACGAGATCACTAAATCTCCCGGCAAGTTGCGCATTGCGTTTTCAAGTGAGACGCCGTCTGGCCATCCGGTCGATCCCGAGGTGCGCGCCGCCTTGGAGCGCACGGCGCAGACGCTAAAGGCGCTTGGCCATGATGTACGCGAAGAGGGTCTCGCCATCGATTACCGGGCGCTATACCGAGCCCAGGGCTTCGTGAGCGCGTCAAACTTCTCCGCCAATATAAAGCGTTTGGTTGAATTGAAGGGTCGTGAGCCCGGCGATGACATCGAAGGCTTGGCGCGGCGTGGTTACGAGGCTGGTAAGCGCATCTCTGGGCAGGACGCACTCTGGGCGCTGCAGGAGTTGCGGCTGCGCACGCGCGAAATTCTGCAAAAGTGGGAGGCGTGGGACGTGTGGCTCACGCCTGTGATGGTGACGCCGCCGCCGCGTGTCGACTACCTCGATACCTTGATGGACGATCTGAAGGAATTCGATCGCCGCCAAGCGACAACGTTTGGCTTCACGCCGCCCTTCAACATGACCGGTCAACCTTCGCTCTCGCTGCCGCTCGCACAAAGCAGCGGCAATTTGCCGATCGGCATGATGTTCACCGGCCGCTACGCCGATGAAGCGACGCTGTTTAGGCTCGCGGGGCAACTTGAAAAAGAGATGCCCTGGAATGGTCGCAAGCCGCCGCTTTGGAATTGAGTCGCCAGGCGTGACGCCGGGCACATCCGGCCTAGATTTGCCGTTAGAACGTCGTCCACGAAAGAGGTGCGACATGAATCCGAATAAAGCGCTTTGGGAAAAAGGTGATTTTACGCGTCTGGCCGCGACGATGCGCGAGAGCGGCGATGCTTTGATCGAAAGCCTGGGCGTCAAGCCGGGCATGAAGGTGCTCGACCTTGGCTGCGGCGACGGCACGACGGCGCTGCCGTCGGCGAAGCGTGGCGCGGACGTGCTGGGTGTCGATATCGCGGCCAATCTGGTCGCGGCAGGCAATGCGCGGGCCAAAGCCGAGGGGCTGACCAACGTTCGCTTTCAGGAAGGCGACGCCTGCAACCTGGAGAGCGTCGCCGACAAATCCTTCGATCTCGTGGTCTCCATTTTCGGCGCGATGTTTGCGCCGAAGCCCTTCGATGCCGCCAAGGAGATGGTTCGGGTCACGAAGCCCGGCGGACGCATCGTTATGGGCAATTGGATCCCCGGCGATCCGACCTTGGTTGCGCAAATCCTGAAGATCAGCGCTGCCTATGCGCCACCGCCACCGGAAGGCTTTGTTAGCCCGGTGACATGGGGCGTCGAGGCCAACGTGATTGAGCGCTTCGGCGCTGCCGGCGTTTCGCCGGAAGACATCTCCTGCGAGCGGCAGACCTATACGTTCAACTTCGCCGGGCCGCCAAATGCGTTCGTCAACGAGTTCCGCAATTTCTACGGTCCAACGATGAACGCGTTCGAAGCTGCGGAGAAGAACGGCAAGGCGGATGCGTTGCGCGCCGAGCTTGAAGCTCTGTTCGAAGTGCAAAACAAGAGTGGCCGCGCGGACGCCACGAGTGCGCCCGCGACGTTCCTGCGTGTGACGGTCAACCGCCGCTAGTTATCGCTTCGCCATCGCGTCGAGCTGCTTTTGCATTGCTTCCATTTGCTGGCGCAGCTGCAGGAGTTGTTCGTCCTTGTCGGCATCTTCGGCCCCGGCCTTCGGCGCGGTCATGCTAGGCATGCCGGGTATGCCAGACATGCCCGGTACGCCTGGCATGCCGGCGGCGGCAAATGGCGCCCAGACTTTCATGGCTTGTTGGAAGAGCGCCATGTTGCGTTGTGTTTGTTCTTCGAAGGCCGCCATTGGCGTTGTGGCGCCGAAGGCGCGCGACATGTTCTCGCGCATCTGCTCTTGCGCCTTCGAGAAGCTCTCCATGCTCATATCGAGGTAGGGCGGCAGGAAGCCTTGCATCTGGTCGCCATAGAAGCGGATGAGGCGGCGCAGGAACTGCACCGGCAGCATGCTCTGCCCCTTGCTCTCTTGCTCGAAGATAATCTGGGTCAGCACCGAGCGAGTGATATCGTCGCCGCTCTTGGCGTCGAGCACGATGAAGTCGCTGTTGGCGCGCACCATCTCAGAGAGATCGTCGAGCGTGACGTATTTGCTCTCGCCCGTGTTGTAGAGCCGCCGGTTGGCGTACTTCTTGATGATGATCGGCTCACCTTGAGCCTCAGCGCCGCCGGCTTCCCCCGTTGCCGGGCCACTCGTATCCGCCACTTGGGTGTCCCTTTATATTCTTCGGCGCCCGCGAAGGCGGGGCTTTATTGCAAATTCCCGCTTCCTTCGCCGCAATGCAAGACAAAGCCGCCGATTAGGCGTGGCGAAGGCAGCCGGCGCGCGTGGATTTCGCGCCGCGCTTGTGCGATAGGAACCCGATAAGTCTCCCTTTCGGTCCATGCCTTTTGCTGCTCAGGAGCCCGTATTGCCATGACAGATATCGTCATCGTCTCCGCCGCCCGGACGCCCGTTGGCTCGTTCAACGGCGCCTTTGCTGCGGTGCCCGCGCATGAACTCGGCAAGACCGCGATCACCGCCGCGTTGCAGCGCGCAAAAGTCGAGGCCAAGGATGTCTCGGAAGTCGTGCTGGGGCAGGTCTTGACCGCCAACCAGGGCATGAACCCGGCGCGTCAAGCCAGTCGCGCGGCTGGCATTTCCGACGAAAGCCCGGCCTGGTCGCTGAATCAGGTCTGCGGCTCCGGCCTCCGCGCCGTCGTCGTCGGCTACCAGCAGCTCAAGGCGGGCGATGCGAAGATCGTTGTCGCCGGTGGCCAAGAGAGCATGAGCCTCTCGCCGCATGCAGCGCACCTGCGCACCGGCCAGAAGATGGGCGATCTCTCGTTCACCGACACCATGATCAAGGACGGCCTCACCGACGTCTTCAACCAGTATCACATGGGCATCACCGCCGAGAACGTCGCCGAGAAATGGCAGATCACACGCGAGCAGCAGGATCAATTCGCGACGCTTAGCCAGCAAAAGGCGAGCGCGGCGCAGAAGGCAGGCAAGTTCAAGGACGAGATCGTCGCTGTCACGGTCGCCGGCCGGAAGGGCGACACGATCGTTGAGAATGACGAATACATCAAACACGACGCCACGGTCGAAGGCGCGGCCAAGCTGCGCGCTGCGTTCAAGAAGGACGGCACTGTGACGGCCGCCAACGCCTCTGGCCTGAATGACGGCGCTGCGGCGCTGGTGTTGATGACCGCCGACGAAGCCAACAAGCGTGGCCTCACGCCGCTTGCACGCATCGCCTCGTGGGCCTCTCGCGGCGTCGATCCGGCGATCATGGGCACTGGCCCGATCCCGTCTTCGAAGGCGGCGCTTGAACGCGCCGGCTGGAAGGTCGGCGATCTCGATCTGGTGGAATCCAACGAAGCCTTCGCCGCGCAAGCCTGCGCCGTGAACAAGGATATGGGCTGGGACACCGGCGTCGTGAACGTCAATGGCGGCGCCATCGCCATCGGCCACCCGATTGGCGCCTCTGGCGCGCGTGTGTTGACCACGCTGCTCTATGAGCTCCAGCGCCGCGGAAAGAGCAAAGGCCTGGCCACGCATTGCATCGGCGGCGGCATGGGCATCGCGGTGTGCGTGGAGCGGTAGGCGTGTGCTTAGACCTGGCGTCCCTTCTCACGCTGCGCGGGAGAAGCGACTGTCTCATGAGTCAAGCTCCGGCCCAGGCAGTTTTGCTTTTGAGCATGGCGTTGAGGATGGTGAGCAGTTTGCGCATGGCGGCGACGAGGGCGACTTTCGGCAGCTTTCCGGCTTGGCGCGGGCGTGCG
>JANNFK010000034.1:0-17745 GCA_031379735.1 Caulobacteraceae bacterium | reverse complement strand
GTCACGCGCATGCGCTCGCTCATCCGGTAAGAGACGTAAGCGCCCGCGGTCGAGGGGTCGTCGTTGCCGTCGACGGAGGCTTCGCGCCAATTGCCGAAAGCGCCAACGCGTACGCGGCTGCCTGCGGGAAGCCAAGCGCCAAGGCCAGCTTGCATGCCGTCCTGACGGTCCGGGCCGTTATCGCGTTGACCGAGGAAGCGATAGCCTGCGGTGACGTAGGCGCCGCCCGCATCACTCGACACGCCGACCTCCGTCACCAGGCCGTAGTCGACTGTGCCGACGCCAAAGCCGCGGTCTTCATCGCCGCTGGGAAGTCGCGCACGCGCGGAGACTTCAACGTAGGCGGAGGTGTCAGCGATACGCCGGAACGCTCTTTCGATAGAAATATTCGTGTCACCCAATCCCCGTTCGGCGCCGTCGCGCACGATCAGGCCAGTGCCTTCGCCGGTTTCGCCATCTTCGCTGACGTCCGCTGGCCCGCTCACATCCAGGTAAGACGTGGAGACGCGGAGCGTCCACTCGTCGACGGTCAGCCGCACAGCAAAAGGGACGGCGATTACTTCGGTGGTTTCTTCACCGCCGTATTCGCCACTTGAATAGTCCACCCCAGTTGAAAAGCTCAGACGCGTTTCCGCTTGAGCCGCTCCGGCCATCGCTACGAACGAGACCGCAATCAACAGGGCGAATTTGCCCGCCCACGACTTCATCGCGCTACTCTCCCCAAATCGCTGCGAAAAGAGGAACACGGCTATCGTCGAGGTTTCACCGTCATTCTCTACCTAAGCGGTGCTTCACTCCTGACAGGATTGCGGCGGACGGGCGAAGAGCTTGCGCAAACTTCTCGCCTAGAGAGAACGATGCGCGCCGATGCCGGCGAGCGGAAACGAAGTGCTGCGTTGACAACAATCGCCCCGCTGCCATCCAGGGTGGCGTGCCGCGAACGGTGGGAGCCGGTTTTGAGACTACTAGTCTTTGCGATGGTGGTGTTGGTGTCGGCCTGCGCGAAAAGTGATCAGGCGCGACACAGCGATGTTGCGAGCAGCATCCTCCAGCAACGCGGCACCCCCGATTTTGTTGACGCAAGCACGGCCGATTACGCAGCAATCCGCCATACGCCAAGCGGGATGATCTGTGTGCTTCCTGAAAGCGGCGCGTTCGAGTTTGATCTCTTCCCGGCGACGGCAACAAACGCTGGGGCGCAATGCTCAAGCACGGAGGGCGAAGTCGTGACCGGCTGGGTCGCAGTGAATTTTCACGAACCCACGACGCTCGACGCGGCTTTCGCGAGCGCCGTCGCGCAGCTCACCGGCGGCCTCCAATCTCAGAATTGGCTGGGGCGGCCGAGTCCAGCTGATCTCGCGTCTCCGGAAGGATTACCGCATTTTCGTATCCACCGCCTGCGCGCCAACTTCGACGGCGAGGAACGTTATCTGCGCATTTCAATGGCCGAGATGGACGGTTGGTATCTTCAGCAGATTGTCTCGTCGCCGTTCGCGAACGCCCCAGCCAGCGAAGCCGCGGCCGGCGAAGCCTGGCGCGAAGTACTCAACAGCTTCGCTGCCGCACGCCGTGACGCTGCTGCTCAAAGTGTTCAATGAACGGAAATAATGGTGCGGGGCCGGAATCGAACTGCCCGCTAACAGTCGGAAATCGTGCTCAGTTTTCTTAAGGCGGCGGCGAGCGTGCCGTCAATGTGCCGCCTGACGACTTGGCTAAACGGGTTCGATTCCCGGTCGCAATCCCTTGCGAGGAACGAGCGGGATGTTTCCGGAAGTTTCCGGCGCCGCGCGATGTGATGAATGGGCGTGGGGTTTTGCGCATGGTCGGAGCAGTAGAGGAGTTGCACGAAATGCTGCTTCGTTTGCCCCAAGTGATGCGCGAGGTCGCGCTCTGTCGTTCTTCGATCTACGCGGCGATAAGTGAGGGCCGCTTTCCGCCGCCATTCAGGATCAGCCGGCGTGCGGTGGCATGGCGTGTAGAGGACATCGAGGCGTGGAAGGCGAAGTTGGTGCAAGGCGGCCCGGTGAGGTGGGGTGAATGATCCCCCAGCCGTGGCGTCTAGGTGGAGCAAGGGCGCCGATCCGATGCGTGTGACCCCATTGACTGCTAGTGTCTACTGAGGGCGCCAATGGGCGGCCAGGCAGCAGGATGGCTTCGGGAAGTGTTGGCGCAGCCATGGCTTGACGCTTGGCAGCCGACCATCGCGCACACCCGACATTGGGCGTTGCTGGCGGCGGCGCCGACAGTCCTTTTGCTGTTTGCGCTGACGCTCCGGCTGACTTGGCCGCGGTCGCGTAGATCGTCACGCGTGAAGACCGAGACGTCGACGCAAGCGCCATCGGTGCTAATGCAATAGCGCCAAACTGAACCGCCGCCGCCCGCATCTACGAGAGCGCCAACGCCTGTTGTCGCCAAGGCCGCCGCGCCGCCTGCGCCTGCGCTGAGCGCGGCCGCGAAGGGCGATGAAGTAGCCGGATTCAGGCTACCCCGCCGGGGGAGGCAGCCGGACCATCCCGATTTCCAGACGGCGGAGCGGCGCGCGTCGTCAGCGTAGATTGTTCAGCGCGAGGGGCGATGGCGAGCCGACTCTATGACTATGTGGGCCGCCGGAGGTTGCCGCCTCGGTGCGCCGAGTTACGCCCCGATCCTGGCCTGCGCCGCCTCAAGCAATCTGACCGAGAGCGGGTCATCGGGGCTCCGTGTCGCTCGCCTGCACGCGAGCCGAAGCAGGGCGGCGGACTCGAAATGGAGCAGCGCAGCGGGGTCGTCCCCGGAATGCTGCAGATACGCCGCGCGAAAGACGCCGGTGGCGCTCGGCGAAATGCGTTGGCGTAAACTCATGACATGCAATTGCGCTGACGCATCTCCCGCGCACAACAAAGGCTCAGCCGAGACGAGATCGTCAATCAGCGAGGCGCCGACGCTGGCGTCGTCAACCTTGAGGTTGCGTATGCTCAAACCCCTTATCGTTGGTGCGCGCCGCTCGGTTCGCGACGCGACCCGGCGCTCGATCACCTCGAACAGGTTGGCTGATGTTTGCGCCAGTGGATGGCCGTCAGCTTTGAGTCGCGCGACGCGGCGTGAGAGCGCTCGAAGTTCGAGCCCGGTCTCTCGCTCTTTGGCGAAGCTGACCGGAAGCTTTTGGAAGGCGACCAATGCGCGCGCAAGTTGGCCCGCGATCTCATCTGCGTTGCTTTCTCCGAGCGCCTTGAGAAGCGGCGTCCCTAGCAACGGGCTGACGATTTGCAGGCAAAGCGGTCCCAAATGACCAAGCGCGCGTGGGAGCTGAAGCGCTTCAGGGTGAGTGGCGAGCGCTTCGGTCGCCATTTCCAATCGCTGCAACCGGCCGCGGCCGCTATCACCATCGTAGCCGACGCCTTCCAGACTCGTGGTCCAGCGCTCCGCGCCTTTGAATCCCTTCAATCTCCAACGCACACGTAGGCGGCGATCGTTCGCCTCGATGAGTCGCGGTTCCGTCGTCACGACCTCGATGTCGTCGCCGAACGCGGCGTGCACGATAGGGATCAGCGAAGCTTGCGCATACGGTCGGTTGAGCGCCCAATCCGCGCGTTGGCCGAAAACGACTTCGCGCTTCTCGCTCGGTGATGTGCCGCGCGCCCCGCCAAGCGAAAGTTCGAGTGTGCGCTCAACCTCATCCAGCATGAGTTCGGCGCTCTCTTGCCATCCCTCACGCTGCAAGCGGAACGGTGCGGCGGCGGCGACCAGCAGAGAACTTGCCTCGAACAAGCGCGCGCGCCGCTCATCGTCCTTGGTCTCGCTCAGATAGGCTTGCAGGAACTGCTCCTCTGCGTCCGCGAGTCCCGCAATCCCGCCACTCAGTCGAAGAGCGGAGACTCGAAGCGACGCAAGTACGCGCCCGACATCGACCATGGGATCGCCGTGAGCGACCTGATCCCAATCGATAAGCGTGATGCTCGCATCATTGGCGAGCATGTTGGCGAGGTGAAAGTCGCCGTGGACCGAGCCGCTTATACGGGTTCGTTCCGCGAGTTCTTGGCGCAAACGCGCGCCGATGCGCGCGAGGCGAGATGCGCTTGCAGGCCGCAAGCCAGAAAGCACGCCGATCCAGCGATTGACAACGGCGGTCTCTTTCTCCGCGCCTCGTTCGCTCAGGAGCGGCAATGTCTCTTTGTGGACATTGGCGATCGAACGCGCCGCGGCCCGGATTTGGCCGATGAAAGCGCCCGGGCCCGCAAGGTCGGACAATCGCTCGCCGGCGACAAAATCCTGAAGCGACAGACCCATGGTTGCGACATAGCCGGCCGGTGGTGCGATCGATGTGCGCCCGAGCGTGCTGCGCCAAACCGCCCAGTGGCCGGCGAACAAACGCGCTGGCGCGTGGCGCGCATTGAGCTTGCCAACCAAGCGGCGCAGCTCGGGCATGCCGGTGTCTTTGTCCTCCGACAGCACTTCGTAGCGGATCGCCGCGCGCTGCCCGGGCGTGTAGGAGAGGGTGTCAATTTCAACTTTCCGCACGCGGGTGTTGCGCGGCCCCCACATGCGATGGAACGCGCTCCTGATGGCGCTTGGATCCGCGGCGTCGATCAACGTCGGCAGCGCTGGGTCGAGCGGAAATGCGTGCAAAGCGATGTGATGCTCTGGCAAATACATCCAAGGCGTCCGCATCGGCATTGCGCGCGCCATGCGCTTGCTCTCGCGCAGCTCTGCATAGCGCCGAATGAGTTTCTCTGGCGCGGCTGGCGCAGGTTCGCCCTTTTTGAAGGCTTGCGCGAACGCCAGCTGGCGGCCGGTCCGTCCGGTCTCGTGATCATGGAAGTTCAGCTTCCACAGGACGTGTGCGCTTGCACCCGCCGCGTACTGAACATCGACGATGCGCGCATCGAGCAATTCGAGTTCGCGCTCACACTCGGGTAAATGGCGCGCGAGCGTCTCCAGGAACGCATCGCGATCCATGGCGATCGCCAAGCCGGGCAGGGCAAGGTCGGATGGGCGCGCGGTGCTCAAGATCTATCTCACGCGCCCGTGTTCGTTCAGTTCGCGGAACAGGCCCTGGTTCGCCGCGAGTTCGTTGTAGTCGCCCTCTTGCACCAAGCGACTGGCTTCCAGGACGATAATGCGATCCGCATCGCGAAGCCGGTGCAGGTCGTGGCTGATGATCAGCACGGTGCGCCCGGTCATTAATTGTTGCAGCGCCGCCAGCACCATTGAAGCGGAGCGCTGGTCGAGACCAGTGGTCGGCTCGTCAAGAATGACAATCGGTGCATTGCGTAGTATAGTGCGCGCGATGGCGACGCACTGCCGTTGGCCGCCGGAAAGCGTGCCGCCGCGCTCGCCAAGCTCCGTGTCGTAGCCTTCGCCGAGGCCCGTGATGATATCATGGATGCCGGCGGCGCGGGCGGCTTCTTCGATTTCCGTGCGCGAAGCGCCGGGCCGTCCGAGCGCGATGTTTTCGGCAACCGTTCCGGCAAACAGTACCGGTTCCTGGAAGACGATTCCGATCTGATTTCGCAGCGAAGCGAGCGTAAACGAACGAACGTCGCGACCATCGATGGAGACTTGCCCCTCGGTGGCGTCGTAGAAACGCGGGATGAGATTGACGAGTGTCGACTTGCCAGATCCGGTGGGGCCGACAATGCCAAGGCGTTCGCCGGGGCGCACGTGAAGATTGAGCTTGCGCAGCGACCACGGCATACGGCCGTAGCGCAGGCCGACGCCTTCGAATCGAATCTCGCCCCGTAAAGGTGGCGCATCGGTCGCGTCTGGCAGATTCTGTACTGAGGGTGTCAGATCGAAAATCTCGAAGACGCGCTCGCCCGCCGTTGCCGTGCGCGTGACTTGCTCGGTGGTGCGCGAAACTTGCCGAAGCGGGCGCGCGAACGTGCGCAGATAGGCGACAAACACGATGAGATCGCCGGGCGATAGGGCGCCCGCGTGAATACGTTGAACCGCGACACCGATCACAAGCGCCGTGATGATGCCGACGGCCAGCTCGGAGGCCCAGCGCAGCTTGGCCTCCATCCTGGCGACTTTGACGCCCTCTTTAAGGCTTCGATCATTGCTGCCGCCGAAGCGCCGCGCCTCATGCGCCTCGAGCCCCATGCTCTGCACGACACGCACGGCGCCAAGGGATTCGGTGATGATGTTGGCGAGGCCACCTTCTTGCCGGCGTTGCTGACGGATCGCGGTCCGCATCGGCTTGCGGTAGCGCTGCACTAGCACAAGCAAGAGCGGCAGTGCCGCGAGTGAGATGAGCGTCAGACGCCAGTCCATGATCATCATCACGACGCCCATGCCGAGGATCAGCAGGAAGTTTTCGGAGATCTGGATTGGGAGTTTCACCATCGCGTCGCGCAGCAGGCGGATGTCGGCGACCAGGCGCACCACCAGATCGCCGGTCTTGCGCCGGTCGTGGAAGGCAAAGTCGAGATGGTGGAGGTGGCCGAACAAGCTGGCGCGCAATCTGCCGACCACACGCTGGCCGATCTGCGACGCGAGCACGCTCTGCCAGTAATAGAAAGCCCCGGCGCACAGCGCGACCAGGATAATTCCGCCCACCAGCGCGGCAAGCAACATCGTGCGATCCGCCGCCCAAGGCGCAAGCGCGAGCACATTGGCAGGGAGCGGCAGGCCGAGGATGACGTGATCGAAAATCAGCTTGAGCGGCCAAGGCTCGGCAAGCCGAAGCAGCATGTAGCCGACGCTCGCCGAAAATGCGAGCAGCAGCCGTGACTTCGATCCACGCAGAAACGGCGCAAGTCGGGCCGCGACGCTTTCGAACGCGCTCACTTGGCGTTTGAACCGCTGCCACCTGCCGCTCATGTCGCGGGTCCGGACATGGCGAAGTCTATGATGTCGGCGGCGCGGGATGACCAGGCGTGGCGCTGGCGCGCGTCGCGCAAGCCGGCTTTGCCGAGGCGATGGCGCAGTGGCGCGTCGTTCGCCAGCTTGCGCAGAGCGGCGGCAAGCGCGCTCGCATCACCGGGCGGCGTCAGCAGGCCTGTCTCGCCTTCGCGCAGAAGTTCATTCACCTGACCGATTTTCGAGGCGACGTTGGCTACGCCGCACGCCATAGCGTCGAGTATCTTGAGCGGTGAAAAATAGAAGTTCTCCATCGGAGGATAGGGCGCCACCGCGATGTCCATCCCGCGCATCCATGCCGGCATGTGCTCGAGCGGATGGGCGCCGGCAAAGGTGACGCGATCCGGCAATTCGGCCCGCAGCGCTTCCACTCTCTTCCGCTCTGGCCCGTCGCCAACGATCAGCAGATGCAAACGCGGATCATCGGAAACCTGACGGAACGCCTCGCAAAGCGCATCGACGCCGTGCCAAGCTTTGAGGCTCCCCGAAAAGCCGATCACGATGGCGCTGCCAGGCGGCCGGCGGGTTTCTCCGGCTGGAGAAAACAGGTCGAGATCTACGCCGTTGAAAACAACGCCGATCTTGCCGCAATCGACTCCAGCGTTCGCGAGTAAATGGCGCATTTCGTGCGAGTTGGTGACGATGCGGCGGGCATGGCGAAGCGCGGCGTCTTCCAGATACTCTGCGCCCTGCTGCAATGCCTGCGATCTGAACGTGGCGCCCTCCCAGGCGAGAGGCGCGTGTACGTTCAAGAGATGGCGTTGCCCCAGGCGATTGCAGGTGAGCGCGCCCGCCGCGCCGAATGGCGAATGGAGCTCGAAGACGAAGTCTGGCTTAAACCGTTCAATCTGTTCGGCCAGCGTCTGCTCCGTCCCGACATTGTTGCAGATGTGGGCAAGAGCATGTGCAACCCGCTTACGCGAGCGTTGCTCCGCGCGCTGGTCACGCGGAACTTCCTGATCGACTTCATCGAGTAGGGACTGAATGTGCGGTGGAGTGTAGATGCGTACAAAAGGAGCGCCGATCGAGTTCTCGCTTGCCGCCGCCGACGGCGTCAGAACCAGCAGATCGTGTCCAAGCTTCTGAAAAGCGCGCACGAGGCTGCGAAAATGCGCGGTCGCTCCGTTGAATTTCTCAAGGCTGATGCCGCGATCGGCGCAAAGATAAATGATCTTCATGCGATCGTCTCGCGGAAGAGGTCGTGCAGGCGACGCGCCGTGCGGCGTTCGTCGAATTGCTCCACAACTGAGGCGCGAGCTTGCGTGCGCAGGCGAGCGAGCAAGTCAGGGTCTCGCATCAGCCGTTCAAGTGCATCGGCTAAGGCTGCGGTATCCGCGGCGGGCACGAGCAAGCCATTCTCGCCGTCGCGGATCGCCTCGGGGACGCCGGAGATCGGCGTTGCGACAACCGGCACGCCGCAGGCGAGCGCTTCGACGATCGATACTGGCAGACCATCTTGGTTGCCGTCCTCGCCGACGATGCAGGGCAGCACCACGACATGAGCGTCGTGATAGCGCTCGACCACTTCCTGGTGGGCAAGCGCGCCGATGAGTCGGACGCAGCCTTGCAAGCTCCATTGTTTGATCAGCTGTTCTAGCAATGCCTTCTGCGCGCCCTTGCCGACGATGTCGCAGTGAAAGGCGAGTCCACGTTGGTGAAGCAAGTGACAAGCTTCGATGAGAACCGGCAGTCCCTTCTTCTCAACCAGCCTCGATACGGTGAGCATCCGGAATCCGTCGGCAGGCGCGTGCCCATTTGGCGCGAACTTGCTCATGTCGACTCCGTTTCGCACCAGTTCGATGCGGGGCGTGGGCTTTCGAGCAATCGAATTCAGGAATTCGACATTGTGTTCGCTGATTGTGACCGTGAACTTCGCGTCCGCCATCGTTCGCGCGATCGCAGCCGTATCGGCGCGCCGGTACATGTCGTAGGCGTGCGCCGTGAAGCTGAACGGAATGCCGATCAGTTTCGCTGCCTCGTGCGCAACAACCGCCGGGTGATTGGCGAAGTGTGCGTGAAGATGCGTGACACGAAGCCGGCGTGCGCGGTCGGCGACATAGGCCGCTTGGAGAAATCTCCAGACGCGTTCCGGCTTGGCGCTACCGAGCGCGCGCAGCAAACGCTTGCGGAACCGTTCCGGCTTGCGCTCCGCCAACCGGCGCGCCTGCCGGAGCAGGGTGGACATGTCCGACGGGCCGGGCACGTGATGCATGGTGGCCTTCAGCCGGCCCACGCCTTCGTGAAAGCGCGGGTCGCGCGAGGGCGCCAACGGAAAGATGTGTACCTCGGCGCCGAGGGCCTCGAGCGCCAGGATTTCATTCAGCACAAAGGTCTCGGACAAGACCGGAAATTTCCGCAGCACGTAGCCGAGCACGAGCTTTTGGCCGCTCATGTCTTGGCCTCGGAGGTCTCGGCAAGGGCGATGAGTTGATCTGCTACATTGGCCGCGCCATCGAGGTGCAGCGCCGACGCGTCGAAGCGGGGCGCCGCAAGCGCGCGATGCATCGCTTCACTCAGCGTTTCAGCTGAGAACTGGCGCGGGTCAGCCATGTGCACGGCGCCAAGGCGCGCCAACCCTTCGGCCCGCACCAATTGCTCAGCGTCGAAACCGGTACTTCCCTTGGCCCCGTGCTCGCCGGAGCGCCAGTTCCGAGGAACAACAACGGCGCGGGCGCCGACAGCAAGAATCTCCGCGCAGCTATTGTAACCGCCCATGGCGACAACGAGGTCCGCCGCCGCCATCGCCGAGGGCAGGTCGTCAATGTGCCTGAGTAGAGTTACGCGAGGCTGGCCGGCTGCGAGCTGCGTGAGCGCCGAGCGATCCGACTCGGCCATGAATTCGCCGGTGGTGATGATGGCGGTGCGATCGGGGAAGCGCGACATTGCTTGAAGAAACGTCTCGATGATCGGCCGGCCGTCTCCGCCGCCGCCGACCGTGGCCAGGAAGAAGTCAGCCTCGACGCCGAGTTCTCTGCGAATTTCGGCAGCCGGCTGTAGCTTCGCGTTTGTCGTGGTGACGTAGCCGCAATACCTCAGCCGCTGCGACACTTCTTCCGAGAGGGCATAGGCCTCTGCAGCGTCCAGCGCCTCGCGCATGCCGTAGATCAAAACGCGATCGTAGTGACGTTCGATGATGTCGTAGAGTCCGTCGCGGCCCCAGTCGCGACGAACCTTCTCCGGCGGATCGACGATATCGCGCAGGCCAAGCGCGGTGCGGGCGCGGCTCGCCCGCAAGCTGCGCAGCGCGGGGAGCAATTCGAGCCGAACGCCAAGTGGAAAGTTGTCGACGAGAACGACATCAGGCCCAAACGCTTCGAGCGTCCGCCGGGTGACTTCGCCGCGCAGCGACGCGAGCTCAGCGACGCCGAGATTGAGCATGGATGGCCGCTTCTCGGCTTCACCCGAGGTGACGATCGTGGGGATCTTCACGATGTCCGCGTTGGCGGGAAGTTGCCGCATCAGATTGTTGAAAGGCGAGCCCGTGATCAGCAGCAGCGCGGCGTCTGGGCGCCGCTGCGCCAACGCCTCAAGTATGCGGACGCTGCGCCGGATGTGGCCCAGCCCGTAGGCGTCGTGCGTGAACAATGCGAAACGGGGTCTCGGCATGAGTTAGATCAACGCGGCCTTCATGGCGCGCAGCCTAACCCAAGCCTAGGCGTGATCGAAGCAATTCTCCCGGCCTGCATGGTCAGGATTGAACCGCCCACTGCATGGGTTCGTGCGCCGCGCCGCGCGCCGGGCGAAGCGGCGCCTCGCGGCACACGATTTCGGCGATGCGGCTGAGCCCGGCGAACGCCAATCCGGTGCGCGCCGGCAGCTGAGCTTGGCCCTCGGAGGTGAGCCGCTCCGCCGCTGCAATCAGCTCGGACGGATCGATGACGCGGTCGAGAATGGAGCTGACATACCCGCGCTGCGCCATGCGGGCAGCGCGAATGGCTTGTTCTTTCACCGGCCGGCTTCTCGGTACGATAAGCGCCGGCTTTTCGAGCGACAGCACCTCGCACACTGTATTGTAGCCACCCATCGAGACGACGGCATCGGCGGCGTCGATGCAGCTTGTCATGTCGTCGGTGAAGTCATCGAAGCGAACATGCGGGAGCGAGGCGGCGCGGGTCCGCAGGCGGTCGCGCTCAACCGCCTCCATCTCCGGGCCGGTGACAATCCAGCTGAAGAAAGGTGGCTTGTCGCGGCGCAGGCGCAAACCATCGATAAAGGCTTCGATCAACGGCGCACCGTCGCCGCCACCGCCGGCTTGCACGAGCATCAGCGGCAGACCCTTCAGATCAAGCTGCGCACGAACGTCCTCGCGAGTCTTCCGTCCGCCCGTGCGGTGCAGATAGCCAACATATTCGGTCATCGCGCGCGTGGAGGCCGGGAAGGCGTATTCGCTGGTCAAGTCGAACACGCTGGCGCACCCGGCGATCAGAACGCCGGAATAATGGCGCGCGATCGCATCGTGGTAGCGGTGGCGCTCCCAAATGGCCTGGGTTCGCTTTGGGTCGTCCAGGATGTCGCGCAATACCAAGTACGCGCGCGGCGGCCGTTCGCGCGCGCTCAGCAGGTCGAGCGCCGCTTGCAGTTCGCCGGCGACGCCAACCGGCTTTTTGTCGACCAGTACGATATCGGGTTCGAACTCGTTGGCGGCGCTGACAATTAGGCTCGAGCGCAAGCGAAGCGCCGCAGGGTAATCGAGATCGAGGTATTTGACGCCGTAGACGCCCTTGGTGTCGCGCGCGAGGCAGGGCAGCTTCACGTAGTCGATGCGCGGCGGCATGCGGAATGCGTGCAGGACCGGCGATCCGGACAGGATCAACACGCTGACGCGTGGGTCGGCCGCGGTCAGCGCCTCGGAGATCGCGATCATCCGCCGGATGTTGCCGAGGCCAAAAGTGTCATGAGAGTAGACTAGAACGCGCGTCATCTTCTGCTTTGTGACTTTGTTGGCCCCCTGCGGGCCATGTGCGACTACGCTCCCTGTGGCCAATTATTCCCGGCGGAACTGCGGCACACACACCTTGCGCACCTGTTGTGGGAATAGTGCCGCACCGTATCAGTAGTCCCGGTGTGTTTGGCGTCCAGAGGACGTGCGAACGCGCGATGGCGGATTCGCGCAGCCGGCGAATTGACGTGAAGTGGGCCTTGCAGGGCTTCACCTTTTGTCCAGCCGTACCAATGGAGGGCGATCGAGATGAGTGTAAAGCGCGCGGTGTTGGCCGCGTTTCTACTAGCGTTAACCGCAGCCGTTCCCGGCGCAGCGTTGGCCGAGACCCGCTTCAGCTTTACCAGTGGCCTCGACTACTCGTCGGGTGACTACGGCGGAACCGAAGACACCGAAATCGTCACTGTGCCGCTGATCGGCCGGTTGACGATGGACAACTGGGAGGTCCGAGTTTCGGTTCCCTATCGCTCGATCACAGGCCCCGCTGACATCGACGAGGATGGCGGCGCGGAAGGCGGCGGCATCGCCCGCACCGACACGGAGTCTGGGCTGGGCGACACCACCATCGATGTTACCTACAAGTTCGACGAGGTGCTGGGCGAAGACACCTACTTCGAGACGACTGGGCGAGTCCGTCTGCCCACCGGCGACGAAGACAAGGGCCTGGGAAACGGCGCTACCGATTATGGCGTGATTGGCGAACTCGGCTATGGCGGCGACAGTAATGGCGTCTACGTGTCGGCCGGCCGGCGCTTCCTCGGCGACAATGACAGCGGCACGGAACGCGAAGACGGCTGGCAGGCCGGTGTCGGCGGCTGGATCAGAGCCGGCGAACGCAGTCGCATCGGCGTTTCGTATACATGGCGGGAGGCGACCCGCGATGGACGCGACGATCCGAGCGAAGCCGGCGCATATTTCTCGCATGCGCTGAGCGATCAGTTGCGGGTTTCTGTATCCGCGGCTGCGGGTCTATCGGATGCAAGCCCGGACTATCGGGCCGGCGTGCGCTTGACTTGGCGTTCGGAAGATTTCCGGCGACCGGATCGTTGAGCTGACGCGGCGCGCGGTCGTCCCGCGCTTCGGCCTGGGGTTCAGCGCCGCCTTTGCTTTGCACGGCGGCGCTGAGGGTTTGGCTTAGGCCGCGAGCGCCCGCACCGCGATCACACCAAGCCAGATCAGGCCTTGCCACAAAGCCAGCGACACCAGTACTGCACCCGCGAGGCCGATCCCGGACGGCCGCTTGTCGGCGGAAAGGGGCGGAGTCGCTGGCAGTGCTTCCCTATTTGAAACCAGGTAGAACGGCCGCGCCGTGTTGTTCTTTGGCACGTCACGCTCCCTCAATGCCGCTTGGCCCTAAAGCGGTGACAGGAGACTACGGATCTAGCCGGGCAACTATTCCGCGCGCCCGGTCAGAAGTTTGAGGTCCTTGGAGCAAACTAGAGCGAAATCCTAGCGGTCTGAATCGGAAAGGCGCGGGCGGGGATTCACATTCTCCACGAACAGGGTGAGTCTGCCGGGTAATTAGGACCTGGAGGGCTCGATGCCAAAGCCTTGTTCGGATGATTTGCGCAAGCGGATTGTGCGTGCGGAGGAGGACGGCGCAAGCGTGCGCGAGGCGGCCGATATCTACGACGTGGCGGCGTCCATCGTTGTGAAGGAACATCAGCGGTGGTGCGCCACGGGCACGGTGAAGCCTAAGCCCATGGGCGGCGACCAGCGCTCACATCGCATCGAGGCGTACAAGGACGTGATCATGGGGTTGATCGAGGCCAAGCCGGATTTGACGCTTGAAGAAATCCGCCATGCTCTCGCCGGCAAGGGCATCGAGACCAGCTACGGCGCGCTCTGGCGCTTTTTTGATCGCCACCGCGTGCGATATAAAAAACTCATGCACGCCAGCGAACAAGAGCGCCCGGACGTGGTCGACGCGCGCAGGCTCTGGTGTAAGCGTCGCACGCAGTGGGATCCGTCCCGGTTGGTGTTCATCGACGAAACGGCCGTTTCTACCAAAATGACACGCACCCACGGGCGTTGCCCGATCGGCCAGCGTTTGATTGGACGCGCGCCCTTTGGCCCATGGAAGACGGCGACGCTGATCGCGGGCTTGCGCTGCAACGGATTGACCGCGCCGATGGCGATCGATGGGCCGATGACGGGGCCAGCATTCTTGGCTTATCTTGAGCAAGTGCTGGCGCCGACCCTGAAGCGCGGCGACATCGTCATCATGGACAATGTGGCGACCCATAAGATGGAAAGCGTGCGCATCACCATCGAGGCGAGGGGCGCGTGGCTTATCTACTTGCCTCCATACTCACCAGACCTAAACCCCATCGAACTGGTTTTTTCCAAGCTCAAGGCCCGGCTCAGGAAAGCGGCCGCGCGCACGAAGCAGAACCTCTGGCGCGCGCTACGCGCCGCCATCGCTGATTTCAGACGATCGAGTGCGCGAATTTCTTTGTCCACGCCGGCTACGTTTCAAAGTGAACGGATTCCGCTCTAGTCGCGCAGTGCGCCCCACCCAAAGGTGTTGTCGCGCCCTGGCGCGCCGAGATCTTCCGCCTGGTCACGAAGGCGGCTAACGACACGGGCTGACTCTGTAGGCGAAGGAGTTTGCAGGTGCGCCGCCGCCTCCGCGGCGATAATCGGCGCGGCAAACGATGTGCCTGACACCTGAGCCGTTGTTTCGCCTAGATTGACCTGGACGTTCACGCCGTGCGCCGCAAAATCGACGTAGGCGCCGCGATTGGCGCGGATATACGGCTGATCGGACCCGTCGATGGCCGTGACGGCGAGAACCCCGTCAAACGCAGCTGGGAACGTCGGCCGCGCCGCGGGCCCTCCGTTGCCGGCGGCCGCAACAATGATGTGGCCCTGCTCGGCCGCGCGCCGCACCATTTCTTGGAGTACCGCGTTGTCCGGGCCCTCGACGCTTATGTTCACGACGGCGATCCGGTTGGCGACCATCCAGTCGAGGGCAGCGGCGATACGCTCGGCGGATGCAGCCAGTGCGCCATCCGCACTGCGCCCGAAAACGTCAGCCACGTGAACGCGGGCGCCGTGCGAGACCGCGATGGAGGCGACCATTGCGCCATGATCATGCGGCACGGCGCGGGCGCTTGCAAACGCCCGCTGGCTGACCAATGCGTCGGCGCGCGGAAGCAGGGAGGCGTCGATACCGGTGTCGATGACGCCAACGGTGCCGCGCAAACGGACATTGCGATTGCGCCCCGCTCGTGCTCGCAGAACAGGCGCGCTCGCAGATTGGGAATGACGATAGATAGTGTTGGGCGTGATGATCGCGTTGGGCGCGGCGTCCCGCAGAAGGCTCATTGCCCGATCGAGATCCGTTCCGTTTGGCAAACTTAAGCGAGCCATTGTCCCGCCGGACAACAGGCTCTGCGCAGATATCTCGGTGAATCCCGCATCCAATGCTTCGGTAAGATCACGCGCCGTGCCGATGAAGATCACTTCACCTTGCACGTACTCGCCGCGCGCGTCGCTCTCGACCTCGTAGAGCGTTTCTTCGGACGCTAAGCTGGCCGTCGATCGCTCATTGTCGTCGCGACCAGAATTCGCCGAGCCGGGGCCGGAATTGCCGCCACCACCGCCGGAAGAGCCCGAGTTGTCATCGTCATCGTCACCGTCACCGTCACCGCCATGGCCGGAACTGTCCCCGTCAACATCTGGCTCGTCGTCATCGCTGCCGGAGCCTGAATTGTCGTCGTCATCCGGATCGTCGAAGTCCTCGCCGCCACCGGAGCCGGAATTGTCGATATCGGGCTCATCGACGTCTGGTGCGTCGAAATCCGGCTCATCAATGTCCGGTTCGTCCCAGTCGTCGCTGCCGGGGCCGGAAGCTTGCGCGGTGTCGAGGGTTATGGAGGCTACGCAGAGCGCCGACACGGCTAGTGCGGCTGCGATCGCCGCACTCCTAATAAGGGAAGCCGCGCGTCTCAATTTCACCCTCCGCGACGTTTACCATACCATGTGGATAAACAGGAGGAAACAAAGTCTGTGTGGGAATAGATGCTCGTGGTCCACGTAATTGGATTAAGGGATGAGCCAGGACAACCTCGCCTTCCGCCGAGAACTCGTGTCGCTTCTTCCGCGACTGAGGCGCTTCGCCATGGCTTTGGCGGGGCAGCGGGAATTGGCCGAGGACCTGTTGCATTCCGCATTGGAGCGGGCGCTACGAAATTGGGGCACATTTCAAACCGGGAGACGCCTGGACTCCTGGATGTTCAAAATCATGCAGAACCATTGGATCGACACGCGTCGCGCCGCCGCGGGCGCGCAGCTGCATGATTTGGACGACGCCGAATACGTGGGGGAGGACGGCAGAGAGATTGTCGAAGCGCGTGATGAATTCAGGGCTGCGCGCCGAGCGTTCGAGGCGCTCAACGAAGAGCATCGCACCGTGCTGACCTTGGTTGTGCTCGACGATCTTTCTTACGCCGAAGCGGCGGAGGCTTTGAACGTCCCCATTGGGACGATCATGAGTCGCCTCTCGCGCGCGCGTGCCGCGATGGCGGCGCACATGCGGCGCGAGACGTTTGTTGAAATTAGAAAGAAGAAGTGATGCTCAACGACGATTTGATCAGCGCGTACCTGGACGGCGAACTTGACGCCGAGCGGCGAGCGCTGGTCGAACATCATCTGCAGAACGATGGTGGCGCAGCCGCGCGGCTCAAACGCATGCGCAGTTCAGACGCGCTGCTAAAGGCTGCGTTTCCAGGAATTCATGCAGATCAAGATGACGTGGTTGCCGCGAGGATCTTCAGTGGCTCGCAGCGACAAAATTCCAGGCGTGAGTGGGCGACACGCGTGGCCGCTCTGGCGGCGGCGGCCGCGCTGGGACTTTCGCTCGGCCAGTTTTTGGCCAGCGGACGAGGCGCTGCATCGCCTTACGCCCTGTCTGCCCCAGAAGTTCGCTTTCTCGACACACAGCTAAGCGGCCAAACGACTAAAACGGAAGTGGGCTCCCTACAAATGACGCTGTCCGTTCGTGGCGAGAGCGGCGCCCTGTGCCGCGAATATCGCCTCACCCGCGATGCGCGGAGGATCGATGTGCTCGCGTGCCACGATCGCGCCGATGGCTGGCAAATGGTGGCTGCGGCTTCAGTCCAGCAGTTGGATGGCTACGTGCCGGCGAGTTCGGGCGCACCACTTGACGCGGCCATCGCACGCCTCGGCACCAGTGAAGCGCTTGACGAAGAACAAGAGCGAGCGCTGATCGAGCACGGCTGGCGGTAACCTGGCGCGCAGACGCAGCTCGCGGGTCCGCTTGGCTGGGCCTTGTCGAGCGTCAAGGCGCGAATGTCGTTCGTGAGGATTCTCCCGAAATCGCAGCCCAGGTCATTAGTATCCGAAATGTCCTGCAATTCGGGGCCTCGCCAACGAAGATGTAATGTCGCCTTACTGCGAAAGTACGAAAGCGCTCCGCGCCAAGGTAGTTCTGCACCTGTAGCGCCCGGCGTCGTCAGGGGGGTCTTCTGTCTCGGGATGCGCGTGGATGGTCCATGCGGTCCTGGAGACACTTCCCATGACCCAGCCAATTACGCCGTTACGCCAGCGCATGCTCGACGACATGGCGATCCGTCGCCTCGCGCCGGGCACGCAAGCGTTTTACGTCAGCGCGGTGGCGAAGTTCGCAAAGCACTTCACCAAGTCGCCTGATCTGCTCGGGTATGAAGATGTCCGCGTCTATCAGCTCTTTCTGGTGCAGTCGGGGGCTCACTGTCGCGAGCGTCAATCGAGCGGTGACCGCATTGCGGTTTTTCTACCGTGTAACGATGGGCCTGCGCGACGCGCCCGACATGATCCCATTGGCGCGCCGCGCCGAGCCGATGCGCGGGGTGCTCACGCCTGAAGAGGTGGCGCGTCTCATCGACGCCGCGCCTGGTCCCAAATACCGCGCCGCGTTGAGCGTCGCCTATGGCGCGGGCCTGCGCGTCTCCGAAGTGATC
>JANNFK010000028.1:0-11884 GCA_031379735.1 Caulobacteraceae bacterium | reverse complement strand
TTCGGCATTACCGCCGACGCCGTGGTCGAGACGGCGAAGGCGCTGCTGACGAACAGGTCGTTCTGGCGCGTGCGGTAAAATACATAATGCTGTCGATAGATGTAGCAGCGGCGCTCGCCCGACCAGACGCGTTCCATGCGCGTCGAAGCTCGGATAAAGGCCGCCAACATGGACTTCCGTTTGCGCGGCGCCGAAATGCGCGTTCGTATAGCGGATGATGGAGTCGATGTCGGCGGCGGCTCTTTTGCTCAGAATCCAGCGCATACGCGCTTAGAGGCCGCGCACGCGCGCAAGGCGCTGCGCCAGCGACTCGGGCGTCGCCTCGCCGCTTTCAAAGCCCTCTTGCTCAGGCCTGCTCGATTTGGCCCACTTGCTCGGCTGGCTCAGAGCATTCCACTTCGCCATGTCTGCAGCATCCGGAAAGACGTGCGCTGGGCCCGCAATGTTGATGAAAGTACCCATATCGCACCCGATGGGCGTCCGTGGGGCGACGTCGATATCGCTGGCGAGATCTTCGACATCGGCAAAGGTGGCGAAGGTGGCGGGCACATCGCCAGGCTGCATCGGCAGCATGTTCTTGGATGCTGTCTTACCAAGTTCCTTTTCGAGAATGGCGATGACGTCCAAGAGCTTCGCCGGCGAGTGGTTGCCGATATTGTAGATCTGGTAGGGCACGTTCGAGCTAGCGGGATCGGATTTGGGTGGCACACACCATTTCCGCACTTGATCAAGTTCTTGCGGTTCATACAAAATATTGTATAATCCGTTGTGGCTCGTTCATTAAAGCCAATTGTATTTCTTGGTTCGTCGCTAAGCGATCTGCGGGCGTTCCCGGAAGGCGTGCGCCGTATGGCTGGCTTTCAGTTGGATCGGGTCCAGCACGGTGGCGAGCCCAACGATTGGAAACCGATGGCGGCGATCGGTTCGGGCGTGCGCGAAATCCGGGTACGCAGCGACGACGGGGCGTTCCGGGTGATCTACGTCGCCAAGCTCGGAGCCGCCATATATGTGCTGCACTGCTTCCAGAAGAAATCGCGGGGCACGAGCAGTGCAGACGTGGCCTTGGCGACTCGCCGCTACAAACAACTGGTCGAGGATCTGAGATGAGTAAGAAGAAACATGATAGCGTTTGGGATGCGATTGAGACGCCGGAAGAAGCTGAGAACATGAAGCTTCGGGCCAAACTCATGCGCGCCATTATCCGCCACATCGAGAAACGTGAACTGAGCCAAGCCGCGGCCGCAAAGCTCATGGGGGTCACTCAGCCGCGTATCTCCGATCTGGTGCGGGGAAAGATTGATCTGTTCAGCGTCGATATGTTGATCAATATGGCTTCCGGCGCTGGTCTTACGGTTGATTTGAAGATCGCCCGCGCCGCGTGACTGGCGGTCGCTTGAGCGATCAGACCGCGTAATACTCGCGGTACCAGTCGATGAAACGCTTTACGCCGACTTCGATCGGTGTGCGTGGGGCCGGCGCCTTTTGCGGCTGGGATCGCAAGCATGCGCACGGCGTCAGCCGGTGGCGCGCTGATGACGATGGCGCAAATCTTGGTCAGGCGGCGCAAGGCGCGCGGGCGCGAGGTAGCGGCGGGCGCTTGTCGCGGCTCGTGGTCAGCTGCTTGAAGCTAGCGACGCTCATGCGGCGTCGGGTTTGACTTCGCTCGCAATTCGAGCGCCGGCTTCTTTCTCGACCACGGCCAACTCGTAGGCGGTTTGTAGGTTCAGCCAAAACCGCGCACTGTTGCCAAAATAACGGCCGAGCCGCAAAGCCGTATCAGGCGAAATCCCGCGCTTGCCGTTCAGGATGTCGGTAATGCGGCCTGAAGGCAGTCTAAGGGCGAGTGCAAGCCGGTTCGCCGACAAATCACGCGCCGCAAGTTCGCGCTTTAGAATGCGGCCGGGATGCACAGGTAACATTGCCATCAAAAATTCTCTTCAGTGGTAGTCGACAATTTCAACATCCCAGGCGTCACCGTCCTTGAAGCGAAAACATATCCGCCATGCGGCAAACCCGTCGATGTGTTGGGCCGTGCTTGCGCCATCATGTCAAGGTGCGTGCTCCGCGCGAACGACGCGGCGCAGCCCGCGCTATGTTCCACCACCGCACGTCGAGTTGCTGGGGAAGCGCGGTGCTGATCTCATCACCGTTGCGTGCCGCTCGTCTAAAGGTGGCTAGAGTTCGGTCAGGGATAGAGGCGTTAGGACCGCACTCCGCGACCAAAGCGATTGGGCTGCAGAATCCGCCGTTCTTCTAGGCATATCCGCCTTGCCAGATGAGTTTTTGCGGTCCGCTGGTGGGGTTGTCCGATGGTGGAGACGCGGTTGCCCATCTCGTTGGGGGCCGTGCGCGCCGTTAGGTGGCGCAGGCGAACAATCGGCTTCATTGCGATCCATTGTGTAGGATCCGTCTGGGCGCTTGTAATAGATTACGGCGGCGGTCGCGGCCGCAGACGCCGCGGCTGCGTATTGATCGCAGCCGCTCTCGTCCTCAGCCACCCATAGCATTTCGAAAGGGGCGGGCGGCGCGGCGAGCTCAGGACCGGCGCAGGCTAAAAGTCCGAATGCGCACGATCCTAAGCAGCACCGCGTGAATTTAGTTGCGTAGCGCATAGCGAAGCCCGCCCCCGATTTCAGCTTCACCTGCGCCATCGGCGAAAAAGCCACCCATCTTAAGCGACCATCTCGCATCTTCTGGCGCGATATCGAACATCGATTGCACCACGAAAGCGTCGCGCTGCCCAAGGCGTATCGTGCTGTTTTCAAAGACGACGCGTCGATCCATGTCTTCATGTGTGGGAACAGAAAGATCCAGCGTGACAGAGGAATCTGTAAGCGGCGCCGCTGCTGATATCGAGAAAGAAGAGGTCGGAGAAAGAGCGGCTTCCAGGGAAAGCGTCGCTACGTGCGAGGGGGCGATATGCCACCCTTCTACAAGACCGCCGCCGTTCTCGACCTCAGTCCAGGCGCTCGTGTAGGCGATCCCAAAGCTCATGCCGGCGCCTAAGTCTCGTTCAAATCCCAAATCAAGGAAACTCTCACGGCTTAGTGTGCGCTCGCCAAAAAGCCCGCCTGACGTCAATCCCAACGGCCCGCCGAACAGGGTCTTTAGCCCTCCAGTTAAGCCGAAGCGCGCGCCTTCAAACTCACGGCTTAATCCAATAGTAGCGAGCGTAGCGCGCGGCTTCACGTTGTTGTTGTCAATATTCTGATACCCCACCGTCAACGCCGATCTCTCGTCCAACCACGTGGTGAAGCTTGCTGCACTGCCCGTCGAGGCGTTTGCAAAAGCGGCAGCGGACGTCTCTACGAATGCGTTTTGGGCGCGGCCGTGGCCAATTGACTGGCCAAGCTCGCCAGAGAGTGCGCCAAATTGCAAAGCCAACGACGCATTGGGCCCAAGCGTCCAAGACACGCGGGCGTCTTGCGCCTGTTGGCTGGCCTCCTCTTCAAGCAACTCTGCTAAATGAACACCATCTGGCAAATCCAGCACCGCTTCGGTCAACTGCACTTGTGTATGCGTTCCGAAATGTGCTCCCAAATAAGCGGCGCCATCGAGGTTGAGGAAACGCTCTAAGCGGGACGGCGCTGGCGCCTCGCGCACGACCCCGCCCATATCGACGTTGAAGGGGAAACCATCCTCATCGTGAATGAGCACGTTGGAGAGCGACGACCGCAGAAATGTTGAATCAAACCCGCCGGGCAAGGTTATTGCGCCAACGCCTTCTCTTGCATTCAAGGGAAGCGGCGCTGCTACGCGCTGAATCGCTACACTAAGGGGCCCGTTTGGCGACATCGCGCGTTCCAGATTTATTTTCCCCCAACCGTAAATAGGATCCACACCCGGCGCGCCCATGTCATCGGAGCGCACGAGGAGCCTGTGAACGATGTCTCGAGGGGCGACTGTTGGGAAAGCAGCCAACAGCACTGCGAGCGCGCCGGAAACGTGTGGGGCCGCCATGGACGTGCCGCTCAGCGCCGCCGTGCCGCCGTTAATGTAGGTGCTGGTGATTTGTGAACCGGGTGCGAAAACGCATTGCTGAGCTAGCGCCCCGCACGTGTTCGAAAACGCTGCTGGACCCGTGCCCGCAGAATTCAGGGCGCCTACCGCTATAAACATGCCGTTCATACGGGGGTCAGTTGCGTATTGCGCTGGGGCGCTTGAGGCGCCGACGCGTGCATCGTTTCCGAGCGCTGCGACCAACGCTACGTTTTGGCCGGCCGCTGCGATGAGGGCGTCCAGAATTTGGCGCCCGCCGCCCGTCAACGGTATAGGGTCCGGTCCACCCCAACTCATATTGATGACTTGAGCGCGGGCCGCAGGGTTAGATTTTACGCTGTCCTGTTCGGGAAAACCTAGATTGTTTGTGAAGAAGAAGGGGCTGCCTCCGCCGTTAATTGCGGGAACGGTGCGGTCGAGGCCGGCGGCGGAGTAAATTGCGGCCGCGCTCGCTGATGGTGTGCCGATAATTGGGTTTACAAATTCACCGGGTCGCACGTCGGCTGAAGGGATAATAGTCAGAGAGACAATTTGGGCGTTGTAGGCAACGCCGTGGACGCTCGTTCCATCGCGCCGCGCAGCAATGGTCCCGGCAACATGTGTGCCGTGGCCTTGGCTGTCATCGGTCTGCAAAGGAATGTCGCGGGTTTGAAAGACGTAGCGTTCGGGGTTTTCAAACTGAGTTTGTTGCAAATCGAGGCCGGTGTCGGTGACGGCTACGCGCACACCTGCGCCCGCCACTCTCCCGTTGCTCGGTGTCGTTGCGTAGGCCTCCGCCGCGCGGATCATGGATAAGCCGTTGGCCGCGCGATATTCGTTTGAATTGCTCCAAGCCGTGGCTGGAGACCCGCTCGGGGGATCGGGCAGCAAGGCCGGGCGTAGTGCCGGCGGAGGCGCCGGAACGACCACCAATTCAGATCCGCCGCCCGCGCACCCCGCCAGCCCGCTCGTCGCCAACAACGCGGTCAATGCACGTCGGCCAGATTTGCTTTTGTGCGCGCGATCATTTTGATTGGCGCGCTTGTCTTTCCCCCACCGCATCATGGTTCACTCCGCGATCTTTTCGCTCACGAAAAAATCTTAACCATTCGAGTGGGCGCTTAAGCGATGTAATTTATCGCACAGCAAGGAGAGCGCGGCGCACGCATCGCTTCGCACGCGGCCGAGAAAGTAGGCCGGGATTTGTGCAGTCAGTCAGTCAGCTCAAGGTGCGTTGCGCGCATTGCGAGGCACGCGCAATCACGCGACGCCCAAGAGTGAATTTACGCCGACGCTCAGCGGCGTGGTGATGAAAAGCGGCGTCAGGGTGTTCGTCGGCAATTGTACCAACACCCGCAAGACCGGTCGGCTACGGTCGGATTGAATGGCGCGTAGGATGTCGGCGCTTAAATTTGATATTTATCCGGCGGCTATGCCAGCTTTGCCGCCAGCGCCTTCAGTGCGCCTAGATCGCCGGCGCTTGTGCGCGGTAGAATGAGTAAACCGCCGGGCGCGGCGACGACGACAAGATCTTCGCCTTCGGCAACGCCGGTCCTTACGCCGCTGGCTTGCATCTTGGAGGTGTCGGCGTTGGCGGCTGAGCCCAGAATGGCAAAGCCATTGGCGTCGAGGGGCGCGAGGCGCAGCACTTCGGCCCATGAACCGATATCGGCCCAGCCTATCGCGCAGGGCGCTACCGCGCCGTGCGCGGTGTGCTCCATGACCGCAATGTCGAGCGGCATGGACGGGGCGGTGTTGAATTCGGGGCCGAGGCGGATCTCGTCGCCCTGGCGCGCAGCGCTTTTGAGTGCGGCGAGAGCAGAATCGCGGATCGCGGCGTTGGGACCAAACTCGGCGAGCAAAACGCTCGGGCTGAAGAGAAACATGCCGCTATTCCAGGCATAGCCGCCGTGACGCAGATAAGTTTGCGCGGTTGGCTCGTCTGGTTTTTCCTTGAAGGTGTCGATGGTGAAGACGCCGCCGCCGAGTTCGGCGCCGCGTTTGATGTAGCCGTACACGGTCGCCGGGTTCTCCGGCGTGATCCCGAAGGTGATGATGCGATCTTGCGCGAAGGGCGCGGCGCGGCTGATGGCGGCATGAAACGCAGCTTTGTCGGCGATGATGTGGTCCGACGGCACGAGCATCACCAGCGCGCCGGGATCGATCTCAAGTGCTACGGCGGCGGCGGCAGCGGCGACGGCGGCGGTGTTGCGCGGCGCGGGCTCGATGACGATTGCCGCCGCTTGCGCATTCACTTCCGATAGCGACGATCGCACGCGCGGCACGTGCTTTTCGCCGCAGAGGGCGAATGGCGGTGCAAACGAGATGTCACCTACGTCGCCGCTGAGGCGCGCGACGGCTTCCGCGAACAAGGTCCGCGGACCCATTAGCGCGTGAAATTGCTTTGGGTGGTCTTCAGTGGAGAGGGGCCAAAGCCGCGTGCCGGCGCCGCCGGACATGATTGCGGGTATGATGCGATAGGTCATCAGACTGTGTAATACGCGCGATACCACTCAATGAAGCGCTTCACGCCGACTTCGATCGGTGTGCGCGGGGCGAAGTCGACGTCGCGCGCCAGATCTTCGACGTCGGCGAAGGTGGCGGGTACATCGCCGGGCTGCATCGGCAGCATGTTCTTGGTCGCGGTCTGGCCCAGTTCCTTTTCGAGGATGGCGATGACGTCCAGGAGCTTCGCCGGCGAGTGGTTGCCGATATTGTAAATCTGGTAGGGCGCGTTCGAGGTGGCTGGATCGGGGGCGAGGCTATCCCAGTTGGGATTGGGACCTGGGGTGCGCTCGCCGACGCGGAAGAGCGATTCCACGATGTCGTCCACGTAGGTGAAGTCGCGCTGCATCATGCCATTGTTGAAGACGTCGATTGGTTTGCCTTCGAGGATCGCCTTGGTGAACAGAAACATCATCATGTCCGGGCGCCCCCACGGGCCGTAGACGGTAAAGAAGCGCAAGCCCGTGACCGGCAGGCGATAGAGGTGGGCGTAGGAGTGCGCGAAGAGTTCGTTCGCCTTCTTCGAGGCGGCATAGACGCTGAGCGGATGGTCGACGTTTTGGTGCACCGAGAACGGCATCTTGGTGCCGGCGCCATAGACCGAACTCGATGATGCGAACACCAAATGCTTGGTCTTGTTGTGGCGGCAGGATTCTAGAACGTTGACGAAGCCTTCGAGGTTGGCCGCGACATAGGCTTGGGGATTGACAAGCGAATAGCGGACACCAGCTTGGGCTGCTAGATTATAGACCAGATCGAACTGATGCTCGACGAAGAGCGCGTCGAGCGTGGCGGCGTCTTCGAGCTTAGCTTGGACGAAGGTGAAGCCGGGCTTTTCCTGCAAACGTTTAACGCGCGCCTGCTTTAGCTCGACACTGTAGTAATCAGACATGCAGTCATAGCCGATGACTGTACGCCCTTCGCGCAGCAAGCGTTCCGACAAGTGATAGCCGATGAAACCGGCGGCGCCGGTGACAAGCACGGGTTTCATGTTAACGCTCTTTGGATGCTACGCGGCAGGTGTGCGCTGTTGTTTTCAATGTGTGGTTTCGATAAGTGGTGACGCTAGCGAAATCAACTCACTGTCGACAATTCAGAGTTAATCATGAACGACCGCCGCCGCATCGCTGTTATCGGCCTGGGCTATGTTGGCTTGCCCGCCGCTGTTGCGTTCGCGCGCAAGGGTTTCTCTGTCATTGGCTTTGAAATCGACGCTTCGCGCGTCGCCGAATTGCGCGAAGGCAAGGACCGTACGCGCGAAGTGAGTGCTGACGAGCTGAAAACGCTCGATCTTTACGTCACCACCGACGTTGAGGACCTGAAGAAGGCGGATTTCTTCATCGTGACGGTGCCGACGCCGATTGATGATGCGCTGGTGCCTGATCTTTCAGCAGTTCACGGCGCGTCGCGCACCGTAGGCCAAGCGCTGAAGAAGGGCGACATCGTTGTTTTTGAGTCCACGGTTTATCCGGGCTGCACCGAAGACGAGTGCGGACCGATCCTGGAGAAAGCGTCGGGCTTGAAGTTCGGCGCCGACTTCACGCTCGGGTTCTCGCCAGAGCGGATCAATCCGGGCGACCATCTCCACCGCTTCGAGACAATCGTGAAGGTCGTCTCCGGTTCGGACGCCAAGACACTCGATATCGTCGCGGATACCTATGGCGCGGTCGTGACGGCGGGCGTGCACCGTGCGCCGTCGATCAAGGTCGCGGAAGCAGCCAAGGTCATCGAGAACACGCAGCGCGACATCAATATCGCGCTTATGAACGAGCTGGCGCTGATCAACGGTCGGCTTGGCCTCGATACTGGCGACGTGCTGGCGGCGGCCCGCACCAAGTGGAATTTCCTGGGCTTCACGCCGGGCCTGGTCGGCGGCCACTGCATCGGCGTTGACCCCTATTACCTGACCCACAAAGCTCAGCAGGTTGGCTACCACCCGCAAGTCGTGCTGGCCGGTCGTCGTGTGAACGACAGTATCGGGCCCCACATTGGCCGCGAGTGCGTTCGGCTGTTGAACCGCAGCGGCTGCTCGAACGCGAGGGTTGCAGTCTTGGGCGTGACGTTCAAGGAAGACGTGCCGGACGTTCGCAATTCGAAGGTCTATGACATCATCAATGAAGTCCGCTCGTTCGGATTTGAGATCGTGGCGCACGATCCCTACGCCGACGCGCATGTCTCGGAAGAGCATGGCGCGGCGCTGACGCCGCTCGACGGAATCGGCGAAGTGGATGCGGTGATCGTCGCGGTGTCGCACAAAGAATTTCGTGACGGCGGCTGGCCGATGGTCACGAAATTGTTGCGCGGCGGCAAAGGCGTGGTGATGGACGTCCGGGGCTTCCTCGACCGCGCCACCATGCCTGACGGCGTCACGCTCTGGCGGCTCTGATCGCCGATTGCGGGCGCCCGTATGGCCGTCCAGCAACGGTCTGGGCTAGGACATCCGGTAGTGTTCGAAGTGCGTGACGCGCACTTCGCCACTAAGGCGAGAGAGGTTTTTCTGTCTGACGCGGCCACATAGCCTAAGCCAGTTCGGCGGCGTTCCGTGCGCAGCCACACTCTCCGTCGAGCCTTAGCGCCCGGTGCAAAGCTGGGCGCTTTGTCTTATTGGCCGCCGGGCCTCCTTGGCCGCCCTAGACCCCGCCGCCAGTGCCATCATAGAACCATTGATTCCAGCGGGTCACTATCCTTGCAATGGGAGCCGTCCCCGGGCAGCTTCACCAGAATCCGGATCGAGGCGTTTCCATGAAGTGGTTTTTGTCTGCGTTTGTCGCGCTGTTGGTAACAGGCTGTGGCTTTTCGCCGATGCATGGGCAGCTGCAAGGCGGCCAATCGGTCATTGGTCCGGTCGTGGTTGCGCAGATCGATGGAAGCGCCGGGCACGTGCTGAAGGCGGAGCTTGACCGGATCCTGTCGATCGAGCGCGGCGACGGCCCGCCACTTTCGCTCGAGATCACCTTGGCAGAGAGCATCACTGGCGCGGGCTACCGGGTCGATGAGAGCTCGACGCGGGCTTACCTGACGCTGATCGCAAATTACCAGCTGCACTTTCCCAATGGCACAACCGCGCGCGGTTCGGTCACTGCTTTGGCGCCCTACGATGTTCCGGCATCGGCATTCGGTGAGATTACCGCGCAGGGCGATGCGCGGGAGCGCGCAGCGGAAACGCTGGCGCAGCGTATGCGTGCGGAATTGGCGTTACGGGCGTCGCGGGCGCGCCGCGGCCAACTTACTCAATAACGTCAGCGTTCCTTAGAAGCGCGAATGGGCAGGGCGCCGATTGCGGCGACGAGCGCGCCGGCCAAAATGACCGTTGAGAGCCACCATTCTTGAAACGGGCTCCAACCGATGTTGGCCATCATGCCAAACATGGAGAGCACTGCTGCGGCCGACGCGGCTGCGAGCTTATTGTTGGCGTAAGCACGCACGAGCGCTGCGCCTATCAGCGCGAGAAGTGCTGCTGTGAGTAGAGCGCCGACCGCGCCTCCATCGTACCAAATCTGCATTGTCGCGCTATGTGGATGGACCGGGATCACGCGCAAAGGCTCGCCGTCATAGGTCGTCATTTCGGTGGACGCCCGGCCAGCATCGAGGCCATGCCCAAACCATGGCTGTTCGAGGATGCGCGCGGACGTGTACCGCCAGATGCCGACGCGCACCGCCCACGAGTGCGGAAGCCAATCGGGCAGCGCTTGTCCAGCGAAGAAGAGTGGCGTGACGAACGGCGCGATCAGCGTCCATAGCGCCAGGCCAAAGCTGGGCGCGAGGATAGCGATACGCGGCGCCACGAAGGCGGCGACGAAGAAGGTCGCGCCGAGGGCGAGGCCGGTCGTGGTGGAGGACTGCCCAAACTGCAGCGAGATGAAGCCGGCAGCCGCTGCGACAAGCGCCGCGCCAAGCCAGCGCCACCCGACGCCAGTGGCGAGCAGCCACGCGAGTGCGGGCCACACGAGCGCCAGCATGACGACGCCGCCGCGCGCCGGGCTCTGTCTCAGTTGGAATGCAGAAGCGTCGGGCGCGGCCCCCCGATTTAGGGGGCTGTCCCCCAGGGCCTCGATGGCCAACATGACCATCAGCACGATTAGAGCCGCGAACGCGCCTGCCAAAGTTAGGCGCGCTAGGCGTGGCGATGCTGCTGCAGCCGCGAAAAGCAAACCGAGCCCGGCCGTGACCGGGACCTTGAGGTACGTGGCGCCGCCATATGGGGACCACAGGCTTGATATCGACAGCCAGCCAATGAGGGCCGCCGAGAGAGCAAGCAATAGAACTTTACTTTCAATGTCTTGGCGAAAGGTCGCGGGGTGCAGGGCGACCAGCCCCGCCAAACCCATAATGACCGGCAGGCCGATCGCCCCGCCGACCGCAAAGCCGGGCAGCAGCGCGAAAAATCCTGCGACTGCGAAACCGGAGCGTGTCGGGGGCGCCACAGAGGCTGCTGACGCTTTAGTCATGGAGATAATTTCGTAAGCAAGATTTCAGCATAGTCACGGAAGAACGGGCTCTTCGGGCTTGTTAACCAGAGAATTTTGGTGCTTCTCTTACGCCGCTAGCGCGTATTAGAACTCTAACGCGCTGGAAAGCTGTGAGTGGTGGGAGTGTTGCTATGAGTGGGGAGCAATCGCCTTTCGAGCGTGAAGTGCGCGACACGATCGTGAGGTCTAGCTTCACGGGCGTCGCTGCTTCCGTGATTGCAATCACTGCTTTTTCGCCTGCTGGCTTCGGCGATTGGATTGGCGCCAGCATCGCGTCAAGTTTCGGTATCGACTCGACTGCTTCCGCTGGAGATGGCGCGTTTAACGTGTACGCCGTCTTGCCGGCTTATCCCGCGCCGATGACGCGCGCTGAACTCAACGAAATTCATTCGCAACTCGCAGCCAGCGAAGCGTCGATGATTTTTGTCCGCGCAGCTACGGATGAAAAGCTTGAGCACGTGCGCGCGCTTTCGCAGAACGAAGAGCTCGCTGTCGTGGCGACGCGGCCGCACGTCGCCGCTGCGCCCGAAGCAAATCTGCGTCTCGCACTCAGCGAACCGGTTTCATACACGAACGCGAACGAGGCGCCGGTCGAGGGCTATGTTGCCGTGACCGGCCCGGAAGCGAGGCTTTCGCAAGCGAGCTTCACCGCGCCCGCTCCAGTTGGCGGCGGCTATGACGCGAGCGTTCCGTATCGCGATCCGCATCTCGAACTCGCGGACCTGTTGCTTGCGCACGAGTCGTTCTAAGTCTCCGTCTTAGATTTTCACGTCATGATCGCTGTTTCGTCGTTGCGCAGTTCAGGCTGCGCAACTGATGACGTGCACGCCAATCGCGCTGCTGGATGAAAGTTGTCCTTGTCACTGGCGCATCGGGTTTCATCGGAGCACCGCTCGCGCTTGCGCTCGCAAAGCAGGGGCGAATTGTGCGCG
>JANNFK010000072.1:0-44718 GCA_031379735.1 Caulobacteraceae bacterium | reverse complement strand
CAGTTCCGAGGTTGAGCCTCGGGATTTCACCCCCAACTTAACGACCCGCCTACACGCGCTTTACGCCCAGTAAATCCGAACAACGCTAGCCCCCTTCGTATTACCGCGGCTGCTGGCACGAAGTTAGCCGGAGCTTCTTCTTGGGGTACCGTCATTATCGTCCCCCACGAAAGGATTTTACAACCCTAAGGCCTTCATCATCCACGCGGCATGGCTGGATCAGGCTTGCGCCCATTGTCCAAGATTCCCCACTGCTGCCTCCCGTAGGAGTCTGGGCCGTGTCTCAGTCCCAGTGTGGCTGGTCGTCCTCTCAGACCAGCTACAGATCGTCGGCTTGGTAGGCTTTTACCCCACCAACTACCTAATCTGACGCGGGCCAATCCAAAGGCGATAAATCTTTCCCCTTTCGGGCACATACGGTATTGCTCCCAGTTTCCCGAGAATATTCCGTACCTTTGGGCATGTTCCCACGTGTTACTCACCCGTCTGCCACTCCCCTTGCGGGGCGTTCGACTTGCATGTGTTAAGCCTGCCGCCAGCGTTCGTTCTGAGCCAGAATCAAACTCTCAGGTTGAGTTGACCTCTGACTGATCGAGGCCTGAGACCTCGATGCCGTATATTGGCGTTATGCGTTATTGTAACGGGAACCGACGCACATTCTGAGGCCCGAAAGCCTCATCCTGTAAGTCAGTTATTAGTTCCAGAAAACGCATAACCGTCAGTGTCGCTTGGCGCACCATTACTGGTTTGCCCGCAGCACACCGCCGCCTGCGTTTCCCTTCTCCAAAATCACAATGTCAAAGAGCGCCACTCAAAAATCGCTCCCTTTAGGGAGAGTTTTTCTGCGCCCGCCCACGCCAAGCCGAAGCTCTTTGCGTGCGGGCCGAAACCGTTGGGTCCCGGCGGAAGGCGCGGTTTCTATGCGCGCCCCTTAGGTATGTCAACGACCTTTTCGTGCAAACGACGCATTTCCCAGAGCTTCGAAGAAACCCAAGAAAACAGCGTGATTTTTGCTCGCCCGCCCAAATGCGCTGTCTGCGCAAGACGTTCGGGAATCGCAACGTTTTTAACCTATCGATTCGCCCCACAGGCTTCAAGCACAATGAGAGACGCCGAAGGTTCGCCTACATGGGTCACAGAGCCCTGAATTCAAGGTGAAAACCGCCGCTATTGGGCGGCGATGTAGGCCTGCATTGCCGCATTTTCAGCTTCGGCGGCCGCGATCCGGTGTTTCACCAGGTCTCCGATCGACACGATCCCAACCAATCGCATCTGTTCGACGATCACCGGCAGGTGGCGAACGCGCCTGTCGGTCATCCGGCCCAGGCAATCGTCGATCGTTTCTTCCGGGTGCGCAGTGATGACCTCACGCGACATGGCGCTGGCGACATCGCCAGTGAGCGCTGCCGCGCCGCGACGGGCGACTTCGCGCACTAAGTCGCGTTCGGAAAAGACACCAATTATCGCCCCTTCGGCGTCGATCACGACGAGCGCGCCGACACGCTTCTCGTTCAGTTCTCGAGCAGCATCCTCCAGCGTTGCGCTGGCGGCGAGCGAGTGCACTATGGCCCCCTTATCGCCAATGACTTGCGCGATCAGCATTAGGCGTTTCCTCCCTGGACCCACCTCGATCTCGCGAGCTTGCGCCAGGCTCGCCCGCGCTTCAAGCGCGAACACCTGCTTTGACGCCCTCTTGCGGAGCGTTAAGCTAATCACGGATGGCCGCGTACAAAGACCGCATAAAACAAGATCTCGATCGTTGGATCGGCGCGGGCCTCATAGACGCCGGCAAGCGCGAGGCAATCCTCGAAACGCTCCCTGAGACCCGCCGCATGGATGCGGCCACCGCGCTCGCGTGGGTCGGCGGCGTGCTGCTCGGCATCGCCATCATCGCCTTTGTCGCCGCTAACTGGGATTTTACGCCGAAATTGGTGCGCTTCGCGGTGCTGCTCATAGCGTTTCTTGGCTTGGCCGGCGGCGCCGCCTTCGCCGCGCAGAGGGAACGCCCCACCCTTTCCAACATCTTACTAACGATTGCCGCGTTGGTGTTCGCCGCCTCGATTGGGCTCACCGGTCAGCTCTTCGACATCGCTGGCAATCCGAGCAGCGCAGCGTACGGCGCAGGCGTTGCGGCCTTCGCGCTCGCAGCCGCAGGCCGTTCAACCGGCGCCGCACTCGCTGGACTTGTGTTCATCGCCTTCGGTGATTTCACGGGCAGGCAATGGTTTTCGGGTGCGGAGTCCGAGGCGCCGTGGATGCTGGTCGCAGCCCCGCTCAGCGCCTATCTCGCTTTGCGCTGGGGGTCAGGCGCGCTCGCGCACGCGTCAGCACTGGCAATCATTTACTGCTTCGGCTGGTTCGCCGCGAAGACCGAAGCCGAAGCCGGCGTCTTTCTTTTCCTCGCAATCCTCATGGGCGCCATGGCCACCGGCGCGCGCTGGCTGCACGCGCAAGAGCGGCCGTTTGCAGGGATTTTCTACGGCTGGTTCGCGGCCGGAGCGCTCTTCTTCTTTGCGGTGGGCGGTTATCTGCCCTGGTTCGGCAGCGCGGATGGAAATGGCGGGATCGCGCACAGGATCGTCTGGCTCGCAGCGTCCGGGGGCGTGCTGGCGCTTGGCCGCTTCGATCGTCACAGCCTCGTCACCACCGTTGGCGTGCTCAGCATAATCACTGCGATCTGCGCGCTTCTGAATGACCTGGGGCTCGACCTGCTTGCTGCCGCCGGCGTCTTCCTCGTCTGCGCCGTCGCGGCACTGATCGCGGGTCTCATCCTGCGCAATCGCAAGAGTGCGACATGAAACTGGCCCCCGCTCCTCGCATCCTCGCTGTGGCCGGGCTTTGTGTAGCGGCCTTGATTGGCTTGGTTATCAGCGAGGGCTTTGCGCGCACCGGCGGGCAAGAGATCACTTTGCCTATGGAAGCCGTGGATCCGCGTTCACTGCTTAGCGGTCATTTTGTACAGCTTAACTTTACTCAACGCCTCGAACGTGGCGAGGTCTGCCCCGATAACCACGCGCAAGCAGACAATGGCGACCTTAACTGGGTGGCGCTACGCCCCGAGGGTGAGATTTACGTCGTCGCCGGCGGCGCGCTTGCCCGCGATGCGGCCGAACAGTTCGGACCACTTCCAGTTAAAGGCACATTTACCTGTTCGCCGCCGACGCCGGCAGCTTCCGGTATTGATGGTCTGCCTGGATCGCTGAACCTCAACGTCGGCGTTGATCGCTTCTACATCAATCAAACCGACGCGACCCGCATCGAGCGCGTTCTGCGGGAGCAGCGTCCGGATCAACAAACGCGCGCGTTCGCCATCCTCTCCGTCGGCCGGGACGGTCGCGCACGGTTAAAGGCGTTGCTCATCGACGGCGCACGCTTCGATTTGAGCTGGCTCTAACAGCCCTTAACCACACCCATCCAAATTCGACCCGTTTTGCTCGCCAAAACGTTGGCACGCTCGTTGCTTTCTCGCTCTGCAGACGAATTTGTTGCGGAGCGCCTCACGTGCGGACGTTTATTTTTATCGGCGCTATCGCCTTCGCCAGTGCGGCCAGCGCCGATCCAATTCCAAACGGCGCCGGTGACTTCAGCGGCGCCTACGGCATGGGTTGGGAGAGCTTCGATTCCCCGATCAATACGTCGACGCGCGATGAAAACGGTAACCGTGTCATCGTAAACGGCCGAATGGAAATTGAAGGCACGCTCTCGGGCGGCTTGCAAGATTCTTTCGCCAGCGGCATCGGCGCCTCAAGCGCCGTCGGCAACCAACTCAACGTGATCACCCAGGGCAACTACAACACGGTGATCGTAGATTCTACCCAGATCAACAACGGCGACATCACCGCCGTCGTCGGAGACGAATAATGCGCGCGTTCAAGACCCTCGCTGTCCTTGCGGCCACGACCGCTCTCACTGCCTGCGTCACGCCGCACTCCGGCAATGACGGCATGTACGCATTGCCGATTGGCGATGCACCAGTCACCGCGAACCCGACGGCCTACACGCCGGCGCTCGATTGCCTGAACGCGTTTGCGCGTTCGAACCAGGTCGCAGCCCCGCGCATCGCCGTTGGCCGCATCATCGATTACACCGGTTCGGTTTCGGAAGAAGGCGGCCGCCGCATCACTCAAGGCGCTTCGCTGATGGCGATGTCGGCCTTCAACAAAGCCGGCGCTCGCCTCGTTGAGCGCTTCGACACCTCTGTCACCGAACTCGAACTGCGTTACGCTAACAATCGCCTGATCGGCCAAGAAGGCCCAAATACGAACGACGAGAACGTCCGCCGCATCTATGCCGGCCAAATGCCGGGCTCGGACTATTACTTTGTCGGCGGCATCACCGAGCTCAACTACAACATCCGTTCGATGGGCGTTGACGCCCAAGGCGGCCACACCGACGCCCGCGACGGCGTCGGCAACATTGGCGGCCGCCTCTACGTGATGAACATCGCACTCGACTTCCGCCTAATCGACACCCGCACGCTCGAAGTTGTCGATGTCATCTCCTACCAAAAGCAGATCATCGGCCGCGAACTGCGCGCTGGCGTGTTCTCCTTCTTCGATGACACGATCATCGACATCGCCGCCGGCGAACGCGCGCTGGAGCCAGTTCAACTCGCCGTCCGCGCCGGCGTCGAACGCGCCGTCGTCGAAGTGATGAGCCGCTTCTACAACGTCCGTGACAGCTCGGTCTGCGCCGCGGCAATCGCTGCCGAAGGCGATCCGATGGGCCCGGGCCAAGCGCAAACGGCGAACGCCACGCAAAGCCCGGCCACCGCCGCGATCGAACAAGCGCGCGCCAACCCGGACGCGTGGAATGCCCGTCGCGACGACAACATCTCCACCGGCCTGCGCGGCCGCTCGTAAGAGCGCCGTCAACGGAGCCCGCCAATGCGCACGGTTTTCTCTCTGCTCATCAGCACTGCGCTTGCCGGCGCGCCGGCCGCCTACGCGCAGTCGAACACGCAATATCAAGGCGGTGACGCCACGGCTGTCACCGACGTCGAGGCCGGTTGGGCCAATGACGCCGGCGCGACCGCCGTCGCCGCTGGCAACGTTGTCACCACCAGCCAAGATCAAAACGATACCGCGCTGACAAGCAGCCAGCACATGGACGGCGATACCAGCGCCGAGGCCAACGCCACCCTCTGGACCGCGACGGGCAACGTCGCGATCACCTCTGCCGCCGTCAGCAACGGCGGCACGGCGATCATCACTGACGGCGCAAGCGAAATCGACGCCGAGCAACTCGGCCACGGCGACGCCAATGCAAACACGACGCTGCGTAGCGGCTACGCCTACAATGCCGCCACCTCGGCCTCCGCGAGCAATAACACTGCCGCAGTGTCCGCTGAAAACGCCGAGGTGCGCGTGCTGATGCACCAAGAGAGCACCGGCTCTGTCAACGCTTCGAGCGAAATGGACGCCGGCATCGTCGAAGACCAAGCAGTCTCCGGCGCCATCGCCAGCGCCAACAATCTCAGCATCGGCGGCGACACCGCCACGATGCTCACCGCCACTAGCCAGGACGCAACGGGCGAAAGCGTCACCGCGCGCTCGGATCTCTATGTCGGCCACGCGACCGACGCCTCCGGCAACGCCACCGCCAACGCCAACTCGGCCACGATCGACAATCAATGGGGCTATGTGAACGCCGCCATCGAGCAGAGCGCGACCTCGAACGTTCAAGCTCGTTCCTACGTCACGCTGAGCGGCGATTTCACCGGCTTTGCTTCGGCTGGCGCGTACGGCGTCGGCAACCAGACGACGGTCTCGAACGTCGGTTCCGACACTGTGCTCGATGTCACGCAATCGAACGCGGGCGGCGTCTCCGCGAATGCAGCGCTCGCAGGCGACGGTGGCGACATGGCGCTCGCCTCCTCCGCCGCTTACGGCAACAGCATCACCGGATCGCTCTGCGCCTATTGCGATACCAACATCCCAAGCATGACGGCGACGAGCAACCAGACCAACGATGGCGACGTCTTATCGTCGTCAACCATCCGCACCACCGGTGCAACCACGGTAGGCGCGACGTCCACCGCCATCGGCAACGCCGCGACCTATCAAGTGCGCGGTCCCGGCGGCTGAGGCTTCAGCCATCCGCTCAGTCTTTGCGATTACTCGCCACCGAGTCGCTGGTCCATCACTTCGGCCGGCGTCACGCCTTTATAACAAGGCCCGCCAATCGGTTTCGCCGGCACGCCCGCAACGGTGCAACGCGCCGGCACGCTGTCGAGCACCACTGAGCCCGCCGCGATCCGCGCATCTTCGCCGACCTCAATATTGCCGAGCACTTTAGCGCCGGCGCCAATCATCACGCCGCGACGAATTTTGGGATGCCGATCACCCCCCATTTTGCCGGTGCCGCCCAGTGTCACCGAATGCAGCATCGACACATCGTCCTCGACCACCGCCGTTTCACCAATGACGATGCCGTGCGCGTGGTCGATGAACACACCTGCGCCGATGATCGCGGCAGGATGGATATCGACCGCGAACAGCTCAGACACACGGCTCTGCAGATGATAAGCGAGGATCTCGCGCTCCTGGCGCCACAGCCAATTGGCGATGCGATAAGATTGCAGACCGCCATAGCCTTTGAAGTAAAGGAACGGCTGCAGATACGTCCTGCACGCCGGATCGCGCTCTCGCACCACGCGCATATCGCGCGTCGCTTGCACAGCGAGCTGGGGCTCAGACGTATAAGCTTCGCGGATCACTTCGCGGAGCTGCAAAGCCGGCAAATCGCCGTGCCCAAGTTTCTGCGCCAGGTGATACGAAAGCGCGTCCTCGATATGATCGTGATGCAAGATCGAAGCGTGGAGATACGATGCCAGCAACGGCTCTTCCGCCGCCGCCTGCATGGCCTCGACGCGCAATTGCGCCCACACACCGCCTGAGACTTCAAACACGCGCGGTTCGGCCATCTCTATTCTCCCTGCCGCAGCATCGCCGCGCTCAGCGGCCCCGGCAACTTACCCGTCACCGCCATGTGGTGGGCGCGCAGCACCGCCGCAACCGTGAGCGCGTCGCGAATGCGACCATCGGCAACGCGATCAAGCAACTCCAGAAAATGCACGCTCCGGCGCCGGAGCACCTCGGTCGCCTCCGGCGCTGCCGCCCCTTGCGTCAGATCAGTGGCCATGAAAATCACCGCCTGCTCGTCGGTCAATGAGTTGGAGAGGTCCATCTCCAGCACCTTCAAGAAAGACCCCGCCCGCAATCCGGTCTCTTCCGCGAGCTCGCGTTCGGCGCACTGTTGCGCGTCTTCGCCCGGCTCAGCGCCGCCTTCTGGCATCTCCCAAGAATAGCGCGCCAGCGGAAACCGCCATTGTCCAACCAAATGCACGCGGCCTTGCCGATCGATGGGCAGCACGCCCACCGCCACACGCCGCACGCGAATGACGCCGTAATGGCCAGGCGCACCATCGGGCCGCAACACGTCATGCGCCTCGACCCGGAACCAATCGTTCTCGAATGCCTGCGCCACACTCTTGACGATCCACGGATCGCCGTCTTCTTCCCAGGTCTCGCTCATACTAGATGTGTAACCTTGAGCGTGCGCCCGCGCCACGGAGACGACATGGCCCTTCCGCTTTCTGCAATACCCTCTTCGCCGCATGAGAATGAGCCGGCCAATGCCGTGTTCGAAAGCACGGAAACTCTCGCCCTGCTGGCGCGGCGGCGCTCTACGAAGCTTATGAACCTCACAACGCCTGCGCCGAGCGCGGCGGAACTGGACGCGCTGATCAATCTCGCGGCGCGCGTGCCCGATCATGGAAAGCTTGGACCCTGGCGCTTCGTTGTCATCGATGGCGATGCACGCGGACGCGCTGGCGCCGCGCTTGAACAAGTGATCCGCAGTGATGAAGGCGTCGATGACGCACGGCGCGCATTCGTGCGCGGCTGGTTCGAGCGCGCACCTGCATGCGTCATGGTCATTTCATCACCACGTCCGAGCCCGAAAGTGCCCGAGTGGGAGCAAGTGCTGTCGGCAGGCGCCGTGTGTTTCAACCTGCTGCTCGCCGCTCACGCGCTCGGCTACGCGGGGAGCTGGTTGACGGAGTGGCCGACGTTCGATGAACGTGCGCGAGGCGCGCTTGGCCTCGGCGCCGAAGAGCGCATAGCCGGGTTCGTTTATCTCGGCACTGCCGCACAAGGCGCCGCCGAACGCGTCCGCGCCGACGTCAGTTCACGGATTTCGCGGTTCTAGTTGACCTCGCGTGCGGCGTCGCCCGCGCCGCTTCCGCGCGAACCGGCGCTTCAGCGCGCTCACCGTCGGTCCAACTTTGCGTGACCGGGCTCCAGCGGCGGTCTTGACCGAACGAGAGCACGTACTGATCGGGACGCTCCCCGATGCGGCGCTCGATCCAATCCAGAATCTCGTTGGTGATGCGGACGTCCGCTTCGCTGTCGTTGCGGTCTGGCGCGGGGATCACTGGACTCCAGTCCATAACGATACGCCTGTCGCCGTCCAAAAATGGGACACAAGCAACGATCGGGCGCTGGCTCAGCCGCGCCAAACGGGCCGTCCCGAGCGCGAACGATTGGGCCGCGAAGCCCGCAAACGGGCGGCTGTAACCGCCAATATGCTGCGAACCCCAAGCAGCGTCCGTTGCGATCATGACCACGCCGCCTGAGTCACGCAGATGATGCAGCAAACGAACGAGGAATGACTTGCCAGCAACTTCGGCGATATCGACGTCGCCATCGCGCACGATTCTGATCCCGTCGCGGATTTCGCGCATCTGCAGGCGAACTCGCCACCCGCGCGCGTCCTTCGATGTCGCCATCGGCGCAACCACAGTGGCCAAGCGCCGTTTCATGATCCACGGCAAATAGAGAACGGTCATCGCTTCGCGCGAAAAGTGCCCCGTTGCGATGATATACGACTGATTTGGATCGTCGAGCATTGCGGGCCCGCCCCGCATTTCGATCTTCCAATCGCTTAGCTGTTCGCGCTTCGAGGCAATGCGGACAGCGATCACATGATCGCGAAACGGCCGCCCGAGCCAATTGGCGGCGAGCTTGGCGACGTTGCGTTCAGATGGGAACGTCGAACGCATGACCTGTCGCGCCCGCATTCCCATCGGCGAGATTGCCAAAATGGATTGCGTGGCGCTTGCCAATGCCAGCGCCCAAGATCGCGGGAGGTGTCGCGCCGCGGCGCCAAGCATCGCAAACAGCGCCGCGCGGAACGCCTCTATGCCTTGCGTCAGGGTGTTGCGGCAGGTCTGCACCGCTCCCACCCAAAATGAACGCACTTCGCCCGGCATCGCCTCGTCCGTGTTAACTCCGGATACGAAGCAACAAGTGCGCCATATACTCAGCCTATTTCGCTGGCCGTTACGGCAAATCCTTTGCATATGAACGTTCGCTCGAGCCTGGCGGCGCGGGCTACCGGAGTTAACGAGTGGCGCTTCAGAGGATCGCATTCGGCGTTGCGACCCTGTCGGCCGCCCGCATCTTCCAACTCGCCTCAAGTTTCATCGCCATCCCGTTCCTCGCGCGGATGCTGACGCCGGCTGATTTCGGCCTGGCGGCGCTCGCACTTTCAATGGTCATGTTTTTCACCATGATCGGCGACGCAGGCCTCGGCCGCTCGTTGGTGCGCGTCGACGCCAACGACACCGAAGCCTGGTCGAGTGCGTTCTGGGCAAGCGTGTTGCTCATGATGCTACTTTCCGGCCTCTTCTTCTTGCTCTCCTGGCCGGCGGCGGCGTTCTTCAATGAACCGCGCCTCGTGCCCATCATGATGGTGCTCTCGCTTGCGCCGTTGCTCATGGGCATTGCGGAAATTCCAGCGGCGTCACTGCTCCAGAAGGAGAAGTTTCAGTGGCTGGCGGGCGCTGAATTCACCGCGGCAATGGCGGGCATTGTGGTAGCGCTCGCTATCGCCTTTCAGAGCGGCGGCGCTTGGGCGCTGGTTTGGCAGCACCTGACGCAGCGGATCGTGAAGGGTATCTTCGTTCAAGTGACGAGCCGGCTCTATCCGCGCTTGGTGCTGAACTTCGCGAAGCTCAAAGACCACCTGCGCTTCATGATCGATACCGCCGCATGGTCGATGACCATGTTCGTGAACCGCCAGGCTGATACGCTCATTGTCGGCAAGGTGCTCGGCGCGGCAACGCTTGGGCTCTACAATGTCGCCGTCCGTATCATGCAGCTGCCGGTAAGCATCCTCGGCGGATCTTTGCACAGTGCGATCTATCCGCGCTTCGTCGAATTGCGCGACGACAATAAGGCGCTACGCGAGCTCGTACTCTTCACGACCATGGCGCAAGCGGTCTTGGTGTTTCCGGCAGTTGCGGCCGTCGCTGCCGCCAGCCATGCCTTCTTCACGCTGCTGCTTTCAGAACGTTGGGAAGCATCTGGCGATATTTTCACACTCCTCGCGGGCGCCGCGGCGCTGCAAACGATTGTCGCCATCAACGGCTCGCTGCTACAGGCGATTGGACGTACCGGCGCGCGGCTACGCCTAACTGTTGAGTATGCAATCCTCTGGACGATCTCCGCGCTCGCGACGGCGCCGTTCGGCATCGAATGGGTCGCACTCGGTTGCACCGTGACGACGATGATCTACATGCCACGCCTGCTCAGCCTTTATCTCCGCCCTATCGAATGCTCGCCGCTTGATTTCATGCGCGTGCTCGCCGGACCGGCCTTCGTGTCGCTCGCGCTGTTTATTGGCCACCGGATGCTCTTGCGTGTCATCGACGTCGGTCTGTGGGCCGAGATCGGCATCGTCGCGCTGGAAACGATGGCTGCCTACGCCGTGTTGTTCTTAGTGCAGCGGCGCGAGATCATCGGGCAGTTTAAAAGCGTGCGCGCTCTTCTATCGCCCAGCGGCGCCGCTTAGCCACGCGAGCGATAGGTCGCGACGCCCTGATCGGGTAGCCACAGAGCTGCTGGCGGCGCGCCCGTTTGCCAGAACACATCGATCGGCATGCCGCCGCGCGGATTCCAATATCCGCCAATGCGTAGCCATTGCGGATCAATCGCCTCAGCCACGCGCTTGGCGACCTGCACCGTGCAATCCTCGTGGAAGGCGCCGTGATTTCGAAAGCTCTGAAGAAAGAGCTTCAAGCTCTTAGATTCTACGATCCAGTCCTTCGGCGCATAATCGAGCACCAAAACCCCGAAATCTGGCTGTCCGGTCACCGGGCAGATCGATGTGAACTCCGGCGCGGTAAAGCGCGCCAGGTAAAGCGTGCCGCGGTGCGGATTCTGCGCGCGTTCGAGCTTCGCGTCGTCTGGGGTCGGGGGTATTGCGGCGGAATGGCCGAGTTGGGTCAGCCCTTTGGTGTCGCTGGTCATGACCGACACTTGGCGGCAGCGCTCGGGGCTGACAAGCGGCTTGTTTGAGCGAAATCGCCTATATTCCAGCCAGACTCCTGCTCGCGCGCCGCCAAATTAGGCGAACTCCGCTGACCTCACCGGCCTGCGGCCCGCGCCCTTTGCTGCAGCGCACCACATCCTGAAACCTGCCGTGCGCGCCCTGCGGAATCGGCGGCGCGAGCAAGAAAGCAAGAACGAAGCGGGGATTGAAGATGATCAAGGGTGCAAAGTTACTAGGGTTGGCTGTGGCCGCTGGCGCATTGATGGCTGGAGGCGTGGCGCGCGCAGAAACCGACGTCGCGTTTAACCTCGGCGTCGCCACCGACTACATATTCCGCGGCGTCGACCAAACCGGCTTTTATGATGAAGGCGAGGCTTTCGGCGGCGTCGATGCGACCAGCGGCTCGCTTTATGCGGGCGCGTGGATCAGCAACACCGGTCCAAATCCCGCGCAGTTCATTGAGTACGACCTCTATGCTGGCTGGAGACCGGTCCTAGGACCGGTCACGTTCGATCTCGGCGTCATTTATTATGGCTACACAGACAGCGACGCTGGCGGCAGCGAGTCCGATCTCAGCACCTTTGAAGTCAAAGCAGCGGGATCATTCGCAGCTGGCGGCGCTACCTGGGGCGGCGCCGTTTACTGGACGCCGAATTTCAGCGGTGATTTTGATGGTTTGGATGACAACGCCGGCCTCTATTACGAGGTGAACGCCGCCTATACGTTCTCCAACACCGCCACGCTCAGCGGCGCGGTCGGCGCGGCCGATGTCGAAGATTATGCTGTCGACGGCTACACGACGTGGAATGTCGGCGTGAGCTACCCGATCACGGAAAACCTCAGCATCGATGGCCGCTATATCGATACCGACGATGACGCCTTCGCCTTCGGGCCCGCAGGCGATCGCTTGATCGGCACGCTCAAAGTTACGTTCTAAGCAACACCGAGATTGAAGAATGAGACGGCGCTGCGCGAACGCGTGGCGCCGTCTTGTTGTTGCAGAGACGACACAGCTTCGGCCAAGCGTTCGATTCTAACTGAGACGCTCACACAGATTAACCAGTCATTTACGCTATCACGAGAGGTTCGGCGAACGCGGACGACGCCGCAAGACTCAAGAGGATTCTGGCTATGAAGAAAATCATCGGTCTCGCCGTTCTGGCGACCGCAGCCAGCGCGGGCATCGCTAGCGCTGAAGGTACCGTTTCCGCCAACATTTCGCTGACCAGCGACTACGTTTTCCGCGGCGTCTCGCTGTCGGACAACGGCCCCGCCATCCAAGGCGGCTTCGACTATGAAGCGGGTCAGTTTTACGCTGGCGTGTGGGGTTCGAGCCTCACGGAAGACATGGAAATCGACCTCTATGCCGGCTTCAAGCCGACGACCGGACCGATCGATTGGGATCTCGGCGTCATCGGCTACTTCTATCCGGGCGCCGACGACGATGGGGCCGAGTTCGACTACGCAGAATTGAAGGTCGGCGCGAGCCATGACGTTAGCGACCAGCTCACGATCGGCGCGGCGGCATTCTACGCGCCGGAAAACTATGGCGAGACCGGCGACGCGCTCTATCTCGAACTGAACGGATCGTACTCTGTAAGCGATGCGCTGGCCTTTACAGCGGCGTACGGCAATCAAAGCATCGAAGAACCGAACGGGCCGAACTCCGAAGACGACTACGGCACCTGGAACATCGGAGCCACGCACGCCATGCATGGCTTCGAGATTGATCTGCGCTATCACGACACCGATATCGACGCAGGTTCGGATATCGAGGCCTACACGTACGGTGAGTCGAGCTACGACAGCGCCTTCGTGATCACGATCGGCCGCGCGCTCTAATCAACGTTCTGTCTATCTATCGATCGAGGCAACGGCCGCTCTACGGAGCGGCCGTTCGCTTTTGCGGGGCGAGGTAAAGGCCGCACGCGACGACCCAAGTCAGCATGCTGCCTTCGAGCACGCGCTGATAGAGGCCGACTGTGGGCGAACCATCGTCCAGTAGTCCGCCCAGGCCCACAAGCGCGCCAGCCGCGGCGATGAAGCTGAGGGCCGACAACCAGATGCCTCCCGGCCACTTCCAAGCCGCCAATCCCAACAGCAACAATGTAAGCGGCGCGAGCATGTAGCCCGCAAGCCCGCCTAACTCATGCATGACTTGCGAGAAGCTCGGCGTGTCGGGCCGACAGCCAAAGTCACACGGGAAAAATGCGGAGCCGACATAGCCGATCGCAAATAGAAAGACCCCGACAAAGCCCAAGGTCGCGAGCACCGAAGGAGGCGCTGCGCGCCACGCGAAGAATGAGAACGCGCAGATCAGAGCACCGATTGGCAGAAAGCCCAGCCAGCTGACGTGCCAACCGTAAGGCGCTCCGGTGGCGCCCAACTCAGATATGTACTGAGAAACGTGATCGTAGCCGGTGAAGGTGGCGCCACCGAGCAGCACCATGGCGACCAGCCAAGCCACGCCGAGCACTGCCGTGATCAGGGCAAGCTTACCATTGCTCATGCCGGCCACCTTGGCGCACGGCTGACCATGCCCGGCGTCTTGCGCCCAAGCACGCCGCCAATAAACTGCGCGGCCTCAACGGCGCGATCTAGGTCGACGCCGGTGTCAAAGCCCATGCGGTTGAACATGTAGAGCAGATCCTCGGTGGGCACGTTGCCTGCCGCGCCGGGCGCAAATGGACACCCGCCAATGCCGGCGAGCGATCCATCGAGCACACGCACCCCTTCTTCGACCGCCGCCACCGCATTCGCGAGCGCGGTGTTGCGGGTGTTGTGAAAATGCGCGCGCAATTGGATGTGAGGCTGCACTGCGGATTTCACAACACGAAAGCGCTCGTGCACGTCAGCCGGCGAAGCCACGCCAATTGTGTCGGCAATCGCAAGCTCAAAGATATTTTCGGCGACACAGCGCTCGGCCACTTCAACGACGCGGCGCACCGGCACCTCACCATCGAACGGGCACCCGAACGCCGTTGAGATGGTCGCCGACAAGCGCGCGCCGCCTCCTTTGGCGGCAGCGGCGACGTCAGGCCACACGTCAAAGGTCTCATCGACCGTGCCGCCATTATTGCGAATGGAGAACCCGTCTGAGGCGCAGAAAACGTAGTTGATCTCTTTAGCGCCAGCCGCTAGCGCGCGCTCGACACCGCGCAAATTCAAAGCGAGCGCGATGAAGGTCGCGTCGTCACGCTTCGGCACGCCGGCAAAGACGGCATCGCCGTCCGCCATCTGCGGCACCTTCTTCGGATTGACGAAGCTGCCCGCCTCGAGCCGGCGAAAGCCTGCCGCCAAAATATGATCGATCAGGGCGAGCTTGTTTTCGGTGGAGACGATATCCGGCTCGTTCTGCAACCCATCGCGCGGGCTGACCTCCACCAGTTCGAGCTTTTCCTTCGTCACTTCGGCTTGTCTCCGAACGCGGGCAACGCCCAACCATAATGTATGGCTCCCGCCCGCAATCCGAAACCCGCCAGCGCGCCGGCGATGCCCGCCCAGATTGCTGGAGTGCCCAAGAATGTCAGCGCCACAAACCCACCCGCGGCAAGCAGCGCCGCCGAAATTGTGATCTCGCGCTTCAAAAGCGCTGAAGGCTGCCCGGCCAGCACGTCGCGGATAACGCCGCCGAAGCAAGCCGTCAGAACGCCCATCGCCACCGCCACGAACGGGCCAACGCCGTAGGCCAGCGCCTTGGCCGCACCGATCACGGCGTAGGCGCCGAGCCCCACTGCATCGAGCCAAATGAACGTCTTCAACCGCTCGATGCGCGGCGCCGCGAACCAGACGGCGATCGCGGCGAGCAAACCGATGCCGAGATATGTTGCATCACCGATCCAAAATATCGGCGCGCCAATTAGCAGATCGCGCAACGTTCCGCCGCCGATGCCGGTTACAACAGCGAAAAACCAGAACGTTACGATGTCTTGCTTGTCGCGCGCGGCGGCAAGCGCACCGGTGAGCGCAAAAACGGTGACGCCCGCATAGTCGAATGCGGGTGGCAATGCGGGGAGCGACTCAGAACCAAACACAACAGCGAACCTGCCGCGTTTGGACTGAATCAGTCCACCCTAGCCAAATCGAACATGGAGGCGCCGAAATGTTCTTCGCCGAGTCCCTTGGCCCTGCCATCAACCGCCGCGCTGGCGCTGCAATGTACGAACACGTGCTGATGAAACTCTCCGGCCGTGCATCTGCCTCGACGGTCGAACTGCGCGCGATCGTATCGGAGTTCTTGCGCACGCACGGCCTGCAAGTCAGCGCGGACGCTGCCATACACTATCTTGCTATCAATGGACGGCTGGCGCAGCAAGACGCCGCCACCTTCCGCCTTGCCGCTTAAGTCTTGCAATGACGCATAGCCGCCCGATAGTGGCGGCTATGAAAGCACAGGCAATGACGGCTTTCGGCGCACCACTGACGCCGATGGATTTCACGCCACAAACGCCAGGCGCAGGCCAAGCGTTGGTGAAGGTGACACGCGTAGGCTTGTGCCACTCCGATCTCCACATTCACGACGGCTATTTCGATTTTGGCGATGCGCGTCAGCCGGTTGCGATCGAGATGCCTGCGGTGCTCGGCCACGAGATCGAGGGCGAGGTTGCAGAGCTTGGCGATGGCGTAAGCGAGCCTGCGGTGGGGACGCGTGTCGCCGTCTATCCATGGCTCGGCTGCAACGCGTGCGACACCTGTCGTGCCGGCGACCAACAGCTTTGCATCGCGCCGCCGCGGCGCGCGCTTGGCGTGGCTAAGTGGGGCGGGATGGCGGAGTTCGTCCACGTGCCATTCGCCGATGCACTGATTCCGATCGGCGATCTTGCGCCTGGGCTCGGCGCTCTGGCTATGTGTTCGGGGCTGACCGCCTACTCCGCGTTGAAGAAGATCGGCGCGCCGCCGCCGGACCAACCCGTTCTGTTACTCGGTATGGGCGGCGTCGGGCTGATGGCGATGGCATTGGCAAAGAGCGTGCTGCCGAACCCGATCATCGCCGCCGACATTGACCCTGGCAAGCGCGCGGCCGCCTTGCGTTACGGCGCGCTCGAGGCGATCGAACCGGCTGGCGATCTCTGGAAGGAAGTCATTGCGAGACACGGCGCAGCCGTGGCCACGATCGATTTCGTCGGCGCGCCGGCGACGTTTGCGTTCGGAACCGCGGCGCTACGGCGTGGTGGCAAATACATCATCGTTGGACTCTTCGGCGGCAAGGCCTCGCTGCCACTCGCGTCTCTGCCGTTGCGGCCGATTTCGATCATTGGTTCGTATGTCGGGCGACTCGATGAGGCCCGCGCATTGATCACGCTACTGCGCGCAGGCGCCGCACCAGCGCCGCCGATCAGCGAACGCCCCCTCCATGAAGCTAACAGCGCCATCACCGACCTGCGCGCCGGCAAAGTGCTGGGGCGCGTTGTGCTGAAGCCCTAAAACAGCGCGATTGCAGGCGCCTCGCCCCTTGCAACCGGACGCAAAACCGCCTTGAAACGCCGCGTGCGAGCGTGGCGAAACCGGTAGACGCAGCGGACTTAAAATCCGTTCGCCGAAAGGCGGTGCGGGTTCAAGTCCCGCCGCTCGCACCAATTCTTAGGCCGAAAGACGTGCTTCGATCAGCGCCAGGCGGCGGGCCGATGGTTTCGCTTCGCCGAGCGGCGGCACGATTAGCGTCGACTCCTGCGTGATTGCCGCTTCCGCCAATCTGCTGAGCGGCAGCGTTTCCACCTGCGCCTCACCCGTCGGCAACGTCGCCGCACAATAGACAGTGACGGGATGATCCGGCGGATAATCCTCCATCAGCACCTCGGCCAACAGCTCAATGCGGCGCGGATCGGACTCGAAAACGCGAAGTGTCCGGTCGCCCACCAGCGCGATCTGCCAAAGCATAAGCACGGCCGTAGGGTCGAACTTGCGGGCGTTGATCACAAAGTCCGTGGCTTCGAAACTTTGGCAGCCAATCCAACCAGGATCAAATCCGAGATCGGCGAAGACACACGCGTCGGCCGACACCGCCGGCAACATCTCAGCCGCGAACCCTTCGGCGCGCGCGCGGCGAACGCTTTCGTGAGAGGGATACACATAGACGCCAGGGTGGCCGTAGAAGGCGGCGCACACGCGCTTGCCTTCTCTGACCGCCCCGAGGATGGTTTGGATCATGGCCTCGTACGTGTCGCTGCGGGCCCGATCGCGCCCATAGAGATGCTGGAGAGACACCACATTGCCGTTCAACAAACGCAGGAACTCTTGCGCCAATTGGTCGCCAACAACCTCGAACACGACGTCCGCAGTTTCAAGATGGTGGCGAGCTTCGATTGTGCACTGGTTGCCGATCCTGATGCCCGTGCCCACGACCACTAAACTTCCGCGCGTCATATGAACCTCATAGTTTCAGTGTATCTACGTCTGCTTCGGCGATCAGCTCATTGAGCAAGTCTTGGATCGTCGTCGCCGTCATGTCCGCCGGACTCGCACCGCCGCCTTCGAGCTGCGCGACGAGTGCTTCATAGGCGGGGCGCAGATCACCAAGATCAGCGCGCTCCAGAACTCTCACTGAGCGATGCACGGCGCCGATGTTTCCAAGCGCCAGATCGACATAAACCAGCTCAAGCAAACCGCGCCGCAACGACGGCTGCATACCCAGCGTCATGCTCAGCCGAATGCCGCGCAGTAAGCCTGACTTCGCCTTGGCGTATTCGCGCATGAGGCGCAGATCGTTGCCGATCTCAATCAGCGCTTGTGCGCGCGTTCGCTGATCGCCCACGTCGCGCGAAAGGTCGTGCGCTTCCTGGTGGTGCGCCAGCGCGTTTGCGGGATCGCCGCGCAATACAAAGAGCGTGCCCATGCGACGATGGAACATGGCGCGAAACTGCGGGTGCGGAACCGATTCTTCGAGGCTCAGACCCATCTCGTAATTGGCCCGTGCATGATCGAGGCGCTCTTCCACCGCCGCAAGGTCGCCAGCGTAGAGGTGAGATACCATCATGCCGAAGGCGTCACCCACCTGCCGCGCCAGGCGATAGCCGGATTTGATGTACTCACGCGCGGTTTCGACACGCGCAAAGAGGAGATGCAGCGATCCGAGCGCGACGTTGGCGTAGCAACAACCACGGAGATCACCAATTTTCTCGCGGATCGCCAACGCGGTTTCGTACCGGGCGTTCGCCTGCCTAAAATCACCACGCATGTGCGCCAGATTCCCAAGCGCGTGGTTTGCGTGGGCGCGCCCCAGCTGCGAACCGCCAGGCGACGACAGAGCATTTGATGCAGCCGCGGCGGCGCCCTCGGCATCGCCTTGGTGGACCTGGAAGTTGGCGCGAATGCTTAGGGCTTGGCGACTCAGTGCGGCGCTCTCGATCGCGACGCCAAAAATGTCGACCGCCTCGCGGAGCATCGATCGCGTGTAGAGAAAATAGCAAAGTGGCTCGATCGCGCACTGGGCTAACGCCTTGCTCTTAAAGGTGAGCGCATGCAGCCAAGCGGCTCGGATCTCGGCGACATCCTGGCGCAATTGCTCACCAGCCGCGGCGCGCGAGGGCGATTGGACATTCTCCATGCAGGCGCACACGGCCTCAAGGTAGAACACGGCATGCCTTCGCCGCGCCGCCGCCGCCTCCGTCGCGTTTCCGGCAAGCCGCTCGGCAGCGTACTCTCTCACCATGGCGTGCATGGCAAGGCGGCCGTTCGGCGTGCGTACAATCAACCCCTTGCGCTCGAGCGCCAAGAAGGTGACGAGATCGGCCTCGGCGACATGCACGGCCGCAGTAAGGTCAAACGCTTTGACGAACACGGACAGCCGCGCGAGCGCACGCTGCTGCTGCGGCGTGAGCAGACGCCAGGAGCCCTCAAACACACCGCGAAGGCTCTGACCGAGGTGCGTCGGGTCAGATGGCGACAGGAAATCGATACTAAGATTTAAGCGTTCAAGGATTTCCCCAAGCGACAAGAGGTTAGTCCATTGCGCGATGAGACGTAGCGCCAAGGGCGACCCTTCAACCTTGTTGTAGAGGTCCCGGAATATCTCGAGCTGCGCATCCGTCACGGCGAATGTAGGATCTTTCAAACGTGCTTCGTGGAGGAAAAACTGCAGCGCCGGCGAGGACTCGCTGAGTTGGCCCTTGGCATCCGCCAACTCGATCCCGAGTAGACGCATCACGGCTTCGCCCTCAACGCCCAAGGGTTCACGGCTGGTCACCAACACTGTCAATTGCGGGCACGTCCCAACCAACTCGCCGACCAATGCCGCGCGCCCGGCAATCGTCTCCGCATTGTCGAGGACGAGCATCATCTGCTTGTCCCGCAAGTAGCCGATGAGTTGCTCATCTGCGGCGTGTCCGGCAACCAATTGCAAGCGCAACGCGGCGGCCAATGTCGATGAGAGGTCAGCATCGCGGCCAACGCCCTCAAGCGACACGAAGCAAACAGGCTGGCGCGACGTGACTTCAGCCGCGACGAGCAACGCGAGTCGCGTTTTGCCGTTGCCGCCCGACCCCATAATGGTGAGCAGCCGCGTCGAGCTGAGTTTCGATAGTATTTCGCCCAGCTCTCGTTGGCGCCCGAAAATCGGACTGCCTAGCGCGTCAGCGCCGGCGCCGTGAAACATCAACGAGCGTAACGGCGGAAACGCCGTACGCAACAGGTTCGGGTGGACCAGTGACGCAAGATGAATCGCATCTCTCACGCCTTTGAAGCGGCACAGTCCGAGATCGATCAGGTCTGCGCCTTGGGGCGTCGCGTACAATTGCGTGGCGTCGCGGCTCGTGACGATCTGACCGCCCCACCCGCTCGCGGTGATGCGCGCGCTGCGATTGGCGACGGCGCGATCAACTTGGCCAAGTGAACCGCCTGTGCTCGCGTGCACGCCGATGCGGAGGTCCAGACCCCCGACCGCGCTCCAATCGGTGCGCTGCATCTCAACCTGCATTTCGAGCGCGCATTGCAAAGGGTTGCCCGATCTAAACAGAGCAAAAACGCCGTCACCGGAGCGGTCCTGAATGACGCCGCCGTTCCGCGCGACGATCTCCTCGATCAAGGAGTCCAAACGCGCGACCGCGACCTGCATCGGCGCTGGGGCCCTATCCCAGCGTTCAGTGCTGCCTTCGATGTCAGCTAAGAGGTACCCAACCGGCGGCTCTGACGAGCCCATGTGTGCTCTCCCCACGAGGGGCGCCGCCGGATTGGGCTAGCGCCTACTCGCCTTTAGAACTCCTGGTGAGTCCAAGGACGAAGCATATCGGTTGCGGCTCGCCCAGAAATTTTTTGATCTGGGTGTGGTCCGAGGACTTCACTGTGGCCCGCTCGGCGCCGGTAAGGCCGAACGCACGCATGATACTGTCCTTGTCCAGCACGAAATTACGCTGCAGCGCCATGTCTTGCGACAGCGCGCTGAACATCCGTAGTGTTGCAGTCGTCATCTTCTACTCCTCTAACGCCGACTTCGAACTGAAAATCAGGATCATGGATCCAGCTCGGCCTGGTGAGACCGATCTGTTCGAGAGCCAACTCCGCTGAGTTGAGTGCGCCTTCTACCCAGCCGTTCCGCTGGGAATACGCCTCGCCACAAATGAAAGGGTCGAGGTGCGAATTCGGCCGGCGCATTAAAGACCGAATGTCCCAACTTTTGAAATGAGGCGCCCAGCCATGCCAAGCGGCGCCGAATGGTTCGCTGCCCCAATCGAAGTAAAGCGCACTACTCGGCGCCGGCAGATCATCGCCCTGGTGCATGGCGACGAGTTGGCGCTGCGCTGCTTCGACGAGCGCAGTTGGCGCTGAGAGAGCCTGCGCGTCGCTACGGTCATCGGCGGCGCTCTCGAAAGGATCGCTTCCCTGCACAAGCGGCGGCCAGAACGTGGCGGAGACGTCGTCGGCATAAGCCGCCATCAGCAACGCAGACTCGTCGTCACTGGCGTGCCAGCGATAGGATTGCTGCATCGGTAGATCGGTGTATCGGGCCGCGATCTCATTCGGCGCGGTGTCACCCCACCAGGCGCGATCATAGGTCAGGAAGATTTTGCACGAACGCATCGGCAGCACGGCACAATCGCGTACGTGTCAAAATTGCTGCGGATCGCTGAACAGATCGTCGCTGAGTTGAAGGCGCTGCAACGCGCGTTGCGGCAGGCACAAAATAACTTGCCTTGCATGCTCTTCGATCAGTTCGCCGTTCGGACCTTCAAAGCTTAGGCAAAAGCGCACTCCGTCTCGCGAAACTGCATCTAGCCGGTGATGCAAGCGTATGTCGGCGCCGTTGCTCTCTGCCCTCGCCTGCAGCTCAAGCGGCAAGGCCTGATAACCGTCGCGGAGCGTGTAACCGCTTCCATCGCCGATCTCGTGCAAGAGACTCCACACGGCGTCGAAAGCGTTGACATTGCGTAGCATTGAAACGCTGCCCAGCACGGACGTGAGCAACGCGTAGGCTTCGTTGCTGACCACATCCGCCAGCACGTTCCACAAGCCATACTGATGCAACGGGCGCTCGTGGTGACGAATACGTCGCAGATGATCGAAGGTCGCCTGCGCCGACGCTGGCCTTTGCCGGTTGATCGGCCTCAGGCCGACCGCGCCTGGGGCGATCTTGTCGAGCGCATGAAGCAAAAGCGCGGTTGGTCCGTCGCACTGTTCGTCCTTATTTAGTTTGAAGGGCAACAGCGAAGACGCGAAATCGGCGTCTTCGAAGACGGTCCCGCGCACAAATTGGCCCGAGCGTTTGAAGGCGACCGGCGCGCTGGCAAGGCCAAGATGCTCGATCAGTCCGCGCACGCTCTGCTGGTTGGATCGAAAGAACATGCCGCCGATTTCGGCAGGAGCGCCAGCGCCGCGCGCGAGCGGAACGGACCAAAGCCGCCCACCGATCCGGCCGCTGCCTTCAAAGAGTGCAATGTTGGAGGCGTCGCCGCTGCGGCGCCTGGAGAGCCGGTAGGCGCAATAGCAGCCGGCCACTCCTCCACCAATGATCGCAACGTCCAGCACGTCAGCGGCTCCCGGGTTGATCCGAGACCGACACCTAGCACTAAACCTAAAGATGTACTAGCTCATCAGTGCAATCTTTGGTTATGCGGTAACGAGCTTGAATGGCGCGGAGCGGCTGAGACGTGCAGCCGCCTCCGCTTGGCTCGACACATTGAGACGCTCAAACATCCTCTTGGTTTGCGAACGCACGGTCTCGATGGAAACACCGCGCTGGTTGGCGATTTCAGTTATGCGTCGCCCCGACACCAAGCCTTCAGCGATGATCAGTTCACAGTCGGTGAGATCGAACATGGCGCGCCAGATTTCCGATCCCGGCGCCGGTTCGTCGTCCGGATCGACGATCATCAGCAAGCAATGATCCGGCACACCGGTTTCGCCCTGCGGCGCCACAACGCGCACCACGTAAGGTTGCGCACCGCAATTCCGGTGAACCTTCAGCACAGCCGCCCCCAGTTCACCTGACAGCGCTCGGTCAACAGCCAGCATCAATGCGGCCTGATCCGCCTGCTCCCGGCATAGAAGCCGCTCTTGGCACGCGCTCAAACCATCAGCGCGCGCCAACAATGCGCGGCATGCTTCGTTGCGCTCGGCGATACGAACATGTTTGTCGACGATCACCATGCCAAACGGCAGCTGGTCGAACGCAGCGGTCTTGAGCGCAGAGGTTGCGCGGACTGCCCTAAGCTTGGTTCTGGTGGCAATCGCACGCGCCGCAACCATTGCAATCTCACGCATCAGACCGGAGTCAGTCGCGCCATGAGTGAGAACGAAAAAGGCGAGTTCGCCGTCGACCTCGCCATCAGCGCGAACCTGCATCCACGACACGTGTCCGATGCCCTCGCACTGCGCAGCACCCGCGCGATCATTAAGCGATACCTCCGTGCATAAGCGGACGAACTCATGCGGCGAATTCGATGAGGCGATGAGCGTCGAACCGCCGCCTGCAAAATCGATCCAAACCGCAATAACAGAGTGCGCATCGAGCAATTTTGCGCTTACGCGCAAAGGCTCAAACCACTCGCCACCACTGACTGCCGCTTCCATCCAACTTTCAAAGGCCAACAGCCGTGCTTCGCAGTGCATTGGGTTCTCCACCCATCTATCTCTGCGAAGGGCTTGGGAAACTGCTATGTGAAATATCGCACAGCAATCTTGGGCTTTTCGCCGGTGCGCAGGCGCAAGATGTTGGGGTCGAAACTGATGGATAACAAACCCGAGTCTTCCGAAGCACGACGGATGCTGCACACCGTCCGTGTGTTGTCGGAGGTCGGCGATGCGGACCTTGATGCGCTCGCGGCGAGCCTGACATGGCGGCGCGTAAACGCTGGCGACATTATCGTGTCGCACCTCGATACCGGCACACAGGTGTTCTTTGCGATCGAAGGCGCTTATCGCGCGCGGCTCGAAACAGCGCTCGGCAGACAAGTCGCCATTCGCCAGCTGACCGCGGGCAGCCACTTCGGCGAGATCGCCGCGATTTCTCCGACGCCAAGATCGGTTTCCATCGAAGCTGAATCTGATGGCCTTGTCGCGGAATGTCCACAGGAAGCGTTCTTGGGTCTGATGTTGCGCGACGCAGCTTTCGCAACAGCAGTAGCGGCGCACCTTGCGCGGACCGTCGTGGCGCTGACTGACCGCGTCTTCGAACTGGCGGCGCTCGAGATGAGGTTTCGGCTCTACGCCGAACTGCTGCGATTGGCGGCCACTGGCGAGCACACACCCGAAGGTATCCTCATTCGCGAGGCGCCGACGCATGAAGCGATCGCGGCCGCGATCGGCGCCCAGCGCGAGGCGGTGACGCGCGAACTCCGCGCTTTGGCGAATGAGGGCGTCATCCGGCAGAACAAGCGCGAACTTTGGCTCCTCGACGCCGAGCGCCTGCGCGACCTTCTTCGTCGCCGCGCCGGCGCCACAACGTCGGAAGCTGTCGACTGGCGTCTATAATTGCAGGCTTTCACCCAAACGCGGGAAGCCAAGACCTTGCGGGTGCTGCAAGGTTCAGTGGGGCTGCGCTAACGTGCGGCGGCGTCGATCATGACAGTTGCGTCGCCGCACTAATCGCTCAGGCTCGTCTTCATCCGCGCGCCACCCAGCCCCACCCCTTCGTCTCGCGGCGGCGCTCCAGGCGTCGCCGCGCTTGTTTTGGCTTCTCGGCTTTGAACCGCTGAGCGGAGCACGCTAAGCTGGCGACGTGAGCGGCCACCCCCTCGACAATCCAATTTGGAACGCGCTCGGCTCGCGGCTGATGCAATTTGGGGAGGGCGGCGAGGCGGCTAAGCGCTTTGTCCCCGACGTGAGCCCGTTCGCGGCAGCGATTGATGGGTCGCCCTCCGCCGTCGCCTCGCTTGGCGCGCTTGTGCCTGATGACGGCGATATCTCGCTGCTGCAGGTCGCCCCTCCGCAGCCACCGCCTGGCGTCACCGTAAGCATGAGCGCGCTCGGCGTTCAGATGGTGGCCGAGGCGATGACGCCGGGTGACACGACATTTGCCATCGAGCCACTGAGCGACGCTGATGCTGCGGAGATGCTGGCGCTGGCGACGCTGACGCGCCCAGGCCCTTTTCGCACACGCACCCACGCGCTCGGACGTTTCGTCGGCATTCGTGACAACGGCGTGCTTGTCGCCATGGCCGGTGAACGGTTGCAAACGGACGAGTTCATCGAGATCAGCGCCGTCTGCACGCACCCGGACTATCGCGGCCGTGGCTATGGCGGCGCGCTGATGCGCACGGTCGGCGCGCGGATCAGCGCCGATGGCGCGACACCCTTCCTGCATTCCTACGCTGACAACACGACGGCGATCGCGCTCTATCGAAGCCTCGGCTTTGAAATGCGCTGCGAAGTGATCCACGCCGTTTGGAGTCGCGTCTGATGGCGTGGCTGCGTGCCGCGCTTCGCCACACGCCGCTCATGCTGGCGCTAACCGTGGGTATAGGCGCCGCGATTGTGCTCGCACTGGCCGCCGGCGCCCTCGCCCCACTCACCCGTACGCTGATCGCGTGGGATGTAGCGGTTGCGACCTACTTAATCGCTATCTGGCTGCAGACACGTGGCGCGACTTCGCAGCACATGATCGAACGCGCTGCGGAAGTCGATGACGGCCGCTACTTCGTGCTTCTCGTCTCCCTCGCCGGCGTCGTGGCGAGCCTCACCGCAATCGTCCTAGAGCTTCAATCACGGCTTGAGCCCGGCATGACCAAGAACGCCCATGTCGCGTTCGTTTTTGTTACCGTCTCACTCTCGTGGGTGTTCGTGCACACGAGTTTCGCCAAGCACTACGCGCATGAGTATTTTGGACCGGCCGAAGCCATGGGCATCCGCGGAGGACTCATCTTTCCAGGTGGCGAAGACCCGGACTTCGGCGATTTCGTCCACTTCGCATTCGTGATCGGCGTCGCCGCGCAAACGGCGGATGTTCAAATCTCGGCAAAGCCGATACGGCGCGTGGTCACGTTGCACGGCGTGCTGGCGTTCGTGTTCAACACCGTGATCCTAGCGCTGACGATCAATGTCGCAGCTGGATTATTCAGCTAGCGTCCGTGACTTCTTCCGGCTCGACGCCGCGATCGCGAACCATTTGAAGGAGATCGTTCGCCGCCTTTTCCAGCGCGGCGGGATCAGCTGAGCGCGCCACCAGGTGAACGCCGAAGCCTTCAGGCGTGAACCAAGGATAGGACCCAAAGCCAACGACGCCTTCCGTGGCTTTCTCCAACGCGCCAAGCGCGTCGGCAATATCGCCTTCCGGCATGCCCTTGGCACGGATGGTGCGGGCCTGGACAACGGCGCCGCCCTCGATGCGATGGCTGATATCTTGGAGCATGCCGCGCATGATCGACGGCACGCCGGCCATCACGAACACGTTGCCGATCTGAAAGCCTGGCGCTTTCGACACCGGATTGGCGATAAGCGATGCGGTGTCCGGGATGCGGGCCATGCGCAGGCGCGATTCATTGAGGCTTGAGCGGCCCTTGTAGTGCGCTTCAAGAATGGCGCGCGCGTCGTCGCGCACATCGATAGGCACGCCGAAAGCCAGCGCCATTGCATCAGCGGTCTTATCATCATGCGTAGGGCCGATGCCGCCGGTGGTGAAGACGTAGTCGTACTTGGCCCGCAGCGCGTTTACCGCCTCCGCGATCTCCCCTGGCGCATCGGCGACGACACGCGCCTCCGCGAGCTGCACGCCGAGCGGTCCGAGAAATTTTGCGACCGCTTGCAGGTTAATATCCTGGGTGCGGCCCGAAAGGAGTTCGTCACCGATCAGCAAAACGGCGGCTTTGACTTGGCGCTGCGTCATGTCCTCATACTAGCACAAATCTGCGGAGATTTCCGATGAGCGAACCGAATTACGTTCAACAATTGACCGAGCGGCAGAAGGGCGCGCTGCCGGATCACCTGGGCCTTAAATGGCTCGAAGCACGGCCGGGCTACGTCAAGGGGCGCTTCGACGTGAAGCCGCACCATCTGGCGCCCAACACATTCCTACATGCCGCGAGCGTGATCGCGCTGGCCGACAGCGCCTGCGGCTATGGCTGCATTATCTCGCGCCCAGAGGGCGCATTGAATTTCACGACGATCGAGTTGAAGTCCAACTTTCTCGGCACGACGCGAGACGGCGGCGTTGGCGTCGAGGCCAACCTCGTGCACGGTGGGCGCACAACGCAGGTGTGGGATGCTGTGGTCAAAGCTGAAGCGACGAACAAAATCATCGCCCTTTTCCGCTGCACACAGATGATCCTCTACCCAAAATAACAAGTACGAGGAAACGCGCATGGGCCGTCTTGAAGGAAAAGTCGCCGTCATCACTGGCGCCGCATCCGGTATTGGCCGCGGCACAGTCGATCTGTTTGTGAAGGAAGGGGCGAAAGTCATCGCCGCCGACATTCAAGACGACAAGGGCGCAAGGCTCGAGGAGGAACACGGCAAAGCGCTGCGCTATATTCGTTGCGACGTGACCCAGGAGGAAGATGTAAAGGCCGCAATCGATCTGGCGAAAGTCACGTTCGGCAAATTGGATTGCGTCTTCAACAATGCCGGCACGGCGAACATGAACGAAGGCGCGGAGTTGGTTACGTCGGACAGCTTTGATGCAGTGATGCACTTGCATGTGCGCGCAGCGATGTTTGGCGTCAAGCACGCGACCCCGATCATGCGCGCGCAGGGCGGTGGCTCAATCATTTCGACCGCTTCAATCGCCGGCCTGCAGTTGGGATACGGGCCCTACCTCTACTCAGTTGCGAAAGCCGCCATCAAACATATGACGACGATCGCCGCCGGCGAGCTTGGGCCGTCCAACATACGCGTGAACTGCATTTGTCCCGGCTTTATCGCAACGCCGATTTTCGCACGCGCGATCGGCCTTGCGACACAGGTCGCGGATCAAACGGTCGAGGGCATCGCGGAAGTGGCGAAGAACGCGCAGCCGATACCGCGAGCCGGCATGCCGGAAGACATCGCCGAAGCTGCGCTCTTTCTCGCGTCAGATGGATCTCGCTTCGTCACAGGACAGGCGCTGACGGTGGATGGCGGCATGACGCTTGGGCGGCCCACCGGCCAGGCAAGCGCCTTCGAACCGCTCATGCGAGCGATGGGGATCGATCCAACCAGCTTGCAGCAATAGTAAACGCGGCGGAGCGCCAGCTTACTTGATTTTGCCTTCAACGAACTCGACGTGCTTGCGCACAACCGGGTCGTACTTGTTCATCTTGAGCTTCTCGGTCTTCGTACGCGGGTTCTTCTTCGTCACGTAGAAATAGCCCGTGTCCGCCGACGAGTTCAGACGGATCTTGATAACAGTCGGCTTAGCCATTGGGTCGGGCCCGAAATTCTCTAGGGTTCAAGGAAGCGCCGGAAAATAGGGGCGAACGCCCCAAAGTCAACTCGTAAGCCGCTCCAAGGAGTGGCTTCCTCGCCGCCAGCGCAGGAAAGGCGGGGCCACGGCCGCCCCGGCCAACCGCGCCTCGACCTCCTTAAGCACGAAACGGGTGATCGAGGGCAGATCGAGCGCATTGGCTTCAGCGAGGCTAAACCACCGTACGTGCAGCAATTCCTCGCCCGTAACCGGGGTGTCGTCGGCCAGCACGGCCTCCGCGTCGGCCATGAAAAAACGAGCGTCGAACCGGCGCGGACGGTACGGCGGCGTGATCGCCCGGGCGATGAAACTGAGCTTGTCGAGCTCAGGTCCGCCCGGGCCGCCTAGCCGCAGGCCTGCTTCTTCCAAGGTCTCGCGGGTCGCGGCCAGTGCGAAGGCGCGGGGCGGACGGCGGCTGATCGTGCCCTTCTGAAGAAGCGCCTCGGTCTCAGCCGTCAGCTCAGTGGCGGCCTTCGCGCGGGCGTCGCCGGGATCGACCCGGCCGCCGGGAAACACCCATTTGTCGGGCATGAAGACGTGACCTTTCGAGCGCTGCCCCATCATCACTTCGCGCCCACCGCGAATAAGAATGAGCGTGGCGGCGTCACGCGGCCGCGCCGCCTGCGGCTTCTCAGCATCCGGCGGGTCAAACGGCTTTTCGTCTTCGTTGAGCTTGAACTCGTCGGCGCTCATGCGCCCCTCCTAGCACAGGCCCCTGCGCCGCTTGGAACAGGAACCGCACGCGCCTATCGTCGCGCACAAAGAGGGAGTGGCAAGATGGCGCGACGTAAACCTGGCGATGGCCAAACAGCTTTGGTGACAGGCGCATCCGCCGGCATCGGCATCGATCTGGCTGAATGCTTTGCCAAGGATGGTTACGATCTCATCCTCACCGCGCGCAGCGAAGGCGCCTTGAAAGAGGTCGCCGACCGGCTCTCAGCAGCGCACGGCGTGAAGGCGCACATTGTTGCGCAGGACTTGGGCGCGTTCGGCGGCGGCTCTGCAGTCGCCGCGAAAATCGCGGAGAAGGGTCTGAACGTCGACGTCGTCGTGAACAACGCCGGTTACGGCCACGCCGGCGCGCTCACCTCATCCGACCTGCCAACGCAGCTCGGCATGATCGACCTCAATGTGCGCGCGCTGGTCGAACTCACCTACCTCTATTGGGATCGCATGCTCACGAACGGGCGCGGTGGTGTGCTCAACGTCGCTTCAACCGCGGCGTTTCAGCCCGGCCCGCTAATGGCGAACTATTATGCGTCGAAGGCCTATGTCCTCTCCTTCTCCGAAGCGATGTGGGAAGAAGCGAGCGGCACCGGCGTGCACGTAAGCTGCCTCTGCCCAGGCCCGACTGTCTCAAAATTCCGCGAGCGCGCAGGCACAGGAAAAACACGCCTCGCGAAATCCGCTGGCGCCGCCATGCCCTCCGCGCCCGTCGCGCACGCCGGTTACAACGCCTGGAAACAGAACCGCGCCGTCATCGTCACCGGCGGCCGCAATGCGTTTCAAGCGGGGATCGTGAAATATATCCCGCGCAAGGCGCTGCTGAAAATGGTCCGCAACGTGCAATCGCCAGCGACCTAATTCGCTATCAGGGATCGAACTTCATGAGCCTTCACGGAAGCTACGACGCCAACAATCTCTTCGCAAAAATTCTGCGCGGCGAGATTCCGGCAGTGAAGGTCTATGAGGACGCCGAGGTCCTCGCCTTCATGGATATCTTCCCGCAAGCGCGCGGGCATGTGCTCGTCATTCCAAAGAACGTTGAAGCGCGTAATTTTCTTGAGCTTCCCGCCAACCGCGTCGCACCGATGATGGAGCGCGTGCAGAAGCTCGCGATCGCCACCGAAAAGGCGCTAAAGCCTGATGGCATCACGGTGACGCAGTTCAACGGCGAAGACGCCGGCCAAACCATTTTCCATCTGCACGTCCACATCATCCCGCGTTATGCAGGCGTACGCTTGGCGGGTCATGGTCATGGCAACAAAGCCGACGTCGCCGAGTTGCAGCAAATCGCAAGCGAGATCGCCGCGGCGCTTTAGCTAGTCTAGTTCGCCAATCCGCGTCAGCCGCCGCTTCACGGCCACGCGGATGAGTGGCCTCCGCAAAGCGCCGCAACGCCTCGACTTCCGCGCGCCGCGCGCCCGGTGCAGATTGCGCGTGCGCTGCGCCTTGCGCCGCTATCGCGGTCAACGAAGCGAGCGCTGTGAATGCACGACGCGTCAGCATGTGATCCTCCGAAGCTTTGACCAACGATGCGCGGTTTCAACCGAATACGGGCGCGCGTTCGTCACGCAAAGCCGGAGCTTCGTCGTTCAGTTGGCGCACAAGCCGGGCGCCACGGCGTTCGCGGGGCGTTGATCGGCGTATTTCTTTTCGATGATCAGGTAGCGCGTGGTCTCCACGCCAACGTTCAGCGCCGCGTGCTGGATCTCCGCGTCATTGGTGAAAGACGTGCCGGCACGCACCGGCCGATCGACGACGCCGCTGGTTGTGGTGATACGCATCACGCTGTTGCCTTCGAGGACATAGCCAAAGTGTGGCGGGTGATAATGCATCTCGTGGCCGACACCCGGCGGGAAGGTGCAGCGAAGAACACGTATTGAAGCGTCCTCTTGCATAAGCTCACACACGCGCTCGTTCTGCCACCCGGCGCACAACGCCATCGGCAGCGGCGCCACTTGCGCAGACGCACTTGCGCAAGCGCCCAGCGCCAATAACGAAACCAACCCCCGTTTCATCGACCTTCTCCCTGAAGCGAAGCTTCGCACATCGACGCGCACAAACAAAAGCGGCGGCTCCAATTTGGAACCGCCGCTCGTCGTCTTCTCAATCCTTGGACGTTCAAGCCTTCTCAGGCTTGCGGCCGAAGCTCAACAGCCCGCGTGACTCCTGCGAATAGGCAAACTTCAACTTGTCCGCATCCGTCGGATCGATATCGATCTTCACGATGCCGCCATCCTTCAGTTTGCCGAACAAAAGCTCGTCAGCCATCGGCTTCTTCACATATTCGTTAATGGCGCGTGCGAGTGGACGGGCGCCGAAGCTCTCGTCGTAGCCACGCTTCGCCAACCAGTCGGCCGCCTTATCGGTGATCTCGATCTGCACGTTGCGTTCAGCCAGCTGGCCTTCGAGCTGGATGATGAACTTTTGGACGACATTGCGCACCACTTCCGACGACAGGCCGCCAAACTGGATCACCGCGTCGAGCCGGTTGCGGAATTCCGGAGTGAACAAGCGCTTGATCTCGTCTTCGTTGGCGAAATCCTTCTTGCCCGCACCGAAGCCAATGCCCTGTTTTGAAGCGTCCGACGCGCCTGCATTGGTCGTCATGATCAGGATGACGTTCCTGAAATCGACCTTCTTGCCGTTCGCATCGGTCAGCGTGCCGTGGTCCATCACTTGCAGCAGGATATTGAAGAGATCGCCGTGCGCCTTCTCGATTTCGTCGAGCAGCAACACGCAGTGCGGATGCTGATCAATGCCGTCCGTCAACAGGCCACCCTGATCGTAGCCGACATAACCAGGCGGCGCGCCGATGAGGCGGCTCACCGTGTGACGCTCCATGTACTCCGACATGTCGAAGCGCAGGAGTTCGATGCCCATAATGTTGGCCAACGAGCGGGCGACTTCGGTTTTGCCGACGCCGGTCGGGCCAGCGAACAGGTACGAGCCAATCGGCTTTTGCGGTTCGCGCAGGCCCGCGCGGGCCATCTTAATGGCTGAGGCGAGCTGCCCGATCGCATCATCTTGACCGAACACAACGCGCTTTAGATCACCGGTGAGCGAGGCAAGCATTTCCGCATCGTTCTTGGTGACCGATTTCGGGGGAATGCGCGCCATGCGTGCAACAACCGCTTCGACGTCATCGACATCGATCACTTGCTTTCGGTCCTTCTGGGCCAACAGCATCATCGAGGCGCCGGATTCATCGATCACGTCGATTGCTTTATCCGGGAGCTTGCGGTCGCCAATGTGGCGCGCCGACAGCTCGACAGCCGATTTGATGGCCTCGTCGCTGTACTTCACCTTGTGAAACTCTTCGAAGTACGGTTTCAGACCCATGAGGATCTTGATCGTGTCCGGGATCGACGGCTCGTTCACGTCGATCTTCTGGAAGCGACGGGCCAGGGCGCGATCCTTCTCGAAGTGCTGGCGATACTCCTTGTATGTCGTCGAGCCCATGCAACGGAGCTGACCTGACTGCAGCGCCGGCTTCAGCAGGTTCGACGCATCCATTGCACCACCACTCGTCGCGCCAGCGCCGATCACTGTGTGAATTTCGTCGATGAACAGCACCGCCTTCGGGTGGTTCTCCAACTCCTTCATCACGCTCTTCAGGCGCTCTTCGAAGTCGCCGCGATAGCACGTGCCGGCGAGCAGCGAGCCCATGTCGAGCGAGAAGATCGTCGCGTCGGCCAGAATTTCCGGCACCTGCTTTTCGTTGATTTTACGCGCCAAACCTTCCGCGATCGCCGTTTTTCCAACGCCCGGATCGCCGACCAGCAGTGGGTTATTCTTCTGACGGCGGCAGAGGATTTGGATCGCGCGCAGCACTTCGGCTTCGCGGCCAATCAGCGGATCGATCTTACCTTCTCGCGCCTTCTTGTTGAGATTCACGCAATAAGCGGCGAGCGCCTCGGAGCCTTGCTTCACCACGCGCTCGCCATCTTCGCCTTCTTGCGCGCCGCGCACAGGCCGCGGCTGGGCCGCGCCCGCACGCTTCGGCATGCCGTGCGCGATGAAGTTGACGGCGTCATAGCGGGTCATGTCCTGCTCTTGCAGGAAGTAGGCGGCATGGCTTTCGCGCTCGCTGAACAGGGCGACGAGCACGTTGGCGCCCGTCACTTCGCGGCCGCCGCTTGAATCGACATGCAGCATCGCGCGTTGCAAGACACGCTGGAAGCCGGCGGTCGGGCGCGGCTCTTCATGCTCGCGGTTGCTGACTCGCAACGCGTCGAGCTCGTTCTCAAGATACGCGTCGAGATTCTGACGCAGCTTATCGAGATCCACTTTGCATGCGTGCATCACGCCGGATGCATCGTCATCGTCGACGAGCGACAGCAGCAAGTGCTCAAGCGTCACGTATTCGTGGCTGTGGTCTGTGGCCAGCGAAAGCGCTCTGCGCAGCGTGTGCTCAAGCGTACGGGAAAATGTCGCCATTCGACGTCAGTCCTTTTCCATCGTGCATTGCAGCGGGTGTTCATTCCGCCGCGCGAGATCCAAAACTTGGGCGACCTTCGTCTCGGCCACCTCGTATGTAAAAATACCGCACAATCCCACGCCGTTCTGGTGGACGTGCAGCATGACAGTGGTCGCCTCCTCGCGCGTTTTCTGGAAGTAACGTTCGAGGACGTAGACGACAAATTCCATGGGCGTGTAATCGTCGTTCAGCAGCAGCACACGGTAAAGCGATGGCTTTTTTGTGCGGGTGACAGTTTGGGTCCCAGCGCGGCCATCGGCCCCGCCTTCTCCCTCCTCGTTGTCATCCCAGTATTCGCCGCCGCTCATTGACGCCTGTTTGCTTGAGGCCGATCCGACTCGTCCACGCATGAGCCTTCGCTCAGATGCTGAACAATTTATGGATCATCGGCGCAGATGGAAGGGCTTGTGCACCAACCTCTTCAGCCTATGGCGCAAAAAGAAACGGGCCCGGCTCGCATGAGCCAGGCCCGTCCCTATTCAGCCCCTCGGGATTGCTCCCGAAGTTTGTCTCTTTAGCGGCCGACGCTCTGAACGAGGTGGCCAACGGCGTTCACGCGCTCGTTGATCGGCTGCAGCGTTTCCTTCGCGACACCCTGAACGAGATCAGAAACTTCCGTCAGTTCCGCAACATAGGCCTCAAACGAGGTCCTGGCGTAAACGCTTTGCTTCTCGGTGAACTCTTGGACGCTCTTCGAGGTCATCAAAGACTTCGCAGCTGCGACGTGGTTCTCAAGGGCGGCCTTTTGAAAGGCGACGGCGCGCGCTGAAAGGACTTCGAAGCCCTTTTGAGCTGCGGTAGCCGAGGCCATCCAGGCTTCCATGTTCTGCTTGCCGAACGATGAGGCTTCCGAGAACGCCGCAATGCTGCGGTCAATATTCTCGCGAACCGTCTCGCTCGACGTCGCGCTAAAGGTTTCAAACGCTTCCGTGGCCGTCTTGGCGGCGCGGGGGGCGGTCTTCGCAGTGGCCATCATGGTCTCCGTTCGATTGCCTGGGCCGCTGCCGGCCCAAATTGATGAGGAGCCGCCGGGGAAGCGACTCTTGTGACCCTATATGTTATGCTGCACCTGCGAAGTCAACATCCTTTTTGCTGCAACGCAGCATGCAGCTCTGCCGCGCAAATTCGCAGGACAGGAGAATTCTATTCATCGGACGTTAACCACGTTCTCCACAACCTCGCATAGCAAGTTGGAATCGCTTGACTGAGGTCAGAGGACTTTAACCCTGTGCTGCAACGGCGGCTTAACTGGGTCTAATGAATCTGTAAGCTGCACGGCATGCGATTTGCCTGAAATAGTCCGTGTTTGTGCTGGATTGATCGCAGATGACGTCAGCGGGTATTACTAAGATGCGGATGATCGCGGGCGCCTTTGTGGCGGTTTTTGCGTTGGGACTAGCCGCTCCGGCGTCGGCCCAGGATCGTTATTCGGCGATCGTGATGGATGCGCGCACCAATGAAGTGCTGCTGGAAGACCAGGCGGACGCCGCTCGTTTCCCCGCGTCGCTCACTAAGATGATGACGCTCTATATGCTGTTCGAGGCGCTCGAGCGCGGCGACATCACCATGGACACCCGCCTGACAGCGTCACGGAACGCGTCCCGTCAACCTCCCTCACGCCTCGGCGTGCGCCGCGGCGACACAATCACTGTCGACCAAGCCATTCGCGCGCTGGTGGTCCAATCCGCCAACGACGTCGCAACCATGGTCGGTGAGCGCCTGGGCGGCTCGGAAGCTCGCTTCTCGGCAAACATGACCGCCCGCGCCCGCGAATTGGGCATGAGCGACACCCGCTTTGCCAACGCCAGCGGCCTCCCAGATTCTCGCCACCGTACATCGGCGCGCGACATGGCAACGCTCGCCCAGGCTCTGTGGCGCGATTTTCCTGAGCATTATCATGTGTTCCAGACACCAAGCTTCGCTTGGCGCCGCGGTTCTGGCCGCAACCACAACCGTCTCCTCGGTCAAGTCGAGGGCGTCGACGGCATCAAGACTGGCTACACCCGCGCTTCAGGCTTCAACCTCGCCACGATGGCAGAGCGCAACGGCCGCCGCGTGATCGTGGTTGTTCTCGGTGGCGAAACCGCCGCCGCTCGCGACGCTCAGGTGGCGTACCTCGTGGAAGGCGCCTACCAAGAGTTCGCCCGCCGCGAAGATCCGAACGCCGCACAGTTCGCCTCGCTCCCCACGCGCCGCCTGGACGTTCAACTGGCGCCAGGCACGCTGCAGGCCAACGCCGCCACGCCGCTGCCGCCCTCTCCGTACCAAATGTCGCAAGGCATGGTCATCGAGACGCTCTCGCCGGTGCGCGCGCCGATCGATGAGCCGGTGGGCCAAGGTGACGAAGACGCCACCGAAGAAATGGAATAGCGCGACCTAACTCTTCTTCTTCAGAAGACGATCCCGCGCGGCCGCAAGCCGCGCGGCTTCATTATGTGAGCCGCCGCGATCGGGGTGCGCCTGCATCATCTTGGATCTGTAAGCGCGGCGGATTTCACCCGGCGTCGCGGTTGGGCCCACTCCAAGGGTAAGCCGAGCTGCAAAATCTTCGGGTGTGTCGTGTTGCGGCGACGCTGGCGCCGGCTGCCGCATGCGCTCGATCGACGGCCACATGATCCACGTCAGCACCGCGAGGGCGCCGAGAGTGATCGCTGGTCCGATCATGCCTCTGAGCATGCACAGGAATGCTGCAACCGCTAACAGCACCGCTGGCCACCGGCGCATCAGCGCCGTGCGGTAAGCGCCGCCGAGCCTCGTTAAGAAGAGGAGGCCGAAGATCAGGGTCAATACGAGTAGCGCCGGTACCACGTCACCTCCGGGACCCGCCCTTCAGGCCGGCCCAGAGGGCGGTTAGCACGCCCAACCTAGAATTTCAGCGGTTCACCGTCGAAGCCGGGCAGCTTCAGTGTAATGAATAGGTCTCGGAGCTCCTGGCGGGCGGCCACATGCGCCATGCGCATATCCGTGGGGACACCCTCGCCGTCGAGGTCGAGCATGGTCAGCCCTTGCGGGAACAGCTCGCGGTAGATCACCCGTTCTGACAGGCCGGGCGCCAGCCGGAAGCCGATCCGGCTGGATAGCGTCGAGAGCGCCTTGCCGACCTTCTGCTTATTTTTGGCTTCGATCTTCGAAGCTGAGGTCCGATTGCGAAGAACGACCCAATCGATCGGGGCCCGAATTGCCAGCGCCTTCTTCTTCCGGCTCTCCCAGACCATCTCGCTGTAGATGGAGGGGCGGACAATATCGGCGCAATTCTCGTCGATATCGCCCAAGAGATCGAAATCCACGAAGCTGTCGTTCAGAGGCGTGATCAGCGTGTCGGCCCAAGAATGCGCCAGCCGCGCCAAGAACGAGTCGCCGCCCGGGCTATCAATCACAATGAAATCGCAGGTTTCCGCTAGGCGCTTGAGCGCAGCCCGAAACCCGGCGTCTTGTTCAGCCTCAGCCAGGTCGAGGGAGCGCTCGGCGCTTTCATGCAGCTCAAGAATCTGCGGCGACGCCAATTGCGCGCCACGCGAAGCGATCCAGCGCGCGCGATTTTCGATGTAGCGGGTGAGCGAGCGCTGGCGAACGTCGAGGTCCAGCACGCCCGTGCGACGCCCCATCCGCATGAGCGCGACGATGACGTGCATAGCCACCGTCGACTTGCCGGCGCCGCCCTTTTGGTTGCCAACCACTATGACGTGGGCGCGGCGCGGCACAATCTCCGGCTCGTGGACGTAGGCAAGGCTCATCGGCGCGCCCCGTCCGTCAGGACGGGCGCGGCGGACTTGAATCTGACCGCTGCGCCGACACACATGTCTTAAACCTCGTTGATCGAGGTTAAGGGGCGCTTAAGCCGTCTTGACGCACGCCCAACGGCCATGGATGCGAAGCCAATGACTGCGCCCCTTCCCGTCGTTCGTGACGTGTCCGCTCTCCGAAACGAAATCGCGGGATGGCGCAAAGCAGGCCTGCGTGTCGGTCTGGTGCCGACGATGGGCGCACTTCACGAGGGCCACCTCTCGCTCGTTCGCGCGGCGAAAGAAAAGACCGATCGGGTGGTCACGACGCTTTTCGTCAATCCGCGCCAGTTCGCGCCGCAGGAAGACTTCGATCGCTATCCGCGGGATGAAACCGGCGACGCCGCCATGCTGGCGAGCGCCGGTTGCGATCTGCTCTACGCCCCCGAACGTTCGGCGATGTACCCGCAAGGCTTCTCCACAAACGTCATCGTGACCGATGTTTCGACGCCTCTTGAGGGCGAATTCCGTCCGCACTTCTTCGGCGGCGTCGCCACCGTGGTCACCAAGCTCCTGCTGCAAGCGCTGCCGGACACCGCCTTCTTCGGTGAGAAGGACTATCAGCAGCTGCAAGTGATCAAGCGCATGACGCGCGACCTCGACATTCCGGTGGTGATCGAAGGTTGCGCCACCGTTCGTGAGAGCGATGGCCTCGCGATGAGTTCGCGCAATGCGTATTTGAGCGCCGGCGAGCGCCGGATCGCCGCCCGTCTCAACTTGATCCTGCATGAGGCGATCAAAGCCGTGCGTGGCGGCGACGCCATCGCGGTCACGGAAACGGAGGCAGCGCGTCAGCTCACCGCCGCCGGCTTTTCGAGCGTCGACTACCTCGCCATTCGCGATGCCGAAACGCTCGCGCCGATTGAAGATTTTGCTCGCCCCGCCCGCATCCTTGCAGCCGCCTGGCTCGGCAAGACACGGCTGATCGACAACATGGCGGTCTGATTGCAACGTTCATCAGGCGTATTCTGCGCGCGACATGGCAGAATTTTCCCCACCGAGGCGTTTGTGACGGCGGCGTGGCTTTCCCTAGTTAATCCTAACGCGTCCTGCGTGAAGGGAAACGCGGGTTCAAGGGGAGCCAAAAAACCATGTCCCGCAAACGCAATTGGGCATATGCCGTCAGCGCCATCGCGCTAGCATTCTGCGTCGCGCCGAACTTGGCGTTCGCACAAGATACCGAAAACGAAGAGATCATCGTCACCGCGACGCTTCGTGAAAGTTCGATTCAAGACGTGCCGTTCTCGGTGAACGCGCAAACGCAAGAGGACATCGAACGCACCGGCGCGACGTCGCTGGAAGACATCGGCCGCAACGTCGCCGGCATGTCAGTTCAGAACCTCGGTCCAGGTCAGAGCCAGGTCTCGCTGCGCGGCGTGTCCGCCGGCCAGATCGTGCGCGACCAGCCGGGCGTGAAGGAACAAGTCGGCGTTTACGTCGACGACTCAGTCATCTCGCTTTCACTGTTCACACCGGATCTCGACCTGTTCGACCTGAACCGCGTTGAAACGCTGCGCGGTCCGCAAGGCACATTGTTTGGCTCAGGTTCGGTCGGCGGCACCATCCGCTACATCACGAACCAGGCCAACTCCACTGACTTTGAAGGCATGATCGAAGGCAACGTGAACTCGATCACTGATGGCGGCGTCGGCGGCCACCTCAAAGGCATGGTCAATATTCCGCTCGTGGAAGATCGCCTTGGTCTCCGCATCGTGGCCTATCACACCGAGTACGCCGGCTTTATCGATGCGCTCCGCGAAGGCGGCGGCACGACCGAGGACGTCAATGAAGGTGAGCGCTCCGGTTTTCGCGCTTCGCTTTCGATCACGCCGAACTCGAACCTCACGATCACGCCGCGTATTCTCTACCAAACGCTCGAAGTGAACGGCTTCAACCGGCAAGAGCGCTACAATCTCTTCGCCAACCCCTTCACCACGACGCGGCCGGCTGTGAGCTTCAATGATCGCGAGCAATTCCTATTGCTCGACGAAGAGTTCAGTGACGAGACGTTCCTGTCCGACTTGTCGATCAACTACGATCTCGGCGACATCGAGGTGACGTCGATCACCAGCTACCTGCATCGCAATATCCTCGCCAGCCGCGACGCGAGCGCCCTCACCGGCAGCGTCTCGGTCGACCTGGGTTTCCCGACTGCCGCTGTGCTGCTGCCGTCGAATCTCCGCGACACCACTGAATTTTCGCAATTCTCGCAAGAACTCCGTTTGGCTTCGGACACTGACAGCCCGTTCCAATGGCTGGTCGGCGCCTTTTACTCGGACGTTGAACGCAACTATCGCCAACGTCTGCCTACTCCTGGCTACGACGCCTTCACCGACGCAACGCTCGGCGCCGGCACCGCGGCGGCGGTCGCGAACGGCTTCCCGGCTGACTCGCCGTACAACTCAGACCTCCCCTACGACATCCGCCAATGGGCGCTGTTCGGCGAAGGTACATATGACGTTACCGAACGCTTCAACGTGACGGTCGGCGCGCGCTATTACCAATTCGATGAAGATCGCGCCTTCGTCTCCGGCGGCCTCTTTGCCAACGGCGACAATCGCCGCGACTCGACCTCGTCGAACGGCGTCACGCCGCGCATCATTGCAAGCTATGAGCTGACACCGGAAATCGACCTAAACGTTCAGGCTAGCCAAGGCTTCCGGCTCGGCGGCGTCAACGACCCACTCAACCTGCCGCTCTGCAGCGTTCAGGACGCAGCAATCTTCGGCGGCTTCCAAAGCTATGAGGATGAAACCTCGTGGAACTACGAAGCCGGCGTGAAAATGACGCGCTCGCGTTACACCTTCAACGCCGCCGCGTACTATAACGAGATAACCGACCTGCAAGTCACGCTCGACGCTGGCTCCTGCTCATCGCGCATCTCGTTCAACGTGCCGGAAGCTCACGCTGCCGGTGTGGAAGTGGAATTCGGTTGGGAGCCGGTCGACGGTCTGCAACTGACCTTCGCGGGCGGTTTCACGGAAGCAGAGTTCGACTCAACCGTCACAACGGGCCTTGGCGCTGCTATTGGCGGCATCCAAAAGGGCAACCGCCTCGCCTCAGTGCCGGAATACCAAGTCGCAGCGACCGCCGCTTACTACTGGCCGATCAACTTCGGTGAAGGCATGGAAGCCTTCCTCGCAGGCTCGGTGCAGCACGTCGGCAGCCGCTTCACGCAACCCAGCGATCAACTCCCGGGCGCCGGCAACTTCGCCTCGGGCCTGCCGTTCGGTGGCGCAACGGGTGCGGAGATCACCGCACTCGACCTCGAACTCGACGCCTACACACTCGTGAACCTGAGCGCCGGTATCCAGAGCGACACGTGGGGTGTGACGCTCTTCGTCAACAACGCTGCCGACGAGAACGCCAATCTCTCGTTTGATCGCGAGCGTGGCGGCCGGGCGCGTCTTGCGTTCGCAACCAACCAGCCGCGTACTGTCGGCTTGACGGTGCGCCGCTCGTTCTAAGCACCAAAGACTGAGCCTTGAAGGGGTCGTGGCGAAAGCTGCGGCCCTTTCTTCTTGCGCTGCTTTCCTTTTCCATCCGCCGCCTTAGGCTCGCGCGCGGGCGAGTCCAAGGGGGAGTGAGGACATGGCGTTCTGGAACAGGCTAAAGCCGATCGAAGCGCCTGAGCACGGCGAACTGAAACGCACGCTCTCGTGGCCGCACCTTATGGCGCTGGGCGTCGGCGCTATTGTCGGCGCGGGGATTTACGCGCTCATTGGCCAGGGCGCAGGTATGGCCGGCCCCGGCATCATCGTCTCATTCGCGGTCGCCGGTACGGTCTGCGCCTGCGCCGCGCTCTGTTACGCCGAACTGGCGACCATGATGCCGGCCTCCGGCAGCGCGTACACTTATACGTACTCCTCGCTCGGCGAACTCGCAGGCTGGCTAGTCGGCTGGGCGCTCATCCTCGAATACTCCGTCGTCGTCAGCGCCGTTGCTGTGGGATGGTCAGGCTATGCATCCGGGCTGTTGACGGGTTGGGGCGTCGAAGTCCCGCAAATGATTCAGTTCGGCGAAGTCGCCGGCCACGCACTGCACTTCAATCCGCTGGCCGTCTTCATCATCTTCCTTGTTGCTGGCCTCTTAATGCTCGGCACGCGCGAGAGCGCCTGGATCAACATGATCCTCGTCATCGCCAAGATCGCAGCACTCATCCTATTCCTCGTCATCGCTCTGCCAGCGTTTGACATCGCCCACTTCAAACCGTTCACACCATACGGCTGGGGCTCGACGCCAACTGAGGCCGGCACGAATGTCGGCGTCATGGCCGGCGCTGCGGTGATGTTCTTCGCCTTTTACGGCTTCGACGCTGTTTCCACCGCCGCAGAGGAAGCCAAAAATCCCGGCCGCGACCTCGCGATCGGCATTGTCGGCTCGATGATCATCTGCACATTGCTATATATGCTCGTCGGCGCCGCAGCGATCGGCGCGATGGACTTCCGTGAGTTCGCCGCCAGTGGTGAACCGATCGCGCACATCGTGCGTGGCCTCGGCGCGGATTGGGCCGCCGCCATTATCGGCGGCGTCGCCTCGATCGCGATCCCAACAGTGATCCTTGCTTTCCTCTACGGGCAATCGCGCATCTTCTATGTCATGGCGCGCGATGGCCTCCTGCCGCGCTCCTGGTCGCGCGTGCACTCCAAGCTCGGCACGCCGATTTTCATCACCGTATTCACGGCGCTCGTTTGCTCAGTGCTTGCGGGGTTGTTGACGCTCGGCGAAATCGCGTCGCTCGCCAATGCCGGCACACTGGCCGCATTCATCGCGGTGGCCATCGCCGTCATGGTGCTGCGCCGGCGCGAACCCACGCTGAAGCGGCCGTTCCGGACGCCGCTCGCCTGGATCATCGCGCCGCTCGCAATTATCGGCTGCATCTACCTTTTCTCGAGTCTCAACACCGGCACCATCCAGCGTTTCTTCATCTGGATGGCGATTGGCATCCCGGTTTACCTGCTTTGGGGCGCCCATCAGAGCGCGCTGGCGAAGAAGAAGACCTGATGAGCTGGGAGAAGGACATTGAAGAGCTGCGCCGGCGCGAGGCGCTCGCCGAGAACATGGGTGGCGACGAACGCGTCGCGCGGCAGCGAAACTCAGGCAAGCTAACCGCGCGCGAGCGTGTCGAGGCGTTGCTCGATCCCGGCTCATTTCACGAAACAGGCAAAATTGCGGGCAAAGCCGAATACGGCCCCGACAATCAACTTGCTTCATTCCGCGCGACGCCGTTCGTGATCGGGCGCGGCGAAATCGACGGCCGTCCGGTGTGCGTGCAGTCGGATGATTTCTCCGTGCGCGGCGGCGCCGCTGACGCCGGCATTTGGCAAAAGCTCGTCTTCGCCGAGCAGATGGCCAACGAATATCGCATGCCGCTGATCCGCATGGTCGACGGCACTGGCGGCGGCGGCTCGGTCAAGATGCTGGAGAAGGATCCGCGCACCTATATTCCTCAAACACCAGGCTGGGAATGGATCGTCGCCAACATGGCGAGCGTACCCGTCGTGGCGCTCGCACTCGGACCGTGCGCGGGGCTCGGCGCCGGCCGCGTCGCCGCCAGCCACTACAGCGTCATGGTTCAAGGCTTGAGCCAAGTGTTCGTCGCCGGGCCGCCCGTTGCGAAAGCCATCGGAGAGGACGTCGACAAAGAAACCCTCGGCGGCGCCGACATCAACGGCAAGAACGGCGGCGTCGATGATATCGTAGCCAGCGAAGCCGAAGCCTTCGCCGCCGCGCGCAAGTTTCTTTCCTACATGCCCGCATCAATCCACGAACTGCCTGCGCGCGCCGAAACCAGCGATTCCACCAATCGCCGCGATGACTCGCTCATCAGCATCGTTCCGCGCGACCGGCGCGTGCCTTACAAGATGCGGCGTATTGTAGACTCATGCGTCGATACGGGCAGTTTCTTCGAAACCGGCCGCCAATGGGGGCGCGGCCTCGTCACCGGCTTTGCCCGCATCGATGGCTTTAGCGTCGCTGTGCTGGCGGGCGATCCCCACTTCATGGGCGGCGCCTGGACAGCCGATGTCTGCCGCAAGCTGATCAAGCACGTCGATCTCGCGCAGACGTTCCACCTGCCAGTCGTGCATTTCGTCGATTGCCCAGGCTTTGCCGTAGGCGTGAAGCACGAACGTGCGGCGACGGTAAAGCTCGGCGTGCAAGCGATGTCGGCCGTCTATCAAGCGCGCGTGCCATGGTGCTCTATCGTCGTGCGCCAAGCATTTGGCTTGGCAGGCTCTGCGATGATGAACCCAACACGCACCAAGGTGCGCTATTGTTGGCCGAGCGGCGATTGGGGTTCGCTGCCGCTCGAAGGCGGCATCGAAGCGGCCTTCAAAGCCGAACTCGAGGCCCATCCCGATCCCGCAACGCGCCTCGCCGAAATTCGCGCTTGGGCCGAAGCTTTGCGCTCACCCTTCCGCACGGCCGAGAGCTTCTACGCCGAAGAAATCATCGATCCGCGCGACACGCGGTCACTGCTCTGCGAATGGGCAAACCTGGCGCAGCGCGTGGGGGAAACCGGATCAAGTAGCTTCGGCATGCGGCCTTAGCGCGCCTGCGCACGCAGAAGTTCGAGATAATTCTGGTTCGGATAAAGTTGCGCGACGATCTGTGGAAACACACGTTTGCCGTTGGCGCTATTGGTGAACATCACCACGCCCATGCGCCGTTCAGGCACGAAGAACGCAAGAGTCTGTTCGCCCGTATCGCTCCCGCCATGCGTCACGACGGTTTCACCTTCATATCGAAACACCATCCACCCCATGGCCATCCCAACGCCGAGCGGGCAAGCTTCCATGGATAAACCGCTATCGCCGCCGCACCCACCGTCGCGCAGCTCCACGTCGTAAGCCAAACGCTGCGACGCGATATCGGCCGACACGCCTTCATTGTTCATCACCGCGATGACGAAGCGTGCGTAGTCGCCGACCGTCGTGTAGAGATCATCCGAGGCGAGCATTTCTCTATCGTTGATGTCAGGCTCTAACGCCGCGCCACTCTCGTCATGAGGCACAGCGATGCGCCCGGCGAACCAGTCGCGACGTGTGTAGGCTGTATTGTGCATTCCAATCGGATCGAGCACGAGCCGCTGCGCCGACCGTTCGAACGGCTCGCCCGTCCCCAACTGCGTGTAGCGGCGCGCGTATTCATAGCCCTCGCCCGCATAGGTAAAGCCAGCGCCCGGTTCACTCTGAAACGTGAGCACCCCGTTGGTCATGCGTCGCCAATTCGGAAATCCGGTTCGGTGCGACAGCGCAATGCGTAGTGTCAGGAGATCACGGCGCGGATCGTTGGCGATATCGGGATCGATCCAATGGCGCGACATCGGCTCGTCGAGCGACAATCGCTCGTCGGAAACCAACCGCAACATCACCTCGGCCGAAATCGGCTTCGCCAAGGACGCAACATTGTAGAGCGTGTTTGACGTTGCCCGCACGCCGGGACTCTGTTCGCCAATACTGTTGAACAAGTCGGTTTGCCTGCGGCTGAGCACCGGCGCAGGATCGTTTTTCAAGTCTCATGCTTTGGCCCCGCGACTCCGAAGTCGCGAGATGCCTTCGCCGGCGTTGTCATGCGGCCAGCGCCGTCTC